>VGCD01000014.1 GCA_016870215.1 Actinomycetota bacterium
GAGAGTTTTTCGACGGCGGGCATACGGCAGAGTGACTGCCAGCATCGCCACACCGACGATGATGACCACAACACCCTGCAGAACCTGATTGTCGAAAGTGTTGAACGACACAATCGCGACAGAGGCCGTAATGATGATTCCGGCGCTCACCAACATGTCGAGCAACAGCATTCTGGCGCCGTAAGAAAACATGGCAGCAGCACCGATAATCGCGATTGCCGCTGCCCAGCCACCTTCATGCATACCAACCCACCCCAAAGTGGAGCCGATGAGAAATGCTGAACCTGCAACTCGCGGTGCGAGTGAGAAATGGACACCGGTGAACGACACCAAGATGAGAACCATGGCACCAGCCATCATCGGTAATGCATCGTTCGGTTCACGAAGGTCAAGCAACGCGCCCACCATTCCGGCCACCACGAGTGCCGACGGGATGATGGTGAGTGATCCGGCAAAATCGGTGTGTCGCGCTCGCCAAGAACCAAACACGAAGAAGACAGATCCGATGGCAATTCCTGTCCACTCACTTTCAGTCCACAGATAGGTGACGAGAACGCCAGTGGCAAAAGCTGCCGATAACTCAGACGCCAACTCGCACACTTCACCAAAGCGACGACGGATTTCCGCACCTTTCTCTGCCCACCATGCGACGCCGGCAAACGCAGCGGCAACCACGTAGAGAAAACTCGAAATCGAAATTTCTGACGCATTTTCAAGGACGGCGATGAACAGACGAACCACACCCACGGCGATGATCACGCCGGCCAAGTAGTACAAAGCCTCTTGGATACTGAAAGACCAACGTGGTGCCCCAGAGATGTCATCTGCCTGTTCTTGAGTGAGATGACCAGCGGCGATGTGTTCATCCAGAAGCTGTTGAAGTGTTTTTTGTGTCGTCATTTCGAATACCAACTCACTACCGGTTCCAACGCCGCATCAAGTACCGGTCCCAAGAACTTGGCGTAGGCGCTGGTGATGTGGTTGTCATCACGGTAAACGAGAATATTGCCCACTACAACAGGACAGATGTTGGCAGTGCAGAACCAATCCTTGGTCCGAAGCAACGGCACCGAGTTCTTCACAGAAAGGTCCTCCCGCACTTCAGCTATGTCAGCCCGCAGTGCCGCACTGGGAATGGGGTTGCACACGTCTATGTCTTTCGGACTTGCCGACAGACATGTCGGTACGTCTCGTGCAGGAAACGGAGTGTCGGCGAAAAGAATCGGCGTGATGCCGAGTCCCTTCAAAATGTCGATTGTGCCCTGCAGCCCAATGCGCCAATCACGCTGCCAAATGGGGATCTTTGTCTCTTTCGACAACAACCGATCGAACTGCGCCACAAGCACAACTTTCACTTTGTCGTCGACCATCTTCTTGTACACGTTCTCACGCCACGCATCACATTCGGTGTAGTGGCGACCAAGCACCTTGCTCCACACTTCGATGTCTGCTGGAGGACAGCCGCGCTTGGTATACGTGATGAGTTTCCATTTCCTCTTGATGGCTACTTTCTCGAGCCCTGGAAACCACTGTGCAGCGTGTGAGTCGCCATAGAGACCCACTGAAGTGGTGCCGTTCGGGTCACCAAAGATGCAGTTCTTCTGCTGCACTGATGAGAACGATGTATGACAGTCGTCTTGGTATACGGCCGCAAAGTCCAAGAGTGCGTCGCCAAGGCTTGGCGTGAGGTTGGCTGGCAACACATTGCTCTTCGTGGCATCAACTATCGCCTGCAGCGGTCCCTGATACGGAGGAAGCGTTGGTGCTACCGGGATCGTGGTCGTGGGAACCCCTGAAGTTGTCGACGTTGCAAGAGTCGAAGTTGTCGTTGAGTCCAACGTTGGCGCAGCCACATCTTCGCCGCCGGAAAACGTCCGTGGATTGTTGCGAACAAGCGCTCCGGCTGCTCCGCTGATGAGAATCGTTGCCAACGCCAACGACAACGCACGACGACCTTCAAGCGAATGGTTGCGATGAACCGGCCGTTCGATGAGCACGTGTCCGAGTTCGGTGAAACCCAGAGCAATGACCAGGCACATCACCTGTTGGGTTCCCGTCAGCTCATTACCCAACATTGCAGGGGCAATGATCAGCACTGGCCAGTGCCACAGGTACGCCGAGTACGAACGCGACCCGAGCCACTGCACCGGTGCTGCGCGCAGAATCAGGTTTGGTGCGAAGCGATGCGAGTCGCCACCTTGCAGTGCGAGCATTGTTCCCACCACCGGAACCAACACCCACGGCCCTGGGAAACGCGTCTGTTCAGAAAAATTCGTTGCGCTAGCGATGATGAGGGCGATGCCCGCCCATGATGTGAATGATGCAAGCAGAGGTGAGCGATGCAGTCGTGCAAGTGGCACTGTGGCGCACAACGCGCCCAGTGCCAACTCGAACGCTCGAGTATGAGGTGCGAAGAATGCCCAGGGCTGCGCACGTTCCATGGTGATCATGCAGGCAACAAACGAGGACGCCGCGACGACAATCGACAACAAACTCACCCGACGACGCACTGAGCCACGCACACCAAGACAAACGACCAGTACCAACACTGGCCACACCACGTAGAACTGCTCTTCAACTGCGAGCGACCAATAGTGCTGAAGTGGCGATGGCGGCAACGTCGACTGCAAGTAGTCCGCCCCTCTGTTCGCAAACAAGAAATTGGACGAAAACGATGCTGTGCCGATGGCATCAGAACCCAGCTCACGCAATCGCAGCGGCTCAATCCACATATAAGAGGTCACGAGTGTCGCAACCACCACGAGAGCCGACATCGGCAAGATGCGGCGGACGCGCCGTGAATAGAACAACGAGAATGAAATACGACCTGTCTGCTCGCGTTCATTCACCAGCAGTCCGGTGATGAGAAAACCTGACAACACGAAGAACACGTCGACTCCGACATACCCGCCGCCAAAGCCCGGCACATGCGCGTGATACAGCAACACCATCGCCACTGCGAGGGCTCGCAACCCTTCGATGTCAGAGCGGCGACGTGTGCTAGTCGACGACACGTCGTCGACGCGTCGAGAGGTCATCGGTTAAATCGCTCTTCCGTCATCGTCACTCTGGCTTCAACACCAGTTGGGTCTCCGCTGTACTGAGCGATGTCGAACACCCACTCGCCCGGCTCCAACCACCAGTCATGGGTCTTTACATCTCGCACGGCGAGTGTCCGTACCGGCACGTCAATGTCGATAGTTGTTGTGTCGCCAGCAGCAACAACACAGCGAGCGAAACCCACCAACTTGCGTTGTGCTCGCTCGACAACTCCACCAGGTAACGATGCGTACACCTGAACGACCGACGCACCAGCGATTGCACCGGTGTTCGACACCTGTGCACAAATCGAAATGTTGTCGCCCTCACGTTGCACCCGCGCGTCATGCACGGAATAAGTGGTGTATGACAAGCCAAAACCGAAGGGGAACGAAGCTGCATTGCCATCTCGGTCGAGCTTCCATTGTCCGTGCCAATAGTCGTATGTGATCTCACGCGCGGTCGCATCGAAAAACGGCAGATGGTCTTCAGACTTTGGCACGACAAAGGGCAAGCGACCGGAAGGGTTCACCACTCCGAGTAACACGTCTGCCAACGCGTATCCACCCTCCATGCCGCTATACCAACTCATGAGAATCGCCGGCACATCGTGTCGCCACTCCTCCATCACAACTGCAGAGCCCGCAACAATCACGACAATTGTCCGTGGTTGATGCTCTGCGACGGCACGAATAAGTGCGACATCATCGTCGCGCAGACGAAGTGATGTGCGATCACCACCGACGGCAAAGGTGACATCGCGTGACTTCTCACGCATCACATCGGGAAGTTCATGATCGACCTCAGCGATGTATGCCGCGTATGCAGTCTCCAACTCAGGTTGTGGATCCTTGGGGAACAGTTTTGCGAGGTCCTGACTGTCCTCGAACGTGCCAATGAATTCGCCTTCATCTTCTTTCGTGTACCCGACAACCACCACAGCAACATCGGCGCCTTCTGCAAGACGCGCTGCATACGAAACATCAGATCCGTCAGCATGCAGCACATCGACGTTTGGCAATGCTCCTCGAATTCCAGCAAGTGGTGTCACCACCTGCGGCGCCATCACGTCACTGCTTCCACCGTCGCCAAGGTTGCGCATATCGCTCAATCGACCGACAACAGCGACAGACTCCAATGCCGACGCAATTAGCGGAAGCACAGCCACGCCATTGACCGCACTGTTCTGCAACAACACCATTGACTTCTGGGCCGCCTCACGAGCCAACTCGCGATGGGCATCACTCACCAGCACTGATGCATCGCTGATGGGTCGATCACCGATGTTGAAACGCAACATCGTCGCCAGTGTGCGCTCGACTGCTGCATCGATGACCTCCATCGATAACTCGCCACTTTCGAGAGCTACCACGATGGGCGCGTGGCGAATCATGCGATATGGCATTTCGACATCGAGTCCGTTGCGCACACTCTTGACTCCGTCACGCAGTCCGAAAATCCAGTCAGAGATCACAAAACCATCGAATCCCCATTGCTCACGAAGAATGTCGGTGAGTAATTCTGCGTTCTCGCCGCACCACGAACCATTTACCGAGTTGTATGCACTCATCACACATGCAATGCCTTCATCGACGATGTGCTTGAAATGAGGTAGGTAGATCTCGTGAAGCGTGCGTTCATCGCACGTCACGTCGACACTGAATCGAGCGTTTTCCATGCTGTTCAATGCGAAGTGCTTCACTGTCGCCATCACATGCCGTTGCGCACCACTTGCGAGTGCTGCGCCCATCACCCCCATGTGATGTGGGTCTTCTCCATACACCTCTTGGGCGCGCCCCCATGCTGGGTGGCGCAAGATGTTCACGCATACGCCGCCGTATAAATCTGCACCTACCGCGCGCAATTCGACGCCGATGGCGTCACCGATACGTTCCTCTAACTCAACATCGAAACTCGCACCTCGTGCCATAGTCACGGGGAATGCAGTCGCTGGGCCAACCACCACACCCCGTGGGCCGTCGCTGAAATGAAAGCCAGGAATGCCGAGGCGCTCGACTCGACATGCACGGAACGGACGACGGTGATAACCACCACGAGACATGTCCGCAAGTCCGCCTGCCACCGGCGCTCCTCCATCGAGACAATGCAGGCGCTCCTCCACCGTCATCTGGGCAATGAGACCGCGTGCCTCCTCATGATGATCGGCTCCCTCACGAACTCGCGAAAGGGCTTGCATGTATGCGCTATCGGCAGTCGCCATCACATGAGAACCCTACTGACCTGTGCTCATAGGCTCTGCCCATGGCCGTGGCGTATGCATTCGACAGATTCCTCAAGTACCAAGAGATGACCGAGTGGTTGCAGAACATCGCATCCGAACACCCCAACCTCGTGTCGATGTCGTCTTATGGCACGTCGCATGAAGGTCGCACCCTCTGGTTGGTGACCATCACTGATTCATCCACTGGTGCGGCCGAACACAAACCCGCGCACTGGGTGGACGCGAACATTCATGCTGTCGAAGTCACTGGTGGCGTTGCAGCGCTTCACCTCATTCATCACTTGGTCGATGGTTATGCATCAGGTGACACTGACGTTGTCGAAGCGCTTCGCACCCGCACCTTCTATGTCGCACCACGTGTGAACCCCGACGGCGTCGAAGCCGCGCTCGGCGACAAGCCTCACTTCGTGCGCTCGAGCATGCGCCCGTGGCCATGGACAGACGGGCACCGTTGGCCAGGCCTGTTGACGTATGAAGACATCGATGGTGATGGACGTGTTCTCACCATGCGCCTGCGCGATGAACATGGTGCCTGGGTGGAACACCCGTCTGATGCGCGCGTCATGATTCCGGTTGAACACGCTGATGCACCGCGTGGTGCGCAGCGTTATCGACTGTTGAGCGAAGGGTCACTTGCTGACTACGACGGTTTCACCATTCCGCAACCACGCAACCCGCGCGGCCTCGACATGAACCGCAACTTTCCGGCAGGTTGGGACACCAGCACAACTGGCGCAGGCGACCATCCGTTGTCCGAACCCGAGATTGATGCGTTGGTGCGTGCCATCACTGCTCGTCCGAACATTTGCGGATACAACGCGTATCACACCTCAGGCGGGATCTTGCTTCGACCATCGAGCACCAAATCAGACTCATCGCTTCCGCCGGAAGATTTGTGGGTGTACAACGAAATCGGTCGCGCATGCACAGAGTTGTCGACGTATCCGGTGTATTCGGTGTACGAAAGTTTCACGTGGGACAAATCACATGTCATGAGCGGCGCTGCCGACGACTGGGTGTACGACCATCTTGGTCTTGTCGGATGGACAACCGAGTTCTGGGACGCCATCGCTGCAGCCACCAACGAACGCTCATCGACTCACATTTGGTATGTGGGGCCGACAGTTGAGCAAGAACTTGCAGTCGCTAAGTGGAGCGATACTCATGCACCCGGTTCGTATGTGCCGTGGTACTCCTTCAATCACCCACAACTGGGCAACATTGAGTTGGGCGGCACGGATGCATTCCGCATCTGGACCAATGCACCGACATCGAAACTTCGTGACGAAGTGGCCCCGCACTCGCGCTTTGCCGTGCACCAGGCGCTGAGAAGCCCGAGGCTCGAAGTACTTCTCGTAGACGCTCAACACTTGGGCGATGACAACTGGCTCGTTCGTGTCGGCGTGGCGAACACTGGCTGGTTGCCCACGTACATCACCACTCGTGCAAACAAGAACAACTTGGTATTACCGCTAACCGTCGAGATCAGTGGTGCAACTCCGGTTGGTGATTCTGCTCGAAAGAAGTTGGGGCAGTTAGAAGGACGTGTCGCATTGCGCATGAACGGTGGTGCGATGAGCGATGGCACGGGTGATCGTGCATTGGCTACGTGGACAGTAAAGGCAACGCATGGCACAGTCGTCGAAGTTGTCGCACAACATCCACGCGCTGGTCGAGCGACTGCGAGCATCACGCTGTCATGAGAGCAACCATGATGCTCGCCGACTACGCATCGGTATCCGACGGCAAGTTGACGCTGGTGGGTGGCGGATGGTGTGTGGTTGGGCCAGGGCCCGCACCATGTGGCATCGGCATCATGTTCGAAGTTCCGTGGAGCCACACTGATACCGAGCACAACTTCATGTTGAATCTCATCGACGCCGATGGGCACGCAGTCACTGGTCCCGATGGCAACAACATCGGATTCCACGGCTCGTTCACCGTCAGTCGTCCCGGTGGTGAACACCCTGAGGGCGCCGATATCAATGTGCCGTTTGCCGTGAACTTCGCGCCGATACCGCTGCCTGAGAGCCGCACGTTCGAGTGGCGACTCTTTGTTGATGGCGAGACAACCGATGCGTGGCGCGCCACGTTCTGGACTCGCTCATCGCGCTGACCCGTCGACTTTTACATCAACCACGCTGTCTCACGACAGTTGTCCACAAGCACAACTGGTATCCACCATCTCGGCAACCGCAGTTGGCACCATTGTTCTCGATGTTCGGTCTGGTTGACACCGTGAAACAGTCACTTGCGCGATTGTCAGATGTGCTCACGTGGCAACCGGTGTCACTGAAAGGTCTCGACATTGCATGGGTTGGCATGCAAGTTCCTGCCATCGACTCAGCTGGTCGGCCGTGGGTGTGGGAAGTGGTGACACCCGATCAGTTCGCGCAAACGCCGTTGTTGCACGACGACCCAATGGTTCTTCCGGTGCAACAAGACACTGTCGTCGTGACCGTGAATCACGCCGATCACTCTGGTCCGATAGTTCGTATGCAAGTTCCTGTCACGCGAGTGCCTGAGCATGTGGCTGTCGATCGACGCGCGCTTCCACAAGGCGCATGGACTTTCGGGCTCGAGACGGGGTGGACCACTCAAGCGCTCGGCACCGCAGCGCAGTGTTGGATCGATCGCGAAGTGGGTTGCAACGCGCGACTGAATATGGACGAACCGACCCTCGAAAGCCAAGATTCCTACCAATTGAGCCCTTCCATCAATATCGAAGCCTCAGCATTCGACCGACTGCTTACACTCGCCCCTGATGAGGCTGCTGTCGTGTCGTCTGCGCTCTGCGCCATTCATGAGGCGCTCGAGCCGTACCGCTGACCTACTGACCCGCCGTCGCTTCGCCGGCACCGTCGACGACATTGGTGATCCTCGATGATCACCACCTACGCCATCTCACTCACGGCCGATGAGTGCACCGATACTGATCGCATTCGTCTTGTCGATTTGGTGAGTGATTGGTTGGTTGACGAATACCCACCAGAAGAACGACCTCCTGGAACGTTTGTGCGTACTCGTGAAGGTGCCGATGACCCCGTGTTTCGCGTGTCAATCAGTGCGAACACTCCGAGTGCATCTCACTCCACCGCCACTGACATCACCGTGGTGATGAACACTGCAAGCCTCACTTTCGACATTCGCAGTGTGACCTTGCCGATGAGCCAACGCATCACGAAGATGAGCGCCACTCCGGTGCCACCGAATTTGGTGCAACTTGTACAACGTGTTCTGCGCGCAATTCCCGTGTACGACGCAAACCGCCGTGTCACCGCAGACACAGAGATCATCCGCGACACACTTGGTGGTCAAAGCGTCGGTGCGATGTTGGTGAGTGCGCCCGGGCGCAACTTGCCGGTGCTCATCGAAGTACGCGACTACGAGCGAAACACTCCGGCGTTGTTCGCCAAAGGTGCTGGTCCGTTATCTGGTTTAGTGCATTCATTTTGTCTCGACTCTGCCGATGCAGTGCGAGGCTTCATCGATATCACCGGTGAGTCACTCACATCACCCGGTTCTATTTATGTCTATTGGGCCGGGCCACGAGATGTGATGACACTCTCATTACGCGAAATGCCACCTGCATCACGTGTTCCTGAAGGCAAACACTTGGTTCAAGAAGTGTTGAAGACTGCTGCGTTGTCACTCGCACCACCGCGTGTTCCACCTCCGCCGGTTGACAATTACTTCGATGACGAAGAGATAGACGAGGGCGAAACTTTCGAAGATGGCGACGAACTAGAAGTGGCGTACGAGTCTGCGGTGCGTCGCATCAGCGAACTTGAAGGTGCAGTTGCAAGCGCCGACCGCATGATTGCCGAGCAACGATCTCAGCTTGAACAAAAAGGTCAAGTTGTCGACGAGTTGGTGTTGCGCAATGTCACGCTCGAAACAATGGCTGGGTCGATGGCAGGTTCGATGGCCTCAGGCACTGCCGTTGCCACCATGAAAGAAGCCCTGCGTATCGCCCAAGAGAAATGCACGTGCCTGTACTTCCATCCGCGTGCAATCGAATCGGGTGAAGAGCTTGAAGGGCCAGAACCGATCGCGGTGCTTCAAGACTTGGCGCGCTTGAACGATGTTGCTCGAGCGTGGATGAGCGGCGACTTGAATCGCACGTCATTCCAACTCGCCTGCCGCAACGTCGGCCTTGACTATGCACCCACCATCTCCGATACAGCGCGTCAGAAGTACGAGGAGGACTACCTCATCACGCTCGACGGCCGAACCGTACGAGCCGAGGCGCACCTTCGCCGAGGTCGCAAAATGCACTTGTTCCGTATCCATATCTATTTGGATGACGAGCGCCAACGAGTGGTGGTGGCGTACATCGGTAAGCACCTTCGCGGCAAGCGTGACAACTAGTCCACCGCCTACATTGGCGACATGACATCTCCGGTCTTCGCCCTCTCCGACAAGTACATCGAACAAAGCGCCGCCCTCGACCCAGGAACCGCGACGTACTTGGGTATTCCAGGGTACGACCACCTCATGACCGACTTCAGTCCCACTGGACATGCTGCGCGCGAAGCTCTCTCACGTACGACACTCGCCCAACTCGACTCATTGGCCACCGACTCAGACGATGACCGTTTGGCCTCCGGCGTACTGCGTGAAGGCCTACAAGCCGACATCATGGCGTTCGATGCAGGTGACCACCTGTCATCCATTCGCATCATCGCCGGCGATGTCGATGCAGCGCGCTCGATCTTTGACCTCATGCCCACTGACACAGCGGCCGACTGGGAAGTCATCGCCAAGCGTATGGCGAATGTTCCGGGAGCATTCGCAGGAATGCGCGAGTCATGGTCACTTGGAATGGAGCGCGGCATCACCGCATCGCTGCGCCAGGTGAAAGGCCAAGCAGAACAACTGTCTGCGTGGGCCGGCACACCGAGTGAGCCAGGGTTCTTCACCACTTTTGCAGAGTCTGCGTCGTCTGTTGCTGGTGCGCCGATGGATGCATTGCGTGCAGCCGCTGCTGATGCAAGTCGTGCGATGGCGGAGACTGCCGACTTCTTGATAAAGCAGTACGCACCGCATGCACGAACTGAAGATGGCTGTGGTCGTGATGCACACGAGGTTGCCCGTCGCCGATTTCTCGGAATGCAGATATCTGCAGAAGATGCATACGAGTGGGGCTGGGAAGAAACCATGCGACTCGATGCTGAAATCAAGAAAATCGCTCAGCAGATTGTGCCTGATGCGTCAGTGAACGAAGTGCGCCACCTGCTCGACACTGACCCCAATCGTGCAGTGCACGGGGAAGAGAACTTACGCGCGTGGTTGCAAGAGCTGATGGACGAAGCAATGGATTTCTTGCTGTCGAACGGACACTTCGACCTTGACCCGCGAGTACGCACTGTTGAAGCGATGATCTCGCCACCTGGTGGCGCCGCTGCCATGTATTACACCGGGCCGAGCGAAGATCTCTCTCGCCCTGGTCGCACGTGGTACCCCGCAAACGGACGCAGTGTGTTCCCCCGTTGGGGCGAGCCCACAACCGCGTATCACGAGGGCGTTCCTGGCCATCACCTTCAAATCGCAGTCGCAACGGTGAATCGTGATCGTTTGTCGCGTTACCAACGCAACACGTTCGTGTCAGGTCATGGCGAGGGTTGGGCGTTGTACGCCGAACGCCTCATGGATGAATTCGGCTTTCTTGACAACCCCGAATATCGACTGGGCTATCTGTACGCGCAAGTGTTCCGCGCAGCGCGCGTGGTCGTTGATTGTGGTGTGCACTGCGGCCTTCCTATTCCGAAGCATTCGTCATGGCACGCAGGCGAAGCGTGGACGCCAGACCTGATATTTGAGTTCATGAACGCTCGCTCATCAAGCGATGAAGAATTCAACTGGAGTGAAGTCAACCGTTATCTCGGCTGGCCAGCACAGGCAATTTCTTACAAGTTGGGTGAACGTGAGTGGCTGGCTCTGCGTGACGAAGCAAGAGCGAAACACGGTGCGTCATTCAATTTGCGTGACTGGCATGCATTCGGTCTCAACCTTGGCAACTTGGGTCTCGACTTGTTGAAGAGCGAGATGCGTCGCTTCTGATCACATGACTCGTCGCCGCAAAGTTCTGTTGTCCATCGCCGCCGTTGCGGTGGTGTTCGGTATTGCCGTCAGCACATCGGTTGTGTCGTATGTGTTGGCAAACCCAGGCGTTGCTGTGCAACAAAACGTTGCACAGTGGGCACGCAACAACAATTTGGGTGCCGTTGTCAACGTTCTCGAAGTGTGGCTGCGGTCTGACCCGCCCTCTACCGAGGTGGCGACTGAGCTGGGTCTTGCAACCGATGACACCACAAATATCGACGACACAGACATTGACGACGCAGCAACAACCCCGACAACAGTCGAAACGACAACAACCAACTCACTCCCAACCTCAAGTACCGCCGAGACAACAACGACCACCACCAACCCTGCCGACGTAGTTGCGAACACCACAGCAACTGGTTCACAAGGTGACATCGACACCGGCGTTCCGGCCCCTGTCGCCACCACGACAACAATTCCTGAAGACCCAGCACTTCCCTACGCCGGCCCACAAGACATCACGCCCGTTCTCGCAGCACCATTACGTGGCGAAGGAAAATGGACTGCGATAGCCAAGTTGCAAGGAAGCCCAGTGGTGTGGGCCACCTCTTTACGCCCCTCGCGCAAGTACGGCTCAGTCGTGGCGAGCGTCGCTGTCATTGATCAGTCGCGTGTGCGCGCTGCGTTGTACAACGGCAATGAACTTCCTGGTGGCGGCCCGTGGAAGAACGGCAACAAAGTGCAAGCTCGCGCCGTGTCTGCCCTCGTGGCCAGCTTCAACGGTGGCTTTCGATGGGAACACACCGATGGTGGCTACATGGCTGAAGGAAAAATCGTTCGACCGCTGAAAAAAGGCCTCGCCACACTCGCCATCTCGCCTGAGGGTCAAGTGGCAATTGGTGTGTACGGACGCGACTTCACTAACGACGGCACATGGCGGGCGATGCGCCAAAACCTGCCATCGGTTGTGTTGAAGGGCAAGAACGTTGTGCGCGACGCGGGCAGCGTGAACTGGGGCGAAGACTTCCACGACAAGGTTTTCACTCTTCGAAGCGGAGCCTGCATACGTGAAGACGGCAAGTTGATGCACGTGACAGTTGGTGATGCCGACATTCACTTACTGGCCGACACACTCGTATATGTGGGCTGCGAGACCGCGATGCAACTTGACATCACCGGCCAGTTCCCTCAGTTCGTCACCTATACCTCGCCTGGCAAAGACGACCGAGACGGCAAGGTGCTCGACAAACGCATGTCGAATGCCAACCGCACGTTGAAGGGCTGGATGCGCGAATTCTTCGCGTTCTTCAACCCAGAGCGACTTCCTGACGGCGTCGTTGACTGACACTTTCGCATCAATCGAGATGAAAAGATGGTTCACATGAACAACAAGGACATTCAGCCGAAACCAGAAAGCAAATTGTCACCAGCTGGTGTCGGAGCAATCATCACCGTGGTGTTCTTGTTGCTCATGATCATCGCCAACACCAAGCGCACGGAAGTGAACTTCATCGTCTACAAGGCCACCGACATTCCTGTGTGGTGGCTGATGGTCGTCGTGGTGGCGCTCACTCTCATCGTTGAACGCCTCGTGGGTATTGCTTGGCGACGCAGCAAGCGCAAAAAAGACGACTGACGCGTACTACGCCTTGGCGTAGGTCGACGTTCGACGCGGCATGTCGCTATCGACGAGCGTCACACGACCTTGCCGGTGCAATTGAATGAGATGACTCCACACGCTACGCCGCGCCGGCTTGTGAAGCTTCTTGTCAACGTCGGCATACATCACTGACACCATGTCGCGAATGGTCTTCGGGCCGGTCACTAGCTGGTCGAGAATCTGTTGCTCACGTTCTCGACGATGTTGCGCATACGCAGCCAAAAACGGTGCTGGGTTGGTGATGGGCCCACCGTGTGTGGGATACAACGTTGCGTCACCACGATCAGCAACTTTTTGCAGTGAGTGCATGTATTCACCCATGTCACCATCTGGTGGTGACACCACCGTGGTGCTCCAACCCATGATGTGGTCTCCAGTGAACAGTGCTCGCTCTTCTGGCAACGCAACACACAAGTGGTTCGACGTATGCCCGGGTGTGGCCACTGCAACAAGAGAGAATTCACCAGTTGAGAGAAATACCTCTCCATCCACCACAGTGACATCGGGCTGGAATTCGGTGTCGATGGTTTCGCGCGGTTCATCTGAGTGCGCATCAGCGCCGTCTGCGTCGTCTTCGTCTTCGTCATCATCTTCTTCGATGTCATCGGCATCGAACACCACATCGGCATGTGGCCCGAGTGCGTATGTAGGTGCACCAGTCGACTCTTTGAGCCACTGGGCAAGTGGCGAGTGATCCGCGTGGCAGTGGGTGACGACAATGCCGACAACATTGCACCCCTCAAGTGCTCGCTGCAGCGCTTCACGGTGACTGTCGAGACGCGGACCCGGGTCGATCACCACAACGTCATGAGTGCCAATGATGTACGTGCCCGTGCCGCGATATGTGAACTTTGATGGGTTCTCGGCAATGACTCGGCGGATGAGCGGCGATATCTGTTGTGCAGTTGCGTATGGGGCATCATCGATGCGAGGAACAAATGGAATTGACGTCATGTTTGACCTCACGCACCAACTGTGTTGCCAAAGCACACTGCGCGCAACTGGCCCACTTGCTTGCCGTGACCAAGTGCAATTTCATGCACTGACTCAGGAACCTGCGACACGTCGATACCGAGTTGCGCAAGCGCTGCCAACAACACAGTTGGCTCACCTCGGCCACCACCATCAGACACTTTCAAAGCCACTGCACGTCCGTCTGGCAACGCAGCTGCATACACAGCTTCTGCACCATCTTTTGCGAACAGACCTTTCACCGACGACACGATGGCGGTGACATGGCGACCACGACCTCCGACCATGTACGGGTGTTGTGACATTGCGGTGTACACCTGAGTGCCAGCGTCACCGGCATCACCGACAGCAATTGACCGGAACATTCGCGCAAGTCCGCGCAACGTCACCACATGTGCCGGTGCACCACAGCCATCAACTCCGATTGCCGCTGCGGCCTCGCCTGCGACAGTCGGCACCGCATCGGTGATGGCTTGTTGCAGTGGGTGGCTCTCATTGAGATAGCCCTCGAGTGGCCAACCATTTACCTTGCACGTTGCCAACATTCCCGCGTGCTTGCCACTGCAATTCATCTGCAACGGCGTCTTTGCAACCCCGTCGCGAATGGCCTGATACTGCGACTCGACATCTAGGGGGTGACCGGCAGTGTTCCCCAGCGCAGACTCGTCGAGCCCTGCCGACGCGAGAATTGCACGCACCCCCTCAAGGTGCACTTTTTCGCCGTTGTGACTGGCACATACCAAGGCCAACAACTCTGGTGGCAACACAAGACCAGCGCGCACCATTGCCAATGCTTGCAACGGCTTTGTTGAGCTACGGGGGTAGATGGTGACGCCAGCATCGCCGACAGTGAATGCATCGCTGCCATCACTGTTCAAGCCGACGACAGCACCAAAATGCACGCTCTCATCAACACCACTTCGTGACATCACTGCAAGAGGCGCGAACTGTTCTGGTCGCACGCCCACCGTCATTGATGTTTGCGTTTCCGTGTGCGCTTGCGTTGCGGTTTGTCTATTTCGCGAATGTTCGTGAGGGTGTCGTCAATGACGTTGTAACGCTGACCCCAACTGCTGGCCAGCGCTTGTGCCATAGCGGCAGCCGGCAAAGCGAGAATTGCACCGATGGGCCCGAGCAACGCTCCACCTGCAATCGCACCTCCGAACGCAAAGGCCGGATGAATCTCCATGGTGCGTGCCGTCACACGCGGCGCAAACAAGTAGTTCTCGACCTGTTGATACACCACGATGAAGCCGACACTGATGAGAGCTTTCAAAGGTGAGTCGAGGAAGGCAAGAAGAATTGGCAACACACCAGCGAGGTATGTGCCAATGACCGGCAGGAATTGCGACACAAGTCCGACCCACAACGCCATGGCAACTGGTGCAGGAATACCGATTGCTTGAAAAGCGATCCAATGAAAGAACGCGGACAACGATGCCAGCAACGCACGCGAATACAGATACCCACCGGTCTTGGTGATTGCAAGATCCCATGTGTCGAGAACTCGGCGCTGTCTGTCTGGTTCGAGACGGCTACAGATGGAACGCCGCAATCGTGGACCATCGGCAACCAAGTAATAGGTGAACAACACGATGGACAAAATCTGAAGCAATACTCCGAGCGCCTGCAACGTCACCGAGAACACTCGGTCTTGTTGACTGTCAATAAATTTCTGCACTGGGCCATTGGGGTCGGTGATGCGATCGTTCACCGCTTGCGGGTCGATGTTCGTGTTGAACGCGTCATTGATGAACTTCACCGTGTCGTTCACATACTGTTCGCTGTTTGTTGCCAAGTCTGCGAGCTGTGTGCCGACGACTGTTCCCACAATTCCGATGAAGGCCAAGACGCCGAGAATGATCGCAAGAATGATGGACGATGTCGCCCGTCGACGTCCCCACCCTCGACGACTGAGAGCATTGACGCCAGGTTCAATGGCGAAGGCCAGGAACAAGCTGACAAGCAACAGAATGAGCAATTGGCTCAGTCGATTGAACGAATACCGAACCACCAACATTCCCAAGTACCCGAGCCAAAAAAGCACCACCGCCCGTGGTACCCAGCGAGGCATGTGACGTGTGTCGGGCGAAGAGCCAGCGGGGGTGTCACTCACGGAGCAAAGCGTACTGGTGCGAGAAATACATACCGGTGCGCTATGCACGCGCCTGAAATCACTGTCACGATGGGAGCGTGAACTTCGAAGCACTGCGCCGACTTCCTCAGGTGGAGTCCGTTCGGCAATCGCTTGCCGGGGCGCTTCGCGACAGGGTTATCGGGCCGAACGCCGATGAAAAGGCAGCGCACATCATGGATGCACCGGGCGAGCGTTGGTTCGCCCCCGACCGCCCTATTCATCGTGTTCACGCCGATGCATCGATGTTCATTGGTGGCATGCGCGCCTTATTGGTGCAGTCACTACATCCACGCGCCATGGCTGGCGTGGCGCAACACAGTGACTATCGAAACGATCCATGGGGACGCTTACAGCGCACCGCCGATTTTTTGGCAGCGACATCATTTGGGCCTGCGGAAGTTGCTCAACAAGCTGTTGATCGTGTTCGCGCCGTGCACACTCGTGTTGTAGGCACCACAAGCACAGGTGAGGAATACAGTGCGAACGACCCACACCTACTTCGTTGGGTGCACATTGCTGAAGTCGACAGCTTTCTTGCGGCACATCAAGTGTTTGGCGCGAACCCGCTCGACCAAGAAGGTCGTGACGCGTACGTCAGTGACATGGCCGTAATTGCGCGCAAGTTGGGTGTGCCAGCACCACCAGAGTCTGAACAAGCACTTCATGATCACTTGCGTGAATATCGCCCAGAGTTGCGCAGCACACGTGAGTCACGTGATGCCGCTCGCTACTTGCTCATCACTCCGCCACTTCCGGCAGCACAGCGAGTTCCCTATGCCCTCATTGCTGCCGGCGCAGTGTCACTACTGCCAGTGTGGACGCGAATCATGTTGCGATTGCCGTGGATGCCACTCACGGAACGTTTTGCGTATCGTCCAGTTGGTCAGGTGGTGACGGGCGCAATTCGCTGGGTCACCGAACTCGACTCGCCCGCTTCACGAGCGCACTGAGATCTCCACGCGTTCCCACATGAACGCTGTCAAGGCCCAACCATTTCGCCATCAACGACAACTCATCGGCCAACTCTGACGCCACCACCTTCTTGTCGACTTCGCGCTCTGCAAATGCTCCATTGACCATCAGCCGGCTGGTGTGCCGATCAGCTTTCAGGTCGATACGCGCAACGAGTCGATCGTGCAAGAGAAACGGCAACACGTAGTACCCGTACACGCGCTTTGGTGCTGGGGTGTAGATCTCGATGCGGTAGTTGAAATCAAACAACCGCTCAATACGCGGACGAAACCAACACAACGAATCAAACGGCGATAGCAATGCCCTACCGCTCACAGTTCGCGGTGCTCGCGCAGCGGGGTGAACATAAGCCGGTTCACGCCAACCCTCGACGCGCACTTGCTCCAACTCACCTGTCTTGACCAAGTGGGCAAGGTGAGGTGCAGCTGCGGTTACCCGTTGGCGGAAGTAATCAGCAAGATCTTTTGCCGTACCGACACCCAACGACCGTGCTGCAAGCAACAACAGTTCGCGACGCGCCTCAGTTGCACTAGGTGTCGGAGACTGGAGTGCATGAGATGGCATATGGCGCTCGGGAAGGTCGTACACGCGGGCGAAATCTTTCTCGCGTCTCGTTGCCGTCAACTGTCCGGTCCAGAACAAGTACTCGAGTGCAGCCTTTCCTTCATCCCAGTCCCACCATGAGCCTTTGGGCCCCGTATGTGTCTTCACGTCACCTGCGACAAGTGGCCCTTCATCGCGGACTTTCTTCAACACGTTGCGCACGAAATGTGGTTTGGTCTTCTGCAATTCATGCAGCCCCGACCACATGGCCCCCTTCTTGGCCTCGTTCATCTTCCAACGAAACAAACGATGATGTTCCACCGGTACATGTGCTGCTTCGTGAGCCCAGTACTCGAACAGTTCACCATCGGCAGTTGCATCAGGAATGAGCGTGCGCGGATGATCACCCAACCGGGCAAAGAGTGGAAGCTCTTGACTGCGCACCAACACGTTGACCGAATCGATTTGAATGACACCGATGGTGTCGAACACTTTGCGTAGATGCCGTCGGTCTATGCGTCCGGTGGGGCGTGATGTGTGGAGTCCTTGTGCGGCCAGCGCCATGCGGCGCGCGGCTGCGGCACTGACTTCGCGAGTCAATCGGCGACAGTGATGGTGACGCTGTTGATGACCACGTCGGTCAACGGGCGATCACTGCGGTCGGTTTCAACCTTCTGCATCGCATCAATGACTTCGAGACCCTTCACCACTTGACCGAACAACGCGTAGTGCGGCGGAAGTTGCACGCCACTTTGTCCGCTGATGAGGAAGAACTGTGATCCGTTGGTGTTCGGTCCGGCATTTGCCATTGCAATCGAACCGATTTGATACTGACCGGGCTTTGGCAGCTCATCTTCAAAGCGATACCCGGGACCACCGCGACCAGTACCGGTGGGGTCGCCACCCTGACACATGAAGCCGTTGATGATGCGATGGAAAATGATGCCGTCGTAGTACTTGTAACCAGCGAGGAACACAAAGTTGTTGACAGTCTTCGGTGCCTTCACCGCATCGAGTGCAATGACCAATGTTCCCATTGAGGTTTCCATTGTGGCGGTGTACCGCTTGCTGGGGTCGATGCCCATTTCGGGAACATCGGAGAACTTCTGCGTCTGTTGCGTGGAACCATCGAGTGCGGGGAAAGGAAAAGGCATGCCCGTCACGCTACAAGCGGAATGATGCGCATCGGACGGCGTAGCTCGCCTACCCTTGCAATGTGTCGATGAACGAGAACCAGCACGAAACCGCCATCAACTTGATTGCCATCGAACAAGACCTTGCCGATGTGGAAATTGCCCTGTCGCGTCTTGAAGCAGGCACGTACTGGACATGCGAAGTGACGGGCAATGACATTCCCGATTCGGTCCTTGAGCAGCGGCCCACGTCTCGCGTGGCGAACCTGCCTCGCTGACTTTTTCAACTGGTCGCGCTGAAGCGCAACGGATCACTTCTCGCGCAGCTTCGCCAACAAGCGCAGAATTTCGAGATACAGCCACACCAGTGTGACCAACAAGCTAAGTGCACAGAACCACTCCATGTAAGCGGGCATCTTGTTCTTTTCGGCCCAATCGATCATGTCGAAGTCGAGCGCCAAGTTGAATGCCGCCAGACCGGCGACAAACACGCTGAACAAAATGCCAAAACCCGATGCGCTGCTGATGAATGACGGCGTGGCACCGAACATGCTGAACACCAACGACACCAAATAGAACACCGCAACGCCGACGGTGAGGCCCATGACAGTGCGGCGGAAGCGGTTGGTGACCTTGATGATTCCGGTGCGATACATGAACAGCATTCCGAAGAACACTGCAGCGGTAACACCGACTGCCTGCAACACGATGCCGCTGTATTCAGCGTCGTAGGCGCGACTGATTGCACCGAGTACGACACCTTCAGCAATTGCATACACAGGCGCAAGGAAGCGTGAGAGCGCTGGCTTGAAGGTTGCGACGAGCATCGATACGAGACCGACGATGAAACCACCAAGCACCCAGCCAACTGGGAAGTTCAGAGTCGTCGTTGCTTCGCCTGTAGCTGTTGTCGAACTGATGACATCTACCTGCGTCCACGTAATTGCTGCTGACGCAACGAGCAACAACAGCAACATGATGGATGCGCTTGCGGTACCCGACGCGGTCATGACACCTCCGTGCCATGTGGTGACTGGACCATCAGAAACCGGTGGTGCCCACGTACCAGAAGTGGAAGACGACTGACCATTCGGTGCCGCCCATCCGGCGTCGCTTTCGGTGCGAGTTGCCACCCGAGTCATCGTTTTTTCATTGAGCAGAGGGTTCGACATGACCAAAGCGTAACGAGAATTCACAACCTGTGCCTGTCGGAGCGCCACGAATGTCGCCACTTTGCGAACTTCTGGTCTCCCATGTGGTTGCGAGACAGGCCGTCGGTATCCTTCCCCTATTCGGCCCCGGCGGGGTGGCCGGTGAGACAGTTCGGAGTCAGCGTGGCGAAGGATCGTGTGGATCGCGACGAAGAAGATCTTGTCCGTCTGTATCTGACAGATATTGGTCAGTACACACTTCTCACGAAAGACGATGAAGTTCGCCTTGCAAAGGCCATCGAAGCCGGCAAAGCAGCAGGTGAAGAACTTGCAGCCACCAAGAATGTCACCGTCGCCAAGCGACGCGAGTTGAAGAAAATCATTCGTGAAGGCGAAATCGCCGAGCGTGCATTCGTGCAATCAAACCTTCGTCTCGTGGTGTCCATCGCGAAGAAGTACCAAGCATCGGGTCTGCCATTGCTTGACCTCATCCAAGAAGGAAACCTCGGCCTTATGCACGCCGTCGAGAAGTTCGACTGGCGCAAAGGCTTCAAATTCTCCACATATGCAACGTGGTGGATTCGCCAGGCCATCACCCGCGGTATCGCCAACACCGGTCGCACCATCCGTCTTCCAGTCCATGCAGGCGACACGCTTGCACGACTGCAGAAGGCTCGCTCGCGCCTCGAGCTGAAGTACGGCCGTCCGGCCACGCTTGCCGAGTTGGCAAAAGAAGTCGAGATGCCAGAAGACAAAGTCACCGAGGCATTGCGTTTCGCTGCCGAACCGTTGTCGCTCTCCGAACCACTTCGTGAAGATGGCGATGCCGAGTTGGGTGATGTCGTCGAAGATCGCTCTGCGGTGTCACCCTTCGAAGAAGCAGCAACGTCGTTGTTGCCCGAAGAAATTCAGCGCCTTCTCGCTCCGCTCGATGAGCGTGAGCGTGAAATCTTGAAGTTGCGTTTCGGTCTCGATGGCAAAGGTGAGCCGCGCACACTCGAAGAGGTTGGCGAACATTTCAACCTCACTCGTGAGCGCATTCGTCAAATCGAAGCTCGCGCCATGAGCAAGTTGCGTCACCCCAGTTCCGACACTGGTGCACGCGACCTCTTGTCGGTTTAGTTCTTCACTTCACAACGACGTTGTCGTTGGTGGAAATGCAGTTCGACGCACTCCGTCGATGACACCAACTATTCCTGCTGCAAGCATCATCGGTACGAGCACTCGCACTATCCACTGCGCATCATCAGCACCAGGTATGTATGCCGATTGCACGTAGTCGCGCGCGAACCATGCACCGAGCACCAAGGACAAACCAGCACCAGCAACAAACGCCGGAGCAGTAATTGAGTCTGAGCGTCGTGTACGCATAAACACTGACGTGATTGCAGCGAGAGCAGCTGCCGCACCGAAACCGAACAACAACGGAGCTGGTCGCGCAGCTGCGGGAAGCGCATTCATCTGCCACGCACCTGCTGCAAGTGCCAACGCACCAATTTTGAATGCTGCAAGGTCGACTATTGACCGCGCACGAAGCGCGACAAGCGCAAGAACTATCACGGTGATCAATCCACACGCCCACCACCACGTGGAGGCACGCTCGCGCAGATACATCTCACCTCGAATATCAGTGGCTACCCCGTCAACGGAGACGGGCACCACCCAGTCCTGGATCTTTCCGCGCGCGTCAATCGTTGCTGGTGGCTTCGGACTCATCCAATGCGACCGGTGGTCGTGCCACATTGCCTCGCCGTTGCTAGCGATTCTTCGCCATGCAGTTTCTGTCGTGGAGAACGCAGATTGGTCTGATGCGTCGTACTCGTTCCCGTAGCGCGACTCATTCATAGCTCGTGTGATGGACCGGTCATTCACCCACACGGTGCCGTCTGTGTCGATGCGTATATACGGCTCGTTCTCATACCCCGCCACTTCGACTTTCACGCCGTCACTGCGTACGCGCAAGAACGAATCGAAGCCCACGATGTCAATTCGCACCGCGCTCGGTGGCATCGGGGTGACCGAGGTGACGATGCTCTCGGTGTCTCGAGCACCGGCGGCATTGCCGTCACCGGCAAGACCTGGCATGAGCGACAACAGCGACACCGCCATTGACACCATCGCCGTCACCACCGCCATGTCTCTGACCGTACCGTTTCGAGGCCTGCTCGCACCGGCTCGCTCCGTAAAGTTGCAGCGTGACCTCTGCCTCTGAGCCACATGTCGTGTTGTTGAGCGACACCGTGTGGGAGCGCTACAGCGACCGCATTCTGAATGCAGACCCAACCGTCACGCCTGTCATCTACACGGGTCCTGAACAACTTCCCGACGAGCAAGTTGCCAACGTGCGTAGTGCGTGCTTCAGCGATGACTGTTGGCCAGACCGCACTCTCGGCATTATGCGTTCGGCCCTCGCTGCACCGAACTTGAAGTGGTTGCACACTTTCTCCACTGGTGTCGACAGCCCTATCTTTCGCACATTTGTTGAACGTGGAGTTCGTCTTACCAATTCAGCTGGAACTGCAGCATCACCGATTGCTCAAACCGTGATGATGTACATGCTTGCTCACAGTCGCGACTTCAAGGGTTTCGTTCGTCAGCAAGAACGACATGAATGGACAATGCATCGCTTTGTTGAACTAGAGGGATCATCGCTGCTCGTCATTGGCGTAGGTCCTATTGGTCAAGAAATCATTCGTCTTGCACAAGCGTTCAATATGAAGGTCACCGCAGCGCGTCGCACTACTGCCGGGTTGCAACCTTGCCCCGTGGTTCCACTGTCGCAACTTCATGCAGCTCTCGCGCAAGCCGATTATGTGGCCCTCGCTCTTCCGTTGAACGATGACACGCGCAACCTCATCGATGCCGATGCTCTCGCTGCCATGAAGCCTGGTTCGTTCTTCATGAATGTCGGTCGAGGTGAATTGGTAGATGAACCCGCACTTGTTGAAGCGCTCCGAAGCGGGCACTTGTCTGGCGCGGGCCTCGATGTGTTTGCAGTCGAACCACTTCCAAGCAACAGTCCCCTATGGGACATGGACAACGTCATCATCACTCCGCACTCAAGCGGCACGTCGACCCTTATCAGTGGTCGCGCGATCGACATCTTCATCGACAACTTGTCGAACCTTGCCAGCGGTGCGCAGTTGCGTAACGAAGTGGTGTTCTGACCTCTACTTCCAGCAACCTGTCTCCGTTTCACAGACGACGCTCACACATCCCCGCAGACCCGACGAGGAGGCTGTGGTGTATCTGTTCCATTCGAGCAAAGGTGGCAATGGCACCACCTTGGTGACTGTCGCTTGCGCACTGGCGGAAGTTGCACAGCGCCCCCGAGCAGTGTTGGTCGACCTGTGTGGCGACGTTCCCGCAATGCTCGGAATGGCCGAACCCGTCGGACCTGGCGTGAACGATTGGCTGGCTGAGAACTCCACAGCAGATGCCGACACCCTGCTGCACTGCGGCACCACGATCGAGAACGGGTTGCTCGTGATTCACCGTGGCGCAGAGCATGTTGAAGGTTCACCTCGCTGGGCACTTCTCGCCGCCACTCTTGCAACACTGCCGGTACCGGTGTTTGTCGACGCAGGCACTCGCCTCGTTGCCGACGACATGGCACAACGTGCACGGCGCATGATTCTGGTAACGAAGCCCTGTTATCTCTCACTGCGTCGCGCAACTCTTCTTCGTCGACCATCTCACGTGGTGGTGGTCAACGAACAAGGGCGGGCACTCACACCTAAAGATGTTGAATCAGTCCTTGCCGCACCTGTCATCGCAACCATTCCGGTTGACCCAGCAGTGTCACGCGCCGTCGATGCAGGACTTTTCCCCGCACGTTGCACACAACTGCTCAGTAAACACTTGCCACAACTATGAGCACGATGACTGCAGCACCACTCAGTTCTCTCATTCCCGGAGGACTCGGGTCACTGCAATCGTTCTGTGACAATCCGTTGATTGCCGAAATCATGGTGGTTGGCGGACGCCATGTGTGGGTAGAAGAACGCGGTTGCATTCGACGTGTGGGAGAGCTGATGCAGGGTGAGTTTGATGTGTTGGTTGAACGACTGCTTCGTTCCTCTCGTCGACGCCTCGACCTCATGTCGCCCATCGTCGAGGCTCGACTTCCCGACAACTCTCGTCTATGTGCTGTGTTACCGCCCGTCTCTGTCGATGGTGGCTCATTGAACATTCGCCGCTTCACATCTGACATTCGTGACCTTGAACAGTTCTGCTCAGACCACCATGCAGCAATCCTTCGACAAGCAGTGCGTGATCGCCGCAACATTGTTGTCTCGGGTGCGACATCATCGGGGAAAACCTCTCTCTTGGCCTCGCTCGCTGCGCAGATTGACAGCAATGAACGTGTCGTGTGCATCGAAGACACTGCAGAGCTACCACTGCACTGCGAGCACCTGGTGCGACTCGAGGGTCGTCCACCAAACATCGAGGGTCAGGGGCATATCTCCATGCAAGTACTTGTGCGCACCGCGCTTCGACTACGACCAGATCGCATTGTGGTCGGAGAGGTGCGTGGCGCAGAGGTGGTCGACATGTTGACCGCGTTGCACACAGGTCACCGCGGCTGCTGGACCACGTGTCACTCCACGTCGCTGCACGACACGCCACAACGGTTGGCCACCATGGCAATCACCTCAGAGAGAGGGTGGGACATGCACATTGCACACGACATGGTGCGAAGTTCGATAGATGTCATTGTGCACATGCAGCGCCACGGTGAGCGACGCGTGGTTGCATCAATCGGTGTGTTCGAGCGCATGTCAGACGGTTCGGTACGTCTGGCTTCAGTCGACAATTGACATTTGTCGTGGCGCTCGCCACTTTCACTTCCGTGTACTTGGCGATAGTCCACCCCATGTACATGTTCTGTGACCGATCCATCACTCGCCGTCGCATCGGCATCACCTCTCGCTCGGTGGATGTGCACGCCATCGCCAACCATGAAACGGTTGCCAATGCCTTGCAATCAATGGCCAATCGCATGCGCACCGGGGTGTCAGCCAGCGAGGCCCTCGATGATGAGTTGACCAACATGGCTGTCGACCACAACGCCTTCGCATCACTCATCGGGGCCGATGTTTCACACGCAAGCACACCGACTGAGCTTGAGCAACATGCCGCACATCATCGATCGCAGCACCTCATGGAGTACGACGTTCACGTGCACACGGCACAAGCTCGGGCATCTGCAAAAGTGCTCACTGCAGCACCAGTTGTGTTCTTGGCCGTGATGATGGTGGGCAGCGCATCTCTACGTACACGACTCACACATTCTCCGGCACTTCTCACCGCGGTGATTGTCGGCCTGGCACTCAACGCGCTTGCGCGGCGATGGATGACACGACTCATCGCACATGCAACGCACATCGACAGCCACGAGCAAGCACTCACCGAGATTCACCAGCTGGTGTCAGTTGCTCTTTCAGCAGGACACACCATTACTGATGCTCTTCTGGAAGCCCATGCCAAGTGTGATTCTCATGGCAAGGAACTTCTCGACATGCCGGCTCAACACCTGACATCAGGCGGAACTCTTGCTGAATCACTGTCGATGATGTCGAGCGACTCTCGCCTTCGTTCGCTTGCTCGAGTGCTTCAAGACAGTCAGCGACATGGCACTCCGGTGGCGCAGTTAGCTGAACAGTTGACGACCACGGCACACAGTGTCCGACGAAAGATCATCGACGAGCGCATCCGTCGCCTACCCGTGCGCTTGGCAGCACCGCTCATAGCTGGTGTGTTACCGGCCTTCATCTTGCTCGCTGTCATACCGCTGGTCGCCGCTTCCATGGGTTCGTTCGATGTTGCACCTCGCAACCTGTGACTCACACATCGCACACGACACACCCATTTGTCACGAAGGGACACTCATGTGCGAGAAACAGCAGCCACCCAACACGACCTCTAGTGATGTGCAGTACCAGCGCGGGCAAGCCACCACCGAATATGCGCTCATCTTGTTGGTGGCTGCAGTCATCGGTCTTGCCGTCATTGCATGGGCCACCACTGGTGGAGGTGCCGGAAAGATTGGTGGCCTGTTCGACAGCATGATCGACCTCATCGTCGAACAGGCAACTTCAGCTTTCTGACATCGGCGCTTCGATGATGAGGAAAGGCAGAGTGCAAACGGGTCAGTCCACCGTCGAATTTGCTCTGCTGCTTCCCTTAGTTGTCATGTGCGTCGCCCTCATATTGGTGGTTGTCATGGCAACTCAGGCTCAACTCAGTGTCGTCAACGCAGCACGAAATGCTGCGCGGGTTGCAATCATGCACACCGACTCAAACGTCGATACAACTCGAGCAGCGAATGATGCAGCTCGCGACTCATCTCCTCTTCGCCCACTGCTCGTCGACGTGACCACGCACAAGGACTTTCTCACCGTCACCGTGTCGGCACAGTGGGGCCTCCCACTTCCCATATTCGGTGCATGGCTTCCTCGCATCACAGTGAAATCGAGCACCACAATGTTGAGCGAGACGACAGACGGTTCCCCGTGAGCAACTAGTTTCTCTCAGTAATGGATCTCGGGCTACGACGCACAGTCATCGGCAAGCGCCATGTGCTGATTGTCAGTGGCGACGTCGACTTGCCCACCGTTCCACGGTTCAATGAACACCTCATCCGATTGGTTGCTGATGCTCCGGGCGAAACCGTGGTGGTCGATATTGACGGCGCAGATGTGTTCGATGATTCTGCGCTTGGCCTCATCCTCGGCGCCGCTGGCCGCGCTCGGTCACTGGGGGGCGATGTCGTGGTGGTCGCCACAGGTGAACGCATGCGACAACGTTTGTCTGAAAACGGTTTTCAGCGTGCTGTCACCGTTTCCTCTTCCATTGCTGACGCATCGTGATCACCGTCTGGGTCTTTGGTGACCAGCTGAACACAGCAATCGGCGCGCTAGCTGAAGCATCACCTTCCACCCACCGCGTGCTCATGGTGGAGTCTCAACGCAAGATTGCATCACGACCGTGGCACGTACAGCGCTCACACTTCTACCTCGCATCAATGCGCCGTTTTGCAGATGATCTACGAGTAAAAGGTTTCGAAGTGGACTATCGCCATGCCGACACCATGACAGCGGGCCTCGCTGCTCACCGTAAGGAATTGAAGCCAACATCGGTGATAGCCACCGAGCCGAACAGCTACCGCGCACGGCAACTTCTCGAGCAGCTCAAAGTGGCGATGGTGGAATCGAATCAGTTTCTGTGTCATCACACTGACTTCGCTGAATGGGCAAGCGGACGAAAGTCATTGAAGATGGAGGACTTCTACCGTCGCCAGCGTGCACGACTTGGGTACCTCATGGACGGAGAATCCCCGGCCGGTGGTCGATGGAATTACGACGAAGAAAACCGTCAACCACCTCCGAAGAAACAAAGTGACTGGCCCTGGCCTGCACCTGTCACTGACGACCTTGACCAATTAGACACTGATGTTCTCAGTGCTCTGCCGAGTACGCACTGGGGCGAAGCACCGACTGGTCTGTGGGCCACATCGCGAGATGGTGCAGTGCGCCGACTGCGACACTTCGTTGACAACGTGTTGCCGATGTTTGGCCCACATGAAGACGCCATGTTGCACGACAACTGGCATCTGGCCCACTCTTTGTTGTCGCCCTACATGAACAATGGACTTCTTCTTCCATCTGAAGTATGTGATGCAGTTCAGCAAGCGTTTGATGACGGCAAAGTACCAATTGCATCCGCTGAAGGTTTCATTCGCCAAGTCATCGGATGGCGTGAATACGTGTGGGGTCTGTACTGGTTGTGGATGCCGGAGTACGCAAATGAGAATGCGCTTGGCGCCGTACGTCCGCTGCCACCGGCATTCACCGATGCAAATGCAACCAAAATGCGTTGCATCTCCCGTTGCGTAGACGACTTGGACAAGCGTGCATACCTACACCACATCCAACGACTCATGATTCTCGGAAACCTGTCGCTCACCGCTGGCGTGTCACCACATGCAGTCACCAACTGGATGTGGGAGTCATTCATTGACGGAGCCGAATGGGTGATGGTGCCAAATGTTGTCGGCATGTCACTTCATGCCGACGGTGGTCGTATGGCAACCAAACCGTATGCAAGTGGTGGTGCCTACGTCAGCAAGATGAGCGATTACTGCAAGGGCTGCGCGTACGACCGCACGAAGCGCGTCGGAGATGACGCTTGCCCATTCACCACGTTGTACTGGGACTTCTTGTTGCGCCATCAAGAAAGATTCGTGCGAAATCCGCGAATGTCAACACAAGTTCGTGCAGCGCAGAAACTGTCTGATGGCGATGCCGTACAAAAAAGAGCGGCCGATGTCCTGCATATGCTGGACACCGGCCGCTTGTAGTCAGCTGATCAGCGCATCAGGGGGAGGGCCCGCGCTGACCTTGCTGCGAATATCAGGCGCTAAAGGAAGCACCTTGTGTTGATGACTGGCTCGAGCCGGGCATCCTCGGCATGCCGTTCGCGCCGCCCATTCCATGGCCGTGTCCAGGTCCGTGACCGCCACGTCCACCGTGACCGCCACGTCCACCCATGCCAGGGCCACCGGCCGGGCGAACACCGTTCACGATGTCATCAAGACGAGTCTTTAACTCGGCCAACTTGGCATCTGCTTCAGCCTGTGTGTGCTCACCAGAAGCAACTTCCTCATCGAGATGTGCCTTGACATCAGCTGTGATTGCATCTTTCACCTTCTGAATGTCAACGTTCTTGTCCTTGGCGATATCAGCAAGTGTCTTTCCTGACTGCAATTGCGTTTGCAATTCAGTAGTTGTCAAACCAAGCGCCTTTGCGACACCTTCAGACGCGATCTTGCCTCCAGGACCACCCTTGCCCATTCCTGGACCGTGTGCGGGACGAATGTTGTTCACCATGTCATCAAGACGAGTTTTGAATGCTGCGATCTTTGCGTCGACTTCTGCTTGCGTGTGCTCACCAGAAGCGACCTCGGCCTGCTCTTTGTCGGTGTAGTCCTTCAACAGCTGGTCTTTGACCTTCTGAATGTCAACGTTCTTCTCTTTGGCGATTGTTGCAAACGACTTGGTCTACAATTCGGTTTGCAACTCTGCAGTTGTGATGCCCAGCACCTTTGCGACGTTGTCAAGATTCACCGGTCCGCCACGGCGACCCATGTGACTGTCTGCTGCACCGGCCGAACCTGGCACTGAAGGAACCGTGGTGCTGGTGACGGCTTGTGCTGATGCACTCGTCTTCTTCGCAGCCTTCTTCTTGATGATCTTTGCTGCCTTGGTCTTGTTTGCATTCGTAGCAGCGTTTGCCATTCCGGTGGCGGCGACACCGCCACCTACGAGCAGACTTACTGTGAGTGCGACCTTTGCGATGTTTGACTTGTTCTTCATGTTCATTTTCTTTCGTTGTGTGGTCCCGGTCCGTCCGGGTGCAAGTACTTTCGGCTTCGTAGGTAAGGAGTAGACCCGAGTTAGGTAAGAACTCCCCAAGAATCCCCCCAAGGCTCTCCCACCCCTGAAAATCAAGGGTTTCACGGGCTACCTTGGGCTCCGTGAACACGCAGAACGAGGCCCCAACAGTGCTCGTTGCCGAAGATGACCCCTCGGTGCGCAAGGCCGTCGAGCGGGTTCTTGAGCTCGAGAAATACAACGTGATCACCGTGAACGACGGAGCCGCTGCACTTGAAGGACTCACCCGCAACTCAATTGACGCAGCAGTACTCGATGTGATGATGCCATTTGCCGATGGACTCACTGTGTGTCGCGAAATTCGGCATCGTGGCATCGCAACTCCGATTCTTTTGTTGACCGCGCGACATGAGGTAGGTGACCGGGTTGCTGGCCTCGATGCTGGTGCCGATGACTATTTGGTGAAACCTTTCGCCGTCGACGAATTACTTGCGCGTGTGCGCGCACTGCTTCGTCGCAACAACGTGCTCACAACCGCGGCGCTACTTCGTGTTGCAGACATGACACTTGACCCACAACGGCGTGAGGCCAAGCGTGGCCAACGAGTATTGAACCTCACAAAAACGGAATTTGATTTGCTCGAATTGTTGATGACCAAACCAGGCATCGTGGTCACTAGAGAGCAAATCTATAAAGACATCTGGGGCTATGACTTTGAAACCAGCTCTAAGTCACTTGATGTGTACATCGGTTACTTGCGTCGAAAGACCGAAGAAGGTGGCGAAGCACGACTGTTGTACACAGTTCGCGGAGTTGGTTATGTGGTGAAGGAATCATGAATCTGCGCACACGCTTCGCAATGGTCACCGGCGTCATCGTGCTCGTTGTTGTGGCACTCGTCGGAGTTGGTGCCTATGTCGCCGCCACCAATCAACTCTTCAACCAAGTTGACGATTCACTCGACACTCGTGTCAATCAAATTGCTGAAGCTCTCCAACGGAACAACCGGCCGATGGTTCCGGGGTTTCGTCAGCGAAACCCGTTGACCGACGAGTTGTTACAAACCGAGTTCGATGCTGTCACGCAGATCATTGATCCGACTTCAGGAATCGTTGCCACGGCCGGCAAAGTCGACTTGCCAGAACATGAGCGCGACAAGGACATGGCCACCAATGGTGACGGCTTCCATCGTGAAACGTTGAAGCTAGAGAGTGACAAATTCCGCGTACTCACTGTTGCGATGCCAAATGGTGTGCTCATCAAGGTCGGCAAGAACGTGAACGACATTGACAACGCCATTGGTGGAATGCGCACGTGGTTCATAGGTATCGCACTCGCTGGCTTTGCACTTGCTGCAATTGCCGGTTGGATGTTCGCCAGCAAGGTCAGCAAACCCATTGAGTTGCTCGCTTCATCTGCAGATGACATTGCCCGCACTGAAGACCTCGATCACAACGTGGATGTCAAAGGTGCGAGCGAAGTCACCAAACTGGCATCGAGTTTCAACACCATGCTCACTGCACTACGGCGAAGTGTCGCGCGCCAACGGCAATTGGTACAAGACGCCAGTCACGAGTTGCGCACTCCGCTCACGAGCTTGCGTGCCAATACCGAATTACTTCAACGCCCATCGTTGTCAGCCGACGAACGTCAGTCGATTCTCGTTGACATGCGTGCCGAGATCGATGAGTTGACCGAACTGAGTTCTGAGCTGAGCGCACTGGCCACCGACCAGAAAGCTGCCGAAGTACCAACTCTCGTCGACCTGCGAGAAATCGCCGACGAGATCGCGACTCGCGCCAGGCGCCGCACAACCGGTGACATCACCGTGTCCTCCATCGGCAACACACAAGTCACCGCACGACTGCATCAACTTGAGCGTGCTGTCGGAAATCTTGTCGACAACGCCATCAAGTTCAGCCCCAGTGGCTCTGACGTGGCCATCATCATCAACGATGGTCGCATCGTGGTTCAAGACAATGGACCCGGAATAGCCAACGCCGACAAGCCACATGTGTTCGACCGTTTTTATCGGGCCACGGCCACGAGATCATTGCCCGGGTCAGGCCTTGGGCTAGCCATCGTGGCGCAATTCGCCGAAGACCACGGAATTGCCACCATCGTCGAAGATGCACCAAACGGCGGTGCTGTCGTTGGGTTGCAGTTCTAAGAACGGCGCCGATTCTCGGCTGGGCGCCGGGAACCACGCCGATCGAACGACTTCTCACGATCGCGTTGTTCCTCTTCTATAGAGGCTTCCTCGGCCACCAGACGACGCATGCTTTCGAGGCGAATCTGAGGCAACGAGCCGTTCTCAATGGCGGCTTGAACTGCGCACCCTGGTTCATCTGAATGTTTACAGTCACGGAACTTGCAGGTTTCAGACAGATCAAACACGTCTTTGAAGGCACGTTCGATGCCATGACCACTTGTCCAAAGGTTGACGGCCCGCAGGCCAGGTGTGTCAAGCAGCCATCCTCCGCTCGGCAACTGCACCAATTGCGCAGCGACCGTGGTGTGGCGCCCACGTTGGTCGCTCTCACGAACATCTCCGACTTCCTGCGCTTCGTGACCAACGAGTGCATTCACCAACGTTGACTTCCCCACGCCACTTGCACCCAACACAGCGATGGTCGCACCATCTGAGATGTAGCCCGAAAGTTGGTCCATACCTTCGCGAGTGATTCCACTCAACATGTGAATCGGAACACCTATCGCAACTGTCGCCAGAACGTTGTGAACATTCTTTGCTGCGTCACTATCGACACAATCAATCTTCGTGAGGATGATGACAGGGTTCGCCCCAGAGTCGAATGCCAGCACCAACTCACGCTCGAGGCGACGTTCATTCGGTGGCGAGGTGAGCGAGTGCACCAAAAACACCGTGTCGATGTTGCTAGCCACGATTTGGCGTTGAGCTCGAGCACCTTCAAACGACGCTCGTCGTATTAGTGCACTGCGTCGAGCATTCACAGATTGCACTCGTTCCATATCGGACGAGATGTTCACTTCATCGCCGACAGCAACTTCGACCCCGATGTTTCGCACCCGCACGCTGTCACCAGATGTCAACAAAATGGTGCTCCAACCACGATCAAGACGCACCACACGCCCCTGTGGCATGACGTCATCGTGCGCACCACTATTCATGGAAGAAGGCGTGTCACTCGAGGTCATTTCCTAAAACGGTACCGGCGTGTCGTGGCTCACCGTGGCGAACGATGCGACCACAGTGCCAGTCACCATTCCCTACTGCCGTAAGCGTTTCGTCGTCATTGCTTGACACGGGTAGGTGAAATCACTTATCCCATACCGAGATATGTCCAAACCCCTCGTCATCGTCGAGTCGCCTGCCAAGGCCAAGACCATCGCCCAATATCTCGGTTCCGACTACGACGTACGGCCCTCAGTAGGCCACATCGCCGACCTTCCGAGCAAAGGTCTTGCAGTAGATGTGGAGAACGGCTTCAAGCCCACCTATGAATTGACGGAACGCGGCAAGACGGTCGTGAAGGACTTGAAAGCCCTCATGAAGAATGCATCCGCTTTATATCTCGCAACAGACGAAGACCGCGAAGGCGAAGCAATCTCCTGGCACTTGCTCGAATACCTGAAGCCCACCGTGCCCGTGCACCGCATGGTGTTTCACGAGATCAATAAGAAGGCCATCGAACACGCGGTGAACAATCCGCGCAGCATCGACTACGGCTTGGTCGACGCCGCAGAGACCCGCCGCATCCTCGACCGCCTCTACGGATACGAAGTGTCACCGGTGTTGTGGCGTCGCGTGAATCGCGGACTGTCAGCGGGACGCGTGCAGAGCCCAGCGCTTCGCCTCATAGTCGAGCGTGAACGCGAACGCATTGCCTTCCGCGCTGCCACGTACTTCGACCTCTCCGCCGTCACCGACTCTTCGCCCTCCTTCACCGCAACGTTGCTGTCCGTAGACGGCAAGCGCATTGCCTCTGGCAAAGACTTTGACGGCAACGGTGAGTTGAAAACCGACGTAATTGTCGTCAATGAAGATCGCGCCAATCAGTTGGTGTCAGGCCTCAAGGGAACTCCCCTCACAGTGGCGAGCGTGGAGGAAAAGCCCTATCGCTCCTCTCCAAAGGCACCGTTCATGACGAGCACTTTGCAACAAGAAGGTGGTCGCAAACTTCGTTTGTCGGGCCGACAGGTCATGAGCATTGCTCAGAAGCTGTACGAAAACGGATACATCACATACATGCGTACCGACAATGTGGGTCTCAGCGCAGAGGCAATCTCTGACATCCGTTCCCATATCAAGAGTGAATTCGGAGCTGGGTTCCTCACGGATGCACCGCGTGTCTACTCATCAAAGGTGAAGAACGCACAAGAAGCACACGAAGCAATTCGCCCTGTTCTTCCCTTGCGGTCGCCAGAACAGGTTGCGAATGAACTGAGCAGCCAAGAGTTGAGCCTGTATCGCTTGGTGTACCAGCGCACGCTTGCTTCGCAGATGATCGACGCAACAGGCGTCACGGTGAGCATTCGCCTTCGCGCAACTACAACTGATGCGCAACGCACCGATTGCGAATTCAACGCAAGCGGTACCACCATCACGTCTCCCGGATATCGCCAGGCGTACGAAGAATCGGCCGACGAAGACGATCAGAAAGACGGAAGCGAAGACGCGTTATTGCTGCCACCGCTCAAGGTCGGCGAGACCGTTGCGGTGACCGACTACACGGCGAATGGTCATGCGACCACACCACCCCCTCGATACACCGAAGCATCGATTGTGAAGAAGCTCGAAGAGCTTGGTATCGGTCGCCCAAGCACATGGGCATCAATCATCTCGACGATGGTCGACCGTGGTCATTACGTGTGGAAGAAAGGAACGTCACTCGTTCCCACATGGACCGCATTCTCTGTCATCAAGTTGATGGAGAACCACTTCACTGAGCTCATCGACTATGGCTACACCGCTGGTGTTGAAGAAGACCTCGACGCCATTGCGCGTGGCGAACAACAAAAAGACCGCTGGCTGAAGCACTTCTACTTCGGCGAAGAGGAAACCACCAACGAGTGGATTGGTCTTCACGAGTTGGTTGCCAAAAACCTCGACTCCATCGATGCAGCCACACTCAACACATTCACCTTGGGTGGCCACCCCGACACTGGTGAAGCAGTCATCGTGAAGCCAGGTCTGTACGGACCATATGTGCGCTGTGGCGAGAACACCGCAAGCGTTCCTGATTCGATGACGCCCGACGAACTCACTCTCGACGAAGCACTCAGGTTGCTTGCCGCACCAAAAGGTGATGTACCGATTGGTGAGCACGACGGACACCCGGTGTTTGCAAAGACTGGTCGCTACGGTGCGTACGTGCAGTGGGGCACGATGGATGCTCCGCCTGAAGGTCTTGAGAAGCCGAAGATGGTGTCGTTGTTCAAGACAATGAACATCGAGCGCTTCAGCATAAAAGATGCACTCGACTTGTTGTCCTTGCCACGAACGATTGGCACTGACCCAGCTGATGGCGAACCGATCACTGCACAAAATGGTCGCTATGGCCCGTACATCAGCAAGGGTAAAGACAGCCGCTCGCTACAGACGGAAGAGCAACTACTCACCGTCACGCTGGAAGAGGCACTTGCGCTTCTCGCCCAACCGCGAGTGTTTGGTCGAGGTCGCGCTGCGCCAAAGCCACCGCTCAAAGAATTCGGCAATGACCCGGTTAGCGGCAAGCCAGTGGTGGCCAAGGACGGAAAGTTCGGCGAATACGTCACCGATGGTGAAGTGAATGCAGGTCTCACTCGTGGCGATCGTCTCGAGACAATGACCAACGAACGCGCATACGAACTGTTGCAACTTCGGCGCGACGACATCGAAGCAAACGGTGGCCCGAAGAAAGCACCAGCCAAGAAGTCTGCAGCGAAGAAGTCTGCAGCGAAGAAGTCTGCAGCGAAGAAGTCTGCAGCGAAGAAGAAGGCGGCTCCGAAGAAAGCCGCCAAGCCGAAGAAGATCGACGAATGAGCAACGCGCGCTACATCGCCTTCGAAGGTCCGGAAGGGTGTGGCAAGAGCACGCACGCCAAGCGTCTTGCGGCACGTCTCGACGCAGTCATCACTCGTGAGCCAGGCGGCACGCGTATCGGCACGATGTTGCGCGAGGTTCTCGCCAACCCCGACAACACCGACATGCATGCGCGCACCGAGGCGTTGCTCATGGCCGCCGACCGTGCTCAACACGTTGAAGAAGTGGTGATGCCGGCACTCACTTCTGGTCGACATGTTGTGAGTGACCGCAGTGTGTATTCAACACTCGCCTATCAGGGTTACGGACGTGGGTTGTCCCTCGACAGTTTGCGCACGGTGAACGACTGGGCACTCGGTGGCCGACTGCCCGACCTCGTCGTGTACATGCAAGTGCCTTCAGATGTGTTGGCGCAACGACTGGCCAAACGGGACCTTGATCGCTTCGAACGTGAGGGCGAAGAGTTTTTTCAGCGAGTAAACGCTGGCTTCGACGCCCTGATGGCCGCTGAGCACACGCGATGGATCACTATCGACGGCACACTTCCAAAAGACGATGTTGAGGCGCTCATCTGGGAGCGCGTCTCCTCGCGACTCTGACCAGCCACTCTTACGAGGCCGACCAGTTATCTCATAGGAACTTCCCTACACTCCCTGAATACACATTCAGCCCTGGGGAGGGTCCCTCATGTTCACGTTGCATCTTCGCCGTCTCGCGTCTTTTCTCATTTCTGGAGCACTCGTCATGTCGGCCTGTGGTGGAAGTGACTCTTCGCCAAAGTCCGACACGATGTCACGGCAGCGAAACGTGGCCTTGACAGAGTCATCACTGAATTCGCTTCTGACACCAAGGTTCTTTACGACTTCGACTCATGCAAGTCTTGTCATCACCAATGACAATGAACTCGTCATCTGGGGACTCTTTCCCAAGTCGTATGCAAACGACTGGCAAATGGAGTACGAGGAAAACCCAACTCCCCCGGTCTCACAAGTCCGGGTCGCAGCGATGGACGAGACCATGGCTGTGGCAATTGGCCTCGACAACAAGGCGTACGCGTGGGGGCCAGGTGCGAAATTCGCCGATTACACGACTCTGCCCGAGGGGCTAGATCCATCAAAGCTCACGTCACTCTTTCTCAATCTCGGTGCTGTCGGCGGAATCGATAGTGACGGAAAACTCTGGGTGTGGGGACCGGCCGCTTCTTGGGGAGCTGCTGTTCCAGAAGCCATCAGCCAGAAGAAGATCACTGCATACACGACGTTCAACGGCCAATACAGCATGGTGATGGATGAGGACGGCAAAGTTTCAACTTGGGGCGGCGGCTATCCGATTGTCCCGCGAATCCAAGAGCGGTTTGACGGAATCAGTGCAAGAAGCATCTACTCAAATGCCAATCAAGCCATAGTCGTCACAACTGAAGGTGAAGTTCTGCATGTCACTGATTCCCCGAATCGTGATCTCCAATTGTTCGAAGGCATTGATGTGCAGCAAGTTGTGGTGACCGGAATGAATACATACGTCGCGATCGACACAAACGGAAAGCTGCACGTCGACGATGATGGCTACAACGATGGATGGAAGGACTACATCGACGCCTGGAATGACGAATACGCGGGAAGCTTCGGAGAAAATATGCCAGTGCTCGGCGCCGGCGTTCGGCATGTCGCGATTTTTGCCGATGGTTATGTGAGGAACATTTCTGGTCGAGATTGGCTCGGTTACCTTGTTATGCCCGAGTACTTCCATTCCGGGCAATATGTTGCGCCAATCGCAGCAGGGCCGTACAGCACGTACGCCCTTGACGAAGACTTCACCATCAACACATTCCATAATTCGGAGAACGCGACCCAGCTCGCAGCCCCCGAAGGTTCAGATTTCATGGCAATTGCCGCGGGCTGGACGCACGGTCTCGCAGTCCGCCGAAATGGAAAGCTCGTCACATGGGGTGATGCACCCAACAATGGTGCGCTACCAGAGATCGAAGGCCGTGTAACACGAATTGGTGCCGGCTTTCATTTGTCCGCTGCACTTGACAATTACGGCAACATCTTCGAATGGGGTGAATTCTTCTCACCTACTAACAACATCAAAGACAGGCCAAGTGATGAGCAGTGCATCTACTACGACAACCTCAAAGTTGGTTACAACACCATCATCGCAACTGGAATTACATGTGAGGGACGCAGTCGTGTCCTCCATGTGTGGGGCGATAATTCATTCGGCCAAGCCAACATTCCAGAAGATCTCGACACATCAGACCTCACAAATATTGCCGCGTCGTACAACTGCATGGCAGCGGTCGTAAATGGTGCGATTCGCACGTGGGGTGACTGTCCAGATGGCCAGTCAGATGTTCCAGAAGGAGTCGATTTCCAAGATGTTGAACTCGGTTGGGGATTCGCTGTCGGGGTAACGACCGATGGAGTACCAATGGTGTGGGGAACATTGCCGCGACAAGAGCTGAGCCCACCCGCCGGTCTACAGAACATTTCGTCGCTCTCGATTGGATATGAACACGTTGTCGCGGTCGACTGGTCGGGCAATGTCACTTCTTGGGGAAGCAATTTGTACGGCGAGTCGACAGTGCCCGCGAAGTTCAAACCACTTCCACCAGTCGAACCGATGCCGAATATCGATGAAGCCATTTATAGGACCGCACGCGAAAACGCTGAAGCTTTGGCAGACACCATTGCAAACCCAATCGCTACACCATCGGTTATCGACGATGTCGTGGTGATCGTGTCGCGCAATGGAGAGCAAACCGAAACCACGCTCCCCGTTCCTGTGGCAGTGGCTGCACTTCCCGAGCCAACGAGAACGGTGCAGTACGACACCACGATTGTGCTTCCCGCATCGCAGAACCCGATTGTGAGTGTGGGTTCCGTCGTCAACACATCTCAAGCCACGAAGCGGCTTGGTCTCACCAAAGTGAGTGGCGTCACTTTTGTCGTACCAAAGAAAGTCTCATCGGCATCGTCAAGAGTGTGCACGATTACGTCGAAATCGGTGACCGTTATCGCGAGAGGTATTTGCGATGTCAAGGTCTCGTACACCGACGCCAAGAAGAAGAAGCGCTCCAAGGCATTGACCCTCATCGCCAACGGCTAATAGGGGCGACCAACCCTCGGGGCAATTTGTCCCTACACTCCCTGAAGTTTCATTCAGCCCTGGGGAGGGTCCCTCATGTCCACTGTTCGCTCTCGACGCCTGTCTGCCTTACTGGTTGCATCAGCCATCGTTCTCGTTTCATGTGGCGGAAGTGATTCCAGTTCGACCTCAACGGGCGCTCGTCAACGCAATGCTGCCTTAACGACGGATGTAAGACGGGTACGCACCAAGATCCGCCACTTTGTGAGAAATGATTTCGTCAACATGGCAATTTCAAATGAAGACGAGCTTGTTGTGTGGGGCAACGAAAGGTTCAGAGGAATGCCCTCGGACAACGACATGCCCAGCGTCTTTAATCCGCCAGTGGCAAAGGTTCGCCTCGCTGCTGTTGCGAGAAGGCAAGGCGTTGCGATAGATCTCAACAACGAATTCCACGCATGGGGTGATGACACTGATCAGTTGAGTGCCGTTCCAGCGGGCGTTGACTTGTCACAAGTGAAGTCACTCATCCTTGACGAAAACGTCGTCATGGTCATCAGTGAAGACGGCAAGTTGTCAGCATGGGGTCCGATTTGGACTGATAATCCCGAAGCATCAATTCCAACAGATGTTCTCAATGCCCGGATAGTGGAAGCAGATACGTACAACGCACAACTCAACGTCGCACTTGATGACACTGGGAAAGTCCATGTTTGGGGGAACAATTCCCGAGTAGCAAGTATTCAGCAAGCCTTTGATGGAGTCTCAGCGAAACATGTAGATGTGGATGGAACAACTGTGACGGTTGTTTCCAACGACGGAAAAGTTCTGCAAGCTGGCTCTAGTGCAAAATCAAACCTCTTCGAAGGTATTGAGGTTGAACACATAATCCGCGACGGATGGGGAAACCACCTCGCCATCGACACCGACAACATTGCACATTTCGTATCGGGCAACGCCAGCTTCGACACGGCCTTTGATGAACAGATAACCCAGTACAACTCTGTCGCCGCCGAAGACTTGGCTCCGAAGGTGGTCTCCATGTCAAGTGGAAATGCATACTTCACCGTCTTGCTCGATGACGGAAACATCTACGACTTTGTGGGCTCGTGGGACAGCTGGACGGAACTACCCGAGTATTTCTATTCATCTCAAAGTGTCTCTCCGATTGCTGCTGGCAACTACAGATCCTTTGCTGTTCGAGACGACTACAGCATCACCAACTTCCACACTTTGATGGAGGGAGACGTTGCTCCTCCGACCGACAACGAATTCCTTGCAGTTGCTGCGGGTTGGTCGCACGGACTCGGTCTGCGACGCAATGGAACAGTTGTCAGTTGGGGCGATGGCCCGAACGGCAACGACATTCCGGAAGGCCTTGATCCGGTACGACAGATTGGTGCCGGCTACGGATTCTCCGCAGTGCGTGACATTTTTGGACAGATCTCAAGTTGGGGCTCGTTCCAATCCTCAACCTCGAGCAAGGAGATGCCTGATGGTGACTTCTGGTACCGCGAAATGTCCACCGGCTACCACAACATCATCGCAGTCGGATGGGACGACGTGAACAGTACTGATGTGCTTCACGTCTGGGGCGATAATTCATACGGGCAAGCCGACGTTCCAAGTGATCTTGACGCCAACGAAATCAGAGACGTTGCCATTGGGTATGACTGTGCTGCTGCCGTCATGTACGACGGATCGGTACGAATCTGGGGCCAGTGCGAAACGAAACAGAAAGACATTCCCGCTGGCGAAGAGTTCTTCTCAGTGAAGATGAGTATGGGACTCATTGCCGGCATCACATACGCGGGTGACGTCCTTGCATGGGGCACTTACGCAGCAGATCTTCCTGAAAAACCAGCGAACATGAGAAACATCCGGGAAATCGCCGTTGGTTCGGGGCACATCCTTGCTCTCGACTACGACGGCGGAGTTACTGCATGGGGACCAAACGTCTGGGGCGAGAACAATGTCCCCGACGATTTGAAACCACTTCCGATGGATGACATCTACGACGAAAACTACGACGACAATTTGTCCGACGAGAAAGACAACGTCGATTCTCAAGTTGAGGCATCAAAAAATCCTGTTCCTGCGCCAACGGTTGTTGATGACACTCCCATTGCTGTCGTGAAGAACGGCGAAGTGGTGAGTGTTCAACCAACAGTTCCGAATATTCCTGAAGTCACATCAGTTCTTGACAAAGAGCCAATCATAATGACAGCCCTGCCCGCTGCGCGGAACCCCGTCACGAGTAGCGGCAAGGTCGTGACAGTGGCACAAGCAGTGAAATTGCTCGGCCTCAAGAAAGTCACGAAGGCAGCATTCGTGGTCCCGAGCAAGGCCTCCGGAGCCAATGCCAAAGTGTGCTCCATCACCAAGACCGCAGTCACAATCACCGGAACGGGTATCTGTGATGTAAAGGTCTCGTACGTCGACTCCAAGAAGAGAAAGCAAACGAAGGCACTGCCGCTCGTCAGCACCCCGTAATGTTCGGAGTGTGAGTTCGATTTGGGATGCTGTAGTTGGTCAGACCCACGTGGTCGACCAACTACAGCGTGCTGCAGAACACCCTGTACACGCCTATCTCTTTGTAGGCCCCGAAGGCTGCGGCAAAGAAGAGGCCGCTCGAGCGTTTGCTGCACAACTGCTTGCAGGTACCGACGATTCACAGGACCGCATCTGCGACATGGTGATGCGCGGTCGCTACATCGATGCAATCGAGGTTCATCGAGTAGGAGCGTCGATATCAAAAGACCAGGCCGAGGAAGTCATCGCTGCTGCGTCGACCACTGGGCACGAGAGTCGGCGCAAAGTGATCATCATGCACGAGTTGCATCTCATGCAGGACAGCGCTGTTGTGCGACTGTTGAAGACCATCGAGGAACCCGCCGACGGGGTGACGCTCATTCTTCTTACTGATCAGATGGTGCCCTTATTGGTGACTATCGCATCTCGCTGTGTGCAATTGCACTTTGCGATGCTTGATGAAGAGACAATCGTCAATGCACTTGTGTCGGAGGGATTTGAAAACGACGCTGCTCGTGGTGCAGCGCATGCCGCCCAAGGCAGCATGTCACGTGCTCGCCTTCTCGTAAACGACCGCGACCTTCAAGACCGCCTCCACGCCTTCGCCAGTGTTCCTCGGCGTATCAATGGCACGGGGTCTGTTGCTGAAGAGATCGTCACCGAATTGCTATCGATGATTGATGACTCTGCGGCACCTCTCATCGAGCGACATGAGAACGAGGCATCTGAGATGGAAGAGCGCATGGGGCAGATGGGCGTACGCAAGAGTGGCAAGAAGGCACTCGAGGACCAGCACAAGCGCGAACTTCGACGCCACCGAACCGACGAGCTTCGTTCGGGACTTGTACAGATTGCTGCCACATACCGCGATGAGTTGGTCAACAACGCAGCCCTCAATCGTCCAACTGCCTACACCGATGCAATCGCTCGTATCCACGACGCCATGTCACGTCTTGCACTCAATGTCAACGAGACTGTGTTGATGCGCGATCTCATTTGGTCGCTTCCTGCACTTTCATCTGATGCTCTTCATGGGGGGAACCACAATGGCTGACACACAGCGCGACACTCTCGCCACCATCGTCGGCGCCTTCGTCTTATTCGCGGGCATCATGCACTTTGCGAACCCTTCGTTCTTCAATGACATCGTGCCGCCGTGGCTTCCGCCGAGTGAAGCGTTCTGGACATATGTGAGTGGTGTTGCCGAGATAGTCATCGGTTTTCTGTTGTTGCGTTCTTCGACACGCCGTATTGGTGCACTGGCCGCCATCTGGCTGTTCATCGCCGTCTACCCCGCCAATCTGTACATGGCTTGGGACTGGCGCGACAGACCGATGAGTGAGCAACTGGTGGCATACGGTCGCCTGCCATTCCAATTCCTCTTCATCTGGCTGGCATGGCGCGTGGCGACTCGTGACAGGAACAGGGTCAATTACCCCATCTGATCTCGCTGATGAATTTCGGCGTCGCGCTTCTACACTTCTTCAGCCTGCCCAGGTAGCTCAGTCGGTAGAGCAACGCACTCGTAATGCGTAGGTCAGGGGTTCGATTCCCCTCTTGGGCTCCATTCAGCAGGCGTCCGGCAACCGCACTGAGGTCAGATCTGTTGCGATTCTGGCAATTCTTCTTTGCGTGAGCGTCGTCGGGCCGGAATGACGAGAGCTGCGACAATCGCTAGAACAAGTGGAATCATGATCACGCGACTGAAGGTCCAGTTCGAATCGCCAAGGCTTCCGATTGCAACACCCACAGCCATCACGACCTCAACTCCGTCGGCGCCAATTTGTTTGAGCACGAGTCGATGTTCTCCATCTTCGATTTCTTTGCCCACCGTAAACGTTTCACCGGCAGAACCATCAATTGCCGATGTGAACGTACCGAGCAAGGTGGGTGTCGAGTACATCCACGACTCAATCGTCGACAACGGTAAAGTGTTCTCAAGTTCAACCTGCAACTGTCGTGTTTCGTCGAGCCGTACATTGCCGTCAACATCTAATGGCAACACCTCACCAGTGCTGCTCACAGCCGATACAACAACCTGAAGATTGCCAACTGAGAGAACAAGCGTGTCATTGACTCGTTGCAACAAAGTGATTGCTTGTTCCCCACCTACGAGCGATGCTGCCTCGCCCAGCGAGACAGCGGGCGCGTCTGGAGCATTCGTACTTTGTGCGACTGCTGCTTCATCTTCACTCACTGCCGTCGTTGAGGTCACTGTTCGACTACCACTCAACGTTGTTGTAGTCGACGGATCAGAATTGAGCGAGGAAGACGACGATGAGTTCGTGGTCGATGTGGCGGTTGATGAATCGCCGCCCTCAGCATCCGATGACGCGACTGTTGTGCTGACTTGGGGCACTAATACTTGCGGTATCGCAGCAACTGTGGTCTGAGTAGATGACGCGACCGTCGTACTGGTCGGTGTGCGATTACTAGATGCGGCGGTGGTCGTGGTTGCACCTTGAACCGTCGTTGAAGCACTGACGGTGGTGGCTGGAGCAAGTGTCGTAGTCGTAGATGTGGTCGTGGTGGTAGTCGTTGTTGACGTAGTGGTAGTGGAAGTCGGTGTCGTTGTTGGTGGAGTTCCGGCACCATTTTCGAATGCCCCGACGTCGTAACTGCCCACGCGGGCGAAGCCACGCTGGTCGGTAGATGGTGGCGTCACGGTGTTTCCGGTTGCACCATGTGCAGCTGAATCGCCAGCGTCGATTGCGACGCTTCCCGATAGGAGCGCAAGCGACTTTGATCCATTGCTGGCACTGTTCGTTGCGATGTCACTGTCAACATTCAATGCGGCCTGGTTACCTGTGATGATTCCAGTTCCGGTGAATGTCTTGTTGGTGCTCGACTCAATAATGGAGTACGACGTCACGATTGAGTTTCCGCTGATTCCATCCTTTGCATAAAAGTCACTGCTCGCGCCGCCAACTCCCGTATTGTCTGCAAGAAGGACGTTCTTCATTCGCAGGTCATAGTTGTTCCCTGAATAGAGTTGATTCCAGAGAATTCCACCCGCCCCGAGCGTGGCAGAGTTCCCAACAACTGTGACATTGGTGAGTCGCACGCCGCGATCTTGGTAATAGAGCGACATCGCACCACCGTAGGAGTTGGTGGTATTCCCATAAAAAGTGCTGTTTGTGATTGTCACCTTGCCAAACCGTTGCGTTGCGAGACCTCCAGCTACTGAGGTGTAGTTATACGGGTACGAAGACCCACCATCGCTCACGACGACATTCTTAGAAACCGACGAATTTGAGATACTGATAGTGGCGGACTGCATACCGCCATAAATGCCACCGGCTGCGTAGAACTTACAAATGCACTTGTTGTCTTCGATATTGCTGCCGACGACCGTGAGATTTGCATTTTCTTGCATCATCACTCCACCCGCACGGTCATACGTATATGAGTTGAGTGGAGTGCCCGCATCATTCTGCACAACATCGACCTGATCGAGTGTGAGTACTCCGGTAGCGCCGGCGCACTGACCGGCCTGTCCGCAGTATTCGCCATAGAGCGTGATTCCACCACCATGATCGTCTGTGACAACTTTTCCGTGTCGCACTGTCAGGTTACGAAGCGTCACCGTTGCTCCACGGGCAATGAAGAACACCATGCGATCCGCGGTATTACGAGTTGCAGCTGCCTGAATAATCGTGGCGCGGGATTGCCCGACAATGGTGAGATTCTTCGCGAGCGTGTAACCAGTCGTTGCAACGTCGCCTGTCTCGGCGGCGTCGGTCCATGTGAAGGTGCCTGTGAGGTTGATGGTGTCGCCTGCTGTCGCCACGGAATATGCCTTATGGAATGTGCGGTAAGGGCTTCCGGCACTTCCGTTACCTGTCGAGTCATCACCGTTGAGGCTGTCTGCGAAAACGATCGTGGCGGCCTTCACTTCAGTGAGTGCAATTGGCAAGAACACCGCCAGAAGACTTCCAACCGTAGAAGACACGACCAGTGAACGAAGTTTTCCGCGCATAGATGCAATCCTAACTAGACAAATAGGACACTTACTGGGGTATCTGAGACTGCAATGGCTCGTAGCGTTCAACACATGACACCAAACCCGCCGCCCCCGCCGCCAACCACCCACCCGGTGAATTTGTGGGTTGCTAGGCCTGAATCTCAGCGTCGCGTGACCGTCTTCTTCCGCATGGTTCTGGCGGTTCCCCTTCTCCTTCTCGAACAAGTGTGGAACTCAGTCATGCAAGTGGTCGCAGTCATCCAGTGGTTCATCGTTGCATTCACTGGTAACCGC
>VGCD01000015.1 GCA_016870215.1 Actinomycetota bacterium
AACCCCCCCCCCCCCCCCCGCGAAGGTGGAGTATTTGAGAGTCTTGTTTTCCGCGCATTCCATGCTGAGGCTTACTTGCTCAACTCGTACATCAACTTGTGCACCGATAATTCGGTGACACCGATATCGCCACACCGGCCATCATCGCCAGAGATGTTTCCGAATATCGGTAATTCCCTTTGCCTGGCTCCTCACACGAGGAGCAACAACTTTGCCTGGTTCTCCACCATCTCGGTTGCCAAGGTCACGAACTCAGCGATGTGCTGTTCAACAAGAAGACCACTTGGCAACTTTGCGGCCAGCGGACCATCAATGAGTAGGGCCGAAAATCCGTGTGCAAGTGACCACATCATCGAGGCCCAGGTCGTCATTTCCCTATCGTCTGCTCGCCGACCAAGAGTCAACTCCACCATTTTTTCAAGCGCCGCATATGCCCGGCCTGCTTCGGCCTGTGTGTGTTCATGCGTTGACGTTCCACAGATGTCGCTTCTGAACATCACGCGAAAATGACCCAGATGATCGCGTGCGATGTGCAAGTACACCTCGAGACAGGAACGCGCAGGGCTACCGCCACGCTGCAGCGCCAGATCCATTGCATCCGCGAGCTTTCCGAAACCTTCTTCAGAGATGGCGGCGAAGATTCCGGCACGATCGCCGAAGTGGTGATACGGGGCTTGATGACTGACCCCAGAACGCCTGGCGACATCCCGCATGGAAACGGCGTCTGGTCCTGCAGAAGCGCAGATCCCAATTGCCGCATCGAGGACTTGTCTACGGACATCCATAGTCTCAGCATACTTGACAATGTCAAGTATGTCGGATAGACACTGTCAAGTATGAGCACCACACGTGTACCGCAGACCTCTCACTCACGCGCGTACGAACGTCGTTGGTGGGTGCTTCTTGTCCTCAGCGCAAGCGTCTTCATGGTGGTCGTGGACAATCTCATCATCAATGTGGCACTTCCCACACTTCAACAAGAACTCAATGCGTCAACCACTGCGTTGCAATGGATCGTTGATTCGTACGCATTGGTATTCGCCGGACTATTGCTTGCAGGTGGCGGCATTGGCGACCGACTCGGTCGCAAACGTTGCCTTCAAATCGGACTCGTTCTTTTCGCTGCGTTCAGTGCTGCAGCCGCGTTTGCTGAGACCAGTTCACAGCTCATCTTTTGGCGTGGCGCAATGGGCGTCGGTTCCGCGTTGGTCTTTCCGGCAACACTCGCCATCATCACCAACCTTTTTGTTGACCCCATCGAGCGCGCCAAGGCAATCGGTCTGTGGTCCGCGGTGTCTGGAATGGCAGTCGCATTCGGACCGGTTGCAGGAGGGTTTCTCTTGGAACACTTCTGGTGGGGCTCGGTGTTCCTCATCAATGTTCCCATCGTTGGTATCGCGATTGTGGCAGGGCACTTTCTCGTCCCAGAATCACGTGACACGACTCACGGCTCATTCGACTTTGCCGGCATGTTTTTATCCGTGGCCGCAGTCGGTGCATTGGTCTACACAGTGATTGAATCTCCACATTGGGGATGGGGCAGCATTGCATCAAATGCAGGATTCGCCCTGACCGCACTACTAGTAGCAGCGTTCATCAAGTATGAGTTGAGCCGCGAGCATCCATTGCTTGAACTTCAGTTCTTCAAGAATGCGCGCTTTAGTTCAGCTACTTCGTCCATCGGAATTGCGTTTCTTTCCCTCTTCGGCTTTACATTCCTCGTCACGCAGTATTTCCAATTTGTGCGTGGTTATGACCCGCTTGAATCAGGCGTTCGCACACTTCCGTTTGCGGTGGGCGCAGGCATCACCGCACCTATTGCTGCACGACTCGCGCTACGTATCGGCACCAAACGTGTCGTTGCCGCAGGACTCTTCAGTATGTCCATCGGCTTCGCACTTGCAAGTAGTTTTGATGCCGACGCCTCGTACTTCGGACGGGTCGTAGTCGCAATGTTGTTCATGGCGTGTGGCCTGTCGCTCGTCACGTCACCAAGCACCGATGCTGTGATGGGGTCGCTACCCCGCGACAAAGCTGGGGTCGGATCAGCTGTCAACGACGTGTCACGTGAAGTTGGCGGAACACTCGGTGTCGCAATCACAGGTTCGATCTTCGTCAGTCTGTATTCACCTCGACTGATCGAGAGATTTGAGGCGATACCAGGTCTCATCGAAGCAGTACCGGCCGCGGCTCTGTCGGCCGCTGAGGAGTCCGTCGGAGCTGCGTACTTCGTCGCGATGCAGTCTCCAGAAGCTGTTCGCCAGAGCGTTCTTTCCGCGGTCAGCGACTCATTCATGACTGGCTTTGGAACTGCATGCCTGACTGTGTCAGTGGTGGCACTCTTCGGTTCGCTCGCAGCACTCAGATACCTGCCTGCACGAGCCATTGCGACTCAGGACTGAGGATCGGCATCACAAAAGGAAAATTGGAGCGGACGACGGGATTCGAACCCGCGACCCTCACCTTGGCAAGGTGATGCTCTACCAACTGAGCCACGTCCGCGTGCGCCGTCAGGATACCAACGGGTCGGGCGGAGGAGACAACAAGGCAGCCGTCTCTACCCGTGCTGTCGCCCTGTTCAAGCGCACAATGAGGGCAAGGGACCCGAGAACGAGCACTCCACCGACGAGCTGCGTGATGCCAAGTGCTTGGTCGTAGACGAACCACGCCCCAATCGACGAGATGACCGGACTCATCAGACCAAGAAGAGAAGCGAGCGACACATCAAGAGACTTTGACGCCCACGTCATAAGTCCGTGGCCAACAACGCCGGGCAAAAGCGCCATGCCCACGATCCACACCCAGTCAATTGACTTCATCCCTCCGATGTCATCTGCTGCCCACAGCGCCCAAGGAATTGAAATCACTGACGACCACAAGAACACCGCAGCGAGAAATGACCATGAATGAACATTGTCGTTCCGCTGACGCTTCGACATAAGAAAGTACGTGGTCCACAACAGCGTGTTCATGAGAGCAAGAATGTCGCCGAAAAAGGTGGCGCCGCTGGTGTCTGCGGCAGCAAGAACCACCATCAGAACACCAACAAATGTGATGACTGAAAGGCCGATTTGCCGAGCGTGCAATCGCTCACCGAAGAGCTTTGGTGCGATGAACATCACGATGACGGGCTGAATCGTGGTGATGACTGTGGCGTTCGCGATGGATGTTTCGCGCACAGCCCCGAAACCAACGATCATTGAGGTTGCAAAGAAGATCGACGGAAGCGCAGCGCGCTTCAAGATGGCTTTGTCAAGTCCTCCACCTGTCGCATACGCGATTCCGGTCATGAGTGGAATCGCAACAAGCATCCGCCAAAAAATGAGGGCGGGCAGGGACACCGACAAAGCTCGAGTCACCAATGGCCCGATGCTCCACGCGAACACTGCCGTTGCACCGGCAATCACATAGATGTCTTCGCGTCCTCGCAAGTTGTGGCGCGCTTGCACCAGTGGCGATGTCACTTCGACTGTGGTCGCATATCGATGCGCAACACCAACACGCCGTCTTCAATTACTGCTGTCGCGTCACCGATAATGGCGAAGTCCTGGAAGTCAACTTGGGCTTGCTGGATGAACAAGGTGCGCTCCTCCCCTGCGACCGGAGGCAAGGGCCGCTTCTTCACTGCTGCAGCCCGATCTTTGAAACGAGCAATCAATTCATTGGCGTCAAACTGTCCCATTTCTTACTTCCCTCCATCTGCATGCCGCGACAACAATGGATCAATCGGTCCACTCGGTTTTGTTTCCGGTGGCAGGTCAGCGGCCTTCGGTTCGTCATTTGCCGAGCGAGTGCGACGGGGTTCACGTCGCAAGACTGGTGGTTCTTCGATTCGCTCCTTGAGGGCCTCACCTGAAGGTCGCACCTTGTTTAACATGTCGATCCGCTTATTGTTGTCCGCACGACCGAACTTGCGGTCTTCCATAATTTCCAAGGTGGCCAGAGCTGCGTGGTCTGGTGTTGCGCTCTTCCAATAAGAAAACGTCACCCACAACAAGCCGAATCCGATGACGATGAGCCCGACCGCAATGACATTGACGAGAAGGTTTGCCGCTAACACCTCTGTATTGTCCCATGTTTTACCGCCGTGTTCCGGCTTCCTGACGCAGACCGAAGGTGCATGAAGGTCCAGCCGCATGGAATCATGGGGACATGCTGAACGCCGTGACAAGTGTGGCGTTTATCGCCCTTCTCGGTGGGCTGACATGGCTTGTGCGCTCTCGCGACCCACATTGGAGCAGTAAAGACGGCACAAAGTTCATTTGTCGCGTTCAAATATTGAATGAGCGGGGTGGCTCGCCGTCGCGGTGGCGCGAAGTTCGATGCACCATCACCGGAAACGATTCAATTGCACTTGTCCCCCGCGGTTTCGGCCACCGCAACATTGCAAAAGAATGGCGCGTCGTCGAGACCATGACGGTCGGGCCGAAACATTCCCGCATGTTTCTACTTCGAAACGAGCAACTACTTGCTCTGCGGGTTCCTGCCTCAAGCCCCGCCGCAGCCCGACTCGACGAGTTGGTCGCTCGCAGTCGCCACACCGGCACGTAGTTGTCGACTCAAACTTGTGACAGAAACGACGTGATCTCGCGACCGACGGCATGACTGTCAATGAGAAAGGCGTCATGTCCTTCAGGGCTCGAAATCTCGACATACCGAGTGCGTGGGTCCTTGCCAGAAACAAGACCGTGCAGTGTCTGCTGCTGATACGCGGGATACAAGATGTCGCTGTCAATGCCGATGGTGAGCACGGGTGCCGTGATTCGCTTCATCGCGTTGGTAGCACCACCACGGCTTCGGCCCACGTCGTGTAAATCCATTGCCTTGCCGATGAACAGATAACTGTTTGCGTCGAATCGCCGCACCAACTTGTCGCCATGATGATCGAGGTAGCGCTCAACTTCGAATCGGTCGAAGAAATGCAAGCCATCGTCGTGGATGTTTGCTTCTGACAAGTCGCGACCAAAACGTTCGTTGAAGGCGTTGTCAGTGCGGAACGTGACCTGCGCAATCATTCGCGCGACGGCGAGCCCTCGCCATGGGCCTTCGTCGGGTGCTGCGTCGTAATACGCGCCGCCATTCCATGCTGGGTCCATCTGCAACGCACGTCGACCGATGGCTCCCCAGGCAATCTGTTGAGCGCTCGACTCAATACACGTGGCGATGGGAACAACCGACGCCACACGCTCGGGGTAGGTCACCGCCCACTCGAGCGCTTGCATGCCGCCCATCGATCCACCGATGACACTTCGCCAACGGCGAACACCGAGGTGATCAGCGAGGTGCACTTGGGCGCGCACCATGTCGCGAATGGTGATCACTGGGAATCGAAGTCCATACGGTTTTCCGTCGACTGGGTGGGGCGATGCTGGCCCTGTTGAGCCCTGGCAGCCACCGAGAACATTCGCGCACACGACAAAGAGCTCATTCGTGTCGATGAATCCGCCTGGCCCAATGACTCCTTCCCACCAACCTGGTGTGGGGTGTCCCTCTCCGGCCGGACCCGCCACGTGACTATCTCCCGTCCATGCATGACACACGAGAACTGCATTGCTCGCGTCGGCGTTCAGCGTTCCCCATGTCTCGAAGGCGATTGTGACGTCACGCAGTGCAGCTCCACCATCGAGTGAAAAAGGACGGTCAATTGCAAAGGTGTGGAACTGGCGATGACCTGCCGACTGCGATGTATTCCATGCCCCTGTCGCTGGATACGGAGCACCAGGATGAGGTGGCGCGTAGGGAACACCGAAACTTGGTGTTGTCATCTTCATCTCCTTCCTGTGCATCGATGCAGCTGTCAACTCGTACTGAGTTCAACGTAAGAAGAAAGAACTTCAGGCCTGTTGCCCCGCTACTGCGAGACCACATCCCCACTTTCGTGGGCTGGCACCGTGCGGCTGAAACCCCGGTTGCCGGACCTGACGGTCACTCTTAATGCGTCGTCGTCAGGCTACTGACACCTCAGCCCCACGACAAGCACTTTCTTCTGCCGGCAATGTGCGCTAGCGACCCGTTGGCATTGTCACGCTGCAGAATCGCCGATACCGTACGGCACACGAAAGCCGGCGGAGTTGGGGCTCGTTTTCTTTCATGACCCTGCAGTTCAACAGATTGACACCGCTCGCGCGTGCCGAGCCCATGGGCGCAGTTGGTTGGGGCAGTCGTGCAGTTCAGCCAATTCCGCGCGGAACTGTCGTTGCAACTTTCGGCGGTGATGCATGTGATCGCCGTGGCTTTGATGCCATGCCTGCAACACGCCGCGAGCGCTCCATCCAAGTGGACGACAACTTGTACATCGTCGGCCCGCCAGAACGTGAACCCGGAGACGCTGTCAACCACAGTTGCGATCCGAATTGTGGTCCACGTAATGCCACACAGATTGTCGCGTGGCGCGACATCACACCAGGTGAGGTGTTGACATTCGACTACGGCACCACAGACGGGAGCGACTACGACCAATTTCCGTGTTCTTGTGGGGCGTCCCTGTGCAGAGGTCAGACGTCGAGCGATGATTGGCGGCGTATCGACCTTCAGCAGCGATACGACCTTCGTTTCTCGCCTTATTTATTGCGACGAATTGATGCGGCGTCACGCGCGCGCACGCTGTCGAAGGCCGAGCGAGTGGCAATGCTGGCGACATACGACATGGCCCCCATCGCGGCACTGACAACCGCGCTACAACTCGTGAGCGGAAGACCGCACGCACGATTTGCCGACATCATTCACGCGAGCCACTTGTCGCTCAGCACCAAGCATGCGCTGTGCGACGGCGACACCAATTCCCGTGATGAGCTCATCGCCGAGCTGAATGAGTTTGCCGGCGAACCATTTGTCGCGGCGGTCAGTCCGCTGTAGGGGCGCCCTTGAAACGGTGGCGATTTCGCGCCACCCAGCGATAACTCGCCTGAGCGATTTGTCTTGCACCTGGCAACAACATCAACCAACCCAGCACGAACCATAGAGAGCCAGCACCAATGAACAGTCGCGCCACTGCATCAGACCCTGCGCTCACTCGCCCACGCTTATCGACATACTGAACAGCGACGGAACACTCATCACGCGTCAGTCCGAGTTGTTCGAGCGGCGCGTCTTGAAACGGCACACATTGCGGTGCACGGCGTACGAGTCGCCGCAGTCGACGAACCCACAGACGGCAAAACCCGCATTCACCGTCATAGATGAGCACCACGCCTTGCACAGTTGCCGACATGGACACACGGTATCTAGAGAAGCGACAGCGAGTCCATGTCAAGAGCGTGACGCACGTGACGCGTAGCCATTGCTGTGAACATGGCGTCTCCTCGGTCCGTTCGTTGCACAATCTGGCTTGCGACAACTGACATCACCACTCCGGCGAGAGCTTCCCGCCGATACCTTCGCCAGACATCGTCGAAGCTCGCATCACCCACATAACGGCTGAGTTCACTGACATACAGCGAGACAAGGGCGTCTTCATTCGCACGACGATCATCCGGCAACAACCCCGCGCCCAGGAAGTACGCCAAGTCGGTGACGCCGTCGCCATGAGCAGGAGTCTGCCAGTCCACGACTGCGCACGTCGGATCACCGCTCATGTCTCCGAACATCAAATTGTCAAGTCGGAAATCACCGTGCACCAACGTTCGTGGAACGCCCCGCCCGGCAAGAAAGGCGACGAGGGCGGCGCCCAGCTCATGAACCAGTTCGAGGCCAGCCACGCCGCAAGCGTCGCGAATGGCCTCACCGAACATCTCCAGGAAACCGCCCTTGACCGCTCCGTACACGGCGTTGATGGTCTCTGGTCCCGATGGATCAGTGGATCTCTGAAGCCACGACACATCGAAAAGTTTCGGATCATTCCATCGTGGACCGTGCAGTCGCGTCATTTCGACTACTGCTGTCCTCGCTGTATTCACATCGCATCCAATGACCTGATTTCCTTGCTGTGCCGGGGCCAGGTCATCGAGTACCAACACGAAATCGTGTGTGACGTCATCAAAGTCCACGAAGTAACAGCGCGCCGTACGCACATCGACAGTTGGGGCGATCTCGGAATAGAAACGCACCTCGCGCATGTAGTTGCCGAGTGTCACAGCTGTCGTGCGACTCGTGACATCGTCAGACATCAATTTCACCACCACGCTCGAGGGCACGTGAGTTGACTCGCTCTCAAGTGGAACTCGAAGATTCATTCCCACGAGGCCGTCACCAATACGTTGCGGCTCGCCCGCCCTCACGTCGGTGGCAAACACTTGCGACCACCAGGCATCCGTCAACGAGGCCGGCGAGTACTCCACATCGCAGGACCGTACACCCGAACCCAACGCCCGATACCGTTTCCTTGTCCATGTACCGCTTCCTCATTTCCCCGCGCTGGATTGCCCTCCATGTGGCCATCGGTGCGCTGGTTGCCCTCATGATGAACCTCGGCTTCTGGCAGCTTCACCGTCTCGATGAGCGCAAGTCCGTCAATGCCCAGGTCACAGAACACATCGCCACACCGGTGGCGGACTTCAATGCGATTGTCACCTCGAATGGCGATCAATCGGAATTGGAATGGCGACTCGTGCGCCTCACAGGCACATATATCGATGACGAAATGGTGCTCATCGTGAATCGCTCACAAAATGGTGCTGCGGGGCGCGACATCGTGATGCCGCTCATGTTCGCAGACGGACGAAAAGTGCTGATCAATCGGGGCTTCATACCCCTAACTGTCGACATTCCACCAACACCCACAGGTGAAGTCACCGTCGTAGGACACCTTCGACCAAGCCAAAAAAGAAGCGCTCTCGGGGCCATTGACCCGTCAGAGGGAACTCTTGCCGAGATGCAACGCATTGACATCTCTCGCATCGACCAGCAAACAACTGGTTCGCTCGAGCCCATGTATGTGCAAATTGTTGAGTCGACTCCGCCTGAAACAGTCTTGTCATTGGTGCCGCTACCCGAATTGACCAATGGCCCGCACTTGTCTTACGCGTTTCAGTGGTTCTTTTTCAGCGCTGTTGCGCTTTTCGGGTGGATCTTCGTCGTGCGAAGAAAAATCAGTGAGGCTTCTCGAGCGACAACATCCGCTTGAACATCTCCACCACATCTGGCGAGGCATGCGCAGGGTTCAGGTGTCGATACACAGTGTCAACATTGACCGCGATGCGACCACGCTCTCCCCACTCGCCGAACTCGTTCAATGCAATGTCTTGTGCCGCATCCCATGAATCCATGCCTGCTTCAAAGCGTGCAGTCGCCTGATCATTCACGTATTGCAGATAATCACGAACCGACACCACGCCCGCTTTGTCGGTGACGGGACCATGCCCGGGCACCACCGTTTCCACGTCGGATGAACACATCAGGTCGCATGCAGCAATCCAATTCGTGAGTGGCCCGGCCCACACAATGGGAGTTCCACCGATGAACAAGATGTCACCGGTGTAGACGGTCTTTGCGTCTGGCACGAATACCAAGGTGTCTCCACGCGTGTGCGCAGGTCCGACTTCGACAAGTTCCACCAATCGTCCCCCGACGTCGATCTCAAGTCGACCGGTAAACGTGCGAGTTGGCTCGGGCACTTCGATGCCGTTGAAGTCAAAGGCGCCAAAGAAGTTCCGAAAGATTTCACCAAGTTCGCCTGGCGCTGAATTCAACCCAGCAAGTGTTGCTGGTGTCACTTCTCGCATTTCCAGAGCAGTCTCATGCGACGTGATGATGTCGGCATGGCTCACCAACTGATTGCCGTAGCAGTGGTCGCCGTTTGCGTGCGTATTGACCACTGTGCCGATCGGAGCAGTTCGTACCGTCGACACCATTGAATCGAGCATCGCCTGAGTGAGCTTCAAGTCGAACAACGTGTCAATAAGCAATGATGTCCCGTCGCCAACCACGAGCCCAGCGTTGCTCCACCCCCAGCCGCCATCTGGCTGCAGATAAGCGAAACAGGAATCACCCAACTCGTGTAGTCCTTGTGTGTACGGCGTCGCCATTAGTTCCCCTATGCGTCTGCCACGAATTGTGCCACTCGCGTAGCCATCATTGCCACGGTCTCATTGGTATTGGCTCGCACGATTCGCGGCATCAAGGAGGCATCTGCCACCCATAGTCCGTCGATATCTGCGACCTGTCCTCTTGCGTCACACACCGTTCCCATTGCGCACGTTCCTGTGGCATGAGACAACGTACGTACATGTCGCTGGAGCCACTCAGTGAGATCCTGGTCAGTCATTGCAGCGATGCGCTGCATATCGGTGGCCAGTCGCAGTGCATCGTTGTCATCAAACGTTCCACTGAGGTTTGTTGAGGCGAGAACTGTCGACGCATCGCGCACTACTCGAACCATTGTTTGCAGATCGCGCTTGTCTGACAAACACCGGAACTCAGCCTTCCAACCTCCATCTGGCAGCTCAACTAGGGAACCACGGGAATGAACATCCATCAACGACACGCCAATTCCCCCCAGGTGCGCATCAGTATCAATCTGTTCGTAACTGAGTATGTGAGCCACATCAGGAGCATCCGCGTCAGAGTCACCCTTCAGCGGCACATACCGAGTAACAGGAAGGTCTCCGTTGAACGGACCGCGCCGTCTCGCAGCGAACATCACGTTTGGATGATCCTGAAGGTTTTCACCAAGACCCTCGGCGTCGACACCCGACCGACCAAGCAACACTGGCGTGCGCAACGCTCCCGCGCATATCACTATGTTCCTCGCTTCATGCCGAGAACCATCAGCAAGCTCGACTGCAGTTGCGCGCGAACCGGTGAACAGGACCCGCGCGACAGGTGCACTCGTGTGAATAGACAGTCGCCCTGACTCACGAGCGACATCAAGTCTCTTGCCATCGGCAGACTGCCTCGCATTGTGTGCTACCGCCAATGGAACAGCGAGCGACCCAGGCCACGAGTCATGGAGTATCCGCGCCAAGGACTGAGGGGCACATTCGTCAAGCAGCGTTGTAGGGGCGCCAATCATTCGAAACCATGGTTCGACTCGTTCCCAGGACCAATCAGCGAGACCGTCGTATTCACACCACTCGTTGAAGTCATCGATGGCACCACGTAGCGCGATGAGTCCGTTGACCGCACTGCCTCCGCCCAGTACCTGTGCCTGCAGATACTCATATGAGTCACCGTTCGCAACTGCAGTTGCAGTCTGCGACGTATCCATCACCCCACTTCGAGCCATCGACGTGAAGAGGTTGTTCGGATGAGAGGAAAACGACGAACCTGCTTCGTACAACGACACAGACAAGTCGGACACCGCACACAGATGCGACACGAACGAACAGCCGGCCGTTCCACCGCCAACGACAATGACGTCAACTTTGTCAGCGCCCATCATGGGCCTTCACTCTGCTGATTGTTGCTGAGATTCGATTTCTGACGATGTGGCAGACGGTAGCCCAGCCAGATGACCATGGTCGTTGTAACGAACCAGCCTCCAACGCCCGCTGCGTACTTCAACCATTTCGGTGATCGAGGTGTTCATCGTCTGCACTTCGAAACCGCCCGTCAGCGAGGATTGCAGCGACATACGCAACACGACGTCGACCACCCCACCATGGCAACACACAACCACGGTCTTTCCCTGATGTTCGCGCACTGTGCGATGTAGGGCGACTCCGATGCGATGATGAAACTCAGCGACAGTTTCTCCACCAGGAAAGATCACGTTGTAAGGATTGGCTTCCCAATCTGGCATCCCGTGACGATCGATGAAGTCGCGATATGTGAGACCATCACACTCGGGACCAGGATCGTGCTCACCCCACAATGGGTCCACCTGCACGCTCATGCTGCCGAGCGACGGCGCGATGATCTGTGCTGTTTCGCGGGCACGTGGAAAGGCGCTCGACATCAATACGTCCACATTCACCTCGGGGTGACGCAACCAACGGTCACGAAGTCGCTCGGCCTGAGTACGACCAAGCGGTGAAAGACCCGTACACGTTCGCGGGCCACCTATCGACCGACTCACCGTGGCATTTGACTCTCCGTGCCGCACGAGCACCAAGCGAGTGTTCGACATTGTCAGGCCAATTTCTCGACGAACGCCTCGAGCTGTCGCATGTTCCGACATTCATACACGCCGTCGGTGTGCGTGGCATATTCCCCAACAATCGAGTCGCCCGTATTCCAGTAGCTCCGTGGCTCGGGATTCAACCAATACACGTGCCTTGCCTTTTGGCGAATTTCTTTGATGACCCACGACTGGGAGGCGTGATAGTTGTTGCGGGCATCGCCGAGAAGCAACACCGTCGTCTTCGGACCAACGTCTCGACCGTACTTTTCCCAGAACACCTCGAAGGCGTGGCCGTAGTCGCTGTGACCATCGACCCAGATGACGTCTGCCTCTGTGTTCACTTTGTGGATTGCTTCGCTGATGTCTTCGGTGCCCTTGAAAAAATCGGTGACTTCGTCGATGCCATCGATGAACACGTACGAACGAACCTTTGAGAACTGACCCTGAATCGCATACACCAACATGAGCGTGAAGCGGGCAAAAGCCGCGACACTGCCCGAAATGTCTGCGACAACCATCAACTCGGGCTTCGCAGGCCTTGGGTACTTGAAGCGAGGGTCTGCCGGAACTCCGCCGTAGCTGAGGCTGTGGCGAACCGTGCTACGGAAATCAAGGGGGCCGCGGCGCTCATGCTTGCGTTTGCGTGCTAGCCGCGCCGCAAGCTTGCGCGTTAATGGCTGCAAAGCCTTCTTCAAACCTTGCATCTCGTCACGACTGGCATGCATGAATTCAACATCTTCGGGCAAGGGCTTACGAAGTGTCTTTGCCATCGCCTCCGCCCCGCGATCTGCCACCAGGCGACGACGAATTTCTGCCTCTATCTCTTGCTTGAACTGCTCGATGCGATGTTCGTGTTCGTCGCGCTCAAGGCGCTCTTCGAGTGGGGTCAATTGCCCACCCACTTCATCACGACTCGCCTCCATCAATTTCTCGGGCATTGAATCGAGGTCGAGGTTCCTCAGCGTGCGGTACAAGTAATACGTGCCGCCAACAGGGCGACCAGGTTCCATTCCCGCAAATCGCTGCACTGCTTGTCGGGCAAGTGCCCGCATCAGTGCTTGATCGCCTGCCATAAGAGCCTTCATCAGCATCGCCATCATCTCTTCAGGCGTCATCTGATCCATCGCCCCGCCGGCTGCACCACGGCTGTCACCATCTTGGCTCTGCAATTGTTCCTGCATCTCGCGCCAGAAATCGCCAGCGTCAGCGTCGTCAGCAATGGCGTATTCAGGCCCGCGCAAACTGAAGTACACCTCGAACACAGTCTCGAACGAGCGCCAGTGAGCGTTGTTTTTTACCAGCGTCGCACCCAGTGCGTACTTGAACGCGTCGCGATCCTCGAGCGGGATGTGCTTGATGGCCTCCATCGCATCGAGGTTCTCCGTCAAGCTGACGGGAAGACCCGCATTTCTCAGTTCCGAGATGAACCCGGACATCAGGTCGAGCATCACTCGCCTCTGGTCACTTGTCGACTGACAGTTCCTTCGCGGCTTTCGCGATGTCTGTCTGGTACTTGAGAAGGATGTGCAACGTCTCTTTGGCTTGCTCGGCCTCGATGTGCTCGATGCCGAGCAACACGAGAGTGCGCGCCCAGTCGAGAGTTTCACTGACAGATGGAGCCTTCTTGAGGTCGAGCTGACGGATGCTACGAACGATGCGGGCAATCTGGTCTGCCAAGTTCTGGGAGACTCCCTCAACCTTTGCAAGAACGATTTCTTTCTCGCGGTGCATGTCTGGATAGTCGACGTGCAAGAACAAGCAGCGACGCTTCAACGCCTCCGACAACTCACGCGTGTTGTTCGACGTCAAGAAGACCAGCGGTATTTGTTTCGCTGTGATGGTTCCGAGCTCGGGAATAGACACTTGGTATTCAGACAAGATTTCGAGCAACAATGCTTCGGTTTCGACTTCGACGCGGTCAACTTCGTCGATGAGCAATACCACCGGATCATCGGCCGTGATGGCCTCCAACAACGGACGCGTCAGAAGGAAATCTGGACCAAAGATGTCGTCGTGAATTTCCGACCATGAATCGGACTTACGATCTGCTTGGATACGAAGCAATTGCTTCTTGTAGTTCCATTCATAAAGCGCCTTCGATTCATCGAGACCCTCGTAACACTGAAGACGAATGAGGCGAGCCCCGGTCATGTCAGCGATGCTCTTTGCAAGTTGGGTCTTGCCCGTACCTGCAGGCCCCTCAACGAGAATCGGCTTGCCCAGTCGGTCGGCGAGAAACGCCACACCGGCTATTCCGTCGTCGGCGAGATAGTTGACCTTGCGCAGGCCGTCACGGACGGATTGCACGGATTCAAAGCGAGGAGCCATGACAGACGACCCTACTTGGCACCATTGAATAGCCGTGGGTCGGGGACCTTTTCCCTACGCTTCTACCCATGTTCAAAGACACGGTGATCGTCGCCATTGGCACTGCCGTGTCTCGGCTCACCGGCCTCATGCGTGTCATCGTCCTCGGTGTCATTCTTGGACAGACAGCTCTCGCCGATGCGTACGACGGAGCAAACAACTCCCCCAACTCCATCTACGAACTACTTGTCGGCGGCGTGCTCACAGCAAGCCTCGTGCCGGTTTTCACCCGTCATGCCGAGGAAAAGGACGATGACGCCACAAGTGCGGTAGTGACTGTGTCACTCATCGTGCTTGCCTTCGCAACCTTGTTGGCTATTGCTGCTGCTCCCCTCATCTTTCGAATCTTCTCGCTCAACCCGAGTGCCGCCGTCGATGCAAACCAGTTCCGTGCGGTCGGAACGATGATGTGCCGAATCTTCCTCATCCAGATTTTCTTCTACGGGCTCACGGCTATCGCGTCTGCATTGCTGAATTCGAGACGTCGATTCTTCGCAGCGGCTTGGGCGCCGGCGGTGGCCAACATCGTCACCATCATGTTTTTGCTGCTCATCCCGTTCACCCGCGATGGCACACCGGGCCTCTCCGACATCAAAGTTGATGGCGCCTTTTACTGGTTGCTCACGCTTGGCGCAACGGGAGGAATCGCAGCCATGGGCCTTGTTCTTCTCCCTGCCATCAAACGCGCAAACATCAATTTGTCGTTCAAGCCTGAGCTACGTCATCCGGCGGTACGCACGATGGCGAGACTGTCGTTTTGGACTTTTGGCTATGTCGTCACCAATCAGGTGTGCCTGGTAGTCATCAAGAACCTCGCCCAACCTGGAAGTGGCAACCAGGACGCGTATTCGAAAGCAATGACGTTCTTCTACCTGCCACACGGCCTGCTTGCCATTTCCATTGCCACCACGTTCGTTCCAGAGTTATCACGCCGTGTACGCAACAACGACGTGGACGGTTTCGCCGGCGGCATGACAGCAGGCTTCAGATGGATCAGTTTGCTCACCTTGCCCGCTTCGTTAGGCATGATCCTTCTGGCCGAACCAATCCTGCGCATTTTTCTTCAACACGGCCACTTCACGTCAGAGGCCACCTACAACACCTCGCGTGCACTCATTGGCCTTGCAGTGGGTCTCCTTGGTTTCTCCATCTATATATTTGCCCTGCGGGGCTTCTACGCCCACCACGACACCAGAACGCCTTTTCTCGTCAACTTGGTGGAGAACGTATTGAACGTGGTGTTCGCTGTGTGGCTCGTCGACCGTCACGGCGTCCTCGGCCTCGGTCTTGCATTCGCGCTTGCGTATCTCATTTCATCAGTCATAGTGCTGTGGCTTCTTCACGTGAAACACAAAGCCGTCAAGTGGAGAGCTCTCGGCACACTTCTGGCGCGTTGCATCGTCGCAGTTGCCATCATGTCGCTTGCCGTCACTGGTGTCGACCGCGCCCTCAAACCAACCTCGGGCTATTCCGAGTTGGCCGAGCTTTTCTTCTGCCTAGTAGTGGGGTTCATGGTGTACGTCGGCGCGCTGTTTGTACTACGCGTGCCCGAGATCAGACAAGTGAGCGGCCTTCTGCCAAGCCGAGGGTCGGCAACACCCGACGCCGAAATTTCTGTTTAGAAGAGCCGTGTGTAGTTGGTGTTTAGAACACCACGAGATCATCGCGGTGAATGACCACCGTTGAGCGTTGACCTTCGATGTCAGATGAGCGTTTCCCCTGCATCGACCGAGCGTCAGCGGCATCAACGGAAGCCAGACCGCGGCCGATGATGCGACCATCTGAGAGTGACACATTCACTACTTCACCGGCGGCGAATGAACCTGCCACATTGACGACTCCGGCAGGCAGAAGTGATCGACCAGCGCTTCGCAACGCCTCGGCGGCACCTGCATCCACCGTCACCGTACCGACGACGTCGGCTGCAAACGCGATCCACAACTTTCGCGCAGACAGACTGCGATCATGTGGCGCAAATCGGGTACCCAACGTTGCGCCAGCCACGACATCGCGTACCACGTTGTCGCGCTGCGCAGCTGCAATGACTGCTGTGACGCCAGACCAAGATGCGATGCGCGCGGCCGCAAGCTTCGATGCCATTCCACCACTTCCACGATTGGTTCCCGACCCACTGGCATCGACACTCATCAGCGGATCATCTGCGGCAACATGTGCAACGAGCGTTGCACTCGCATCAGCATTCGGATCAGCGGTGTAGAGACCATCGGTGTCTGTGAGAAGCAACAATAAATCAGCCGACACAAGATGGCTCAGCAACGCCGCCAAATGGTCATTGTCGCCATAGCGAATTTCATCGTTGGCGATGGCGTCGTTTTCATTGATAATCGGTACGCAACCCAACTCAATGAGACGCATCAAGGTGTTCTTGGCGTGAAGATACTGATTCCGGTCAACAAAGTCGTTGGGCACGAGTAACACTTGTGCGCCAACGAGACCATGTCGCATGAGTTCACCGTTGTAGGCCGCCATCAATTGTGGTTGTCCGACAGCGCTGAGGGCCTGGAGGCTGAGTGTGTCGGTGGGACGCTCTGCCATTCCGAGTCCGGCCACGCCTGAGGCGACAGCACCGGAAGTGACGAGAAGTACCTCGTGTCCAGATGCGCGTACGTCAGCTATCTGATCTGTCACTGATGCGATGACAGATGGAATGAGCACTCCCTTGTCGTCAGTGAGCGACGACGTGCCGATTTTCAAGACGATTCGCATGACCCCACACTCACATATCCGAGTGGTATTCAAAACTGAATTGCGCGATCCAGACCACATCGCCGTCGCGCGCACCTGCCCGTGACAACAATTTGTTGACCCCAAGCTTGTTGAGGCGGTCATCGATGTAATTGAGGGCCTCGGGGCTGGTGACGTCGTTCAATGCCACGACACGCTCCGCGGCACGGCCGTGAACACGAAACTCGTTGTCTGCCGTTCGCTCGACCCATGCATTTTCAGGCAGCGGGCGCATGATGATGTTTGACTCTTGATTGACCTCTTCAGCCCTGGCACGTGACACCAACTCTGCAAGCGCATTCAGAACCTTGCGCACGTTGTTCGTAGTAATAGACGACATGTGAACGTGGGGCCACGCCTCCAGAACTTCGGGCGGAACGCTGTCATCCTTCGTGCCGACAATCAACGAAGGGCGCTCGAGAAGCTCGGGTTGATACCTGCCAACTTCCTGACGAAGCACTTCAAGTTGACGGTCTGGCTCAACTCCATCGAGCGCAACCAGATCAATAAGGAAGCACAACACGCGCGCCCGCTCGATGTGGCGCAAGAACTGGTGACCAAGGCCTCGACCTTCACTTGCTCCTTCAATCAGACCGGGAATATCTGCCATCACGAATTCGACTTCATCACCGAGGCGCACAACACCCAGGTGTGGCTCTAGCGTTGTGAACGGATAATTGGCAATCTTTGGCTTCGCCGCTGACACAGTGGAAATGAACGTGCTCTTGCCTGCATTCGGGAACCCAACGAGCGCTACGTCGGCCATGAGCTTCAATTCGAGTTTGAGCCAACGTTCTTCGCCGTGTTCACCTTGTTCTGCGAACGTTGGGGCGCGACGCTTGTTGTTCAGAAATTTGGCATTGCCACGACCACCGCGACCGCCATGTGCCGCCAACCACTGGTCGCCATGATTCATGAGGTCGGCGAGAATTTCACCGCTGTACATGTCGCGAATGACTGTGCCCTCTGGGACGTGCACCTTGAGGTCTTCGCCTCGGCGACCATGCAAGTCTTTGCCTTTGCCGTGGATGCCATTCTCGCCGCGTCGGTGTGGATGGTCACGAAATGCGAGAAGTGACGCCACATTGCGATCGGCAACCAACCAGACATCGCCACCTTTTCCGCCGTCACCACCGTTGGGTCCACCGAAAGCCACCGGACCCTCACGGCGAAACGCGACACAGCCAGCACCACCGTCACCTCCGGTGACGTTGAGTTGTGCTTCGTCGACAAAACCGCTCATAGGGACGACTGTGAGGCTACCGGTGCGCCAGTTCCGACTCTGGGAGCACGCACGCAGGTGTCATCATTGCTGTCACACCGCTCCCGTACGCTGATGTCATGTCATCGCACGAGTCGAATATGTCTCCGCTCAGCGACAACCAACTTGCACACGAGCACACTGAGCGTGCCCGCACCTGGGCATCCACCATGAGCGGCAACGCTGCACATAGCGACATTCGTGTGGCTCACTCCGACTCGTGGGCTGGCCTTGGCACCACGGAAATTGCTGATCGTTCACAGCGCGATGCCCATGCCGAACAGGAACTTGCCCCACATGCCGCAAGGGCCGTCGGGGCGGGCAATCGACTGCTTCCCGAAGACCCCGACCCATATCGCTCGTGTTTTGAGCGCGACCGTGATCGCATCTTGCACGCCACGTCATTTCGACGCCTTGCCGGCAAAACTCAAGTGTTCGTCTTTCCCGATGATCATCAACGCACGCGACTCACGCATGCATTGGAAGTTGCTCAAGTTGCAGTGTCAGTTGCACGTGCCTTACGACTCAATGTCGCACTCACAGAAGCCATCGCCCTCGGCCACGACTGTGGTCATGGTCCTGGTGGCCACGCGTCTGAAGACGCATTGTCTCAGTATCTCCCCGAGGGCTACGACCACGCCGTCTGGGGAGCAGACGTCGTGTTGACCCCGCTCAATCTCTGTCTCGAAACGCTCGATGGTGTGCGCAATCACAGTTGGTCTCGACCAGCACCTCGTACCGCAGAAGGTGAGGTGGTCAGTTGGGCCGACCGTATTGCCTACGTCTGCCACGACTTCGAAGACGCAGTGGCAGCAGGCATCGTTTCGCCACGCCAACTTCCGACCACAGTCGCCAATCTCTGCGGAACAGAACGTCGCTCGCAACTTCATGTCTTCATCAATGCCATGATCGAGGCAGCGGCAACCACAGGTCGAATAGGTATGACTCCTGATGTCGCTGATGCTCTCGCCGCGTTTCGTCAGTTCAACTACGAGCAGGTGTATCTGCGACCTGCATCTGTCGAACAAGGCCGATCAGTCATCACCATGCTGCGTGCACTCGTCGAGCATTATGCCGATCGACCCCATTTGCTGCCCACTGGCGATGACTTGCCCGTGGCCGACGCTGGTAGCGAACAAGCGCTTCGTAATGCCGTCACCTACGTCGGAGGCATGACCGACAGGTTTGCGTGCCGTCAAGCGGTCACACTGCTCGGATTCAAGTCAGAGTCTTTGCCCCAAGGCATCGACACACTGCGATAACGCCAGCTGGCGACGCGCGGTGTACTACTCGGGCAGAACGTCGACGACTTTGCGCCCGCGGCGCTCGCCGAACTTCACACTGCCGTTGACCAGCGCGAACAGGGTGTCGTCTTTGCCGATACCAACGTTCTTGCCAGGGTGAAAGCGAGTTCCGCGCTGACGCACGAGAATGGTTCCGGCGGAGATGTTGGTGCCATCAAATGCCTTGATTCCGAGGCGCTGGGCGTTTGAGTCGCGGCCGTTACGTGTTGAACCGCCACCTTTAGTCTTTGACATGGTGATCAGCCTTTCGCGATGGAAGTGATTTCGACGAGCGAGTATTGCTGGCGGTGACCATAGCGACGGCGCTGGTTGGTGCGACGCTTGTAGGTGAAACCTTCGATCTTGCGACCCTTCACCGTTCCGACCACGCGACCGGTGACCTTGACTGACTTCAATTGGTCGGGCGTTGACAACACGGAAGAGCCATCAACCAGCAACACAGGCGTGAATGACACCTCTTGTCCGTCGGCAGCCCCGAGGAGCTCAACCTTGACCTGCTGGCCCTGGGAGACCTTCTCTTGCTTGCCACCTGATGCGATCACTGCGTACATAGCGAAGTCTTACCCTACCTTGACCCTTGACCGGCCACACACCCCATGGGGCTGTCAGTTTCGGTGGTCATGATGACGAATCAGTCAAGAAGACCGAAATCAACCCTGACGCCACGGCCTTCACAGTCTGGACATGGGTCAGCGAATGCGGTGAGGAGACCCTCGCCGATGCGCTTGCGGGTCATCTCGACCAAGCCCAGCTCTGAGATGTCGAACACCTGGGTGCGTGTCTTGTCACGCGACAGCGCTGCACGGAATGCCTCAACAACGCGCTTGCGGTTCTCACGAATTTCCATGTCGATGAAGTCGATGACGATGATGCCACCGATGTCGCGTAAGCGAAGTTGACGCGCAACCTCTTCGGCGGCTTCAAGGTTGTTGCGGAACACGGTCTCCTCAAGATTCGAGGTCCCGACGTTCTTGCCAGTATTGACGTCGATGACGGTGAGAGCTTCGGTGTGCTCGATGATGAGTGATCCACCACTTGGCAACCACACTTTGCGGTCTAGCGCCTTGTGCAACTGCTCATGCACATGGTGATGTTCGAAGATCGACAAGCCCTCTGCTTCGGCGTCGAAGTACTCGACCCGATCAGCCAACTCTGGATTGAAATCGGCAACGTAGGCCTTCACTTCTTCATAGAGACGTCGGTCATCGATGACGACACCGCGATACTCGGCATTGAACTCTTCACGAATCACGCGCACGGCAAGTTCGGGCTCGCGATACAGCAAGGTCGGACCATTCGCTGCTTTTGACTTTTCTTCGATCTCTTTCCACTCTTCGACGAGGCGGCTCATGTCGGCACGCAGCTCATGCTCGGTGGCGTGCTCGGCAGCTGTGCGCACTATGACGCCATGCTCTGCAGGCTTTACGCGGTCGAGCACCGAGCGCAGACGACGACGCTCGTCCTCCGGCAAACGCTTGGAGATGCCGTAGGTCTTGCTATTGGGAATGAGAACGACAAACCGACCGGGTAGTGACACTTCTTGAGTGAGGCGCGCACCTTTGGCGCCGATGGGGTTCTTGGTGACCTGACACAAAATCATCTGACGCGAACGCAAGATGTGTTCGATGCGCGCTGTTGACGTGGTCTCCACATCTTCTTTGTCGAATTGCACGTCACCGCGATACAACACAGCATTCTTTGGTGTCGCAATATCGACGAATGCGGCTTCCATGCCTGGCAGTACGTTCTGCACGCGACCGAGATAAATGTTGCCGTGAATCTGGCTGATGTCATCTGCGGGTCGGCTGACGTAGTGCTCGAGCAGGCTGCGCCCTTCGAGCACGGCTACTTGTGTGAGACCATCTCGAACCTGAACGCACATGAGATAGCGACCAACAGGTCGTCCGTCACGCGTACGTCCACGGCGGCGCTCGATGATGTCGGCATCGATGGTTTCAGTTGAACCGCCTCCGCCCCCAGAACGTGACCGCGAGCGTCCGCGCCCGCCACGGCGACGCTTCTTCTTGTTTCCCCCACCATCACCTGACGATGACTGCTGGGCAGGCTGCACCGGTGGCGCAGCTGGTGCCGGACGAGTGTCACCGATGCGAGGGCGACGAACGACCGCAGAGTCTGCGACCTTGGGATCTGTCACCTTGCCCTCGTTTGGCACATCTGGCAACTCGACATCGTCTGCCTGACCACGGGCCTCGCCGGAGGAACGCTGACCGCCCGATGTACTGCGATTGCGTCCTCCACGGGATCCGCGACGACGCTTCTTGGCTGCGCCGCTGGCGCCCGCCTGGTTTCCACCGTCTCCGGTGCTCATCTCTCGACTCCTTACTGATTCCGCGCATGTTGCGCGGCCACGTCGCGCCGAAGCGCGCCATGTGAGGGCGAGGGCTGCCACGGGGGCGCCGCCGCCACTCAGCGGCCTGTGGACAGACTACCGGTGGGTCCTACCGGAAACGGCGCATATGCACGTTCTGGACGAGGCCAACCATGGCGGCAAATGCCACCGTGTGCGAGCCGCCGTAGCTGACAAAGGGCAACGGCACGCCAGAGACCGGGGTGATACCAAGGGTCATGCCGATGTTCTGAAAGGACTGCCAGAGCACCATCGTGAAGACCCCTGCGCAGAGATACAGACCAAGTCGATCCTTTGCCATGCGAGCGATGCGGAAGACGCGCCACAAGATAATCGCCAAGAGAGTGATCACGATTCCGCAACCGATGAGCCCGAACTGCTCCCCGACGGCCGAGAACACAAAGTCGGTGGACTGCACCGGAATGAACTGACCGTTTGTGAGAGGGCCGTTCAAGTATCCCTTGCCGGTAATGCCGCCGGTAGCAACGGCACGTTTTGCGAATCGCACCTGCCGCAACACATTCTGCAACGAGGCAGTCTCTGCGTTCTGGTTGAGAAAGGCAATCACACGCCGAACTTGGTAGTCCTTCACGACGCCACCAACGACGGCTGCTGCCATGGACACGACAGCAAGGCTGGTGACGAGCACGATGTATTTGATTCGCGCACCAGCCACCAGCAACACACCCATTGCTGCAGCAACAAGAACAGTCGCCGACCCAAGGTCGGGTTCGACCAGCACAAGCAACACCGGAAGACCAACGATGAGCAAGGACTGAATGAACCGTTCGTACGAGACCACTTCGGTCGCATCGTCAGCAAGGAAGCCGGCAAGCAACAACAACACGGTGAATTTGGCAATCTCCGACGGCTGCACCGAAATGACTCCGAGGTCAAATGACAAACGTGCACCACCGCGGACTGCGCCCGAGACAAGTACCAGCACAAGCAACACCTGTGTGACGACATAGAAGAACTCGGCGTTACCCCGCAATCTTCCGTAGTCGACTGCCATCACGCCCACCATCGCAATGATGGCGAAGAGGATGAAAACAATCTGTCGTTGAACCACCATGAACTCGTCTTGGCCTGAATTGATGAGGCGTGGTCGCGTCGCCGAATACACCATGAACACACCGATGACGGTTTGCAATGCGACAGCAATCATCAATATCCAGTCGATGTTGCGACTGGGGTCGGCGTAGCTTCGTCGAACATTGCCGAGTCCTTGCCCGGGACGGCGCGTCAGTAACGGAATCGACATCAGTCACGCACCGAGGATCCTGCACCGACCAAGCACAACGGGTTCTCCATCATTTGTTCTGCTGCCGGTGTCACCATGTTCAAATCAAGCGGATCTGACGGCACGATTGCCGGGAGCTTCACGCGCTTGGCCAATGCAGTGAACAGACACTTCACAACGGGCGCTGCAGCCCGCGAACCGAAACCACTCTTCTCGAGATATGCAAAAGCTGAATACGGCTGAGCATCTGTCAGGCTGAACGCACCGAAGGCTGACGAGTCATTCCAAGGAAGGTTGCCGAAACCTTGAGCCGTTCCGGTCTTGCCGGCGATTGGCAGCACACGCTTCGGATACGACTGGAACAATTTCTCCCCCGTGGTTGCATGGTAAAAATCGAAACTCACGCCGGGTCCGTTAATGACTCGTGTGAGTCCTTTCACGATGGGGTCTCGAATCTCGGACTCCATCGGCAACACGCGCACGAGCTCTGGTGTCGACTGATCTTGCACTACGACCCCCTTTTGCAAGTCGATAGTGCTCTTGTTCGACAACGGCGTACCCGGAGCCCAGATTGCACGCACAACCTTCGGTTTCAGTACTGTGCCGCCGTTTCCGAGTGTTGCGTATGCCACCGCAACTTGAAGGGGCGTTGCCGACAACAAACCTTGACCAATGGAAAACTGCACGTTGTCACCAACATAGAAACCGCGACCTTCGTCTTTGCTGATTGCACCTGCTTCAGCGAGTCGTTTCTTCAACTCCCTGTTCGGAACGGTGCCAACGAATTCGTAAGGAAGATCGATTTCAGTCGGTGACCCAAAACCAAATTTGCGCACCTCTTGCTCAAGTACTGGGGTATTGCCACGCTCAGTGAAGATTTGTTCACCGATCTTGTAGAAGAACACGTCAGATGACACCGCAAGCGCATCTTCAATGTGAACCCGTCCGTATTTGCATGGTGCGCCGTTTCCACAGTTTGCGTTCTTGAAGACACACTTCACGTTCAACTGGCAACGTTCATCTGGAATGCTCTCGAGCTTGTAGGTGCCTTCATCTCGCAACGTGTAATCCGCACCACCCGGCAACTGGCCCGAAGCCAAGGCGGCATACGCGACGAATGGTTTGAATGACGAGCCCAAGTTGTAGCGACCAGAGATTGCACGGTTCACAAGAATTGAGCCGTCTGGGTCTTTCGTGTTGGGGAACAACTGCGCGAACTTCTCTCCGGTGATTCCAGCGTTGAACCAGCGATTGTCGAAGTTCGGATAACTCGCCATCGCTTTCACTTCCCCGGTTGCATGATTGAGCAACACAACCGAACCAGCAGGTGCTTTGTAATACGTAATCGGCGGATACGTGGGGTCTGGTTCGCCATCTTTCAGTACTGTCGGCGCCTCTGTGCGCTGGCGTACGCGCAACTGAGTCTGCAGAGCCTGCTCAGCGAATTGCTGCATCTGTAGATCGATGGTCAGCTGCACGTCGTTTCCTGGAATTGGTTCACGACGGTCCAGCTGACGCAAGATGCGACCACGGGAGTCCACCTCATACTTCACGAAACCAGGCTCACCACGAAGCACGCTCTCATATGTCTGTTCGACGCCAAATTGTCCGACGCGCGCATCGGGGTCGTACCCGAGATTGCGATACATCTCCAGTTCGCCTTCTTTGATGGCCCCCAGAAAACCCACCACATGAGAAGCAACTGGGGCATACGGATACTCGCGACGCCAATCTTCGCGCACGTCGATCCCGGGGTAATCCTCTGCTCGCTCCCGCAAGAACATCACAAGATCTTCTGACACGTCCTCTTTCAACGGCACGGGCTGGAGTTGGTCGTAGCGCTTGCTCTGGAATCGGTTTTCCAATTCTTGAATAGTGGTGCCCAGTACCCCATACAACCGATCCCACATCTGCTGTCGCGCGAGGTCACGCTGAATAATTCGACGGTCGAGAGTGATGGTGAGAATCCTCTCGTTCGTTGCTGCGATTCGACCCTTGATGTCGAAAATTCGACCTCGCTCCGGCGTCAGTTTTACTGTGCGGGTGCGTACCTCGCGAACACGTTCCTGAAGTCCCTCGGCGTCAACAGTTTGCAAAAACCACACACGCACAGTGAGGACCGACATGAGTATGAGAGCAACCGTTCCAAGAATTGCAACCCGTGAACGCTTTGGCGGATTGTTCGGCATGTCAGATGGGAACCACTTCAGGATCTTTCAGGATCCACCGACACAATTTTTCGAAAGGCACACAGAGCACCGCATTGGTGACAGCGACGACAGCGACAATGACCACGACCCGACTGGTGAGGGCACCTTCGATGCCAACCATTGCGAGCGCGAGCGGCATGAGAACAGTTCCAACCGCACTTGCGACTCCGCCAAGCAACATTCGCGACCACCAAGTTGGCTCGTGCACGAAAGTGTTGGCGAACCCTGCCAAGTAACCGGCAATTGCAAATACTGTGGCTCCAAGGCCAAGTGGTGTCGTCAACACGAGGTCGTACATGAAACCAACGAGAAACCCGGCGATTGCACCGATTTCACTGCCCCGTGCAAGTCCGCTACTTGCGGCAAGCACCAACATGATTTGCAAGATCACTCCGAATGGTCGAAGGTCATTCAGAACTGTGGTCTGAAAACCCAGAGCAACAAGGCCGACAAGGAATAACCGAAACATCGGTCGCTCGACCAACGTGATGAGGCGTGTCATGGCGACTGCCTCTCTGTAGCTGGGCGATACAGCAACACGCGCACAAAGTTCAATGATTGAAGTGACGCAGCAAGGTCGACCTCGAGAATCGGACCAAGCGAGCCCTGCCTTGTGACAACTCGCGACACCACACCCACAACGATGTCTGGCGGTGCTAACGAAGTCGCACCACCAGCGGAGATGATGGGTGACCCAATGGCTATCTGTCCAAAGCGCGGCTGATACTCGACGAATCGAACAATTGGCGACTTACCGAGGCCTCTTCCTTCGAGCGCACCAGTTTCTCTCAATGGCAAGTCTGCGCCTGGTGGAACCGTTACTTGCGTTTCATTTCCCTGACCAGGTGTCGTGTCTCCTGTAATTGTGGATATCGGAGCAGTCGATTGAACCGGCACCGTGGAGCCAGGAACGAAACCCGGAATCGCGGGAAGCGTCGTGGTTGTCGTAGTGGTGGTTGATGTCGTCGTCGTTGAGGTTGTTGTTGTTGTTGTGGAATCGCCGACCAAAATTTCCGTTTCAGATGGAACAGTCGTTGCTGTCACTGGTTGATTGACGATTTTTACCGACAGCGAATAAGCAGGATCCGTGATGAGCATGACAACTGCACGGTCGTTGAACACTTCTGTGACTTTGCCGATGAGGCCAGCTGCATTGAGAACCGGCATGCCGACACGTATACCGCAGTTGCGTCCACGGTTGATCTCCACTGTCTGAGAGAAATTTGATGGAGACTCGCCCACCACTTGCGTCGTGCACGAATCAATTCCGGCAAGTGTTGGTAGTCCGTTCAGTGCCAACAATTCCTGCGCTTCTCGCACAGTCGCGATGTTCGCAATTGCTGCACCTTCCTGTCGGCCCACTAGGTCGCGCAGTCGACGATTCTCGTCGGCAAGTTTGTTGTAGTCGGTGATGCCATGCCACACGTTTCCGACGGGCTCTGTGACCACACGCACAACGCCTTCGACCGGACGAAACACCGAACCAAATGTTCGACGAACGAACGACACGGATGAAGAGCCGCGCATATCGAGCGTGACCAGCAGCACCGAGGTCAACACCAAAAGGGCGATGACACGACGTCTCGTAAACGAGCTACCCACTTGCCTCGATCACAGTTCGGTCTGTGGCGACGACATCATTCCGCGCATCGCCTCGATGTTTTCGAGCGCCCGACCAGATCCGATGACCACTGAATACAGCGGGTCGGGAGCGATGTAACACGGCATGCCGGTTTCATGGGTGACCCGCTGAGGTAGTCCTGTGAGGAGAGCTCCACCACCAGACAGATAGATGCCTCGATCCATGATGTCAGCAGCCAGTTCAGGAGGCGTGCGATCGAGCGTTGCCTTCACGGCGTCAATGATGGCAGCCACCGGCTCGGCGATGGCTTCACGCACCTGAGCACTCGTCAATTCAATGGTTTTGGGCAAGCCCGTGACGGTGTCGCGGCCCCCGACATCGGCGGTGAGTTCTTGCTCGACTGGCCAGGCCGACGCCATCTGGATCTTGATCTCTTCGGCGGTGTTTTCTCCGATGTCGAGACCGAATTGCATCTTCACAAATTGCGAAATCGCATCGTCGAGCTCGTCACCAGCCACGCGCACGCTCTCTGACACCACAATTCCGCCAAGCGAGATAACTGCGACTTCGGTGGTTCCGCCACCGATGTCCACAATCATGTTGCCGCTTGGTTCATGTACCGGAAGGTCCGCACCAATCGCAGCTGCCATGGGCTCTTCGATGATGAACACCGGTTTGCGAGCACCTGCATATTCCGCAGCGTCTTGCACGGCGCGCTGCTCGACGCCGGTGATGCCAGACGGAACACAGATAACCATACGAGGCTTGCTCCATCGACTGCTTGAGATGCGCTGAATGAAATACCGCAGCATCTTTTCGCACACGTCAAAGTCTGCAATCACGCCATCTTTCAATGGTCGAACGGCACGAATACTCGCAGGCGTTCTTCCAAGCATGCGCTTTGCTTCGTAACCAACAGCAACTGGTCGACCATCTTTGACGTCGACTGCAACTACCGAAGGTTCGTTCAGCACGATTCCTTGACCTCGCACATAGACGAGTGTGTTCGCCGTTCCAAGGTCGATTGCGATATCGCGACTAATCGAGAGCGGACTGTTACGTGCCATGTGACGAGTTCGTACCGAGACGACGAATTACTTCAGGGTTGGAAAGAAAATCGACAACTCGCGCGCGGCGGAGTCTGCCGAGTCACTGCCGTGAATCAGGTTCTCAGTGAACAGTGTTCCGAGATCACCACGAATGGTGCCGGGAGCTGCTGCACGCGGGTTGGTGGCACCCATCATTGCGCGCACGATCTCCCATGTGTCCTCTGGCCCTTCCACCGCCAAGCTGACAACTGGCCCACGCGACATGAAAGACACCAGGTCGGCATAGAAGCCCTTGCCTTTGTGCTCTTCATAGTGACGACCGAGGGTGTCGTCATCGAGTGTGCGCAGTTCCATCGCGGCGATGCGAAGACCTTTGCGCTCGAGGCGACCAATGATTTCACCGACCAGTCCTCGTTCGACAGCGTCAGGTTTCAGAAGTACAAGGGTTTTCGTGGACATTCCCTCAGGCTATTGGTCGCGTCCACCCTTCCGGCAGTTGCCCCTGAAACACCCGATATGGCGCAGATTTTTGGGTGTTCAACTGCGTTGTTGTTCCTTTGTTGCAGGTTCGGCGTCAGGGAAGCACTCGACGCAGATGCGGTCGCGCAGACCCCACGACGTACAGCGAGCCGGTGACGAGAATGGCGTCCTCGGCTGTGGCGTCGCGAAGTGCGCGATTGCATGCATCTTCAACTGTCTCGCAGACAACGACGTCGTCACATCCCATCGCTTGCGCCGCTGCGGCAATGGCTCGCGACTCACAAGCACGCGGTGAGGGGGCTGTACACGTAATGACGACGTCGAACTCGTCGGCACGGAACGCAGCCAGTACATCGCTTATGTCACGTGGTCGAAGAGAACCGACCACAAGGATTCGTCTGCCTTCCGGGTGAAAATCGTTCATAAAGACAGATGCACAGACATCTGACCCGGCCGGATTATGTGCACCATCGAGAATCACCAGCGGTTGGTGAGACACAATTTCAAAGCGACCTGGAACGACCACTGACACGAATGCTTCTTGCAACACATCGAGCGGAATTGCTGCGTCGAAGAATTCTTCGACAGCAGCAATCGCGATTGCCGCATTGTCTCCCTGGTGCTGTCCGTGCAGTGGCAAGAACACATCCTCATATGCAGCCCTCTGTGTGGTGACTGTAAGTTGTCGACCACCGACTGCCAAGAAGTTTTCGCGCAAATCGAACTCTTCTCCGCGCAACACGAAGCGATGATGCGGTTCTGCTCGAAAGATCTGCACTAGCTCGGGCCGCGTCTCGCCCACCACTGCAGTGCCCTCTGCCTTGATGATGCCGGCTTTCTCTCGCGCAATGTCCGCAAGTGCCGGACCAGCAAATTCTGTGTGGTCAAGTGCGATGTTTGTGATGACCGAAACCTCTGGTGAAACCACATTTGTTGCATCCCAGCGACCGAGCATTCCCACTTCAATGACTGCGACATCGATTGCCTCATTGGCAAAGTGCACAAAGGCCCCTGCGGTGAGAATCTCGAAGTAGCTCGGGCGTTGCCCGATAATCGGCTCAACTCGGGCAATGTCTGCAACGAAACCAGCGAAATCGTGCTCACTGATGGCTTCGCCGTCTATCTGAATACGCTCCCGCACAGACTCAAGATGCGGACTTGAATACGTACCGACGCGCAGACCGTGGGCAATCAGCAACCGCGAGATGATGGCAGTTGTCGAACCTTTGCCGTTCGTGCCTGTGACGTGAACAACCTTGAATGAATGGTGCGGGTCCCCGAGGGCCTCGAGCAACGTTGAGATGCCCGCCAGCGAGGGCGTGTCGATACGACCTGTCTTGTCATACGAGGCATGCTCGTCGAGATAGGCCAGTGCGGCGGCGAAGTCCACTGCTTGCTTGGAAGATCAGGATGCTGCGCGACGTGGCCGCGACACACGGCTCGGACCACGAGGTACGAGTTTGGGAGCAGCTTTGTCAACGACGGAATCGACGTCAACGACGACCTTGGCGACATCAGTGCGACCAGGCACCTCATACATGATGTCGAGCAAGACTTCTTCGAGAATCGAGCGAAGACCACGAGCACCGGTTTGGCGCTTGAGGGCAAGATCTGCAATCGCCTCGAGTGCGGCGGGCGTAATTTCCAACTCGACATCTTCGAACTCGAAGATTTTTTGGTACTGCTTGACAAGAGCATTCTTCGGCTCTGTGAGAATTTGTACTAGTGCTTCCTTGGACAGGCTGTGCACCGCGCCAATCATCGGCAAACGGCCCACGAATTCGGGAATCATTCCGAACTTGAGGAGATCTTCGGGCATCACCTGGGCAAACAACTCACCGGGGTCCTTCTCGATCTTTGATTTCACTGTTGCGTAGAAGCCGACGCCCTTGTGGCCGATGCGTGACTCGATGATTTGGTCGAGTCCTGCGAAGGCTCCACCACAGATGAACAACACGTTCGTGGTGTCAATCTGAATGAATTCTTGGTGGGGATGCTTACGACCACCCTGTGGCGGGACCGATGCAACCGTGCCTTCGAGAATTTTCAACAGCGCCTGTTGCACACCTTCACCCGACACGTCGCGAGTGATGCTGGGGTTCTCAGCCTTACGAGCGACTTTGTCAATTTCATCGATGTATACGATTCCGGTTTCGGCCTTTTTCACATCAAAGTCAGCCGCCTGCAGCAACTTCAGCAAAATGTTCTCGACGTCTTCACCGACATACCCAGCCTCGGTCAACGCGGTCGCATCGGCAACTGCGAACGGCACGTTCAACATGCGCGCCAGAGTTTGGGCCATGTGGGTCTTTCCACACCCTGTGGGACCGAGCATCAACACATTGCTCTTGGCCAACTCCACATCGTCGCGCCGGATGCCGGCGTTCTGCTGCAGATACTGCAACCGGCGGTAGTGCTGGAACACAGCAACCGAGAGAACCTTTTTCGCACTCTCTTGACCGACAACATATTGGTCGAGGAATGTACGAGTCTCTTGTGGAGTAGGAAGCGAGTCGAAGCGAACGTCGGCACGATCGGCAAGTTCTTCCTCGATGATCTCATTACACAGGTCGATGCACTCGTCACAGATGTACACGCCAGGTCCAGCGATGAGTTTCTTGACTTGCTTCTGCGACTTACCGCAGAACGAGCACTTCAACAGTTCGCCTGAGTCACCGAACTTGGCCACGTCGTGCCCTCCCCAATCGGGTCAGCGGATCGGACCGGAGCGGTCCGCGAACTGACGCGACGAAATCACGTCATCGATGATGCCATACTCGAGGGCCTCTTGCGCTTCCATTACGAAGTCGCGGTCGGTATCGGCGTGAACACGCTCGCGGGGCTGGCCCGTGTGGTGGGACAGGATGTCCTCCAACAGGTCGCGCATACGAAGAATTTCACGAGCGGCAATCTCAAGGTCCGTGACCTGGCCGTAGCCCACTTGGCCATATGGCTGATGCAACATCACGCGGCTGTGTGGCAATGCCAGACGCTTGCCCTTGGTGCCAGCTGCCAACAACACTGCCGCCGCCGACGCTGCCTGACCCAAACAAATAGTGGCGATGTCATTGCGAATGAACTGCATCGTGTCGTAGATGGCAAACAACGCAGTGATATCGCCGCCGGGACTGTTGATGTAGATGTTGATGTCGCGATCTGGGTTTTCACTCTCAAGGTGAATGAGCTGTGCGCAGATCAAGTTTGCGATGGTGTCGTCGATTGGCGTGCCAAGAAAGATGATGTTCTCTTTCAGCAGACGGCTGTAGAGGTCATACACCCGCTCGCCGCGGCTTGTTTGTTCGGTAACGTTGGGGATGTAATAGTTTTGAAAGTTCATGACGAAGCCTCCGTATCGTGATCGTGCGCTGACTCGTCGTCACGCTGATGGTCGTGTGAGCGACGTGCGTGATCGGGGTCTGAAGGGCCAAGCACCGTGTCGTGATCCAGTGCCGCGCCTGTTGCATCGACATATTCGACATTGTGCAACAACCAGTCGAGTGCCTTGCCCTTGCGAATTTGGGCCGCCAGATCGACAACTGCGTCGTTTTGTTCGTAGGCCTTGCGAACCTGAGCAGGCTTCTGATTCACCTGAGCCGCAATCGCCTCGAATTCAGCTTCGATGTCGACTTCGTCGGCCTCGATACTTTCAGCAACTGCTACCGCGCGAAGCGCGAGGTCAACCTTCACTGCCTTTTCGCTCTGAACCTTCAGAGCTTCGACGAACGAGGCGGTATCTTGACCGGTGGCGGACAGCCACTGATCTAGCGATATTCCTTGACGCTGGAACTGCGCGACCGTGTTCTGCACTCGACCTTGCAGATCGTTGTTCACCATCGACTCTGGTGCATCGACATCAACCAAAGTCGCGAGCGCGTCGGTGACTTTGTCGACGAGCGTGGTTCGCATTTGATTGAGGCGCATGCTCTCAAGACGCTCACGTAGTGACGCTGTCCATGCTTCGACATTGTCGAACTCAGCGATGTTTTCCGACACCCACTCATCGGTGAGGTCGCCAACTTGCATTTCCTGCACGCGCTGCACCTTGACCACGAAATCTGCAGGTTGTTCGGTGCCATTTGGCGTAGCTGTAAACGTGAGCTCGTCACCGGGCTTTCCACCCACCAACTGATCGTCAAAACCAGGTGCCACCCAGCCACGACCCACTTCGTAGGTCCAGTCCTCGGTGTTCAAGCCGACTACTGGTTCACCTTCGCGAGTGCCCGCTAGGTCGACAATGACGTAGTCACCCATTGCAGCGGCGCGGTCGACATCAACCAGCTTTCCGTGCCGGCGTCGTTCGTTTTGCAACACTTCATCGAACTCTTCGTCGGTGACGGTAGGGGCGACCAATTCGACGCGAAGCCCCTTGTAACCAGGCACCGTGACCTCGGGGCGAACTTCGCACGTTGCATCGAACGTGACGTCGCCACTGTCCTCGCCGGCCACCATTTCAACATCAGGGGTAGCGATGATGTCGACATCGTGCTCGCGCACCGCACGACTGAGGTATTCCGGAATGGCGTCTTGCAGAGCCTGAGCACGGGCGGCATCGATTCCGATACGAGCTTCGAGCACTCGGCGAGGCGCTTTTCCCGGGCGGAAACCAGGGAGACGAATCTCCTTGGCGATCTTCCGAAAGGCGGCGTCGATATTGCGGTCGAATTCAGACTGATCAATCTCGACGCGCAACTTGACCTTGTTGCCTTCGAGCGTTTCGCAGGTGCTTTTCACAGGCTTCGGAGTGTATCGGTGGTACTCGGCGGACTGTCCGACGGAGGTCACGAGACTCGATGCCGTACCGACACGAGCCCATCAGTAAGAATGGAGATGTGCCGTTGTGGAAACCACATTCTCTCGCTCGTCCGCATGAAGGACAGGTCAATCTCCGACTGGGAGACACCGTGTCCGCCAGCACCGACCTCGACGGCGTCGTCGAAGGTACGGCCGGCAAGGTGACCTTGGCCAATGGCTTCAATTGGCAGCGATATCGCGTGCTGTTCGACAACGGCATCGAACTGGGAGATCTCGACCACCGACATCTCACGCCGACAGGTCGTACTGCTCGTCGTTTGGCTCGCGAAGCCAAGCGCGCCAGTTGACCGATAGCGTTCGGTTACTCACGACAACCACTCGGGGAGTGGCGCAGTTGGCAGCGCGCCTGCTTTGGGAGCAGGAGGCCGGGGGTTCAAGTCCCCCCTCCCCGACTCATGACACATGAACTAAACGACGCTCGCTACATCGCGTTCACGTCGTTTCGTGCCAACGGAACACCAGTCAAGACGCCAGTCTGGGTGGTGCCGTTTGACGATGGGTACGCATTCACTACCGAAGCCGAAGCACACAAGGTGCGACGCATCCGCAAGAACAACAAAGTGACGGTCGCTGTGTGCGACTACCGCGGCAACATCTCAACCAATGCAACCGTCTACTCAGCAACTGCATTCGAACTCGACGCCCCCGACGTGCACCGCGTCGAAAAACTGGTTGCGCGAAAGTACCGCGTTGGTCGCGTGTTGCTCGCTGTATATGAAGTGGTCGAGAAAGTCCTTCATCCGCGTCGCGCATCATCCGACGGGGCAATCAAGTTCAATCTTGATTGACACACCATCTGGGGAAAACCCCGATACCATGACGGGGCTGCCGCAAAAATAACGGCATTATCCATGGGTACATCCCGGTATCTGTGGCTCGATCCACATCGGAGTACCCCCACCATGGACCTTCAAAGGCCCAACTCTGTCGTGCGCACGTTTGCTGACTTCTCACTTCCCGACGAACTTGTCGTTGCCCTTGCCCACCAAGGCATCACTGAGCCGTTCCCCATCCAGGTAGCCACCATCGAAGACGCACTCGCAGGTCGCGATGTTCTCGGCCGTGGTCGCACAGGTAGCGGCAAGACATTGGCATTCGTGCTTCCTCTTCTTGCTCGTCTGGCTGCGAGCGACAGCGAACGTCGCTCGGGTGCGCCACGCGCCGTCATCCTCGCGCCGACGCGTGAGTTGGCGAACCAAATTCGTGACGTCGTCGCTCCGCTCGCAAAGGAACTCCGACTTCGTTACACCACGGTGTACGGCGGCGTCGCCTACAACGGACAGATCACAGCACTACGCAACGGCGTCGACATTGTCGTCGCATGCCCTGGTCGCATGATCGACCTCATGGAATCACGCCACATGTCACTCGACGATGTAGAGATCACCGTTCTCGACGAAGCCGATCACATGGCAGAGCTTGGGTTCCTCGAGCATGTGCGTGAAATTCTCTCGCACACACCGGAAAACGGTCAGCGCCTGTTGTTCTCCGCCACCCTCGACCGTGGCATCGACAAGCTGGTCCGACAGTTCCTTCACGACCCCGCGACACACGAGGTTGATGAAGACGAGATTCCTGCAGACGCGATGACGCACCACATTCTCCATGTCAACAACAACGACCGCATTCCGGTCATCACCGACTTGTGTGCAGCGCCTGGGCGCTCGATGGTGTTCACTCGCACCAAGCACGGTGCACGTCGTCTTGCCGAGCAATTGGTGAAGTCTGGTGTGCCGGCAGTTGAACTGCACGGTGACCTGTCGCAGGCAAAGCGCGCACGCAACCTTGCAGCGTTCTCGTCTGGCGTCGCCGACACACTTGTCGCCACAGACATCGCCGCACGCGGAATTCACGTGGACAACGTCGCACTCGTCATCCATGCCGATCCGCCAGCCGAGCCAAAGGCCTTCTTGCACCGGTCAGGACGCACAGCCCGCGCCGGAGAATCTGGCGTCGTCGTCACCATGATGACCGACCAACAGCGTCGTGGCGTGAAGCGCCTCGCACGCGATGCAGGTATTGAGGCCACCACTACTCGTGTCGATGCCGAACACGACTTGTTGACCGACATCGCACCCGGTGAGCGTGTGTTCCGCGAGATGCAAAACCTCGACACCATCAAGCCGCAACGCCACAACGGCGAAGGTCGCTCTGGCGGTCGCGGAAATGGTCGTCGTCAAGGTTCAGGTCAACGACCCGGACAGCGACGCACCGGATTGAGGCGTCCGTCTGATCGCTTTGACGACTCACGTGATCGCTCAGAACGCAACCGTGACGATCGAAATCGTGATGAACGCAGTCGAGATGACAGCGAACGTCCGCGACGCGAACGTTCAGAGCGCAGCTGGGGCGACCGTGATCGCACCGAACGCAGCGACGGCCGACGTTTCTCTGACAATCGCGAACGCGGACCACGCAACGATGACTCTCTCCGCCGCGATGACTTCAGTGGTCGCGGCAGTTGGAAGGGTCGCAGCACCGATGGTCGCCGTTCAGACGGTCGTCGCGGTGATAGTCGCGGTGATAGTCGTGGCGAGCGTCGAAACGATGGTCGACCAGGTGCGCGCCCCGGCGCTCGCAACAGTGACCGTCGCACCGACCGCAGCAGCCGCGATGACAGTCGCGGTCGTGATGGCAGTCGCGGTCGCGATGCAGGCAGAGGTCGCCGTCAGCACTCTCGGTAGTGTCTGATCGGTGACTGGGGGAATTATTTATACGGCCAAAGCCGTACACACGCTGAATCCCGCTCGCCCATCAGGACAAGCCGTCGCAGTTCGCGACGGTCGCATACTCGCAGTCGGCACCGTCGATGAATGCTCCCGTTGGGGCATCGACTCCATCGACACACGTTTCGAACACAACGTCATAGTTCCAGGATTTGTTGAAGCTCATTCACATCTCATGGAAGGACAATGGGGCCAGGTCCCCTACGTCGGACGTTTTGACCGTTCAATGCCAGACGGATCGATTGCTCCCGGCGTCACGAGCATCGCTGATTTTCTGCAGCGTCTTCGGACACTGCTCGCAAAAAACCATGATGCTCCCTTCTTCGTGGCGTCTGGATTCGACCCCATCTATTTCACTGGCGAACGGCTGAATCGCCACCACCTCGACTCTGTCTCTGAAACCACACCAATCTTCATCTTCCATGCCAGCGGACACCTCGCCACGGTGAACACCGCTTTCTTGCGCAAGTACGACATAACAGCGAGCCATCCGACACCCGGCATCGGAATCGGACCTGATGGCGAACCTGATGGTGAGCTTCGCGAGACTGCCGCTCTCACACTTGCAAAAGATGAGTTTCTGCATCTCGGGAAAGTGTTTGCGAGCGAGCAATGCATCACCGATTTCGGACGAGCAGCAAAGCTCGCCGGAGTCACAACTGCAACAGACTTGGCGAGCCCTTTTCTCTTTCGTCCGGAACATGCCGAAGTTGTCGCGAATATCGTCAACTCAACCTCGTTTCCAGCGCGTCTCGCTTGTGCTCCGATGTCGCGACCGCAAGGAAAGACGATCGATGAGCAGATAGACGCCCTGCGTCAGTCGCGCGCCCATGAGAGCGACAAGTTCAAGATTCCAGTTGTGAAGATGATGCTTGATGGGTCCATCCAAGGATTCACCGCGATGTTGTCTTGGCCTGAGTACATCACGGGCGAGAGTCACGGTTTCCTTCTTCAAACGCCGGAAGAAACCTTCGACATGGTCGCGGGGTTCACTGCGGAACGCATCGGTATCCATTGTCACTGCAATGGAGACCTCGCCTCAGAACTCTTCATCGATGCAGTTGAACGGGCGCTCGTGCAGCATGCGTGGCTCGACCATCGTCACACCATCACCCATGCACAAACTGTCACGCACGCACAATTGCGTCGTGCGCGAAACCTGGGAATTGGTTGCAACTTCTTCAGCAACCACATGTGGTTCTGGGGTGATCAGCACCACGACCTCACCCTCGGGCCCGATCGCGCGTCGCAAATGAACCCCGCAGCCTCTGCATCCCGGCTTGGTGTGCCGTTCACGCTTCACTCTGATGCTTCAGTCACCCCTATCGGCCAACTGCACACCATGTGGACAGCGGTGAATCGACGAACGGTGAGTGGCCGCATTTTGGGTGACCACGAAACAATCTCGCCGGCAATCGCATTGCAAGCCACCACACTTGGTGCCGCGTATCTGCTGCACCTTGACCATCTCATCGGTTCGCTCGAGACCGGAAAGTTCGCCGACATGACTGTGTTGGCCGAAGATCCGCTATCTGTCGACCCGAGCGTCATTCGAGACATTGAAGTGCGTGACACCATCGTCGGCGGAGACATCACCAGCGAGATTGCCTGACTTCGGCGACTACTGTCGAGGCATGGCGCTTTCATTCACTCCGCTCACTACTCACACCGGAGCAGTTGTTGAAGGCTCGAAGTTCGACCCGACTCTGTCCAATGCGGACGTGAATCAATTACTCGATGCAGTGCACCAATACGGCGTGGTGTTCTTTCGCGACAACCCTCTAACCGAAGAACAACATCTCGCATCGACGCTGTTGCTTGGAGGTGGTGACATCTACCCACTCGCCCGCTTGCGCGGTCGGACAGAACCGAATGTCTCGGTCATCGAAGACACTGAGCAGTCCCCTCCCGATGCAGACAACTGGCACACAGACGTCACCTGGTACCACACGCCGCCGCGCTATGCGGTCTTGCAGTCGGTCATCATTCCGCCCACTGGTGGTGACACCATGTGGGCAAGCACTGCAGCCATCTATGAGTCTCTATCTCCGACGATGAAGGCACTGTGTGATTCACTCACGGCTCACCACGGAGGCACAGAACGCCTAATCGAGGTGAACACACGAATTTTCGGAGAAGAAGTTGGCAATGCAATTCGCGAGAATTTCGGCCGCGGTGCATTTCACAAGTTGGTGAAGAGACACCCCATATCGGGGCGTAAGGCAATCTTCTTGTCTCCACAGAACATGACCTCAATTGTCGACATGAAAGACGATGAATCACGCGTCCTTCTCGATTTTCTGATTGCCAAGTTGGATAACCCGAACTTTTCCGTTCGATGGAAATGGAAGCCAGGCGACATCGCCATTTGGGACGAGACCACCACGGCACATCGGGCCCTGAGCGATCACTTTCCGCAGCACCGCAAGATGATGCGCTCGACTGTCGAGGGGTTTGCTCCTCACGACTTCAACTGACGCCGGCGAACTCTGACATGGGCATCATTCGCACCGTTACCTCGGTGATCCGCTTCAAGAAACCGGTGTTCTCGCGCCAGAAGCGGCGTCTCTCAAAGGCAGCCAACATCGCAGACCTGCGACTAATCGCCAAGCGACGTCTACCAGGCGGCATCTTTGACTACTTCGACGGCGCAGCAGACGATGAGGTCACATACCTACGCAACTCCTCTGACTTTGACCGAGTTGAGTTCCGCCCACGTGTGCTGGTCGATGTCTCACACATCGACACCACAGCGTCGATTCTCGGCAACATATACGACATGCCTGTCATCCTTGGTCCCACAGGTTTCACCCGTATCGCGACGTCACAAGGTGAGCTCGCAGTAGTTCGTGCCGCCGAACGCTTGAACCTTCCATACACACTGTCCACTCTTGCTACGCGCAGCATTGAGGAAGTGGGTTCCGCATCGAATGCAACCAAGTGGTTCCAGGTGTACGTGTGGCGCGACAGAGGCATCGTGAAGTCGATGCTCGACCGAGCGCGCGATGCTGGCTTCTCGGCCATCATGCTCACCGTCGACACAGCAATTCTCGGCAGACGAGAGCGCGATGTGCGCCGCGGATTCACCCTTCCTCCGAAGATCGGAATCGACACCATCATCGACGGCATTCGTCACCCCCGCTGGACCTGGGATTTCCTCACCCACGAGCCCATCACGTTCGCCAATGTGGCCGCACACGCCGACAAGGACGGGGGCACAGCCGTTTCTCTGTCGCAATACATCAACGACCAGATGGACCCATCGGTGTCTTGGGACGACATCGCCTGGCTTCGCGCCAACTGGAACGGACCCATCATCATCAAAGGCATTCAACGCACCGAAGATGCAGCTCTTGCGTGTGAGCACGGCATCGATGCCATTTCGATTTCCAATCATGGTGGGCGTCAACTCGACCATGCACCATCGTCAGTATCGATACTTCCTGAGATTGCCGACACAGTCGCAGGTCGCTCTTTCATCATCTGTGATGGAGGCGTGCGTCGTGGTGCAGACGTTTTGAAGGCCCTCGCACTCGGGGCCAATGCATGCTCGGTTGGTCGCGCCTATCTCTACGGACTTGGCGCGGCCGGTGAACCCGGAGTCGACCTGGCCATTGGCATGCTGCGCGACGAGTTGCGGCGCGCGATGGCACTTGCCGGTGTCCGTTCACTAAAAGAAATCGACCGATCGCTCGTCACGTGGAGGACACCATGACGACCCAAGTGCCTGGCAATGTTCCGCCTATCGAAGACTGGAACTTGTTACTTGATGGAAAGGTAGCGGTCGTCACCGGCGGTGGTGCCGGAATTGGTGCAGCAATCTGTGAGTTATTTGCTCGTCATGGTGCGGTATTGGAAGTCGCTGAAATTGATGCAGATCGTGCAAAAAGCATCGAAAACATTGTGAAAGCCGTCGGTGGTCGCATCAATGTGCGCGTCGTCGACGTGACAGATGACAAACACGTTGATGACTTTGCCAACGATGTGCTTCAACGCCATGGAACCATTGATGTTCTCGTCAATAACGTCGGCGACTACCGCCCGAATGTGCCCTTTCGCGAGTCGTCACCACAGAGTTGGAAGACGATGTATGACCTCAACCTCGGTCATATCTTTGGTGTGACACGCGCGTTCATCAACCCGATGACCGAAGCAGGGCGTGGGTCGATCATCAATTTCCACTCCGTTGAAGGCATGCGTGGCTACGCAGGTGAACCCGTGTACGGCGCGATGAAGGCAGCAGCCGCACACTTCACCACATGTCTCGCGGTGCACGTTGGTCGGTTTGGTGTGCGAGTAAACGGAATCGGACCCGATCTCACTCAGACGCCGCAAGTCAACTACTTGAAGGGCTGGGAAGAAAGCGACCACCTGTGGCCCTCGTGGTCCCCGGTCGGACGCCTCGGCTGGCCAGAAGATCAGGCGCGCGTCGCGCTGTTTCTTGCCTCCGACATGTCTTCGTTCATCACTGGCCACAACATTCCAGTTGACGGAGGAACAAAGGCTGGTGGAGGCTGGTTCTGGTCTCCCACCGAGAACCGTTTTGTGAATCGTCCGCGAACTCTTTGACCAGTTACACCCGTGAAGCGACGCGTGTGAACGTCATGACGCCATCGTCAATAGGGGCCTTGCGAAACATCTTTTTGTCCTTCGCGTAGTTCTGTGGGTTGACCCACGGCTCTCGATCGCCTTGCATCGGCATCTTGTCCATAAATCGCCGCATGTACCCCGGACTGAACGACTCAATCCACGAGTGACGCGTCATGTTCTGATCTTCTGGTCGCAACGTCGGCGTGAACACGTCGCTTCCAGTGGCGTCCATGTGATTCAACAGTCGGCACACATATTCGCTCGTGAGATCGGCGCGAAGAGTCCACGATGCGTTGATGTAACCAAATGTCGACACCATGTTTGGCACTCCTGAATACCCCATCCCCTTGTATGTCCAGGTGTCTGCAAAGTCCAAGCGTCGTCCGTCGATGAAGAATTTCATGTCACCGACGGTGACCAACTGAAGACCAGTGGCAGTCACGACGATGTCGGCGTCGAGATGCGCGCCCGAGACAAGACGTACTCCGGTGGCATCAAATGACTCGATGTGGTCGGTGACCACCGAAGCCTTTCCTGAGTTGATGGCCGTGAACAGATCGCCGTTCGGAACAAGACATAGACGCTGGTCCCATGGGTTGTACTCCGGCGTGAAGTGTGTGTCGATATCGAAATCCGGACCAAGATGCTCTCGCACACCGTCCAGCAACTTGGATTTCACATAATCAGGCTTGGAGCGAGTCTTCTTGTACACCAACTGCTGCATGGTCGTGTTCTTCCATCGGGTGATGGCATATGCGACTGATGCCGGGAAGAACCTTCGCAAGGTGTTTGCAACTTTGTCTACGTCTGGTCGAGCAACCACGTAAGTGGGAGTTCTCTGCAACATGGTCACATGCGCTGCTCTCGACGCCATAGCGGGCACCAATGTCATGGCAGTGGCGCCAGAGCCCACAACAACCACGTGCTTGCCCGCATAGTCAAGATCTTCTGGCCACTTCTGCGGATGCACCACCTGCCCACGAAACAGATCGACTCCCGGAAAATCGGGCGTGTATCCCTTGTCGTAGCTGTAGTAGCCACTGCACATGTACAACACGTTGCACGTAGATGTGGTGACGGCACCAGTGTCTCCACGCACGATCGACAAAGTCCATTTTCCTGTCGAGGAATCCCACGACGCATCAGTGACTTTGTAATGAAAATGAATCTTGGGTCCGATGCCGTATTCAGCAATTGTTTCGCGTAAGTAAGCCATGATTGACGGACCATCGGCAATCGCTTTGTCTGATGTCCAAGGCTTGAAGCGATAGCCAAGCGTGTGCATGTCGCTGTCAGAGCGCACACCCGGATACCGAAACAAGTCCCACGTGCCACCGATATCAGCGCGTCCTTCAAAAATCACGTATGACTTGTTCGGGCAGTTCGCCTGCAGATGCCACGCGGCACCGATTCCTGAGAGTCCTGCACCCACAATTGCGACATCAACGTGCTGAACGGGCTCCACAACGCCACCATAATCTTCCCAACTTGTGTGTGTTCTTGCCACAGATTCGACTTCGCGCTCTTGGCTCAAAAGGTGAACGCGGGGCTATCCTCTCGGGACAGACTTCGCGTCTCGCGGGTGTAGCTCAATGGCTAGAGTTCCAGCCTTCCAAGCTGGCTATGCGGGTTCGATTCCCGTCACCCGCTCCATATGACTGTGGCCCTCGTGCGTCGAACGAGTTCTCGTCTCGCTGAGGGACTGCTCACCCACATTGAACGACAGCCAGTTGACATTGACTTGGCGCGCGACCAGTGGGCTTCCTACGTGAAGACGCTTTCTGAGGTCGGGTGGAGCGTCGTTGAAGTTCCAGAACTTGAATCATGTGCAGACAGTGTGTTCGTTGAAGACACCG
>VGCD01000016.1 GCA_016870215.1 Actinomycetota bacterium
GATTGCCGAGGTTGTCGGCGGCGCCGAACTCGTGGCCATGGCTGGATTCATCGTTGCCGCAGCTTCGCTGCGCACGCCGGTGCTCCTCGACGGTGTCGTGACCCAGGCCGCGGCCTGTCTCGCCCGCGCGATGGTCCCGGAGTCGATCGGGGCATGTCTGGCAGCACATCGTTCTGCCGAGCCGGCTTCGACGGGAGCGCTCGTGCATCTCGGCCTCCACCCGATCCTCGACCTCGACCTGCGTCTTGGCGAAGGAACCGGCGCGTTGCTCGCGGTGCCTCTCCTGCGCGCTGCCTGTGGCGTGGTGGGCCGTGTGGCCACATTGGCCGACCTCGATGACCGCAAGGCGTGAAACCCCGACGAGAACCACGACGGACTCCTCCCGCGAACACCCACACACCGGACACTGCCAGAACCGCAAGACCCAGTACCCCGACGACGATTCTCTTTACAGGTTTCAGTGTGTCTCAAAGCGGGTTTTGTTCATACGGTTCGGCTCGCTCAGGAGCGCAGAGCGGAGTACTCCTTGATCACTACGTCCAGATACAACTGGGCGGTGTCACAGGTGTGCTCAGCCCAACTCACGGGCCTGTTCGTGGTGTCCTTGCATCACCGTGAATTCGGCTGCCGCACAACCATACAGATGAAATCATTACACCCGAGCGAATCGCTCAGTTTCTTCACTGAACCACTGACTTATATCACTTGTGACCGAAGCCCTCGTTCGAGCAATTGCAGCATCAAGATCGTCAGAAGAAATGTAGGGAGGTTTGATGCCTTCACGAATTCGGTCAAATGCTGCCGTGGCTGCTCGCTGAGCTGCTAATTCAATATCGCCTGGGGTGTAGCCGTCGGATTCTCTCGCAAGCTTTTCAATGTCAACTCCGCGTTGATCTAGACGTGAAAGTGCAGCCTCCCAGAGTGCAAGACGGGCAGTGAGGTCTGGCGGCCCAATAGGAATAACCAGGTCAAACCTGCCGGGACGCAACACCGCTGAATCAATATCGCCAACAAAATTCGTGGCACACACCAAGAGATGTCTGGGGGTCACACGATACAACGGGATCATCTTCAATAATTCGTTGACAACTCCTTTTGTTGTTGGGTTTCGCTCTCTCGCCGATGCGATTTCGTCGAATTCATCTATAAAAACAACGGCCCGTTCTAACTGCAACAAGTCATTCATCGCCTGACGAAGTTCTGACGAAATTGAGTCAGCCCCACTTTCTAATTTGGAGGGGAGCAACTCAATAAACGGCCAACCGAGCCGTCCAGCAATCGCCCTGGCGAATGTTGTCTTTCCGGTTCCTGGAGGACCAAAAAGCAAAACAGTCGCAGGTGCTTTCACACCCACTTTCTCTGCAGTGGTTGGGTCGGCGAATGGGGCCACAACACGACCATCTATAATCTTCTTCTCGACATGCATACCCGCCACACAGTCCCAAAGTTCGGACGACAAAATCTCCCCCCGTATTGATCAACGATGCGCATAGCAGTGGGCGCGATTGGCTCTAACTTTTCATACAAAATCAAATCATGAATGGCGGAAAAACCTCGGTTCACCAGAGCTGTCTCGCCAGCTTGCGATTTTGACAACAACGCAGAAATTTTTCGGACGCCAAGCAGGATCAATTGCCACCACATTTATCCAGCCATCATCAGACACAACGCGAGCCTGAATGACTCCGATGATCCGATCGCCATCAATTGCGACTGCTCCCGGTGCACCTGAGGAAACGTCGTTCACAAACTGTGCGATATCGGCAGGCTTTGTGTCGGGCAACAGCCGGCATTCTTCCAACAAGCGAACTGCTTGGCCAATGTCAGAAGGAAGCAAATCACGAACAATTACAGACGCAGCTAGGTGATATCACTCATTTGCCTGTCACTGTGGTGGACCTTGTCCTGACTTATCCGCATTACCGCGTTCCAAAAAATGGCGTTTCGCGTTCCAAACGTTTACTGAAACCCCGGCCGCTGCCGCATCATGACTACAGTTTGGAATTACGCACCAGCCTCACGGAGGCTGGGGATGGTGCGAAATTCACACCGCATTTCGAGTCATCTATAGAAACGTTACTAGCGGCAGCCAGAATTTCAGAAGAAAAAAGGTTCAACTCTACTGCGGCTGGCAAATCTTGCTGGACCTAAACGCGACAACGCGTGAGTTCGTGCCTACGAGTGATAATTCGGTGCCTCATGAGTAATCGTGACGTCATGAGGATGACTCTCTTCGCGTCCTGCAGTTGTGACCTTCATGAAGCGACCTTTTTCTTGGAGTTCTCGGATGTTGGCAGCTCCGACATACCCCATACCGGATCGAAGCCCGCCAAGTAATTGGTACACCACATCGCTAAGTGAGCCCGAGTAAGCAACCCGACCCTCAATTCCCTCTGGTACGAGTTTTGGTTGGCCCTGCGCACTTCCCTGAGCACTGCCGTAGCGGTCAGCACCAAGGCCCTGCATAGCCCCAATCGACCCCATACCACGATACGTCTTGTACCGACGTCCTTCGAATAATTCATGCTCTCCTGGTGCTTCATCAGTGCCAGCAAGCAAACTACCCAGCATCACAACATGCGCACCAGCAGCAAGTGCCTTCACCACATCACCTGAATAGGTAATTCCACCGTCGGCAATAAGGGACACACCACGTGCCGCTGCTCGTCGTGCTGTGTGCCAGATAGCAGACAACTGGGGCATTCCCGCTCCCGACACTACGCGTGTTGTACAAATGGAGCCAGCTCCCACACCAACTTTGACTGCATCAGCGCCGACATCAACAAGTGCATCAGCGCCTTCCTCGGTGACAACATTGCCTGCAATAACTGCGAGCGTTGGCCATGCTGACCTAATGCGTCGTACTGCTGTCAGAACTCCTTGAGTGTGACCATGAGCAGTATCAACAACCACAACATCAATGCCAGCATGAACTAATGCCGCAACACGATCCTCTAGGTCGGGACCCACACCTACGGCAGCACCGACTCGCAGTCTCCCGCCGCTATCACGTGTAGCCCGCGGGTACTCTCTGGCTTTCATAATGTCCTTGACCGTGATGAGGCCCTGCAAATGTCCCCTGTCATCAACAAGTGGCAACTTCTCAATTCGGTGTTTTTGTAGCAGTCTGCGAGCTTCGTCGAGAGTCGTACCCACAGACGCAGTAACAAGTGGGGTACGTGTCATGAAGCCGCTCACTGGCTTGGCAAAGTCTGCCTCTTCGCAAAATCGGATGTCACGGTTTGTCAGAATTCCGAGAAGCAGTCCATCTGTATCTGTAATTGGAACACCAGAAAAGTGATACTTGTTCATCAGCGCTTCAGCATCTGCCAACGTAGCTGTCGCTGGGAGCGTGACCGGATCCGTAATCATTCCGGCCTGTGATCGCTTCACTTGTGCGACATTGTTTGCCTGTTCCACAATCGTCATATTGCGATGCAAAATTCCAATGCCGCCAAGTCGAGCGAGAGCGATTGCCATGGGAGCCTCTGTCACTTTGTCCATTGCCGCAGACATCACAGGTGCTGACAGCGTGATGTCCTGTACTAGGTGAGATGAAACATCTACATCACTTGGTAACACGTCGCTGAATCCGGGCACCAAGACAACATCATCAAAGGTCAACCCTTCAATTGGACTAAATAACTGATCATTCAATGGGTTCATGACACGGAATCAATTTCTTGGCCAGCTACAAAATTTTGACATAGATCGTTGAGTGTTTGTACTAGTAGAATATGCTCCCGCTCATGCATTCGTTCTGTAAATGACTCAAGTGTGTCATGTGCATGAATCGGTACAACTTCGCTCGCAAGGACGGGCCCCGTGTCGACTCCTTCGTTGGGAACCAAGTGCACCGTAATACCGCTGTGTGTTCGCCAATTGTCACGGGACTCAGCAAATGCACGCTCAATGGAATGTGTACCTGGCAATTCTCCTGGCAACGCTGGATGAAGATTGACAACTTGTGACGGGAACTGTTGCAAAAAATTATTCGACAAGATTCTCATAAAGCCAGCAAGAACCACAATGTCTGGGGAGAATCCCTTCACAACCTCTAGCAGTCGGAGATCGTACGCTGCTCGCGTCTCGTTTGGTACTGGTGCAACGACAACGACGGACACCTTGCTTCGTTCTGCTCGAGCAATAGCAGGTACACCTTCCTTACTTGACACAACCCCAACAACGTCAGCGCGCAACAAACCGTGCTCACACGCGTCAAGAATTGCCTGCAGATTGCTGCCATTACCCGACACCATGACAGCAAGACGAGGTCGAAATACCTTCATTGCAATGCCACTCGAGGTTTGTTTTGTCCCTGTTCATGCAAGGTACCGATCACCCATGTGTCTTCAGTGAGAAGCGCCCGGATGTCTGCGACATCACCTGACGAAACAATGACAACCATTCCGATACCCATGTTGAGCGTGCGGTACAACTCGTCTGTTTCTAAGGTGACCAAGCCTTCAATAAATTTAAATAGTGGTGGTTTTGGCCATGAAGAGATATCAACTGTTGCTGCAATTCCATCTGGGAATACACGGGGAAGATTCTCCAGCAGCCCACCTCCCGTAATATGTACCAAAGCCTTCACACGGGGGTCTTTCAAAACCGGACCCAGCACATCGAGGTAACTGCGGTGTGGCTCAAGCAATGCATCCACAAGTGGTCGCGTCAACGGTGGTGGAACAACGTCAAGTGGCAACCATTCCAGAATGCTACGTAGTAACGAATAGCCATTGGTGTGTGGCCCATTAGATGCCAGGCCAATCAACACATCGCCTTCTGCAACGGTGGGGCGAGGAAGCAGATCCTTTTTATCAACGATGCCTACTAATGTCCCCGCAACGTCGAAGGCTCCGGGCGCATAGACACCAGGCATTTCTGCAGTTTCACCACCCAACAAAACACACCCACCAGCTGCACATGCTTCTGCCATCCCCGACACCACGTCTGCCACCATTTCAGCGTTGATGCGCGATGAAGCCAGGTAGTCCAAGAAGAAAAGTGGTCGTGCGCCCTGCACTAAAACATCGTTGATGCAATGATTCACAATGTCCATGCCAGCACCACGCACTCGGCCCGTGCGTGCAGCCAGTTCGACCTTTGTGCCCACACCATCAGTCGATGCAACCAACACAGGCTGCTCAAAGTCTTTCAAGAAGGAGACATCAAGGGCGCCACCAAATGCTCCGACTCCGCGTAACACACTTTCTGTTGCTGTGGACGTCACGCTCTTTTTCAAAAGATCAACAGCTCTATTGCCCTCGTCAATATTCACACCTGCAGAGGAGTACGACATCAAATTCGACGCAGGGGCCCGCCAGCCAATGTCTCGCCGAAAATAAGAGCCGGGAAAAGAGATCTTCCCGACACGTGCATACGTATGGCGACGAGCAGAACGGAGATCAGGCCCCATACCAACAACTGTCATGACTCGACCACCATTGGTGACAAGAGCGCCGTTCTCCCTCTTCGTACCACCATGAAAAACATTGGTGTGTAAATCAGATAATTCACTTCCAGATATGGGGTCACCCAACCGAGGTGTTGCGGGATAATGCGCTGCCGTCATAACAACAGCATGAGCACTCAGTGGTTTCGTTTTTACCTGACCAGCACTCAATGTTCCGTCAACACACGCGAGTGCAAGATCTACTAGGTCTGTACTGAGCAGAGACAACAACACTTGTGCTTCAGGGTCCCCGAAGCGACAATTGTATTCCAAGAGCCGAGGGCCATCTTTTGTAAGCATCAATCCTGCATACAAGATCCCTTTATATGGTGTTCCTACCTCAGCAAAATGATCGATAATCGGCTGAATAAAAGTAGCGGAAAGATCATCGATGTCATACGGCACTGACACAGGAGCGTAAGCACCCATCCCACCCGTGTTGGCACCCAAGTCTCCCTCACCAATACGCTTGTGGTCTTGAGCAATTGGTAACGGCACTGCACTGACGCCATCGCACAAGGCCATAAGGGAACATTCAGGGCCTTGCAGCATTTCTTCCAAGACCACCGGGCCAATGGCACACGCCTCAACGATGGCGGAGTGTGTTTCACATTCGTTTTCTGGTACCACAACGCCCTTGCCACTCGCCAGACCAGACTGTTTCACCACCACCGGCGAACCTAAGTGCCTCCACCATGACACTGCGGACTCACTATTGCCCTTTTCAAAACTCGCAAACCGAGGACCAGGAATTCCTAACTTTTCTGCCAACTCCCGTGAGTACACCTTGGATGCCTCAATTTCAGCAAGCTGTTTCGTTGGGCCAAAAGCCTTCACCCCAATTGCTGACAGTGCATCCACCACACCCGCCGCCAACGCCAACTCTGGTCCAATCAGAACAAGATCTACCTTTTCCGCCTCACACAATGAGACAATCCCGGCGACATCATCAACTTCGACACAGAATTGTTCACCCGGCATTCCGCCATTTCCGGGCGCGACCAATAAGCGTGAGCAACGCAACGACTGCTGAACACTGTGAGCTATGGCATGTTCCCTGCCACCACTGCCGAGAACGAGCACCGTGAGTTGACGAGGTGCACTCATGCCAGAACCTGTCCAAAAGAATCTTTGCGGCGGGGTGCTGGAATTTCAACCGGGTACACACCTGTGAAACAGGCATTGCAATACCCCTCTTTACGCCCTACTGCACTCATCATTCCATCGAGAGACAGGAACGCAAGTGAGTCAGCCTTCACGACTGAACACAATTCTTCAAGATTCAGGCGTGCCGCAATCAGATCATCGTCATGACCCATATCAACACCAAAATGGCACGGATGTTTAATCGGCGGGCTCGTAATCCGCAAATGAACTTCTGTGGCGCCGGCGTCGCGAATGAGTTGCACCAAAGGCCCAGACGTTGTGCCACGCACTAATGAGTCATCAATTAGAACAACCCGCTTACCCCGAAGATTTTCTGGCAGTGCATTGAATTTCATTGCAACCCCCCGCTCGCGCATCAGGGTTGTTGGTTCTATAAAAGTGCGGCCGATGTAACGATTCTTAATGAGCCCATCGTTGTATTCAATGCCAGTCTGACGAGAGAAACCAACAGCGGCAGGAACAGACGAATCTGGAACGGGAACAACAACGTCTGCATCGACACCTGATTCGCGCGCCAACTGTTCTCCCATGCGCTGGCGAACACCATGTACGCTTAGGCCATCCCATTGCGAGTCGGGTCGTGAGAAGTACACAAACTCGAACGTGCACCGTGAAGATTTAACCGATGGCATCAGCGCTTGCCGGCGCGCAAGCTCGTTTCGCTTGAGTGTCACAATCTCTCCGGGGCAAACTTCTGACACTTCGGTGCAGCCCAAGGTGCTCAGAGCACAGGTTTCTGACGCAACAGCCCAGCCACCATCTGGCAATTTGCCCACAGACATTGGTCGAAAGCCCCACGGATCTCGCACTGCAATGACACGGTCTTCCACCAATGTCACCAACGAATAGGCACCTATCCACGACGACAATGTGCGGGCCAACCGATCTTCCCAAGTTGCGCCTCCAGCCGATGCCAACATCAAGGTCATCACTTCGGTGTCAGATGACGCAGTCAGTCCAAAACCCTTCGCTAGCAACTCAGAGCGAAGTTCGTGCGCATTGACCAAGTTGCCATTGTGGGCAACTGCTAACGGTCCATGAACCGTTTCAACAAGAAATGGTTGGGCGTTCCGTGCACTTGAGCCTCCAGTGGTGGAGTACCGAGTATGGCCAACGCCATTGGTGCCTCGCAACGGTGCCAAATTCGCAGGCGTAAAGACTTGAGTCACCAAACCATCGGCTTTGTGTATGTGGGCCTGAGACCCATCAGACACTGCTATTCCTGCTGCTTCTTGACCGCGATGCTGCAAAGCAAACAACCCGAAAAAGACCAACTGCGCAACGTCCTCGGTAGGTGACGATATTCCTATCACGCCGCATTCTTCGTGTAACCGGTCTGACAGCACGCTGTCACAATTACATTCGGGCTTCATAAGACGTCGTTCCTTTGTAGAATTTTTCGAGTCGATGTTGCACTGGATATTCCCCTGGCTCAAAGTCATGACCTGTCAAACGGGTGAAGGCCGTAACATAGCGCTTCGTTGTTTCCGAAATAATTGAGTCGTCAAGCAATGGTGGAGCGTCGTCCCCGTTGTAACCCACAGCATCAAGCGCAAGCCTCACGGGTTCTTTGTCGAGACTCTCCGGCTCTTCACCACGCTCGAGTCGTTCGCTATAGGTACTCAGTTCCCAATACCGTGACGAGTCAGGTGTGTGCAACTCGTCTATCAATATGACTGATCCGTCAGAAGCCAGTCCAAATTCATACTTGGTATCAGCCAACAAGAGCCCGGCTTTCTTTGCTACTCGTTGACCATGTGCAAAAAGTTCCAATGCAGCTTTTTGAACTACATCCCAAACATCCGCGTCCACAAATCCTCGTGCGACCACGTCATTGCACGTCAAGGGCTCATCGTGTTTGCCGGTATCACCTTTCGTTGTGGGCGTAATAATTATCTGTGGCAAGACAGAATTTTTTTGCATCCCATCAGGAAAGTCATATCCATAAATATGTCGCATGCCATTGCTGTATTGACGCCACAACGACGTTGTTGTTGAACCTGTCATCACACCGCGCACAACCACTTCAACTGCCAGCGGCGTTGCTGCATGGCCAATAGTTGCATTCGGGTCTGGGCAACTAATGAAATGGTTCCTTATGATATGTCGCGTATTTTCGAACCACCACGCAGACAATTGATTCAGGACTTGGCCTTTGTACGGCACCACAGCAACAATACGATCAAATGCCGAAAGTCGATCTGTTGTCAGAAACAGTCGTGTGTTGTCGGGCAGTGCGTAAGACACTCGCACCTTTCCCGTTCTTCTGTCTGGTAGAGAAAGCACGACATCTGAACATCCTCTAATTGCTGACATACCTCACTCCTTCCTGAAATAGAGCGAGACCCATTCCGCCACTTATTCCCCTGTGAAATTTGGGATGCTGACGCACCACAACATGATTTTCCGGGTGTGGCATCAGACCCAGTACCACGCCGCTATCATCGCAAATCCCAGCAATGTCATAGACAGATCCATTCGGATTCCCGTTCACATACCGAAGAGCAACTTGATCATTTTCAATCAATTTGGCCAAGGTTGAATCAGTTGTTGTGAATCTGCCTTCACCATGCGCAATCGGACACGTAATATTTTGCCTGAGATGCCGAGTCCAAATACATTTTTTGGACGTCGGTGTCATCTCTACCCAGCGGCAATCGAACACGCCAGATTCATTGTGCCCAAGCGCACCAGATTTCTCGGCGCCGGGCAAAATTCCCATTCGCACCAAAGTCTGAAACCCGTTACAAATTCCAATGACGGGCCGGCGGTCTGCAATTGCGGCAGTGATGCGCTCGCCCATTGACGCTTGAAGTTCCAACGCAAATATTCGACCCGCTCCTAGCGCATCGGCGTACGAAAACCCACCTGCAATCACCAAAATGTCAGCATCATCAATGCGCGATGGCTCAGAAACAATGTCGGACATGAGGTATCTCGTAGGCCGTACACCGGCTTGTTCTAATGCAAACGACACATCTGCATCTCTGTTTGTTCCCGGTGCGCACAGCACACCAGCAGTCGGTGAGGTCTTCACTGTTGTGGTATCCATGAATTGCACAGCTCAGCCACTGACACAGCCTGTTTGTCTGAAAACTTGAGCACATCTAGTTCTGTCACTGTCCCCAAAATGCAGGAGGATTCGGCAAAAAGTGACAACACCTCAGAGACATGGTGTGGAGCAACTTCCACAATAAATCGGCCATTTGATTCGCTAAACAACCATTGGGCATCAGAGGCGTTCTCACAGCCACTCATGTCAACCCCTAGTCGACCACCAATTGCCATTTCAGCTACTGCAACTGCAATTCCACCTTCAGAAACGTCATGGCATGACCGAATGAGACCATCGCGAATGGCGCGATGCAAAACCCGGTATCGACTAGGTGCTGTGGCATCGGCGTCGGGCACAACACCGCTAAATGACAAATTTTTTATTTTTGCCAAATGGCTTGCCCCGACTTCACACAACGTATGCCCTAGAACTACCAGCACATTTTGCGCCTCTTTAATATCTGGCGTCACTGTTTTATTTGCATCTGGCACATGCGCAACAGCCGTGATCACCAAGGTGGGTGGAACAGAATGGCGCTCACCATCTCTGCCGAAATACTCGTTGTTTAAAGAGTCTTTGCCGGAAACGAATGGCGCCGAGTGCGCAATTGCAGCCGTGCAACAGCCCTTCACTGCCGCTACCAAATGGCCAAGTGTCGTCTGTCGCCGCGGATCCCCCCAGGAGAAATTGTCGAGAAGTGCAACTTTGTCGGGGTCCGCGCCCACTGCCACAACATTGCGAATTGCTTCATCTACTACGGATAGCGCCATTCGCTCGGGGTCCTTTTCGCCAAACCACGGGTTCACCCCAATGCCGATTGCTATTCCATGAGTATTACGAGGCTCCGCGAGTACAACCCCATCTGCATGTCCATCCTGTTGCGCCCCCACTAATGGACGCACAAGTGTTGCACCCCCAATTTCATGGTCGTATCTGTGAATAATTGCTTCTTTTGAAGAGATGTTTGGATGCCGCAACAACTGCTGCAATGTCAACACAACATCAATGTCTCCAAAGACATACTGAAAGTCATTGCAACTCATCTCTGAACGATGAGGTGTTGGCATAACTGCCGTCATTTGGCGCTGCGGACGACCATTGTGCAAAAAATGCGTGTCAACATCAAAAACAATGTCACCCTTGTTGTGCACAATCAGTCGGCCATCACCGGTGAACTCACCAATGTCTGTGCATTCGACGCCGTATACACGACAGGCCTCTTTTAAAGGCTTCACATCTGGTGCTGCAACAACCATGCGCTCTTGGGCTTCGGACAGCCAAATTTCCCACGGGGAGAGTCCCGGGTACTTCAATGGCAGTTCAGACAACTCAACTGACGCTCCAACACCTTCTGCCATTTCACCAATCGCAGAAGACAGACCACCAGCACCACAGTCTGTAATGGCACGAAACAAATGCTGCCCTTCTCCTAGGATATCAATCAGTAATTTTTCTGTAATCGGATCACCAATTTGCACACTGGCACCCGCCACATCACCAGTTGTTGCATCCATTGTCATGGACGAAAACGTTGCACCACGTAGTCCATCTCTACCTGTTCGGCCGCCCAGCACCACAACACGATCACCAGGTTGGGGTGTTTCTGTTGCATATCGTCCGTGTGCCACGCCAATACATCCGGCATACACCAGCGGGTTGGCCGTGTATCCGGGGTCATACAACACAGCACCCGCAACCGTGGGCAAGCCAATCTTGTTGCCATAGTCTGCAATTCCAGCTACCACGCCGGCACGAATGCGTCGTGGGTGAAAGACACCATCTGGCAAGTCCAAACCATCTGTGTCAGGGGGCCCAAAGCACAAAATGTTCGTGCACGCAATCGGCAAGTGCGATGCTCCTAAGACATCTCGAATTACTCCACCAACACCAGTATTTGCCCCACCAAATGGTTCAACTGCACTGGGATGATTATGTGTTTCACATTTCAGTGCAATTGTCGTGCCTTCAACAAAAGAAATCACTCCGGCATTACCCACGAATGAGCTCACCACAAACGGTGCAGCAATGGTCTGTGTTGTTTCTCGCAGCTGATTAATGAGAGATTCCAGAACCTCGCCAGAGTCAGTCGTAATACTTGCCCGAAATGTTTTGTGCGCACAGTGTTCGCTCCACGTCTGAGCAATTGCCTCAAGTTCAATATCTCGTACGCCGCGCCCGCAGTAGTGGTCGCGCACCGCTCGTAGTTCCTCTATGTCAAGAGCTAGTCCTCGTTCTACGTTCAATTCCTGCAGTTGGGCATCTGTCGCATCTGTTGCAAGTTCCACAACCTCAACAGAGCTCACAATTGTTCCAGTGCCTGTCGGCATAACAGGTACAAGTGGTGCATCGACAGACCAGTATTCAATAACCGGATTAGCCAGCAACTTGCGCACCAATAGGTCAAGTTCATACGAGTCCAGCTTGCCCGCAAGGTCAAAACGCTTCGCGGTAGTGACTACGTCAATACTGATTCCCAATCTGGCAGCGATTCGCTGCAATTGCTGCGACGCAGCGTCGGTCACACCAGCATGAAGTGCAGTTTCTACAAAGTGATCGCATGTCTTTGTTGTTGTTCCCCATGTGGCCTGTTGCAATAGCGACTCAACCAAGATGTCTTCTAAAAATGCACGGCTTTCGTTGCTCAAATTTCCGTGAATGAAGTACACGTCGACAACGTTTATTTCACGTAAGGCTGTAAGACCCAGGTCATACGCATCATTGAGAAATGCCTGAGCACGGGGGTCTTTGCCTACAAATTGAATTTCGAGGCGGTGAACATCGTGATCAGATCGCACGGTATTAACCCCCCTCGGAAACATTAGTGATGCGCGCTAGTGCCAACAAGGTCAATGCCCAACTTTAATAAATAGTCAAAAGTATTCCTTTACGGAAAGTACAAGTGTGGCAATTTCTCGCTCTGAGTTGACATGCTTCCGTCTACGATCAGTGCGTGCCTGAAATTCCTTTTCCACTTGTGAGTGTTGTGATGGGCTCACGTAGTGACTGGGCGGTCATGTCACAATCTGTCAGTATTCTCGAGCTTTTCGGTATCCCTCACGAGACGCAGGTTCTCTCAGCACATCGCATGCCCGATGAATTGTTCTCCTTCGCCGAAACTGCAAAAACACGAGGAATTAGGGCAATAATTGCTGGCGCTGGGGGCGCTGCCCACCTTCCCGGAATGCTCGCAGCAAAGACTCTTGTTCCCGTCTTGGGTGTACCTGTTCCAACAATGCACCTTGCTGGTGAAGACTCCCTTTATTCCATTGTGCAAATGCCTGCTGGCACTCCCGTTGCAACTTTTGCCATTGGCGAGGCCGGCGCAATAAATGCTGCACTCTTTGGAATTGAACTTCTTGCCCACGACAATGAACAATTGCACAGCGCGCTCGCTGAGTACCGCCGAAATCGTCACGACGACGCTGCGTCTAGCGTTCTTCCGCCCACCTAATGTCAACGACGCTTGGCGTTCTCGGAGGCGGGCAACTTGGCAACTACTTCGTTCTTGCGGCCAAGAAATTGGGGTTCCGAACAGCTGTGCTAGACCCAGATCCGTATGCGCCAGCAGGTGCACACGCAGATACACACATTGTTGCCCAGTACGACAATGTGCAGGCGCTAACAGAACTTGCCAGAATCTGCAGTGCTGTCACTATTGAGTTTGAAAACCTACCTGTTTCATCGTTGGAGTTTCTTTCACAATTTGTCGAGGTTTATCCCTCTCCCTCCAGTGTAGCAGTGGCGCAGAACCGTCGAGATGAAAAACGCTTTTGCGAATCTATTGGTCTGTTAGTTGCACCATATGAAGTTCTGGAGACACCAGAAGATGCCGAGCGCATCTCACGTCTCGGCGTCACTCGTATGCCCTTGCAGCCGTTAAGTGCGCCGTTGCTCATGAAGACCAGCCGACTTGGGTACGACGGCAAAGGTCAACAAAAAATCACCAAGCTCACAGACATTTCTGCGCTGTGGCACAACGTCAACAATGTGCCGTGTGTTGTTGAACAAGTAGTCCCTCTTGACGCAGAATTTTCAATTGTTCTTGCGCGTTCACGCACTGGCGAAGTGGCCGTATTTACACCCACCCACAATGTCCACGTTGATGGCATTCTTGATGTCAGCACTGCTACCACGGCCCTCGCAGCAATAGACGTTGAATTTTTTCGCACTGGTGAATTAATTGCTATACGCATTGCTGAAAAACTCGCTTATGTTGGCGTTCTTTCAGTTGAGTTTTTTCTTTCTGGCAACAAACTTTTCGTTAACGAACTTGCACCTCGCCCACATAACAGTGGTCACTGGACAATTGATGCTGCTACCACTAGCCAGTTTGAGCAACAAGTCCGGACTCTTGTGGGAATGCCACTGGGCGACGCCACCATGACCTATGGCGCGGTGGCTTTAGTCAACCTTCTTGGTGATCTGTGGAGAAATGGAGAACCACGGTTTCAAGTTGCCGAAGAAGACGCCTCTTCACATTTACATCTATACGGCAAAGCTGAAGCACGCCCCCGCCGCAAAATGGGGCACATCACCGTCACCGGCACTGATGCGCTATCTGTGACACGTCACGCGATTGATTTACGCACCAAAATCACTCGCTAGCAGGTGAGAGGCTCAGAATTCTCACTCCCTATTACAGGCCTGGTTTTTTTGGTCCGCCTCCTTTGGAAGGAGACACCTCAATCGCGCGTTTCAAAAGAGGGCGTTTCGCGTTCCAAACCTTTACTGAAACCCCCGCCGCTTCCCCATCAATACTGGGGTTCAGAATTTCGCACCAGCCTCACGGAGGCTGGGGATGGTGCGAAATGTGCTGCAAAATTCATACCGCATGCCGCGTCATCTAAGGAAAGCTTACTTTGGGTAGTCAAAAGCAGGAAGAAAACAGGACCAAGATCCCTAGACCCGCCCACTACTTGAGCAACAACGGGCACATCACAGACATGATCGAGCGAATGCGACTGCTTGCTCCACTATTTCTAAGGGCACAACCTTCCCCACTGGCGAGGTCTCACGTGTTGTCGGATTGATTTGGTAGTTTCCCACTCGTCCATATACGAGAACATCTCCATTCAACAAGAGAGTCATTTCATAATCTGTTTGGCCACTGCAGTCCAAAATTGTTGCCTTGGAGAGGTAACCGTCAAGATTCATGGACAGGAATCCTTCTGGAGTCGCACTTAACTTCTGCTATTTGAGATTCAAGTGTTGGTTCAAACCTGCAATCCTCAAGCAAGGGCGTGAGAGGCTGAAAGACATCACTCGCTAAGAACTGACAAAGCTCAACGTGAGTTTCGACTTGTGCGAGCCCACCGAGCCAAATTTTTTCACCATTGTGTCTCCTGATGACCGCAACATTTGAATAACTGCAGGCGTCAATGCACTTCACGATATGAAGTTTGCCACCAGCCTTCCTGATGACATCTTCTAGTTCACGTCGCTGAGCTGCATGATCAAAGTCGGGATGTTTGCGGTCTGTCCCGCAACAGCAATCGCGACACAACAGAACACTAAAGCTCTTCCTTGTTTCACTTCTCATAGTTCAGGTCGTCACTGTCTGCTGGATGCCTGCAATATCAAGAAGGAAGACTTCTCCTTCATCGGTTCCCACAGCAACCGTTGATGATTGAGGTGAGATTGCAAGAGCTGATAATGGAAGATGCGTATCGTGCCGAGCAATTAATGAACGACCCTTCGCAGTTGGTCTCCATAAACACACAGTGCCGTCAGTAGCAGCCGAAACAAGTATCTCCGGAGCAGTTTTAAGATATCCAATCCCCACTATTCGACTTGTATGGCCTGTGAGTTCAATAGGACGTGAGCCCTTTGGTCCCTTGCCGGAGAAATCCCAAAGAGAAATCACATTAAAAGAAGCATTTGCAAGGAAGCGAGATGATTCGTTCCACGCAATGTGTTGCACTTTGGTTTCAAATCCAGTCATCTGGAGATCTGATCCGTTGGAGACCTTCCAACAATGAAGCGACGAATCCTGATTACCAGTTGCAATCCACTTGTCGTCGGGAGAAATTCGCACCACAAGGGGTGCGCCTTTCCACGGGTATTCCCTAATTGCTCGCGCATCGCCCTGAAACATCAACACGACGCCATATGCACCAACAAACAAACGACGCCCATCAGAGTCCCATCCCACACATTCACCCGTGGCATCTAGTTCCTGGTGCTTCACGCCATTGAAACCATTCGAAAGCACACGAACCACAGATCGGCCAACCACCCCAGCAACTTCCACGCCTGTTGGGCGCCATGCAATGTCATTACACCAACCCTTCCGAACTTCTTCTGCGATGAGTACCCCACTAAGGTTCCAAATTCGCACTGCCCCATCAATTCCCCCTGTCGCAAGTTCATGAGCAGTTGGACTGAATCGAATGCGTGTTGTGTCTCCTGTATGAGCAGCAAAGACAATTCCATTTGCATCGAGGCCATGAACACTTGCTTCACCAGAAACTGATGCAGACCCGACGAATCGCCCATCGAAGGAAAAGTCAATACTGGTCACATAGTCGTCAGTTCGACACAGTGGCTGCGTCGAAAACTGAAGTTCGTTGATTACTTCACTAGACATGCACGGAACCTTGTGTCGAGTTCATCTCGGTCGAGATTGCGACCGATGAAAATCATGTTATTTACCCGTCGTTCTCCTGGCTTCCATGCTCTATCTGGTTGACCATCAAACAACATGTGCACTCCTTGAAAAACGAAGCGGTTCTCGGAATTCTCCACGTTAATAATTCCTTTCATCCGAAAAATGTCGACACCCTTCTCCACGAGAAGCCAGCCGAGCCATCCATTAATTTTTTCCAAATTGACAGGGCCTTCTGCTTCAATACCCACAGACGTGACCGATTGATCGTGCTGGTGTTCCGAGTCTCCAAGAAACTCGGGGTCGACTTCAAGAATTCTGCTGAGATCAAATGCCCCCGCATTCAACACCCAATCCAGATCAACTTTGCTCATCTGGGTGCGAACCAAAGATGCACCTGCGTTAATCGATCGCACTTGATTCTCTACTTGAATCAACTCTTGCTCAGACACTAAGTCAATCTTGTTGATGAGCACTCGGTCAGCAAAAGCGAGTTGCTCCACAGCTTCGTTTTCAATTCCCTCTTCTTTTTCTTCGAATAGGTGAAGTGCTAAATGTTTCGCATCAACGACTGTCACAATTGCATCAAGGCGCAATTGAGCCCGAATCTCTTCATCAACGAAGAATGTCTGTGCTACTGGTGCTGGATCCGCAAGCCCTGTCGTTTCAACGAGGATGTAGTCGAACTTGTCGCGACGCTTCATCAATGTCCCGAGAATTCGAATCAAGTCTCCACGCACGGTGCAACAGATACACCCATTGTTCATTTCAAAGATTTCTTCTTCAGCATCAATCACCAATGCATCGTCAATGCCGATTTCTCCGAATTCGTTTTCGATCACAGCGATTCTTTTGCCGTGATCCTCACTCAAGATGTAGTTCACGAGCGTGGTCTTGCCACTTCCCAAGAAACCCGTCACAACGGTGACCGGTACGCGGGTATCTACGTCAGGCATATTTTGATCCCTTTATTATGAGAATGGTTCTCATTATCAGTATAGTAACCCCCATGAAACTCACACCACGTCACGGGCTCCTCTTTCTTGGCAGCCTGGTCACCCTTTCGCTCACTGCATGTTCTGGCAACGAGGCTGAAACCTCCGCGAATTCCATTGCCATCGCTGCATCCTTTTACCCCATCGAAGAAATTGTCACGAATTTGTCAGGCGGAACCATCGGCGTTGTTGGACTAACTCCCCCGGGAGCTGGCGCCCACGACATGGAGCTGACGTCTGAGCAACTGGCCGAATTGGAAGAGTCCGATGTCCTTTTCTATTTGGGTGACGGATTTCAACCGGGAATCGAAAAAGTCATTTCATCGTTGCCTGCCAGTGTTCGCGTCGTCGACTTGCTAGAGAGGTTGACTGTTCGCGACATCGTTCCTCAGCTTGAAGGACTCGAAGGTGAGACCGACGGCGAGGCATTGGAGTCTGGGAAGGATCCACACGTGTGGCTTGACCCCGCCAACATGATCATCATGGCGAATGAAGTTCGCGATGTGCTCAAGGATCTTCAGGGAGCAGATAAGAAGGCACTTGATTCTTCACTAGCTGAATATGTCGCCGAACTGACCACACTTGGCTCAGAGTTTGACAATGGCCTCAAGGATTGCGAAAGCAATGTCATCGTTACTTCGCATCGTGCATTTGAATACCTTGCGGCTCGAACCAATCTGAAACAAATTGCTATTGCTGGAGTGAACCCTGATTCGGAGCCGTCAACAAAATCGATGCAAGCGATCGCGAAATTTGCCAAGGCCAATAATGTTTCAACAATCTTCTTTGAAGCACTTCTACCTGAAGATCTCGCACAGACAATCGCCAACGAAATCGGCGCAAAAACTGACCTTCTCGACCCAATCGAAGGCTTCAGCCAAGAAGACCTCGATGCGGGCGCAAGCTACATCGTGGCCCAACGGTCCAACCTCGAGCGTCTGCGCACCGGACTGAAGTGTAAATAGTGACGAATGACGAACACAGACAATGTCCTGCTTGCAGTTGAGCGATTGGGCGTGAAATATGGAGACACGAGCGCCCTCGAGGATGTGTCGTTTGCTCTTCATGCGGGAGAAGTCGTCGCATTAGTCGGGCCAAACGGTGCTGGGAAGTCAACGCTGTTCAAAGCACTTGCTGGTCTTATAAGACACTCAGGCGACGTCTACGTTGCAGGTCAGCACTGCCATCACCTCGACCGAAAACGACTTGCGTACATTCCCCAAACAACTGACGCAAACATTACGTTTCCCATCCTTGTGAAAGATGTCGTGCTCGCAGCAGTACCGAGCTCGCCATCCATGTTAGAGCCCCAGCAGTACGCGCCCCCAGAAGATGTCACGGCGCATGAGTGGAAAGAACCCGCCGACACTGACACCGCGCTCGACAACGTTGCCTGTGAGCCGCCAACAGATGCAATCACCGTCTGCGGTGTGGTCTGTTCGGAAGTACCTAGGTTCCCAATTTGGCCCGAGCTGTTCGCACCCCAGCACTTCACAATCCCCGACTGAAGTACAGCACATGTGTGTGAATCTCCCGCTGACACCGCAAGAGCCGGATCGGTCGCGTCGAGGGCTTGCACCGGGGTTGAACTGCTTCCACTTCCACCGTTCCCAAGTCGACCATTCGAGCCGTTGCCCCAGCATCGCACCGAACCGGCTGTCAGCGTCGCACATGAGTGGCTGGACCCTGCGGTGATGGATGCAGCACCGGTGAGCACTTGAAGTGGTTAAAAAGTGATGCCAGATGAATTGTTGCCGATCCACGGTCCGCTCTCGCCAAAACAATGCACGGTTGTGTCGGACTTCAACACACAAGTGTGTTTTCCGCCAGCTGCCACGGCGGTGACATTCGACAGTCCAGGTACAGCAATCGGCGTTGCCGAGCGAGCGACGGGATCACCGGCATCGTTTGGGTCATAGCCGAGCTGCCCGAAGGCATTTGAACCCCAGCAATAGACCGACCCACCCGACACGTAACACGCATGGGACGTTCCCAGCGACAGTGTTGCAGCAGCCGCTCGACGACTCGCGCCGGTGTCACCGGCATCAGCGGCGCCGGGCACCACAGTGCTTGCGGACACAGCGAGCGTGGCGCTCACCATCCCTAGAACAATCACCGAGGGGCGCATCACTGATTTTATGCCTGAATCTTTGTCCAATTATGAACTCATTACAAGACAGCCGACCAACCTTGCCTGAATCGCACGTGTCTGACAAGGTTTACAGCCGAGACATCGGGGGGAACCGTGCTTGACCATCGAATCATCGGAGCCACGATTGTTGATGGAACCGGTGCACCCGCCTATCAAGGTGATATCGGACTTCGCGATGGGCGCATCGTTGCCATTGCTAAACCCGGCAAGTTGAACGAAGAGGCAAGAGAGACATTCGATGCCATTGGGTTTGTCGTTTGCCCTGGGTTCGTGGACATGCATACGCACTACGACGCGCAACTGTTCTGGGATCCGTTTGCAGCACCTTCACACATTCACGGTGTCACATCTGTCATCGGTGGTAATTGCAGTTTCAGCATTGCTCCCCTGCGCCCAGACGATGCCGATTACATCAGGCGAATGCTTGCGAAAGTTGAAGGCATGCCACTTGCGGCTTTAGAGCAGGGTGTGCCGTGGTCGTGGTTGACCTTTGGCGAGTTTCTTGATGCATTCGAAGGTCGCATTGCCGTCAATGCAGGTTTTATGGTCGGTCACAGTGCACTTCGCCGGTATGTGCTCGGCGCTGAAGCGAATTTCCGTACGGCATCGGAATCTGAACTCGACGACATGCGCCGTGTTTTGGGTGCGTCGCTCGAAGCTGGGGCACTTGGGTTGTCGATGGATTGCTCTCACTCACATAGCGATGGCAATGGTGACCCTGTGCCTGCAAAGGGTGCTGACAACACCGAGATTCTTGCGCTGTGTGAGGAGACTGGGCGTTGGCCGGGGACTTCACTTGAAGGAATTTTTGATGGAGCAAGTGATGGTTTCGATGACGCCGAACTTGAACTTCTGCCGGCAATGTCAGCCACAGCAAACAGGGTGCTGAATTGGAATTTGCTCGTTGTGGATGCACGCGACCCTGATCGCATCAATCGTCACCTTGCCGTATCAAAGCGCGCGCGTGAAATTGGTGGGCGCGTAATCGCGCTCACTATGCCCGTCATTGTTCCGATGAATATGAGCTTTGGTAACTACTGCGCATTGAACCTCATGCCCGGCTGGGGTCCCATCATGAATTTGCCTACTCCAGAGCGCATCGAAAAACTTCGTGACAAGGCGACGCGGCGCATGATGGTTGCACGTGCCGATAGCGAGGAAGCTGGCATGTTCCGCCGCCTCGCTGGCTTCGCCGACTATGTCATCGGCGACACATTCAGCGAAGCAAACAAAGGTCTCTCGGGCAGCAAAGTGCGCGATATTGCAGCGGAGCGAGGCGACATAGAGCCTTTTGACACGCTCATCGACATCGTCATTGAAGACAACCTGCGAACAGTGTTGTGGCCGAGTGCTCCCGATGATGACGATGCGCACTGGAGCCTGAGACGAACATTGTGGGACGACCCCGATGTTGTTCTTGGGGGAAGTGACGCTGGCGCACATCTCGACCGCATGTGTGGTGGTTCGTACACGACTCGCCTGCTTGCAGATTCCTTGAGAGGGCGGCAGTTGCTCAGCCTGGAGCGCACCGTTCATGCCCTTACTGATGTTCCGGCACGCCATCTTGGCCTTCGTGACCGCGGGCAAGTACGCGAGGGCTGGATTGCCGATCTCGTGGTGTTCGACCCTGCGACCGTCAACACTGCTCAGCCAACGATTGCGCATGACTTACCGGGTGGTTCACCCCGTATGCACGCTAATTCTGTTGGCATCGTGAGAGTTTTTGTGAATGGTGTCATCACGGTGGCCAATGGATCTCCCACCGGTGCACTTCCGGGTACGGTGCTGCGTTCTGGCCGCGACACCGACACCGTCACTGTTCACTGACAACAGCACGTGCCGTTCGGTGCAGAATCTGGCAGTGACCACACGACGGGTTTAGGGTCGCACCATGTCATCATCACAAGTGCGCGCAATAGTTATTGCCCACGTAGTTGCGACATGGTTCATGGTGGGCCTCATCTGGACCATTCACGTGGTGCACTACCCCCTGTTCGCAGAAGTCGGTGATGCAACCTATGTGGCTTTTCAGTCAGCACACGTTGACCGCATCGGAAAGCTGTTGTTCGTTCCGTGGCTCACCGAGGGAATCACTTTGCTCGCACTGCTATGGCTGGCGTTCATTGCCGGACGACGAGAGCTACGAACACCGGTGATGATTGGCGCAATTGCAATGGCAATGGTGCTGGTACTCAGTGGTTTCTGGTCGGCACCTGCACATGGTGAATTGATGGATGGTTTTGACACAGCAGTTCACGACCGACTCATGACCGCCAACTTGATTCGAACACTCGCATGGACTGTGCGCGGGTTGACTGCAGTGTGGATACTCAGCCTTGTATGGCCACGCACTCGTGAGCTGCGACCAACAACGTCAGCATCGTGATACTCGAGAATTGGGGTTCGACTCCCGATGAATGCAGCCGACCGATGGTTGGCGACGACATCTGTTCAGATGCGCGTCTTGTCGCCACGCGTGCCATCACAATCGATGCGCCACTATCCGAGGTGTTTGCGTGGCTCCGTCAGATGGGCTTTGGACGTGCCGGTTGGTACAGCTACGACATCATTGACAACCTTGGGCGTCGCAGTGCGCGAACAATCAACCCTGATTGGCAGTCACTTTCTGCTGGTGACAAAGTCCCTGGCGGTCCCACTTCGTTCACTGCGATGGTCGTTGACCCTCCGCGTGCACTGGTGATTGCTCTTGGCGACGGAACACCAGAGCCTCGCAAGATCACATTCACGCTGGCGTACGAACTTCACGATGACCCGCGCGGCACGCGCCTCGTGTCCAGAGTGCGAGCTCGAGTCAACCTCCCCGCTGGCCGCATCATTGAGCGCTTTCTGCTTGGTCCGGGCGATGGCATCATGCTGCGTCGCCAATTGCTGAACATCGCACGACGCTGCAGGTGAGCCCGACGAGCACGTACTGCAATATGGCAAGTACTCTCACATTATGAGTCGGACTGACAACACGCGCGTTGCCGGTGCTTTCTCGCTCGCAGCTGGTTTCGTTCACGCAGTGGCCGCAGGAACACATGTCGAGCACAGGTTCGCCGCGTTGTCGATGGCAGCACTCGCTGCTGGTCAATGTGCCACCGGACTTGCGCTTCTAGCGTCACGATCTGGCCTGTGGCAACGAGCCCTCGTGGTCACAAATGTCGTTGCAATCGTTGGCTGGATTGCGACACGCACAATCGGAATCGGCTTCATCGAAGGATTTAACACTGCTGAGTCGATTCAGACATCTGATGCCTTGTGCGCGTTGTTGGCAGTTCTCGCAATCATTGCACTGACACCACGTATAAGCGTGGCGCGCATTGGCCTGACAAGTGCCATGGCCCCAGTTATTGCAGTAATTCTTGCGGTACCTGCCGTATACGCAACGGCTAACCACCAACACAACCACGGTGGCAGCACGTGGCCGCGTCCGTACTTCCCAAGCATCGGCATTGACATAGCCGACGTTCCTGGTGTCTCCGCAGAACAAGAGGAGCGTGCGCGCCAACTCGTCATCAACACCCAGCGCGACCTGGTGCGTTGGGCCGACTACAAAGTTGCAGTTGCCGAAGGCTGGCGATCCATCGGTGATGAAGCAACCGGGTACGAACACTTCGTCAACTTTCGCTACTTCGACGATAGTCAACTACTTGACAGCACCAAACCAGAGTCGATTGTGTACAAGGTGTATGGCGACAAGAAGATTCTCGTGTCTGCCATGTACATGGCCGAAGGTGAACCAGACTTAACTTCAACGGAACTCACCGATTTTGCGGGTCCACTATTTCAGTGGCACGTCCACACAGATTTGTGCTGGACCATCAAAGACGGACGGCCAGCAGTTGCCGGGGTGACCGATGCGAACGGATCATGTCCTCCGGGCTCAATCGCTGGACTCGTAAAGAAGCCGATGGTGCACGTGTGGATCGTGCCGCATCCGTGCGGACCTTTCGCGGCTGTTGAAGGTTTGGCTGAAGGTCAAGCTGCTGTCGACACTTCAGAACGAGTTGACATTTGTGGCTCACACAGCCACTAACGCGACGACACCTTCACGCGACTGACCCGAAGCTCGTGTAACCCGCACTCGGTCTTGTCTTGACCTGCCCAACGACCAGATCGCGGATCGGCACCTGGTTCGACTGTTTGCGTGCAGGGCCAGCAACCAATAGACGCATAACCCTGTGCTGTGAGTGGATTCTCTGGCAAACCGTGACGCGCCTTGTAGGCAGCGGCATCAGCGTCACTCCACGTAGCGATGGGATTCACTTTCACCACGTCACGAAAAGGCTCAAGCGCAACCACTTGTGTGTTTGAACGCATGGTGGAATCGTCACGCCGAAGACCGGTCATCCATGCGTGCCGGCCTTCCAAGAGGCGTTCAAGTGGAGCCACTTTGCGCACAGCACAACATGCATCGGTGTCGAGTTTCCAGAGTTCAACATCTGCTGCAATTCCCTCGGGCTGAACCGTCGTCAAATTGCCCCCCATGCGCTGCTGCAACTCGTGAGCAAACGAAAGTGTTTCAGGGAACAGAAACTGGGTGTCGAGCAACACCACTTCGATCAATGGCGAGACACTCCATGCAAGGTGTGCAAGTGTCGCGTCACCGAAGCTCGACGTGACGACCATGTGGTGATCGAAATAGTTGTGAGCCCATTCAATGACGTGCTCTGCAGATTTCTCTGACAACTCTTGGTTGAGCTCAGACACCTCATCTATGCCAAGGTGCAGCGGGTGATGACTCACGTCGCACACTCCGACTCTGACACCTCTGCCACATACGGACCGGTCTCGTCGTAGTCGACATAGAAGTGTGGTGCGTCGTCTGGTTTGGGAACCACGTCAAGGTCGAGAAGGTCTTTCGCAACAGATGTGGCACCGCCAGCGCGATCGAGCCAGGCGGTGAAGGTCTCCCCCGCTGAACGCTCATTGGCGAACTTGCGCACAACGCGCGCCACCGCCAGCGGCGCGTTCTTGGCGGGAAGTCTGAGTGCCTTTTGACCGAAGTGAATCTGTTCCTGCCCGACATGACCGCCGAGCAACAACTGATACCCCGGCAATGATTTGCCGTTCGCACGTCGCTCAGCTCCGAACAAACCAATGTCTGCGGCGTGATGTTGACCACATGAGTTCGTGCAACCCGAGATGTTGATGCGTACGCCACCAACTTCTGCCAAGCCAGACTCTTCCAACTCGTCTCCAATGGCCTTGGCCAAACCACGTGACTGTGTGACGGCGATATTGCAGGTGTCTGCACCTGGGCATGCAACGACGTCACGCGCAAGTTCGGCACCTGGTCGCGCCATGCCAATTGCTTCGAGACGATCGAACAATGTGCGCAGTTGGTCTTCGCGAAGGCCGCGAAACACCACGTTTTGACGGTTCGACAAACGCACGTCAGCACCGAGGTCTCGTTGAATATCTGCGAGCGAACGGAACTGAGACGCGGTGATGTCACCAAGTGCTGCATATGCGATTGCCGACACCGTTCCCTTCGCTGCACCACGCACAACACTTGCTTGTTCCCACCGCATGAACGGGTCTGATGAGCGCAGCTCAACGCGCACTCCCTGACCGACTGCGGTCACTTCGCCACTTGCAGCTGTGCCTGCGGGTGCATCGCCCACAGAGGAAACTTCCGGTGGAATGCCGCCGGGCCACGTGGATGACGCTGGCAGGGTGTGACGCAACTTGATGACTCGTCGACGCACTTCCTCGATACCGAGTTGGTCGACAACCCACTTCAAGCGTGCACGCAACTTGTTGTCGCGGTTGCCTGTTTGATCAAAGACACGCAACGTCGCTTCAATGGTCGGAAGCAAGTCTTCCTTGGAAGTGAAGTCTTCGAGTGCGAGAGCAGGATGTGGGTTCGCACCCAAACCACCGGCGATGTACACGCGGAAGCCAGATTCGATCGAGCCGTCTTCCTTGGTGCGTGTTACTGCCACTGCGCCGATGTCGTTGAACATGGCCTGACCACAGTCGGTTGAGCACCCGGAGAAGTTGACTTTGAACTTTCGTGGTAAACGTTGACCCAGTGGGTTACGCACAAAATGGCGGAACGTTGCTTCTGCCCAGGGCGTGACATCCAACTTCTCGTGTGGACACGCGCCAGCCAAGTGGCAGGCCATCACGTTGCGAACGGTGTCACCGCAAGCCTCACGACTGGTGAGTCCGACGTCTGCCAAACGGCGCAGCAAGTCGGGAATGCGTCGTAGTTCAACGAAGTGGAACTGAATGTTCTGACGCGTGGTGATGTGGCCCCAGCCCCGCGAGAACTGCTCGGCCAGGTCACCCATGAGCTCAAGTTGCTGCGGCGTGATGGTTCCTGCCGGCAATTTGATGCGCACCATCTGATTGGTGCCACCTTGACGTTGACCATAAATGCCGTTGTTCAATCGCATCACACGGAACACGTCTTCTGTGATCTCGCCCGAGAGGTACTGCTCGATAGCCAGCTCAAAGCGTTCAATATCACGCAACTGCTCTTCGTAGAGATCACGCGGAATGGGTGCGGGGACGATGCTCGTCATGTTGTTCTCCTATCGACCTGTGTCTTCGCCAATTTCACGCAGCGCGTCATGTAGTGCTCCACGTAGCCGCCGCGCATGATCTGGGTGCAAATGGGCCACCAAACCCGCGCCAGCACCACCAATTTCCTCAACTGTGAGAACCACGCGCGGTGTGGCGTCGTCGTAGTCATCGCACACCGCAATACCCCACGACACTGGCGTGATGTCATCAACGCCGGGCGGCAAGTCGTCGAGCGCCAAAGGCAAATCGTCAATGGAGCGCCTCATTGAGCGCCTCGTAATGTTGTTGCAACCATGGCCGGCTGGACGAACTCATATGCAGCCACCGCGCCAATGACGATTGTGCTCGGAGCTTCAATGTGAACAGCGTGGAGTTCAGCAAGTGTGGTGCGAATCGTTGTCTGTTCAGGATGAGTTCCCCACCTGATGGCAGCAACTGGTGTGGACGGTGACAAGCCACCTGCCATTAACCGGCGAGCGATGTTGCCTCGCTCAGCAACTCCCATCAACACGACGATGGTTCCACCAACACGCGCGAGTGACTCCCAATTGACAGATTGTGAGCCACCACTTTCGCGATGCCCTGTGACAACTGTGAAAGCAGCCGACACGTTGCGATGGGTAACTGGAATACCAGCTGCTGCTGGAACGCCAACGGCAGACGTGATGCCTGGCACCACGTCAAAGGGAATGCCCGCTGCAAGAAGAGCATCAGCTTCTTCTCCGCCACGGCCAAAGACGAATGGGTCTCCACCTTTCAAACGCACAACCTCAAGGCCTTGAGACCCGAGATGCACGAGAAGTGCATTGATGACATCTTGTGGAGTTGGTGCACCTGGCTTCTTGCCCACGTCGATGAAATCTGCGCCAGCCTTTGCGAGCGACAAAATCGCGGGGTTGGCAAGGCGGTCGTGCACGATCACATCCGCGCTCGCAATGAGCCGCGCTGCCTTGACGGTCAACAAGTCGGGGTCACCCGGTCCTGCACCCACCAAGTGCACGGTCATCGCGTCAACTCCGCGTGTTCACGTACCTCGGCGAGGGGTGCAGGTGTGGCTGTGGCGAATGAGATGCCTTTTCGTTGTGCGAGCACACGGATAATCGGTTCCCAATCAATGTTTTCGGTGCTGAAATCAGCGGCGTGTAACGATGCGCGACGCGACGCAAGTTCAGCTGCGAGTTCGGCAAATTCTGGGCCGATGAGTTGCGCAAGATTCGCGCGCATCCACGACGACAACGCGGGGCTCGCGCCACCAGTTGACACTGTCACCATGACAGGTCCCTGACGATGCACAGCCGGCAGCGTGAATGTGCAGCGATCGGGGTCATCGGCACTGTTCACCCAGATGCCGCGAGAATCCGCGTCGTCGAAGATGTGTTGGTCGACGTCGACATCGCCCGTCGCCGTGATGACCAATCGATAACCCTCGACGTCACCACTTACGTATTCGCGACGCACGACGTGCACATTGAGTTGACTTAATTCGTCGATTACATGAGGCGCAAGGACAGTGACATCTGCTCCACACACCAGCAGTTGATGCACCTTGCGATGAGCGATGCGGCCCCCTCCAACCACGAGCACAGGGCGGCCCGTCAGGTTGAGATTGATCGGAAATTGCATGTCTCCCCCAGGAAGGTGGCGCGCCAGGTTGGCAAGTCAGAGCCTATTCGCCTAAAATCTGATTAACTAAGTCAGGAATTAGAAATGTCCAGCACGACCGCCCCTTTTCCAGCACCACAGACCAATAGCCGGTCTGGCAGCCGTGTCTCAGCGCCAAGTGTTCGCCGCCTGTCCGGCCACATCGGGGTTGAAGTGGTGGGGCTCACCGACACCGTCTCATGGGCCACCACCCACCTGCTGCCGCTGCTCGAGGAACACCTTGTGGTGGTGCTTCGCAATCAGTTCCTCAGCCACGCCAACCAAGTTGCACTGGCGCGCACCTTGGGTGAGCCAACTCCGGCGCACCCTGTTGTTCCTGGTCACCCCGATCGCCCGGAAATTCTCGAGCTCGACGCAGCGCGCGGTGGAAAGAACGCCCGGTGGCACACCGACGTCACGTTCGTGCAAAACCCGCCGGCTGCATCGGTGCTCGTGGCCGACCACACGCCCGAGTTTGGTGGAGATACTCAATGGGTGAGCATGCGTGCTGCATACCGCGCGCTGTCACCAGCACTGCGCGATCTTGTTGCTTCGCTTGAAGCCGTGCATCGAATTTCACCACTTGCCTATTGGGGTGAGCCTTTCGACACCGCACTCACTCGAGACGACGCACAGAAGTTGTATGACGATGCGCTTCGCGTGCCACCGGTTGTGCACCCAATTGTACGCGTGCATCCGTCAACAGGCGAACCTGCCCTCTTCGTGAACCCAGGTTTCACCACGCACATTGTTGGCATGTCGCGTATCGAAAGTGACAACTTGCTGAAGTTGCTATTCGAGCACAGCACTCAACCAGAGTTTGCTTATCGGCATCGTTGGCAGCCCGGCGACGTGGTGATGTGGGACAACCGCGCAACCATGCACTACGCCATCGATGATTACGGTGACGTTGAGCGCCGCATGCGTCGAGTGACTGTTCGTGGAACAACTCCGATTGGTCCTTCAGGCCACACGAGCCACATCGTCACCGACCCACTGTTGGCAGTTTGCTGACTATTCGGCAGTAACGAACCCTTGCCAGTTGCGCATGTAGTTCACGAACGCATCTGACAAACCTTCTCCGTGCAACACCTCTGGCGAAACCGGCGTGTCACGCACAACAAACGTAGGGTTAGCCGTCGCTGAGCGCGGAAAGTCGTGGTGCAAAATCGCGCCTCGACCGAGAATCGCAAAATCTGCCCCACCGTCAACTGCGGTCTGTGCTTCTTTGGCGCTGTACAACTTGCCCGCAACTCCAAGCCGAACATTTCCACGTGGCAGCTTTGCAAAGATGTCGAGCAGTTTCTGACCAGCGAATGCTTCATCTGCCGCGTCTTTGGACACGTCCCACAGCGACATGTCAATGAAATCCACGAGACCCGAGGTGACCAAACGTTCGTAGACCTCGACGATTTCTGAGGTTCGCATACCGAATCGCTCTGGAGACAGACGGATTGAAACGTTGAAGTCCGCGCGACAGGTCTTTCTGATGCCTTCGAGTATGTCGAAAATGAGGCGTGAGCGATTTTCGAGTGAGCCGCCGTACTTGTCGGTGCGCACATTCAACTCTGCAGAGAGGAACTGACACAACATGTACGAGTGCGCTCCGTGCAGTTCGACTCCGTCGAAACCCGCTGCATCACAGCGCTGTGCAGCGGCCACGAAATCTGCGGTCAGGGCTTCAACCTCTAAAGTCGACAATGCGCGAGCACCTGTGTCGGCATCGTCAGATGGGCACACCGGTTGCTCGCCGATCAGGTCTTGTGGCGACCTGTTGCCTGCATGATGCAACTGCACGATGGCCACCGACCCGTAGGCCTTGATGTCGCGGGCCAGTCGGGTAAGTCCGGGAATGTGATCGTCGCTGAAACAACCGAGTTGACCCTTGAAACCCTGACCTGTTTTCTGAACGTGAGATGCACACGTCATCACCAAACCGAAGCCACCTTCTGCCCGCTTCACGAGGAACTGGTGCTCATCATCCGACAATGTGCCGTCGTCGTGGCTTTGCATGTTGGTGAGAGGGGCCAACATAAAACGATTCTTCATGGCAGGGCCATGCGCGAAAGTCACTGCATCGGTGAAGGACACCATGGCGTCAACGCCCGAGTGAGCGGTAGAAGCCCTCGGGGGCAACCACGTCGTCACGCGTCAACTCGTTGACATGTGACTTTCCAAGACCGAGTAATGCTGAGTCAATTCCACCGCGCAACACATCAAGAACGTTCTCGACGCCAGCCTGACCGTTTGCTGCAAGACCCCAGAGGTACGCGCGACCAATCATGACGGCCTTTGCGCCAAGTGCAACTGCCTTCACTACATCACTTCCGCGGCGAACACCGCCATCCATGACGACATCAATCTGACCACCGACTGCATCAACCACCGCGGGCAATGCACGAATTGGTGCGGGTGTGCCGTCCAAGTTGTTCCCACCATGATTCGACACCGACAATGCACTCACACCACAATCAACGACGCGCTTGGCATCATCGACGCGACACACACCTTTCACCATGAACGGTCCGTTCCACTGTGAACGCAGCCAAGCAATGTCGTCCCAACTGGGCGGTGCACTTTGCATCCACTCGTAATAGGCACCAAAGAACGTCGGCGGCTTCTCTCCGGGTGCAGCCATGTTCGGCGTGCTGAGGTCGGGGAACTTGAAAGTCTTCGCGAACTGCCACAACCAGCGCGGACGCACCAACACTTCAGGTGCGAGCTTCACCATTGCCTTGAGGTCGATCTTGTCGGGAATCCACGGGCTACCCCAGTCGCGACCGTTACTGAATGACCAGTCAAGCGTGAGGATGATTCCCTTCGCACCAGCAGCTTGTGCGCGCTGCAAACGCTGCACCATGGTGTCGCGTCCGCCCGACCAATACATCTGGAAGAACACTTGTGAATTCTCGGCACACACGTCTTCCAGCGACTTACTCGCGAACGAACTGAGTCCCATTGCAATTCCGCGGTTTGCTGCTGCACGCGCGATTGCCAACTCTCCATCGGGGTGCACAGCCTGTACGCCAGTTGGCGACATGATGACCGGCATCGACAACGACTGCCCCATGACAGTGACGTCCATTCCACGTTGCTGATGCAAACCAGCCACATGTGGAGCAAAACCCAATTGGTCGAACGCGGACTGGTTGTCCTGCAGCGTCAGCCCTTTCTCAGACCCAGCGATGAGCGCGCCGTACACCGATTTTGGAAGTCGTCGTTGTGCGCGTCGTTGCGCCACTGCGACTGTTTCGAACCATGAATTAGGCATCGGGGGTTCCTTCTCGACTTGTTCTTCGAAGTCACCGTGAGGTTATCGGTCTAGTGTTGGCCCGATGAGTGTCGGGGGGCAAGCTTCACACGCATGGACTGATGCGCTCAGTCGACTGATGCACCTCGTCGATGAGATTCACTCCGGCCCGTACCCACCGAGTGAACAAGAGCGCGTGGAAGGGGTAGCCCACATCGCCAAACAATGGAGTTGTTGGTCGAATTGGGAGCTGTTCCACGCCGACCCACGACGGCCGTTGTTTCAACGACAAAACGATCTGCTGACGCCCTGGGGCGGACCAAGTGCCGATTACGTGTACCGCCACGCGCGAGTCGACCCTGCACGCATGTATATCTTCCGTGGTCACATGAATAGCTGCGATGAATTCGTCATCGCCATGCGCGCGGGTTTCATGCACCAAGCCGTGTGGGGAACGATTGCCCAACACTGCGCATCTAACCATGGCATCGGCAAGGGGGACACTTTCGAGATTCAGATTGGTGGAACGCCGAGCTCTCTCCCCCACATTCCGATACCTGACAATGCCACCGTGCTCTCGTTCCGCGAGTTCTACTTCACATGGGAAGAAAATGATCCGGCAGTGTTCACTCTCGAGTGCATCGACGATGATGTTGACGCTCCAACACCACGTCTGGATGACTCTGTACTTGCCGCTCACATGGAGCGCGCAATCACGTCGACTGAAGAGTCGATTCGTTTCTGGAACAACTACATCATTGAAAAACGTGCTCTTGCACCTGCAAACACTTTTGCATCAACGATGAAAGTGTCTGGCGGACTTGAACTGGCACGGTATGGCTTCTGCTTCTACGACCTCGCACCTGATGAAGCACTCATTGTTGAGACCGATATACCCACTGCTCGTTATTGGGGCTTTCAGCTCTACGAGACTGCCTGGTACGACCTGCTCCAGCCACTTGATCGGTTGATTTCCACCAACCACACCGATACGCATGTGTCATCTGATGGCAAGGTGCGAATGGTTATCTCGCACACCGACCCCGGATGTGTGAATTGGCTCGACGCCGGCCAGCGCCAACAAGGGCTACTCACATTTCGATGGTTCTGGGCCACGACGGATCCGTCACCAACGACAAAGGTGATACCGGTCGATGACGTGTGGGCTCATTTGCCAAATGACACTCCTGCGGTTGATGCTCGCAGCCGCGTTGAACACGTTCGTCAGCGTCGTCGACAGTTGACATGGCGTTTTCGCACGTGACGGGTCTGCACACATCAAGGCCCACTCGATGAGCTGGAACCCGCCGTCACGACCATCATGGGTTGAACACATCAACACTGGCGAAATCTGGCCAATGACTGCGGTTGCTCAGCGGCCATTCACTCTTGACCACATCGCCGGTCAGGTGGCGACCGGTCTTGGTTGCTCGCCCCACGACGTTGTCGGCGAACTTGACGACGCAACACTTGAGGCGCTGTCGGTGTTGTTGCCAGCGCTTGAGAACGAGGCGCAGCTACACGTACTTGGTCGCTGGATCACGCACCGTCTTCTCGCTCGCCTTCTGCTGCAGCGCATGCTCATTGAACGCACATTCCGTGACACCCCTGCACTTGCAAAGGTTTCCATCAACGAACCCTGGGTGGTGGCGGGTGCGCCGCGCACAGGCACCACGATTCTCCATGAAGTGCTGATGTGTGACCCTTCTCTGCGTGGCCCAATGGGTTGGGAATTGCTCTTCCCGGCACCACTCGGCGAGGGTGACGATGACCCGCGCATCGGCCTTGCCGACATTGAATTGCGAACACCACAAACGGTGGCTTCTGGCATCGTTGCCATTCACGAGTATTCGGCGCGCATGCCAAAGGAATGCCTGTCAGCAATGTCATTTGCATTCCGAAGCGAAGAATTCGTGGCGCGGTACCACGTGCCGAGTTATGTGAAGTGGCTACAAGCCTGCGACATGACACCTGCATACGCGATGCACAAACGAGTGCTGCAGATGCTGCAAAGCAGTTCCTCGTCGCGGCGCTGGGTACTGAAGTCGCCAGTGCACCTGCACTCACTCGACGTATTGCTCGCCACCTACCCCGATGCAAAGGTGTCGTTTACGCATCGCGACCCGATGCTTGTGCTGCCCTCAGTGACGAGTCTGCTTGCCAACTTGCGCTGGGCCCATAGCGATCAGGTGTCGTTCAGCGACATTGGCGCGTACCACGCTGACTTGTATTCGCGCTCTCTCGACCACTTGGTCGACCTTGATGCCTCGGCGTTCTTGCCCGCTAACCGGTGCACACACAGCACGCACCGTGAGTTCTTAGATGATGCTCTTGCAGTCATCTCGGGCATCTACAGCCAACTTGGCATTGAGCTACCTCAATCAACACTCACAGCAATGTCAGAACACCTCAGCGCACACCCCCAAGGAGACAAAGGTGGACATGCGTATTCATTCAATGATTTGGGTCTCGATCACGACCGCGAAATGCGACGATTCGCTCGCTACGCCGACCGCTTCTTGTCGTAGTCATCCAAGAACGCACGGGTGTGCGCAAACCCGGTGTCAATAAGGAAGTCCAAGTCTGCTTGCACCAAGTCGAACGTTGTGGTGCCGACATAGTCAGTGTTGATGGGTATGGTGCGGTCGTAGTCATCTGAGGTGTGATTTGCCCGCGTTAGGTCTCGACTAACTGCTTCCAACATGTTGAGTGCGAATTCGAGCATGTTCTTTGGTGGGCGCGCAGGAAAGCCCACTAGTTGAGTGGTGACATCGACACCTACCGACTCGAGGAAGGTCAATACTTCAGAGAACTCGATCTGATTGTTCCCGTTGACATTGATGCGGGCGAAGACTGCTTCAGGTGCTGTCGCCCCAAAAATATCCAGCAACTCCGTTTCGCTCACACCTGATCGAGATATTGCCAGCTCGAGTTCTTGAAGCGAGATGGTTCCCGATGCATCTGCATCGACGTCGTCAAGCACTTGCAGCAGTTTCTGAAGTGGCACCTGAACAGATTCCGCACGTTTCTTCGCTTGTTCCTTTTGTTTACATTCATCGGCAGATTTCGTCGACGGGCGTGGAGGTGGTGCCGCACCGTCGCGAAGCCATCCGCGAGTGATGTCAGTTTCGTCGCCAGCAAAGAGGGTGAACCCAAGAGTGTGAGTGTTTGCAGGGCTGAACCGTGCCGACCGCGGATAGTGCTCATGTGCCCGACTCAACGGTTGCATGCGACGCAGAAATGCATCGCGTGGATCAAGTGACAACCACCATCCGTCGAACACATGGGTCGGGTTGTTGCACAGCAGCCCGCCATCTACGTAGTACTCCGGTTCCACACCAGCGCTTTGCATCGATTGAGAACCTTGCAACATGACGGGTTGCAACAAAACTGGTAGTGACATCGAAATTCGTGCCGCGACTCGAATGGGCATGTCAGGAGTGGTTTTCGGGTGGCAGTACTCGGTCATCATGCGCGTCACATTGGTGACCGTGATGCACACTTCTCGCCCGTATCGCTCAAGTACCTGCGCAAACGTGATGTCAGCGCTTCCTGTTCGTTCGAGAAGAATCTCACCGAGGAAGTCAAACAATTTCTGCCCCGGATGCATGCCTTTGCGGCGCGCCGCTCGTGCGACCGAACGCACATTTCCACCTGATCCATCTTTGGCGAGTGCCTGAAAATCAGTGGGCACCTTCTTCACCATGTAGTCCGTCGGACAACCAATTGACGTGAGAACGGCGAAAAGGCTTCCAATACTCGTACCTGCAACACGACGTATGTGATGCGGATAAATGCCGCGTTCTTCCAAACACTTCACTGCACCGATATATGCATATCCCTTTGCTCCTCCACCTTCGAACGCCAAGTTCTCCCATGGGTACACGACGTGAGGAGTGGCTTGCGGCGAGACCACCGGAAAAGCAAGCGTTGATGAATCAGGTAACGGGCGTGGCGTGGAGGCCGACTGCATGAGCATGTGATCACGCTAGTTCTCCTTCTCGTTTGCCTTGAACGGCCGTTACCATGCCCACAATGTCGAGCGTGCAATGGTCTGTTGACGGTGGTCGCCATCGCATCCCACTATCTGTGGTGTCGGGTGAGTTGTGGCTTTGCGGAAAGCACCACATCGGCGCACGACTCGACGAAGTGCTGACTGACCTGAACAATCCGTTCGTGGTGTGCCTCACTCAGCCACGCGAGCTTCTCGGCCGCTACGACACATACGTCGACTGGCTGAAGACGCATTCACCAACTGATGCCATGTGGTTTCCGGTGCCAGATTTGGGAGCTCATCATCTGAACGAGATGCTGCCGATGTTCACCCTCATTGTCGAAACGCTTCATACCGGGCGAAACGTCGTTGTCCACTGCGCCGCTGGCATCGGTCGTGCGGGAACAACTGCTGTGGCTGTGTGCATGATGCTCGGGCATGACGCCGAAAGTGCGTGTGACCTCGTCCGTGCGTCGCGCCCGATGGCTGGGCCTGAGGCGGGCGCACAGCATGAACTCGTTGCGGCACTCGACAGCCACCTTCGCGGTAATCAGCCTTCTCGGTGACTGACCCCCTATCCCATCGCAGGTACTCTCATTCAATGAACACCGGTGACATCGTCGACGACTTCGAACTGCCCACACAAGACGGCAGTCCGTGGCGTCTCTCCACGGCACTGCAGAGCGGACCGGTTGTGTTGTTTTTCTACCCCGCTGCCATGACCAAGGGGTGCACAGTCGAGAGTTGCCATTTCCGCGATCTGGCTTCAGAGTTCGCAGCCACTGGCGCACAGCGAGTTGGCATCAGTATCGACAAAGTAGAGAAGCAGAAGCAATTCTCTGACAAGCACGGGTTTGACTACCCCCTTCTCAGTGACCCTGACCAGAAGGTGGCCTCAATGTTTGCGGTGGCACGAAACATCAGTTTCCTCCCAACTAAACGCGTGACCTTTGTGATCGATACTGATCGACGAATCCTAGCTCGAATCAGCAGCGAATTACGCATGAATGCGCACGCTGACCAAGCGCTAGAAGTACTGCGCAGTCGATAGCGGTTCACTGTCTCACAAGCACTTCATTCGAGAACGGCCCGGCGAGTCATCACCATTCGTACGTCAATGGTTGTACAAACTGCAAGCACGTTCACAAGTTGCTTGCTGTTCAGGTAGCCCAACTCTCGACGTACTCTCTCGCGAACTCGTGATGACATCAGCCAAGTAGCAAGTCCGAGTGAAGTCGCCACCCGCGAACCTAGAGACACTTTTCGATTACCGCTTGTGAGTGAGAGTCTGCATGAAGTTCGAGGGGCTGTTGAGACAGTGATGTCTCCGCCATCGAGAATGCGTGGCATGTCGTCGTTATGGCTCGTCGCGGGTCGCAGCAATGTCGAAGTTGCAGTACCGGTGAGAAATCGCAATCGAACTGCCGACACTGACGGTGGAGTATCCACGATATTCACCGAAGGTGAAACATCGGAGGTGATGTCCGCAATACGGACAGTGTCAACGAGATACGAGAGCTGCAAAAGCTCAGTCATCTGAAACAGGTCAGCATGGGTCAACGTTCCCACTGCAATGCTTCCTGAATACACACCAGTTGCATTCGTTAGAGACACACTCGCATCTGTCATCTCAAACGGAACACATGTCGGAAGACCCTGTAGACACGTGGAATCAGCACCGACTCTCGCGAGACCCGTGATGTTGCCCGTCACGACAAACCCTTGGCTTGCTGACGTCAGACAAAATCCACATGTGACCGGAAAGTGAAACGCATCCTAAACTTTGAGATTGACGAGATCACTCACCCCAGTGCCGATATCTAGCGCCATGCGGAAGGTGGCTCTGGTGCCGAAAGAACAGCGTGAAACGACTACTCCATCACTCATTTTCATCTCAGCACTTGTTGCCTGCCCAAAAATGGTGAAGGTGTAGGGACTGAGGCGAACTCGCGGGCGGCATTGCAGGTGGCGAATTCCACTCCATCGCTCCGGATATGCAGCGATGGACGTGCCTATCGAAGAGATAGAAGGAAAACTGTTGCGACCAACGACACAGTTGATGCTCTCGAATCGAAAAGAGGAAGAAATGGCTCGGGTGAGATCGAGTTGAAGGTTGAGATCAGATACTGAGGTGGACAAGACCACCGCGGTTTGACTGACTCGCTCGCTACTTGAGGCATTGGCGTTTGATGACGTTCCAAGAATCATTGTTACTACGAAGACGAAGGTTCCAAACATCGCACCTGCACTACTCGCGCTCTTGCTGATGGCACTGCCGGTGCTCTCCTTCGGCTGCATAGATTTTGAAGATAAGCACCAGTGGTGAACTTGTAAACGAGCCAACCACATATGTACTTGTCGATGAAACATTTGTGTTCATATGGTGACTCCATGACAACGTCACCTGAACACCCCCACCACATCGTCGTTGGAACTGATGGCTCTGCAAATGCACAGAAAGCAATCAATTGGGCAATCGAGCATGCACATTCTGGAGACTCAATCACTCTCATTCATGCATGGCATCCGTACGTATATGGCGCCGAGATGATGATGGCCTACGACGTCGACGATTCAGCAGCGAAGGCAATGTTGGACAAGGCTTTTGACATTGCTGAACCACAAGCAAAAGCACGTGGAATCACTCTGAAGAAGTCACTCATTCACGGCGATGCGCGCGATGCACTCAAGGTGAAAGATGCCGACTTCGTGGTCATCGGCGCACGGGGCCACGGCGCGCTGGCTGGAATGTTGCTCGGATCAGTTGCCGATTATGTGTTGCATCACAGCTCGGTACCGGTCGTCGTCGTGCCGGCCCAGTGAGCACGTAGATCTGACAACCACGCTGGAAACTCAAGTGGTGGGTCTGGCAATGCCTTGGCACCATGTGCCGCCAACGTCGCTTCGAATAGCTCTGGTTGGTCACCCCAACTTCGCGGATCACCCAACATCACCTCGAACATATGCGCACCATTTTCGCCAGCTCGCACCGGCCCGAACGCTGCACCAAATGGCAGCTCAATGTGTGTTCCCGCTGGGCAATGTCTGTCACCAAACCACACGTCACCTTCAAGCACAAACACAATGTGCGGACTGAAGTGTCCGTGGCGACGCACGATCATGCCGGGGTCATACTTCGCATACAACGACAAGTACTGAGGGTTAGGACTGAAGGCGAACCATTTCTCCCAGACGTGTGAGACGGTTCCGTCAGCATTCTGCTGTGCCTTGACAGCTCGCCAACCCATGTCAGCGTCGTCGAGGTGGCGAAAGATTGGTTCAAGGCCTTCCACCTTCGGGCTGTCCGGAGCGTTCACTTCACGATCTCAAGTCCGGTTGCTTCTTGTGCTTCTTCCAGGCCTCCAAGATCAATCACATAGGTGTATCCGGCGTCCTTCATCATTTGCACCGCAACTGCCGAGCGACGCCCAGAGCGGCAATAGATGGAATAAGTGCCATCCTTGCCGAGCGACATGAACTGCTGTTCGAACACTCCCCCTTCAAGGTCCAAGTTCACTGCGCCATCAAGGTGACCTTCAGCAAACTCTGCCGTAGTTCGTACGTCGATGACCACGTTCTCTACTGGCATCATCGTGTCTGATGCTGGCGCAGTGGTATCCGTTGTCTGAGCGACCATTGTCGTATCCGACATTGCCTGATCGGGTGTTGCTTCGTCTGACGACGAACAACCAACAGTCGCAACTAGGGGCAGAAACACAAAAGTCAGGGACACGAGTTTCTTCATGTCCCTGACTTTACGTGGATTGCGTTAGTCGGCGAGAGCCGCCTTCTTTTCGGCGGTCAATTTGGCGACGAAAGACTTCTTCAACGCCTTCTCTTGCGATTCGTCAAGCTGACTGAGTTGTTCAGCGGTGACGCCAGAAGCCTGCTTCGGCCCCAGCTGCGACAACTGCTTGCCGCTCAATTCGCCGAAGGCCTCCGGCTCGATCTCTGCGAGCTGTGTGGCTTTCATCGCTGCAATTGCCTTGGGAGCAAATTTTGCAATCTGCTCTGGTGACAACTGTCCGAGAAGCTCTGCAGCCATCTTCAACAACTGCTCGGGCTTCAGCACCGAGAAAACCGTTGGTGGCAAAAGCGCAGCCTGATCTGGCTTCATCTGACCAAAAACCGTTGGCGGCAGCATCGTGAACTGCGATGGCTTGAAGCCCATCATTGACTCAGGGGGCATGTTCGCGAACTGCGTGGGCTTCATTGTGGCAAATACCTTGGCGCTCATCGCAGCAACGTCGTCGTTCGAGAATGCAGTGAATGCTGTTGGTGCCATAGATGCGAACTGCGTCGGCTTCATCGCCGCCAATACCGACGCCGGCAAATTAGCAAATTGCTCGGGTGACATTTGCTTCATGGTTGATGGAGGAAGAGATGTGAACTGCTTTGACGACATTGACGCCATCGCATCTGGTGGCAACATCGCGAACTGCGTCGGCTTCATCGCAGTCAATGCCTGCGGATTGAACTTCGCCATCTGCTCTGGGGTCATTGCTGCGAACATGTCGGCTGCCATCTTCGCCATCTGGTCAGGCTTGAAACCAGCCATTGCCGTTGGTGGGAGCATCGTGAACTGTGACGCATTCATTCCTGCCATCGCAGTCGGCTTCATCTGCGCAATTTGCGTCGGCGTGAAGCTCATCATCTGCGTCGGCATGAGCTGGCTCATCTTGCTCGGGTCAAACTGCGCCATGTTGGTGGGCATCTGGACTGCTCCAGCTGGTGGCATCGCAGATGACTGAGACTGCATCGCTGTGCGGAAGGCATTCGAACATGCCATCTTCTGTTCGTTCGACAAGGCTTCGAACTTCTTGGCCATGTCTTCTGGCTTCGATGTGCCGAATTCAGATGCAAGTGAACACGT
>VGCD01000017.1 GCA_016870215.1 Actinomycetota bacterium
AGTTTGTCGGACGAAGTGCTCGACCCATTCAGCTCGCGAGGAATCAGCAACATCGCAACAGAAACCACTGTCACCGTTCGAGTGGCAGAAGGTGTGTTGTTCGTGATTCAACCCGGACATCACTCGAAAGGCGTCGCCCTGTGAAAAACAAGCCAACGAAACAAACGACCATGACACGAACAACAATTGCGAGAATCGCGCTGTTGTCGCTGGTTGGGCTGTCGGCCTGCTCAGCATCTGGCGCCAATGGCAATTCTGCCGAACAAAGATCTGTGACCCTGCTTGCGTACGATGCATTCACACCACAAGAGGGCATCTTTGAGCCCTTCACTGCAGACACCGGTATCGAGGTGAAGATTGTGACCGGTGGCGACACCGGAACTCTTGTGTCGAAGGCGATACTCACGGCCGGCAACCCTGAAGCAGATGTTCTTTGGGGCGTCGACAACACATTCCTTGCACGTGTGCAGGAGGCAGACGTACTTGACACCATCGAGGCCGTAGATACCGGCGACGTCTGCATCAATATTCACGATGACTACTTCGAGAATGCAGGACTAAGGCCACCGTCATCATTGGCTGACCTGATTGACCCTGCATACAAAAGCATGCTCGTGGTGCAGGATCCGCGAACAAGTTCGCCGGGGCTCGCCTTTCTTCTTGCAACAATCGCCACTTTCGGAGAGAGCGGCTGGCGTGACTATTGGACACAGCTTCGAACAAACGGCGTGAAAGTTGTCAGCGATTGGACCTCTGCATACACCGTTGAGTTCTCGGGGTCCACGGGCAAAGGAAGTCGCCCACTCGTGGTCAGTTATGGGTCGTCACCGCCAGCTGAAGTTCTGTACAGCGACCCACCGGTGACTGAGCCGCCTACATCGGTAATGGAATCCTCGTGTTTCCGTCAGATCGAATATGTGGGCCGACTAAAAGGCACCAAGAGACCAAAAGAGGCCGACAAACTCATTGAGTTCTTGCTTGGGAAAACCTTCCAAGAATCCATGCCCCTCACCCTGTTTGTGTTTCCTGTGAATGAATCTGCTGAGTTGCCAGAAGTGTTCGAGAAGTTCGCAATACAACCAAGTAACTCTCTGACTATTGATGCTGACGCCATCGCGGCAAACCGTGAGCTGTGGATCGAGCAATGGGCCGACACAGCGCTCTGACACCGGGCGTCTCCGTGACCCGATTCGATGACAAGCCAGTTGTCTTCAACAGGATTGTCACGTTTCTGCTGCTGCTTCCTGTCGGTCTATTGACCGTCTTCTACGTACTGCCGACACTGAACCTCATCACATCAGCCACCTCGGCTTCGTCGGCGGTCGAACATCTCACCTCAAGGTCCACCTGGAATGTTCTGTGGTTCACCACGTGGCAAGCAGCGCTCAGCACACTTCTCACACTCGTCGTCGCTCTACCGGTCACATGGGCAGTGTCAGTCTTCCGATTTCGTGGTCGCTCCATCGCACAGGCAGTCATGGTCACTCCATTTGTCATGCCATCAGTAGTGGTAGCTGCTGCGGTGCGCTCGATCATCCCCGGCAACGACGACACCGGATTGATTCCCATCTTGATTGCGCACTGCATTTTCAATGTGGCTGTTGTCGTTCGCGTCGTCGGCGGGCGGTGGAGTCTGATTCCACGCGATGTCATCCACGCCGCCATGTCGTTGGGTGCCAGCCCATACAAAGTATTCACGACAGTGACGCTTCCCCTCCTTCGTCGTTCGCTTGCCGCTACAAGTGCTCTGGTGTTCGCCTTCACATTCATGTCCTATGGCGTGGTCGCGATTCTCGGCGGCCCGACATACCGAACCATCGAAGTGGAGATTTTCGCCCAGGCCGTCGCCTTCGGGGACGTCGAAGAAGCTGTGGTTCTCTCAATCCTGCAGGTTGTTGCAGTCGGATTGCTGTTCACTCTCACCTCTGGGGAATCACCAATCTCACAGCGCACGGCAGCATCACGCGGCGTACCGCTCACGCTTCATCCTCGCAGTCGAACAATCAGAATTTTCCTCACAATCTCGTGTGCACTCATGTGTGCCCCTTTTGTCTTCCTTATTCGAAGGTCGTTCGGCAGCGAAGGAACTTTCACCACTGTCGGATGGCGGGCACTGTGGGACAATTCACTTTCGACTGTTGGTGTCGATGTTCCCCGTGCCGCCCTCAACACACTTGTGTTTGCAGTCGGGTGTGTCGTCATCACACTTCCCTGTGCCGTCATCATTGCCACAGCACGTCAGCGCATGGTGATACGAGCTCGACAAGTGGAGCTACTCACCGCGGGTCCGGTGATCACTTCTGGTGTCATCCTCGGGTTCGGTGCCCTCATAACCTTTGACACCTCGCCGATGGACTGGCGCACTTCGACATGGCTCATTCCAGTCATGCACGGTGTCGTGGCACTTCCGCTCGCCACTCGCATCATTGTTCAATCACTCTTGGAAATTCCGCAAGGACAGCGTGAAGTAGCAGCAACTCTCGGGGCTGGTCCCTTCGGTACATGGTGGACGATTGATATCAGCGCATCACGTCGCGCACTTCAATCTGCCGCTGGGGTCTCTGCGGCACTTTCGATCGGTGAGTTCGGCGCCACGTCATTTCTCAGTCGACAAGACAGCCAAACTTTGCCCGTGGTTCTCGCTCAATTGCTCGGCCGACCAGGCGAGATCGTGCAGGCCGCTGGCTTCGCCGTCTCTCTACTCATGGCAACGTTCGTGGCTCTGGTGGTTGCCCGTGCTTGACATTCGCAATGTCTCTGTTGACTTCGATGGAAGACGAGTGATCAACGACTTCTCTCTCACCGTGACTACCGGTGAAGTGGTGGCGGTCACCGGACCAAGTGGTTGTGGAAAATCCACTCTCCTGCGCGTCATCGCCGGATTCCAACGCCTCGTGATGGGGTCGGTGTGGTTCGACGGCCAAGACCTCAGCTCGACACCACCACATCACCGTCGATTTGGGATGGTGTTTCAAGACAGCCAATTGTTCTCGCACATGAATGTCGGGAGCAATGTTGCATACGGGCTGCGTGCAATGGGTGTCGACAAAAGAAAGGTTCGAGAGCAGGTCGAGCAGATACTCGACTTCGTCAACTTGAGTGGTTACGAAACTCGAGATGTGACCACGCTGTCTGGTGGCGAAACACGACGCGTTGCCCTTGCACGAACGTTGATTGTTGAACCGCGACTGCTGCTACTTGACGAACCATTGACTGGGCTCGATGCAGACCTTCACGACCAACTGCAGCGTGACCTTGTGACCATGCTGACCGACATGAACATCCCTACGCTGCTCGTGACTCATGACCCACGCGAGGCATCGACCATCGCACACCGAACCGTGTCGCTATCGTTGCTTCATGGCGACTCACACGGTCGAGGAACTACCGCTCGCTGACATCCTCGAGTTGCGCATGAAAGTGCTTCGCAAAGGAACGCCGTCGTCAAATCCGTCATATTCCGAAGACAGCGACTCGTCGACGGTCCATCTCGGCGTGCGCGACTCGGGCCGCGTGATCGCGGTGTCGTCATGGATCAATCGGCCGTTTCCACACGACACAACATCCGTTGCGATTCAGCTGAAGGGCATGGCAGTCGACGAGGCCCTTCAAGGCAGTGGCTTCGGTCGCCTGATCATCGATGCAGGTGAAGCACATGCACGGCAACGTGGTGCATCAATTGTGTGGGCACGCGCACGCGATGCTGCGTTGGATTTCTACATCAAGTGTGGCTACTCCGTTGTGGGAGAGATGTTCATGGATGAGGCAACCGGAATGCCGCATCACATTGTGGTGAAACAACTCAAGCCAGAGCGGTAGTTAACAAGTTCATTAGTCGACCACCTTCACAGAGGTGGAATACGACAAGGTTGCATTCTTTGTTGGTGTCACCACAACATCGAGAGACCATTCCCCGGGATAAGGAATTTGGGCAACTCCACTCCAGTGGTTTGGGCCAAGCTCGATCATGTCGACTGGAATTGTCGGAATGTCGCGTGAAGGAAGTTGTAGACGAACTTCCACATTCTCGACAGGAGATAAAGAACCACCTGGTGGACTGAACAGTGTGTGTATTTCGACGGTGCCAACGCGAGCAGGACTAACCGTGATGTCTGCCAGCACGCCACCTTGCACCAACGTCACAGATGAATATGCACTTCCCCCATCACCTGAAGTTGGAGACGTCGACACCATGACCGCTGCCAGACCAAGAACCACAATCGCTACGAGCGCCTCAGAGCGAAGTGCCCGTTTCAATGCACCGGTATTGCCCTGCGTGAGTCGCCGGCGAATTCCTGTTCCGATTGCGACCGCGAGAATTACCAACCCAACCTTGGCGAGAAGAGCTCGGCCGTATGTCGTGTCGAAAACACCGCTTCGGTCTTCAATGAGCATCCAAGCCTGCACACTTCCGGTCAGAACGACAACCGGCATAGCCCACGTGAAGACGCGAGAGAGGCGCGACAGGTGTTGATTTGCATCGTCATCTTCGCCGGTATCGAATACCTCGTGACCCACAACCACCGCTGCAAGGAGAGTGCCGATCCAGACACCGATAGCCGAAAGATGAACCGCGTCGAGTGCGACGAGCAATGCCGCCCACGGACGTGCACTCGCATGTCCGCTCGCGCTGAAAGTGAGCACGATGCCAAGCGTGGCAAGGCCCACGGCGTTCAACCACAACGAGGATCGTCGGCGAATGATTACTGGCGAGAACAAGATGACGAGCACAAGCACCAAACTCACCCTGGCAACGAGGGCCACACCGAGGCGAGTTGCCATGACGTCACTGATGAGCCCCGTGTCGAATACATCACCCCAGCGACCGTTTGTCGTGTAAGGACCCTGCAACAACAAAATGCCTACTGATGAGGTAGCCAAGCCTGCAAGACAAACAGCCGACATGAGACGTGATCTGTGGTTCAACAGGACATCACCACCAGCGGTCACGATCATCACTCCGATGAGCAAAGTGATTGCAAGAAGAGAAAAGAACCGGATAACACCGATTGCAACACCGAGAGATTCATCACGCGACTGCGAGGCCACGATGTTCTGGAGCAGATCAGACGCTGACCCGCTTGACACTTTGCCCACCTCAAAGGGGAACGCACCTGTCACCGGATGACCATCAACACTGGTGACGCGCCACACCACCACATACGGTCCGTCTGCCAAAGGCATGACACTTGCCCTCACAACAGATTGATCAACAACATCTCGTACGAGGTCGCCGACTTCCATCTCACGACCAGCGTCATCAAACACCTTCAACGACCCGAGCCGTGGTTCGACGGTCTCATCGAAATCAAGCACGATTTCGTCGGGTGACTTCGACACCACCGATGACGCTGCTGGGGTACTTCCATCGAGCGTTGCATGCGCTGAGGCCACACTCGGCAAAGACAATGCCGCTACTAATCCGACGATGACGGCACTGCAACGACGAAAAATTGAAAGTGATGTTGACGTCATGTCAGATTCCTGGTCCTGGCTCTACACCTTCGATACTGGTCCGCTGCAGCAACCATGCCAGTCGCTTGGCATCTGGAAGTCTTCGAACGTGCTCAGGGAAGTCTTTGACGCCCATTGGCTGCGATGCTCGCCATGCCATGAGTTGACGATCAAGCTCGAAGCGCACATAGTCGTTCGGCCAGTTGGCCCACGTGTAGGCATAACCAAGATCAGACGTATGAACGACGACTTCCCGCCAACGACGAAAGACCGACTCTTCCAAGGTGACCTCAGCTCCGGTGAGAAGTCGACCCTTTGATGCCCACACTTCTGCGCTCGCCCGAGCCCACGCGCCTTCGAGTTCCCATATTGAGGTTCGCACCTCCGACACGATGACGCTGAAGTCTCGGTTGGCACCGTCGTCAATGTCTGCGTCACGCTTGGCGCGACCACCCGGGTACTGCTCCCCCACGAGGCCGTCTTCTGCAGCGACAAAAAATCTCCTGAGGCCCTCAGCATTTCGCGCGATATGACTGAGCACATGAGCCCTGCTCCAATTCGGAAGCAACGATGGTTCACGCACAGATGTCGGCTCGATGCTGTCGACCAGCCCGAGAAGAGTTTGATGTGCTGACGCACAGCCTTCGACATACCTATCGAGCACACTCATATGACTCCGTCAGGCTACGGCTAGTTCCCTCACCGCCTCCAGCGATTAGCTACCGCGACGAGGAATGATTGCTATTGAGCCGTCTGGCTCGGTGTGAACATTCACTGAGACTCCGTAGAACTCGGCAAGTGTCTCTGATCTCAGCACTTCCGTCGGTGTTCCGCTCGCCACGACATGGCCTTCATGAATCAGGCTCAAACGATCCGCATAGGTTCCGGCAAGAGTCAGGTCATGCATTGCAGACACGACAGTGAGGCCGTGCTCGCGTCGCAACTTGTCGACCAACTCGAGAGCTTTCTGCTGATGTCCAATATCGAGCGCACTTGTCGGCTCATCGAGCAGCAGCACCGGTGCTTCCTGAGCGATGGCTCGTGCAACCACGAGTCGCTGACGCTCTCCGCCAGACAGATTGGCCAGCTTTCGATCTGCGAGTGACTGTAAGTCGAGACGCGAAAGGATGTCGTCGACAAATGACTTGTCGTGATGTGCCTCGGAACCAAAATGTGACACGAAAGGATTTCTCCCGAGCAACACGTACTCTCGGCCCGTCATGTCTGGTGGTAGTACCGGCGTTTGTGGCACATATGCAATCAGTTGCGCTCGGCGACGTTGCGGGCGCGAAGAAAGCGCCACGCCATCGACCAGAACTCGCCCCGTATGTGGCGTGGTGCCGACAATTGCGCGCAACAACGACGACTTGCCTGCACCATTGGGCCCGATCAAACACAGCCACTCGCCTGGCTTCACCAAATCGCTGAAGCCAACCAATGCCTGGCTACGGTCATAACTGACAGAGACGTTTTCGAGGGCGAGCGACGTCATCGGGCCACCTGCCGAGTACGAAGCAACAGCAGGAAGAACGGCGCGCCAAGAAATGCCGTCACAACACCTATTGGTGTCTCTGCAGGATTATCAAGAATTCGACCCGGAATGTCGGCAAGTATCAGAAATGCTGCACCAACAAACAGACTCATCGGCAAGACAACGCGATACGACGTGCCGCACAGAAGCCGCACCGCGTGCGGAACAATAATGCCAACGAAACCAATGAGCCCGCTGACTGCAACGGCAGCGGCCGTGCCGAGTGTCGCGGCGACAACAACTACGAGGCGAACCCGACGCACGTTGGTTCCGAGAGCTGATGCTTCGTCGTCACCCACTCGAAGTACATCGAGAAGTCGACGATGCAACAGCAGTGCAGTCGTACTGATGACCACATACGGAACGACCAGTCGCACGTCATCCCATGTGGCAGTCGACAACCGACCCAAGATCCACGAGTACACCTGGCGTACGACATCAGTATTTCGCTGCAACATGAACGTCTGTAGTGCGGTTGCAAGTGAAGTAACTGCGACCCCAGCCAACACGAGCGTCGTCGATGATCGATCACCACCGAATGCGGTACCTACTACGTACGTCACGAACACCGCCAAGAGGCCCCCAATGAAGGCTGCAAGTGGAAGCGGGTCAACGAGCCAACCACTTGTTCCCGCACGATTGACGGTGAAAACGAACGTCGCACCAAGACCTGCGCCAGCTGCCACTCCGAGGAGATACGGGTCAACCAAGGGGTTTCGAAACACACCTTGATAACTCGCACCAGAGACTGACAGCATTGCTCCCACCAAGGCCGCCAACAACACTCGTGGCGTACGCACTTGCCACACGATCAACCACTCAGATGTAGAAACTCCGCTGTCAATGGTGATGAAGGGCAACTTGTCAAGAAACACAAGCGGTACGCGCCACCACGTGGGACCGGCGGGGCCAATCATCACGCCGGCAAGTAACGCCACACATAGTGCGGCGATACCTATGGCGAACCACCACCGGGAACTTCTCCCGATGGTGGTCACCACGGTGTTGAGCGAAGATGTCGCGACTATGACGCGACCTTTGCAGCGGCACCCGCGATTGCCTGCACCAGTTCCACGATGCGTGGTCCCCAACGTGACACAACATCATCGTCGAGCTCCACCACATTTGAAGCAGTTACTGCATCGACTGCAGACCAGCCCGGTCGAGCGGCAACTGTTGCAGCATCTTGCGCACAGCACTTCGTGTCGGCAAGGAAGATGACCTTGGGATTGGCGGAAATGATTGATTCAGCGTTCAACTGCGGATAGTCGTTCCCGGCTTCGACACCGTCGGCGATGCTCTTGAAGCCGAATTGCGTGAGCACTGCACCAACAAATGTGTTCGAGGTGATGCTGTAGTAGGTGTCATCAAGTTCCCAGAACACCGGCACATCCGCAAGCTTCTCGACCCCAGCCAAAGCACTCTCGATGTCATCCTTCATCTGCGTGACGAGAGCCTGTGCACCAGCAGCATTCCCCGTCAGGGTTCCCAACTGATCAACCTGTGCGTACACGTCATCCAACGTGGCGGCGGCAGAGCCGAGCCACACCGGAATGTTCAGACTGGTGAGTTGTTGAGCAATTGAGGCGATGTCGTTCGCGATAACCACCAGATCAGGTTCATAGGCAGCGATTGCTTCGACATTGGGCTCGAAACCAGACAGCTTCGAAGCTTTCGCCGATGACTCTGCCGGGTAATTGCTCATGTCGTCAATCGCGGCGACCTGGTCACCCGCACCGATTGCGTACAACATCTCGGTGGCTGTCGGTGACAGGCTGACAATTTTTGTCGGGCGTGCAGCGAGCGTGACGTCTCCGTTGGCCGCCGCGACAGTGACTGGGTAGGTCACTTCACTGGCAGTTGTATCTGGTGCAGCGGTTGTGTCTGACGATGATTCAGACCCGCCACAGGCGGCAAGGGTGATGAGTGGCGCAGCGAGAAACGCAAGGATTCTTCGTCGGCGAGTGGATGTTGGTTTCATGTTCTTCCTCCATATGGAATTGGAGAAAGAAGAGTGGGTCGCAGCTCCGACAGATGCCGGGTTCCCTCCGCGGACCGCCCTTCTTTCGAGGACTGGTTGTCGCGTACAAAATCAGGCGACCGGACTTATCTGTCACAGACATGTTGTCTGCTCAGCATCACCGTTGCGGGACAGTGTCGGAATCTCACCGACTTCGCTGGGTCTTGTACTACGTCGCTATTGCGACGCATCAGTCACCGTAGCAGAACACTGACCACCCCACCGTTAAGGCAGACGACAGGGTCAGGAGAACAGTGTGATGAGGCGGTTGATTCCTTCTTCGATGTCGGCATCACCGAGTGCGAAGGAAAAACGTGAATACCCAGGCGAACCAAATGCCTGACCGGGCACGAAAGCGACCTTGGCAGTGGTCAACACCGCGTCAGCCAACTCGAGTGTTGATGCGGGAGTCGAATCTCCCACTTTGCGACCGAGCAGTCCTTCGAACTTCGGATAGCAGTAGAAGGCACCTTGAGGTTCCATACAGGTGACACCAGGAATGGAGGTCAGAAGTCGGTGCATCAACTTGCCGCGTCGCTCGAATGCATCGCGCATCATTGCAACAGCAGACAAGTCACCACTCACCGCCGCCAATGCCGCAACTTGTGCCACGTTGCTGACGTTCGATGTGGCGTGAGATTGGAAGTTGATCGACGCCTTCATGATATCTTTAGGGCTGATCATCCAACCAACTCGCCAACCTGTCATCGCGTAGGTCTTTGCGACACCGTTGACGATGACACATTGATCAGCCACATCGGGCACCAACGTCGGCATTGACGTGAACTTGTGAGGACCATACGTGAGGTGTTCGTAGATCTCGTCGGTGATGATCCACACGCCATTTCGTACGGCCCACTCGCCGATTGCTTTGACTTCCTCGGGTGGGTACACAGCGCCAGAAGGATTGTCCGGCGACACGAACAACAGCACCTTCGTGCGTGGAGTCAACGCTCGATCAAGCTGCTCAACGGTCACACGGAAGTCGGTTTCTTCATCTGTGTCGATGATGACCGGCACGCCACCGGCGAGAGTGATGGCTTCTGGGTAGGTCGTCCAATACGGCGCCGGACAGATGACTTCATCGCCCGGGTCACACAGCGCGGCGAATGCAGTGAACACCGCGTGCTTGCCGCCATTGGTGACCAATACCTGGTCGGCAGTGCATGAAAAACCGCTGTCTCGAAGTGTCTTAGCGGCAATGGCCTCGCGAAGTTCAGGCAGTCCGGCAGCAGGTGTGTAGCGGTGATACTTCACATCGCGACACGCCTTCACCGCAGCGTCAACGATGTGCTCTGGAGTGGGGAAATCTGGTTCACCAGCTCCGAAACCGATGACGTTTTCCCCTTTGGCTTTCAGGGCCTTTGCCTTTGCGTCGACTGCCAAGGTGGCTGATTCGGCGATGGCTGCCAGACGCGCTGAGACGCGTCGCAATTCCGGTCGGGAGGTCATGGGTGCCATGCTTACACAGTGACCAAATCGAACTCCAACGCATTCCGCTTGCCGGCCGAAATTCTTCCGCGTGACGGGCGATTTGGTTGCGGACCGTCGAAGGTCCGCCCTGAACAAGTCTCTGCGCTTTCTGCTCGCGCGCGCGATGTGCTCGGAACGTCGCATCGCCAACCAGCAGTGAAGAACATCGTTGGTTCGGTTCGGGAAGGCCTCATGTCACTCTTTGGTCTTCCAGATGGTTGGCAGATAGTCCTTGGTAACGGCGGCTCGACAGTGTTCTGGGATGTCGCAACATTCGGATTGATTCGTGATCGCAGTCAACATCTGGTCTTCGGTGAGTTCTCGTCAAAGTTTGCCGAAGCAGCTCACGCTGCCCCGCACATTGCAGAGCCTGTTGTCGTGTCATCTGACCCTGGCACGCACCCACAACCATCTCCAGATGCATCGTGCGATGTGTATGCATTGACACACAATGAAACGTCAACCGGAGTGTCGATGCGACTTGAACGTCCCGGCGCTGACGGCTTGGTGGTTGTTGATGCAACGTCAGCAGCAGGCGGCTTGACATGGAACCCAGCCGAGGTGGACGTGTACTACTTCGCGCCACAGAAATCTTTCGCGAGCGACGGCGGACTGTGGTTGGCCGCGTGCTCCCCAGCTGCACTCGATCGCATTGCGTCGATCAAGGCAACTGGCCGCTGGATTCCTGCCTCGCTCGACTTGTCCATAGCGCTCGACAACAGCGTCGCGAATCAGACATACAACACGCCTGCCCTTGCAACTCTCATCATGTTGGACGAACAAGTTCGCTGGATGAATAACAACGGTGGTCTCGAGTGGGCCGCAGGCCGTAGCGCGCTATCGGCGCGCACCCTGTACTCATGGGCCGAGGCCCGCGACTGGGCTTCGCCCTTCGTCACAGATCCGACGAAGCGTTCGAATGTTGTGGGCACCATCGACCTCGAAGGGGTGGATGCCGGGGCCGTCAGTTCGACACTTCGAGCAAACGGGATTGTCGACACCGAGAGCTACCGCAAATTGGGTCGAAATCAGTTGCGTATCGGGATGTTCCCAGCAATCGACCCCGAAGATGTCGATGCTCTCACTCGCTGCATCGACGTGGTGGTCGACCATCTTCGTTCGTAGATTGATGGCGTGACATCTTCGGTCGACGAAGTTCTCGGTTCGTACTGGGACGAGGTCGCCCCTCTTCGCAACCCTGTGTTGCTCGTCGCGCTGCACGGATTGTTCGACATTGCCAATGTCGCAACCTCCGCACTTGATTGGATGATCAAAGAGCGCGACACCACCGTCATCGCCGACGTCGACCCAGACCCCTTCTTCGATTTCACGCAAGAGCGTCCCGACGTGTTCCTTGACGAGTTCGACGAACGATGCATTCGCTGGCCCGAAAACGAATTCCATGCCATCAGATATCCGGAAGGTGCGCGCGATCTTGTGGTGTTGAACGGCATCGAGCCGCACCTTGGTTGGAACACCTTCACCGAGTGCATCGTTTCTGTCGCCCGTGGCATCGGATGCAACTTGGTCGTCAGCCTTGGCGCCGCTGCCGAACAGGTGCCACACACCCGCGTTCCTTTCGTTGTTGGAAGTACCACAAATTCAGACTTGGCATCCGTACTCGGTTTGAGCAAACCCCAGTACCAAGGGCCCACGGGCGTGGCCGGAGTGATGTTGCACATGCTCGATGAAGCAAACATCCCGAGCGTCAGCCTCCGGGTTGGCGTTCCGCACTATCTGATGTCTGCGCAGCACCCGAAGAGTGCTGCTGCATTGCTTCAGCACCTACAACATGTTCTCGGTGTTCCCACCGACCATGCGCAGTTACGTGACGAAATCAGTCGTTGGCAAGAACTACACGACGCAGCAGTCGAGGGTGACCCTCAGGCATCGACGTATGTGCGCATGCTTGAGCAACGTCATGACCAAGCGGCCGAGAACGACATGCCAAGTGGTGATGACCTGGCTGCAGAGCTTGAGCAGTTCCTGCGCGATCAGCGCAACGACGACTAGTTGATAGCGGCGAAGCCCAAGTCGAGGTCGGCGAGGATGTCCTCGATTGACTCGAGCCCCACAGACAGACGCACGAGACCCGGGTTGACTCCTGCCGAGCGCTGCTCGTCTTCGGTCAACTGACTGTGTGTCGTGCTCGCCGGATGGATGACGAGGCTGCGTACGTCACCGATGTTGGCAACATGGCTGTGCAGCTTCAGTGCTTCTGCAAATTTCTGACCGTGTTCGCGGCCACCCTTCAACACGAAGGCGATGACAGAGCCGTAACCACGACCGCCGAAGTACTTCTTCGCGCGGTCATGCCACGGGCTGCTTGGTAGACCTGCGTAATTGATGCTCTCGACCTGGCCCTGCTTTTGCAAGTACGCGACGACTTTGTCGGTGTTTGACCAGTGACGGTCCATACGCAACGACAACGTTTCAAGGCCTTGCAAGAATTGCCACGCATTGAACGGGCTTACTGCCATTCCAAGATCACGAAGCATCTGCACACGCGCCTTGATGATGTACGAACCTGCACCAAGAGCCGGCCAATACGCAAGGCCGTGATAGCTCGGGTCTGGTTCAGTGAAGTTCGGGAAGCGTCCACTTGCACCGAAATCGAATGTGCCTCCGTCGATGATGGCGCCACCGATTGACGTTCCGTGACCACCGATGAACTTGGTGAGTGAATGCACGACGATGTCAGCACCCCACTCAATCGGGCGCACACCGTACGGTGAGGGCACGGTGTTGTCGACAATCAATGGAATGCCATTTTCGTGTGCAACCTTCGATACACCTTCGATGTCGAACACGTCGTTGCGTGGGTTTGCAAGAACTTCTCCGTAAAACGCCTTGGTGTTCGGACGAATTGCGCTCTTCCACTGACTGAGATCATGTGGATCGTCGACGAACGACACTTCGATGCCCATCTTCGGCAGTGTGTAGTGGAACAGGTTGTACGTACCGCCGTACAACGATGGTGAGGCGACGATGTGGCTACCCGCTTCAGCCAACGTGAGGATTGCAAGTGTCTCAGCGCTCTGACCGCTCGACACAACCAATGCACCTGGCAGACCGACTGCGGTGGTGATGCCACCTTCGAGTGAGCTGAGACGCGCTTCGAGAACCCCTTGCGTTGGGTTCATGATGCGCGTGTAGATGTTGCCGATCTCGGCCAGTGCGAACAGATTCTGCGCGTGTGCTGAGTCGCGGAACTGATACGACGTGGTCTGATAGATCGGAACCGCGCGTGCACCCGTGGTGGGGTCTGGCTCTTGTCCGGCATGAATCTGGCGGGTCTCAAAACCCCAATTGGCATTCGTCATAGGTGCCAGACGCTACAAGCCAAAACCCGACCAAACAAGTCGGATTTCGTTTTTTCTCCTCCCGCTCCAGTGTCGCCTAGCCGGCAGTGCTGCCCTCTGTGTCACCATTGCCCCAATGGGCTTGAGGGACGGTGACGGTTGGGTGTTTTGCGCCTGCGGAAATCGCCATTGGGGTCTTCACGGAGCAGCAGGTTTGCTGCTAGTGCGCACCGACCTCGACGCACCACATGTGCTTCTCCAACTGCGTGCCGCATGGACTCACGGTGGTGGAACATGGGCGCTACCCGGCGGTGCACTCGACTCACATGAAGATGCCGTCGCGGCAGCAAAGCGCGAAGCAGAGGAAGAAGCAGGAATCAGCGCGCACATGGTCGAGGTGCGCGCAATCTTCTCTGACGATCACGGAACTTGGCGATACGACACTGTGATTGCGCACACGCACGGAGATGCAGGAGCATTCGCTGCAAACGCAGAATCCGATGATTTGCGATGGGTGCACATCGATGAAGTCCATGAGTTCGACTTGCATCCCGGACTTCGTTCATCGTGGACTGAATTGTCACGACATGTGCATCTCACGTTAAACAGCTGACCGCACCTTAGGCTGGCAATCATGTCTTCTCGCAGGCTTGTGCCGACTCTTCAGGTCGTATCGCTGGCCAGCTCAATGGGATACGGCGTCATGTTCACCGTGCTCGATGATTTTCGCGGCAACTACGGAATTCCTGAGTCGAGCCTCGGACTGTTGGTGGCACTCGGCTTCTTCACATCGTTTGCGGCACAAATTCTCATCGCTCCGCTCGCAGACAAAGGACATGCACGACGACTCGTGATGCTTGGCGCATGGGTCGAAGCAATCGGCACACTCGGAATGGCGTTCGGCACCAACTTCACGGTGCTCGCACTGAGTCGATTCCTCATGGGTGTCGGTGCAGGTGCTGCTCTGCCGGCCGTTCGTCGCATCGTGGTTCAGAGCGACCGAGAGAACATGGGTCGCAACCTTGGCCGCATTCTCTCGTTCGATGTCGCAGGCTTTGCAACAGGACCTGTGCTGTCAGCAATTCTCGCTGACACTGTCGGGTTCGGCGCTCCATTCATCATCGTTGCCGGCGCACTTCTCGTTCTCGGCTTTATGGTTGCGCGACTTGAAGTGCCCGAGACATCAGAAGAGTTACGCACTGAAAAACGACTGGCATTTGACCTCCTGCGTGTGAAGCCTCTTGCCGGTGCAATTTTCATCGGAGTTGCGTTGTTCCTCATGATTGGCACATTCGATGCAACGTTCGTGGTGATGATGGACGACCTCGGTGCTTCAAGTTGGATGTCGAATGTCGGCATCACGGCATTCGCGCTACCACTTGTATTTCTCGGACCCATTGGCGGTCGACTCACTCAACATGTCGGACCATTTGTGGCAGCTGCGACGGGCATTCTGTTTGGCGCAATCTTCATGACGTCCTATGGAGCACTCACTGTGCCCCTCATCATCTTGACCATCGGTCTGTTCCACGGAATCGTTGACGGTCTCACCGTCACTGGTTCTGGAATGGCAGTCAGCATGGTGGCTCCGCCAGAACGATTAGCTGGAGCACAAGGTCTCATGGGCGGCCTGCAAACGCTTGTCGGTGGTGTCGCCGCCGCACTGGCCGGCCTGAATTACGAACACCTGGGGCGAACCGTCACCTTCTCAGTTGCGGCCGCGCTGATGGTGGCGCTCGTGGTGTGCGGGCTGTTGTTCGCCGGTGGTGCAGTGAGGTCCACTAGCCCTCGCTTTCGCAAAGAAGAGTTGGTGTCATGAAGCGCAGCGACTGGGTGCTTCTCGTCATTCCCGGAGTCATCTGGGGTGCGAGTTTCTTCTTCATCGCCGAAGGTCTTGATGCATTCCCGCCGCAGCTGATCACGCCGATGCGCTTGGTATTCGGCTTCCTCACCCTCATCCCGTTTAAGGGATCGCGCGTCAAACTTCCGCGCGAGGCGTACCCACGTTTGATTTTGCTCGGCTTGTTCTGGATGACATTTCCACTGTCTCTTTTCCCATTCGCGGAACAGCACGTGTCAAGCAGCATCACGGGCATGTTGAACGGTGCAACTCCGTTGTTTGTTGCGACATTTGCAGGCGTACTCGCTCGACGACTGCCGCCAAGGCAACAAGTACTCGGCCTCGTAGTTGGTTTCATCGGAGTTGTGTTCATTGCTGTTCCGACACTTGGTGAAGGATCCAACAGTGTGTTTGGGGTGTCGCTCATCATCCTTGCGGTGTCGTGTTACGGCATCTCGCTGAACATGTCAGGGCCTCTGCAACAAAAGTACGGAACTCTTCCGGTGATCGTTCACTCACAAGCAGTAGCCATCATCTGCACCCTTCCATTCGGGTTGGCATCGCTTCCCGACGCAACATTCGCGTGGCACTCGTTGTTGTCTATCGTCGCTCTCGGTGTCGGAGGAACAGGTATTGCCTACGTGATGGCCATCACCTTGGTCGGACGAGTCGGCGGCACTCGGGCGTCCGTCACCACCTATGTGATGCCAGTGGTCAGTTTGTTTCTTGGCGTCGTATTACGCAGTGAACCCATTGCGGTTCTGTCACTCATCGGATGTGCAATTGCGTTGATCGGTGCGTTCGCTACGAACAAGCCTTCGCCTGCTGTCACTGAAGCGTCAACGAACTGAATTCAGCGCTTCCCACACTCGTCGGGGAGTGCACGGCATATCCATGTGTTCAACACCCAGGTGCGCCAACGCGTCAACAACAGCGTTGTGCACTGCCGGTGTCGCCCCGATTGTTCCAGCCTCACCAATTCCCTTTGCACCCAACGGGTTGCGTGGTGTCGGAGTTTCCATGACAACTCGTTCGAACGACGGTAACTCGGCTGCTGAGATGCACGCGTAATCGGCGAGGTTCGATGTGATGGGATTGCCATCTTCGTCATAACGCACTTCCTCTATTAGCGCCTGGGCAATGCCCTGCGCGAGACCACCGTGCACCTGCCCGTCGACGATGAGCGGGTTGATGATGGTTCCGGCATCGTCACACGCCACATGACGCCTCACTTCAACAGACCCGGTTTCGGTATCCACCTCGACTACGCACACGTGACTTCCGAACGGAAATGTGGAACCTTCTGGCACGAAATCTGCTTCACCAAGAAGTGCACTCGAACCGCTACCGGCGACATCGGCCCAAGTCTTCACCGGTTGTGGCGAACCCGCCACGTGGAAGGCGCCGCGCGGCACATCGAACACCACATCATCGACTGAAGCTTCCAGAAGATCTGCCGCTACTGACCGAGCAGCGTCGATGACTTTGTCTGCCGCCATCTGAACGGCTGTGCCACCTACCTGCAAGCTTCGTGAGCCGCCTGTGCCTCCGCCACGCTGAATGTCATCGGTGTCGCCGAAACGAAAGTCGATTTTATGCATCGGTATGCCTGTGGACTCAGCCACGATCATTGCCCACACGGTGTGATGACCTTGTCCGTGCGAAGAAGAACCGGTGCGAACGATTGCGCCACCATCGGCAGTGATTTCGACTGAACCAAACTCAGGCCCACTCATCGGATTTGTCGTTTCCACATAACTGGCAACTCCGATGCCCATCTGCACGACATCGCCACGTTCACGACGCTCGCGCTGCTCACGACGAAGTTCGGCATAACCGGCAGCAGTAAGTGCTGCATCGAGAGCTTTCTCATATTCGCCAGAGTCATACGCGGCACCCATTGCAGTCGTGTGTGGAAAAGCACTTGGCTGCAAGAAGTTGCGACGACGCACCTCTGCTGGGTCGAGGCCACACTTCGCGGCAAACACATCAATGATGCGCTCAATTGCCGCCGTGGCTTCGGGTCGACCGGCACCGCGGTACGCCTCAGTCGGAGTGGTGTTGGTGAGAACGGAATGCGACTCATACTCGACCTTGGCAATGTTGTACACCGCACTTGTCATGAGGCGCGTCATGATTGGCAACACTGCACCCATACGTGCATACGCACCACTGTCTTGCAACACCTCAAGTCGATACGCGAGAAACTTGCCATCGCGCGTACCGCCAAGTGTTGCGCGCTGAACTTGTCCACGACCATGCCCCATTGACACCAAGTTCTCACTACGCGTCTCAGTCCATCGCGCTGCATGTCCGTGCGTCTTTGCCACCCAACCCACAAGAATTTCCTCTGGGTACTGACCAGACTTCGCTCCGAAGCCACCGCCTACATCCGGAGTGATCGCTCGCACCTGGGATGGTTCTAGACCCAATGCGTTTGCGATGCCATCTCGCGCACCGTGAACACCTTGACTACATGCCCACTGTGTGAGTGTCGTGCCGTCCCATATCGCCGCTGCGGCTCGCACTTCCATCGGCACTGGCGCCACACGCTGATTCTCGATCGTCAATGACACCACCACATCACAGTCAGCAAAGATCGATTCATCAGCTGGGCCCGGAAAGGTGACCGCCACATTCGTGCCGGCATCAGGGTGCAACAACACATCACCGCGAAGTGACTGCTCAAGATCGAGAACCGTGGGCAATGTGTCGTAATCGACAATCACCGACTCTGCTGCATCGATGCCTTGCTCTTTGGTCTCGCTGACAATCAGTGCAATTGGCTCACCCACGTACCGAACAACTTCGCGCGCAAGATACGGGCGCAGCATTTTCTGGTTCAACAAAACCATCGCCGGAGGGGCAGGTTGCAACGGCAACGAGGTGCCGGTGTACACCGCGACGACACCTGGCATTGACTCAGCCACACTCGTATCGACGCCTGTGATACGACCGTGCGCGACAGTTGAACGAACAAATGAGAGATGCCATGCATCAGGCAGCGGCAGGTTCGCAATGTAGGTGCCTTGACCCGTGAGAAAGCGTGGGTCTTCGAGTCGCTGGACTCTGGTTCCGAGAATGCTCATCAGGCAGTCCAACCGCCGTCGACCACGAATTCGCCGCCGTTGCAGTACGAGCTTTCATCGCTTGCCAAGAACAACGCCATGGTGGCAACTTCCTGTGCTTCTGCTTCACGGCCCATCGGGATACGTGTGCGCACTGCCTCACGCACGCCCGAGCCGACGTTGTCGAATGTCTGCAACATCGCAGTGTCGATGATGCCTGGGTGAATGGAATTGACACGCACTCCGAACGGCGCGAGTTCTTTGGCCACACCGCGCGACATTCCGCGCACTGCCCACTTGCTCGCGCCATATGCAAGAAACCCCGCAGCACCTTGCAGTCCTGCGATGGACGAGATGTTGATGATTGAGCCTGATTGTTGCTTCACCATGTGTTCAGCGACAGCTTTCATTCCGAGAAACACACCAACCTGGTTGATATCAATGGTGCGCCGATACATGTCGAGTGTTGTGTTCAACACTGTTCCGGTCTCGAAGATGCCCGCATTGTTCACCAACACATCGATGCGACCAAACGTTTCAATAGTCGAAGCAACCACTGTCGCCCACTCATCCTCGCTCACCACGTCGTGATGCATGTACACGCACGCCGACGCATCGGGGGAAATGTTCTTCGCCGTCAACGCTCCGTCTTCATCGCGCACGTCTGTAATGACGACACGAGCGCCCTCACTAGCAAATAGTGCAGCCTCAGCTGCGCCCATTCCGCGAGCACCACCAGTGATGAGTGCGACTTTGCCTGCCAAGCGTCCTTCAGTCATAAAAACGTTCTACTCCACGACAGCGGTGACATCGCTACGGCTCTCGCGTCGTGCCTGCAACAACAGACGTACCGCCACCACGATGAGAAGAGTCGCGAAGAGGAAGTTGGACACAGAATCAGACATTCGAGCAGCGATCCATCCGCCTGCAACAGCCGCGACAATTCCCGACGTCGCCACGACCCCTGCAGCACGAAGATCGACATTGTCATTGCTTCGATTGCGCCAGGTTCCCATGGCTGCCGTGGGAATAATGACGGCAAGCGACGTTCCCTTCGCGACAACTCCTTCAACGTGAAGCAGCATCATCATCGCTGGCACCATCACGACACCGCCACCAACTCCGAGTAGTCCGGACAGAATTCCCGTGACCAGACCGATGACCACCAGTGCGATGGCACTTGCGAGGTGCATCGCACCGCGCCCTTCTGCTCCCATCGAGATGAACAATCGGATCGCCGACACCAAAAGAACCACTGAAAAGGCCACCGCAAGTGTGCGATGAGGGAGCACGTTCAAGAGCGCAGTTCCAGCCACCGCCCCGACGACCGCACCAACCACCAGCCAAGCTGCGACAGGCCAATCAACATGGTCATGCACCCAGTAGGTCACCAAACTCGATGCGGCAATCGGCAACACAGCCGCCAACGACGTTCCGTGCGATGTGCGCTGGTCCATTCGGGCCAGCGAGACAAGGCCTGGCACAATCAAGATGCCGCCACCGACTCCGAAGACCCCCGACAGCAGCCCGGCTGCCAAGCCGACCAATAGGGCAGGTCCGGTGGGAAGACTGCTACTTGCGGAGTTTGTGCGATTGTGCAATAGCGTTCCCCGAACGAAAAAGATTTGAGTTAGCGCCCCATGAAATAGGTGCACCCCCTTGTCAGTGCGCCAAAACTACTCGTATCCTTCACAGTCTTACCCAGTGGGAGGGTGTCCAAGCCCCCCAAAACATCCAATCTGCGGGGAGAAAAAATGCAGAAGAAAACCGGACGTCGCGTTGCGGCGCTCATCGTGGGTCTTGGCCTTGTGGCCGCTTCCTGTGGTGGCGATGACAGCTCGACCGACACAACTGCAGCATCAGATACGACTGCTGCAGCATCAACATCCAATGGCGAACTCGCGGGCATGAAGGGCACCACTCCGTTGGTGGAACTTTCCCAAGAGTTCAAGGACCGTCTCCTTGAGGTCGATCCTGCACTGACTGACTACTCATACGCAGCCGAGACATACGACTCGGTCACGGTGATTGCTCTTGCAGTGGAGAAGGCACAAGACGACGGCATTGCCTATGCCAACGAGATCAACGGCATTACGCGCGACGGTGAAAAGTGCACCGACTTCGCGACATGTGCTGCTCTCATCAAAGAAGGTAAGGACGTCGACTATGACGGCGTTTCTGGACCACTCGAGTTCTCCGGTAACGGCGAGCCCCTCAAGGCTTCCTACGGCGTTCTTCAGTTCGGTGCAGACAACCGTCTCGACGACAGCCTCACCACATACATCGAAGCAGCAGCTCCTGCTGATGCAGACGTCGCCCCGATCCCTGCTGAGGGTGATCGCAAGGGTGATGGCGTTCTGACCATCGGTTCGATCCTGCCGCAGACTGGCTCACTCGCCTTCCTCGGACCACCGGAATTCGCTGGTTTCGACCTCGCCATCAAGGACATCAATGCTGCTGGTGGCGTGCTGGGTAAGGACGTTGTGGGTATCAAGGGTGACTCTGGTGATGCCACCACTGACACTGCATCGAAGACAGTTGACGCTCAGCTTTCGCAGAACGTCGACGCCATCATCGGTGCTGCGTCGTCTGGTGTGAGCCTCACCGTGATCGACAAGATCACGGCTGCTGGTGTCGTCCAGTTCTCGCCTGCGAACACGTCGAAGAAGCTCTCTGACTACGCCGACAAGGGTCTCTACTTCCGTAGCGCCCCATCGGACATCGTTCAGGGTGCAGTGTTGGCTGAAGTCATCAAGGGTGACGGCGCATCGAACGTGGCGATCATCGCTCGTAACGACGCATACGGCACCGGCTTGGCCGAAGACCTCGCGAAGAACCTGGAAGCAGGTGGCGCAAAGGTCGTCGTAACCAAGATCTATGACGAGAAGGCAACCGCATTCGACGCGGAAGTCGACGAGATCAAGGCCGCTGGCCCTGACGCAGTTGCAATTATCGGTTTCGATGAGACCTCCAAGATCCTCGCCACCATGGTGGAGAAGGGTGTTGGACCGAAGGCCATCAAGGTCTACGGATGCGACGGCAACATGGGTAACGCCCTTGGTGAGAACTTCGACGCAGGTAAGTGATTACCCGCTAGTCGAATCTCATTCGATCAACGGAAAGGCCCGGGCGAAAGCCCGGGCCTTTCTTCATGTCTGGGAGCTTCTCTAAATGTCAGTCGATGACCAGAGTCAGTCAATGATCAGCTCGTAGGTGACAGAGCGTCTTGCAACGGCGTAACCGAGGCGCTCATACACCGACACCGCGCCGGTCGGGTTGTCGCTATCAACATACAACCCTGCATGGGTGAGGCCGGCGCGTCCATACGTCTGAACGACCTGAGAGATGAGAGTCGACGCAACTCCCCGACCGCGCCATTCACGCACAGTCGCCACTTTGTGAACCCATCCCACTCTCTCGACAACAGCACCGTTGTCGATGTCATCATCTGGAAATCGATGGGTTAGTACCAGCCCGATAACGACACCGTTCTCATCGAGCGCAACGAGCGAAAGGTCGCGGCGTGTTGCCACACCGGTGGTGAGTTGCGACCACCGCAATTCATCATCTGGCGCTGAGCCCCAATGATCGGCGAATGCTTCGTTCTTCACACGTCGAAGCTCGCGGTCGTCAGCAGCATCCCATTCGATGACCGTGACACCTTCAGGTACAGGAACTATTGGCACGTCACTGAGCGGCGTACGCATTTCTGCAAACCAACGAATTGGGGTCATTCCTAAGTTGGTGAATATTCGTTGAGCGTCTGCGTCGTATTCAGGCGCATCGGCGCGCACGATCTTTCGGCCCACAACTGGCCCCATGCGTAGCTTCTGTTCAGCTCGCCTCGCACCCCATGCAGACAGCTCTGTACCGACACCACGTGAGAGAAACTGTGGGTGCACACGGGCGAACACATAGCAACGTTGATCGTGAGTTTCACTGGCGAGGTGGTATGTATACACGTAGCCCACCGCACAACCATCCACGAGTGCGATGCAAATATCGAACTCACGAAACACGAGTGGCTCAATGAACTCTTCGTCGAACAATTCGACTGTGTCCACAATTGGAATTCCGAAGTGCTCATTCCAAGCAGTTGAAATCGCTGCGATTGATGCGAGGTCACCTTCTGCAAATGGTCGAAGCTCGACCGTCATGTTGCGCTGCCTCAGTTTCGAGAAGACTTGGCGAGAGTGCCGAGGTACAACTCGATGACCTTCGGGTCTTTCAGCAACTCACGACCGGTGCCGGTGTAGGCATTGCGGCCCTGGTCAAGCACGTATCCACGGTCAACCACTTGCAAACACCTATTGGCGTTTTGCTCCACCATGAGAATGGCAACACCCGACTCATTGATTTTCTTGCACTGAATGAACACTTGGTCTTGAAGTGCTGGCGACAGACCGGCCGAGGGTTCATCGAGCAGCAACACGGTGGGCTTCAACATGAGCGCACGACCCATGGCCACCATCTGACGTTCACCGCCAGAGAGCGAGCCTGCACGCTGATCAATGCGCTCGCCGAGACGAGGGAACATCTCGACCGCATAATCGAGTCGTTCGTCCAGCATGTCGGGACACAAGAAGCACCCCATCTCGAGGTTTTCGCGAACGGTCAACGAGGGGAACACATTGCGAGTTTGAGGCACAAAGCCCACACCACGGGCAACGAGCTCATATGGCTTCATTCCGGTGATCTCTTCACCGTTCAGCTTCACATGCCCGCTGCGAATGTTCACCAGACCGAGCACTGCTTTCAGAAGCGTGGACTTGCCAGCACCGTTGGGGCCGATGATGCCAACGAACTCACCAGCAGCGACAGTGAGGTCACAACCATTGAGAATGTTCACTTCGGCGACATAGCCGGCAATGACGTTTTCGACATCGATGACGTTCGCAGCCATCAGCTACCTCCCAGATCTGAGTCATGGTGGGCGCCAAGGTAAGCGTCGATGACCGCCTGATTGGATCCGATGTCGTCTGACGTGCCTTCAGCAATGACGACACCTTCGGCCATCACGATGATCCAATCACTGATCTCGCGCACCATGTCCATGTCGTGTTCGACGAAGAGCACCGTGCGACCTTCATTACGCAGTCCTTTGATGTGTTCGAGCAAGCTCTGTTTGAGAGCAGGGTTGACACCCGCCATCGGCTCATCGAGCATCACCATTTCTGGTTCCACCATCAACGCACGCGCCATCTCCAGCAACTTGCGCTGACCTCCAGAGAGACCACCTGCAAGTTCATCGCGCATGTGAGCAAGATTGAACCGTGTTAGAAGTTCTTCGGCCCGAGCGGTGATTTCTGCCTCCTGTGCACGCCACAGCGGAGAAAACAATCCGCGGAAGATGTTTTCGCCCTTCTGGTGTGCGGCTCCGAGGCGCATGTTTTCGATGACACTCATTCGGGAAAGCGCTTTGGTGAGCTGAAATGTGCGCACCATGCCAAGTCGAGCGACTTTGTGTGCAGCCATTCCATCGAGGCGTTGACTATTGAACACCGAGGTTCCGTGATCGGGAGAGTCGAACCCAGTGAGCAGGTTGAAAAACGTGGTTTTCCCAGCACCGTTCGGACCGATGAGAGCGGTGATCTTGTTACGCGGCACTTCGACATGGTCGACATTGACCGCCACGAGGCCACCGAAGGCACGACGGACTCCGTCGACGACGAGAATTGCGTCATCTTTTTTCGAACCAGGAACAGGCTGATACGACGCGGTGTTAGCGGACATCGAAGGCCTGCTCTCGCTTGTCACCGAAGATGCCTTGTGGCCGCACAATCACAAGAATTGCAAGCGCAAGACCAGCCACGATGAAACGAACCTGTGAGAAGTTGTTCTCGTCCACAATCCACTCAGGAAGCAGCGGGGTTGGATCTGTCGGAGTTGTTCGCGTTGCCTGCTGCAACGTGATGTCAACAAACTGGATAACGAAGAGGAAGATCATCGTTCCGATGACAGGACCCTTCGCACGCGCGATGCCACCCAAGATGATGATGGTGTAAGCGAAGAATGTGAACGTGGTGGAAAAGTCCTGTGGCTGCGAGGACTGCTTATCGAGCACCAACCACATACCGCCGAGCGCCCCGACGAAACCACCAATAATCAGGCTCTGCATCTTGTACGCGAAGATGTTCTTACCGAGGCTGCGCGCAGCGTCTTCATCTTCGCGAATGCTCTTCAACACTCGGCCCCATGGGCTTCGCATCAAGGCCCAGATTCCGGTCGACACCAGCGCCACGAGAATCCAACCGGTCACCAAGAGCCACAGTCGGTAACCATCGACCTTCTGCGCCCACAGCGTGATGCCATCGTCGGGGAACGGGTTGATGTTCTCCATGAAGCGGGTGAAACCTTGGAGACCGTCATTTCCGCCTGTGAGCCAAGTGAATCGCACTGAGTTCATGAACAATCGAATGATTTCAGCCACGGCAATGGTGACGATGGCCAAGTAATCAGCTCGCAATCGCAGCGTCGGTATGCCGAGCAGCAACGCCAAAATCACGGACGACACGACAACCATCAACACTGCGAGCGGCCACGGCCAGTCATAGCGGCTGATCGGTATCGACAGTGAATACGCACCGATTGCAGCAAACCCGGCCTGACCGAAGTTCAGAAGGCCGGTGTAACCGAAGTGCACATTGAGCCCCGATGCCACAAGGATGTAGGCCACCGCGTTGGCACTAATGGCGGTGTAGAAGGAGTTCGAGAGAATGAGGTCCCACTTCATCCGATGCGCTCCTTTCGTCCGAGGAATCCCTGTGGTCGAACCAGCAAGATGACGACGAGTGCAATGAGTGCGCCCAGGGTCTTCAACTCAACGACGTTCGGGAAGAACCACGTCCACAGTTCGGTGAACATGCCCACAACGAAGGCACCGAGCAATGCACCAAACGGGTTACCAAGCCCACCAACTGTGATAGCGGCAAACATGAGGAGCAACAAGATGTTGCCCATGTCCCACTGAACGCCACTTGCCGCACCGAGCATGACACCACCAATACCTGCCAAAGCGCCTCCGACGAGCCACACGGTGAGAATGATGCGGTTGGTGTTGATACCGGTTGCTGAAGCGAGATCTGGGTTGTCAGACACTGCGCGAATTGCTTTGCCGAGCCGTGCTCGGAGCAGGAACATGGAGATTCCGACGACCCCGACCGCCGAGATGATCATGATGCCAAGGTCACGCGGCGTGATTCCGAAAGGTCCGAAGTCGATCTCTGGGTCACCCACGTATTGGCGGTAACGGCGGTTACGCCCACCGAAGAAGAACAAGTACACGTACCGAATGGCAATTGCCAAACCAATAGACACGATCATCATCGATGTGAGGCTGGTGCCTCGGCGGCGCAGCGGGCGCCACAGTTGGCGTTCGAACGCACCAGCCATGAGAGCGGCAGCCGCGATACCGAACGGAGCAGCAATCAGAACATGAAGCTCAGGCCCGTTCTGATTCAACCAGAACACGACAATTGCCGCAATCGAGACAATCTCACCGTGGGCAAAGTTTGTGAGACCAGTTGTTCCATAGATCAGCGACAACCCGATGGCACACATGGCGATGATGAGGCTGTACTTGATTCCGTTCACGATGGTCTGAGGCAACAATTCCCAGCGGTTGATCACCGCTCGCTTGGCATCACCGACAAAGAAGTTCACCGACTTTGCGCCAGTGCCGATGGTGACACCGGACGAGAAATTGACCGAGATGGTGGTTGGCGACTCGTCGCTCGCTTCGACTCCCTTCGGAAGACTCGCAACATCGAGAGTGACCTCGTACTCGCCTTCCTTTGGAACCTTTAAAGACACTTTGCCTGTCGAATCAGTGGTGCCCTCTGCAGTTCCGGCCGTGCCGACGGCTTTGACGAGCGCTCCTGCAACTGGAATCTTCTCGACGCCGTCGTCGGTCTGCTTCTGTTCCGTCACTGAGGCGACAATCTCGCCGTCGTCAGTAGCTGCAGAGACCGAGGAACCGAACATGGGCGCGATGAATGACAGCCCAACAATGGCCAAGAGCGACATCCGCATGACACGGCGCACTGTCACTTGTCTTGCGTCGACTTGTGTCCCCATGCACACCCTTGTTGCTGCAGGCTCCCCTGCTAGACAGAAGTGGCCCGAAAGTTTTTCCAACACTAGTGCCGAACCATGCCCACTCCTAAGGCCCCCGCCGCATTCACGAAGACACCTGGCCGTAGCCTTTTTGGTCATCCGGCGCTGGGCGTGGTGGCAGCCTCGGTGCTCTTCGGAACCTCCGGCACTGCTCGGTCCTTTGCCCCAGACAGCGCCACTTCGCTCTCAGTGGCTGGTGTGCGGCTCATGATCGGAGCCGTGCCGCTACTCCTTGTTGGCTACCTCAAGGAGAAGACCAATCGACCGAGTCTTCGTGCCGAAGCCGTGGCGGCCGGAGGGGCGATGATGCTCTTCCAGGTCTGCTTTTTCAGTGCGATGGAGAACTCTGGTGTCGCTGTCGGAACCATGCTCACGATTGGAAGTGGTCCGATCATTGCCGCCGGCATCGACCTTGTCACCGGTCGCCGTCCGTCGTCACGAGTGGTTGGTGCACTCGTCTTGGCTCTTGCCGGTCTGGCGATGCTCGTGCTCGGATCTCCACCAGAGGGCGACACAAGCTTCTCGATTGTCGGAGTGCTCTTCGGAATCGGTGCAGGTGCCAGTTACGCCATCTACACACACTTGTGCAAGCGGCTCCTCGATCACGGCTGGAGTGGCACATGGACCATGGCATGGACATTCACGGTGAGCGCAATCTGTTCAGTCGTACTCGTCATGCCTTCTTCGCTTGAGTGGTTGTCAACTCCGAGTGGTTGGTTCACCATCATTTATCTCGGACTCGCGACGATCTCTATTGCGTATCTTCTTTACGCACATTCATTGTCGCGACTCACTGGCTCGATGGTTGTGACCCTCACACTTGTGGAACCAGTGACTGCAACAACACTTGGCGCTCTCGTACTGAACGAGAACATTCGACCTATCAGTTGGATTGGCGCAGCGATTGTCCTAGCCGCACTCGTATTCGTTGGTACAACGACTGAAGAAGACGTCCCACTCACCTAACAATTGTCGCTCGTATGACGTCAGGTGACTTTGATGTTCAGGGTTGTCGTATAGGGCTTTGCTGTGACAGTGATAGTCAACGAGCAGGTTCCTGTTCCAAGGCCTTTCACCGTGTTGTTCCCAGACACCGTGCAACGACGTCGGGACGTGGAGTTGACCACGACCAAAACCTTTGCCCCTCTGGTGCTCGGAAGTCCAGCGCTCTGAGCAATCGATGACACTGACACCGACTTTCCCTTGGTGACTGACGTTGACGTCTTCTTCGTGACAGGACCTGGCTTCACCGAGGTAGAGACAGCACACGTGCCGGCTTTCAGACCAACGACATTCGACCCAGAAACCTTGCAGATTGCTTTGCTGGCGGCACCAACCTTTGCGGTCGCTGTTGTCCCCTTTGGTGCCGTCTTTCCTGCGGTCACTAGCGCTGAAACAAGCGAAAGGGTCTTTCCTTTCGACACTGCTGGCGTACCTATTTTCACCGGTGTGAACGTGGAGGTCGCGGTGGTAGTTGACGTTGCTTGACCAACAGTGGTGCTGGTGCGATTCGTGATTGCCCCTGACGCAGTCACAGTCTTCAAGTCAATCGATGGCTGCGAGTAATGGAAGCCCGAGACTGAAACGTTCAAAACGTCATTGGCAAAGGTGATGGACTGCGTGAAGCCGGTCTGTTCAACACTGTCTTCAGAAATCGTCACTGTGAACTTGTCGGTGTCGGCACCTGATACTCCCCACACACACTGAACCATCGCCTCGGGAATCTGCGCCTGATAGGCGCCTGAGATGAACGACGTTTTTGCCGACGAGGTGAAGTGCGGCGCGCTCGGCATGAGATAGAGCGCCTTCGTTGCGGAGTTGTAGCGAGGGAATACAGGTCCGTACCCATTTTCCTTCACGAGCATTGGCCCCTTTTCTGCGCAGGCAGGCAACTGCGGCAAGTACCTCGTGTCGAGAACCATGAACTCCATGTATTTCTGGCTCCATGCTGGATAACTGGTTGGACCAATGCCGCCCAATTCATTTGCCACACCAAAGGTTTCGAGAATGCCACCCTCAACGACGAGACGGTACGAACCGTTCTGAGTCCACCGTGCTGACTGCAGCGTTCCGTTGACGATGCCACCACTCACGATGGTGGGCAACAACCAACTCGTTCGCAACACAACTCGGTACTTGGCAGTGTCGTCTAGGTTTCCGTACCGGACACACTTTCCGCTGATGACTTCGCACCCCGATGCACTTGCGAGACCACTCTCCCATTCAGGCCGAAGACCAGGTAGCGCACTGCCACCAGTTCCGATCATGATGCTCGAGGCGTACATATTGAACTGAATTCCTGTTGGCTGTTGAGACCCTGGCCTCGTCAGAATTGACCGAACTTCTACAAGCCCGGCAAAGGCTGCTCGCGAATCTTCGGTGACTAGCCCTGGTATCTGAAACTCGGGGCGAACATAACCATCTGGGTTCATCGTCGGAGCCGACGCACTTCGCTGTGTCCACTTTCCTTTGACCAACGTGGAAGGTGCGCTCGACAGATACGCACCGACTTCTTCGATGCAGTCGGTCTGCGTCGAAGTGGTGCAGTACGGCATCAGCATGCGATCACCGTCACTGGCTGGCGTCTGCGCAGTCCAACTAGCCGGAGCAGTACCAGTGGCGAGTGTTGTCGACGTCGTCGTCGCTGCGCTGCTGTTTGCTGCCCAGGCTGATCCTGTCCACATCGCAAGTCGCCCCACTGCTGAGCCACCTGCTGAGGTGAAAGTTCCGCCAACTGCAATCTCACTACCAAGCGAGCGCACCACGAGTCCGGTACCACCTGTTATTCCCGTACCGAGTGCGTCCCACGTCCCACTCGACAGCTTCGCCACACCTGCAGCTGGTGCTGAATTCACGCTTGTAAAGGACCCCGCTGCATAGACATCACTCCCTGACATGAAGAGTGACTTTGCAACAGAGTCTGAAGCAGAGTTGCTCGTGGTGATGGTGGACCAGGTACCAGACGCAAATTTCTTGATGGCACCATCGCCGCTTGGCGGATCGGTGCCGACGTACACCTCGGAGCCTCCGGCGCCGACTGCAACCGAAACAGCTGGATCAGTAAGTCCGGTACCAAGTGCTGCCCATGCGCTTCCGTTCCACGTGGCAACATTCACTGAGTTGGAGACCACTGCGAGTGCTCCTGTAAGGACATTGGTGAATGTTCCGACCACTGCCACGTTGGTTCCCGACACCGCGAGCGCTCGACCAACGCCGCTCGATGCCAAACCTCCCCCGACTGCACTCCATGTCGTGCCATTCCACATCGCGATGCCGTTGACCGTCACTGGCGAACGGGAACTCACCGCCCCGTACGCGGTGGTGAAGTTTCCTGTCACGTAGAGGTCGCTTCCGACTGCTGCGATGTCGTACACCGTGCCGTTCACACCTCCACCGAGTGCCGACCACGACGTTCCATCCCACTTCGCAATTCCACGCATGCCTTGCGCGGCATCGAAGGTGTCGTCGGGGTGCGAGATTCCCATCACCGAGAAGTCACCGCCGGCATACAGATTTCCACCGAGAGTCTCGAGTGCGTATACGGTCTTGTCAGAGCGGCCCGCTCCTACCGGCAACCATTCGCTTCCGTTCCATTTCGCGACACCGCTTGACACGAATCGCCCACCGACACGTGACAACTTGCCGCTGATGTACACATCACTTCCAACGGCGACGACATCATGCACTTCATCACCTGCCGTACTTGCGGCAACACCGAACGCGAATGCGCGACGTTCATCGTCGGGAACCACAGCCCAAGTTCCAACCACCAACGTGACCGCAACGATGTGTGACCAGCGCTTCGGCTTCATGAGCCCCCCAAACAGTCGACGCGTGTCAACTGTTCATGAGGCTAACTCACGAATTGTTGACGCAATTCGCGCTTCAAGATTTTGCCCGATGGGTTACGTGGAATCGCCGCCACGAATTCAACCTTCACTGGCATCTTGAATCGAGCGAGTTTTCCTTCGCAATGGTCAATGACAGCCTTCTCGGTGAGGGCTTCGTCCTTTTTCACCACAATTGCAAGGGGCGACTCACCCCACTTATCCGATGGAATTCCGATGACAGCAGCATCGCCGACACCGGGGCACGACAAGATCACATTCTCGACCTCGGCGGGATACACGTTCTCTCCACCAGAGATGATCATGTCCTTCAAACGGTCTTTGATGTAGATGAAACCGTCCTTGTCGCGAATGGCGATGTCACCGCTGTGGAACCAGCCGTCCCGGATGGCTTCAGTTGTTGCTTCCGGACGATTCCAGTAACCCAACATGATGTGGTCACCCTTGATGACTACTTCACCAGCTTCGTCAACGTCGCACTCCGTGCCGTCGGGACGCATGACCTTTACTTCAGTGTGGAAGTACGAACGCCCTGTTGAGCCCGCGTGCGAAATCGCATCTTCTGGCATGGTGATGCATGCTGGGCCGCATGTCTCTGTGAGGCCATACACCTGGTGAATTGCGATTCCCATTTCGGCATACATCTCGATGACCGACACCGGAACCGGTGCGGCACCACTCAAAAGCCAACGAAGGTTCGGGTACTTGTGTTTGCTCGGATCAAACACAAGCTTCATGAATTGCAGCATGGCAGGCACCATGAGCGCATTCGAGATGCGCTCCTTCTCGATGATCTCCCAGATGGCATTTGGGTCGAACGACTTCACCAATACATGTGCGAGCCCGCGGTACGCCGTTGCGATTGCGGGGGTGAGTGCACCAACGTGGAACATCGGCATCGGGTTCAAGTAGCGATCGCTTGATGCAAAGTCACTACATGCATTCAGGGTGATGAGGGCCGCCATTTGAGTGCGGTGTGAATGCATCACGCCTTTCGGCAATCCGGTGGTGCCCGATGTGTACATGATGTACAGCAGGTCATCACCCATCGCAGTCACCGGCGGGTTCGCAGTCGACTTGCCATTCGAATAGTCAGCGTGGTTTACCGCGAAGGCGGGCTGTGATTCTTTCGAACCCACGTGAATCCACTGACGAACATCGGTCTTGGCGCCACGTGATTGCAACTCAATGACACTCGGAGCAAACTCTTCTCCCGCCACGAGCACAGTTGATCCTGAGTCCTTCAGAATGAATTCCAATTCGTCGGGTACAAGACGCCAGTTCAACGGAACAATGACGCCACCGATTTTGGCGATCGCAAAAAACGTCGTGAGGAACTCAGTCGAGTTCATGACAAGCAGTGCGACTCGGTCACCCTTTTTGACACCCGACTCCAATAGCGCGTGTGCCACCTTGTTGGTCTCGGCATTCAATTGAGCGAACGTGAACCGCTTGTTCTGGGCGACATCGAAGAGTGCCTCCAGATCGGGGGTGATTTCCGCGCGCTTAGTGAGGATGTAACCGATGTTGTCGTTCATGGCTACATGGTGGCACAGGTCACATGTGGGTTCTAACTGTGCGTCAAAAACGTCAGCGAAATGGGGCTGCAACCTCGTCGAAGTAACGAGCCAGTGTGTTTGAACGTTCTTCAGCCGTGTTCCCCACGGTGAAATCAGGGACGCACACTTCGTCAAATCCGGCCTCGCGATAGCGATTGACCACGTCCTGCATCTCTCCGACATTGCCTATGACAGCACGGTCAGCGGGCATGAGGGCCCGAAGTTCCTCGGCCTTTTTGTCGTCCTCGACGAGGAACACCAAGGCTTGAACGGTCTTGTGTATTGATGCCGGGTCACGGCCGACGCTGTCACAGGCTTGCTCGAGTTTCTTCAACACCGCACCTGCTGATTCAGGCGAACCCCAAGTGTTCCACTCACTGGCCCAACGTGCAGTGAGCCTCAACATGCGAGGTCCGCCCGTACCAACGAGAAGAGGCAGAGGTGACTGAACAGGTTTGGGTTCGCACGGCGCATCTGTGATGGAGAAGTGTCGACCAGCGAAAGTGACGCGCTCTTCGCTCAACAGTCGGGCGATGATCTCGATTGCCTCTTCGAACCGATCGACGCGATTCTTGTTGTCGAAGAGCTCGATGCCGTAGGCGCGATGCTCGTTCACTTGCCAACCAGCACCAAGACCGAGAACAAATCGTCCACTGCTCACACGATCGATGGTTGCAGCACGATTAGCGAGTACGGCCGGATGATGCACAGTGGTCGGCGCAACAAGTGAACCAAGTCGTACCGTCGATGTCACTGCGGCGAGTGCCGTGAGAACTGTAAAGCATTCGTGGAAATCGCCACCGACTGTCGCCCCATCGTCAGTGTTTGGCATGTAGTGATCGGCATACCAGATGCCGTCCCACCCTTGCTGCTCAAGTTTTGTAACAAGAGACTTCACTTCATTCCATGGTCGACTTGAATTTGGCCACACTGAGAATTTCATGGTGTCAGAACTTCTTTAGTGGGTTGCCGTACACGTGCGTGCTCAAGTCACCAATCAATTGCATCTCCATCAAACGTTCGGCAAACAGCCAGATCCCATCAACTTTGTGCACCTTGTCGTGGTAGGTGCCGGCCACAACCGGATGCAGTGGCCCACCCGGGCCCTGATGCAACACCTGCACATAGCTCTTGCACGACCCTGACGCGCCATCTTGGTTGACGTCAATGAGCACGTTGGTGATCATGTGACGCGTTCGAGGAACACCGTCGTACAAAATCACCGTCTTGTGCAACAGTTCTCTCACGGCCTCCGCACCCGCGACACCTCGTCCCTTGAATGGGCCATACGCGCCATCACTTCCGAAGAGTGCCGCAACATCGTCGAGTCGACCTTCGTCGATTCCGGCACAGTACGCAGTCAACAATCGAAAGATGTCTTCACGAATCTGATGAGTATCCATGAGTCACAACCCCAGAAATGAGCCACCGTCACACACGATGGTCTGTCCTGTCACATAACTCGAATCGTCGCTGGCAAGAAAGAGCGCAACTGATCCGATGTCTTTGGTGATATCCCCCACTCGACCGAGCGGCGTTCGAGCTTCTATGGCATCTTTCAACGCCGGATTTCGTTCGAAAGCAATCGCCAATGCAGGGCTTCCTGCCACTGGCGCAATGCAATTGACGGTGATGCCCTCTGGCCCCCATTCACGCGCCAAGCTCTTGGCAATTGCCCGCTCGGCTGCTTTCGCCGGTGAATACAGCGCGATGTTTGCACTGCCCTCTACGCCAGAAGGCGACGTGATGAGGATGAGACGACCACCACCGAGCCCGGTTCCGCGACGTGATGACTCTTGTAGATGGGGGTACGCAGCCCGCGCACAGAAGAAACATGCCCACACGCCGGTCTTCGACATGAGTTTCCAGTTCTTCTCCATTGTTGCCTCGTGCAGAAGATGCGGGACAGCACCAGAGAAAGCGTTGTGCACCATGATGTCGAGTCGGCCGTGGCGACGAACTGTCTCATCAACGCACTGTTGAACCGAGTCGCCCTTGGCAACGTCGGTCACAATGCACTCAGCAATTCCACCGGCTGCACGAATAGTTTCGGCAACTGGCTCACCTGTCTCGGCACGACGTGCGGCCAAAATGACAGTCGCACCCTCCTCGCCCAATCGGCGCGCAATTCCTTCGCCAACACCTTGACCTGCACCGGTGACAATTGCAACGCGGTCTTGAAGTCGTGTACCGGTGTGTGTTGTCACATCCATGATCCACCATCCACGATGAACGTTTGTCCGGTGACGTCGCCAGCTGCTTCGCTACACAACCACTGAACTATGCCCTTAGCGCTCACTTCATTCGTCATTGCACGTGGAGCAATTGACACTGGCCCGGCGACTGACTCATCGATGCCATATGCAGCCGACTCGAGAGCAACAGCGTTCACCACGATTCCATCCTTGCCCCACTGGCGCGCAGCTGACTTGACGACAATGCGCGCTGCCTCCGCAACTGCTGCTTGCGCCGAATACCCTGCAGCACCTGACATTCCGATGAGTGGCGTTACAACAACGATGCGTTTGCAGCCGGAGGAATGGGCATCTTGCAATTCCGTGATGACTTTCTGAATTGGTTGTTCCCACAGCTCTTGAATCTTGTCGTCAGTCAGGTCGACAGCAAGTGACGGAATGTCACTGATGTCAACGACAATGACACGTGCCTGTGAAGGAACATCACCAAGCTGGCTGTTGATGGTGGTTGCATGTGACGGCACGAGCGTGACGATACTTCAGGCGAGCGAGCCGCGATGCGCCCGACGCGCTGCCGCAAGCAATGCCGCCGACACGAACGAGCTGATGCCAGCCAGAGTCATTGATGCGAGCGGACTGCCAGTCACATCATTCAATTGACCAGCGATGATTGGTGCTACTCCGGAACCGATGCTGTAGATGAATGCCATCGCACCCATCAGCGAACCAAAATCGTCTGGTGGAAGAAGCTCCCGCGAGACCATGCCGTCAAGAGCTGACAATGCACCAATCGCCGCACCGGCTACGACGACGTAGACGATGGCAATTGCAACGTTCCCGCTTCCAAGAATGACGAGGCACGACACCCCCACCACCACTCGAGAAACACCAAGCAACCTCCACGCATCGGAGCGCTCGACTAGTCGTGGCAAGGGCAAACGACCAGCCAGTTGAAACACCCCACGTAAGCCTGCAAGTGACGCAGCAGTGGCAGCAGTGAGACCGGCCCACTTCATGGTGGGAACCTGAAACACCAGAAGTACCGACACACCGATGCTCGTGGTGAACGATGCAGCAATGTTGAGGCGTATGGCCCGATGCCCTAGTGCATAACGAATGGCTGCGAGCAAACCCGATGAACGTTGCTGAACATGAGTGGCGCGCATGTTCCGCGTGGCAAACGCAGTGATGGCGTATGCGCCAGCAGCAATGATCGCCGGAATAACCACGGCTTGACGCCAACCCAACGTGTCTCGCATTACTTCAGTGAGAGGAATCGCAATGGGAGATGACAAGGCTCCCCAGATGGTGATGCGTGTGATGGTCCTGATTGGGTCATCGGGGAACAGTCGCACCGCAACTGCTTGAGTCATCGCATAGAACGCAGATGCACCCATCAACCCCCCACCGAGACTGAACGCCATCACAAACAACACCGGCGAATGTGTTGCCGCAGACAATGCATAGAGCATGCAGCCGAGCGGTCCGACGGCAATGAACACAGCGAATGGTCCTCGTACATCGAGACGACGACCTGCGAACACTGCAAATACTCCGGTGAGAATGTTCGCGGCGCCATAAGCGAACCCAAGTACGCCAAGACCGACTCCGAGATCATCACCGACATCGTCGATGATGACACCAAACCCATAAAACCAAGACCCGTACACGAGCACGGCCAGCATGCCCAACACGTCGAGGCGCCAGTGCCTCCAGAGCCATCTGCTGCTTGTGGGCAGCGTTACTTCAGTTGGCTGCACGGACGAGAGCGTCGAGAGTCTTTTCCATGTTTGCTGCGTTGTGGGATGCACGATCCTTGACGCCGCTCACCACTCCGCCCAGCCACGCTGCGACGCGACTTCGATGGTCAACCCAAGAATGCGTCACGCGAACACCGGTGGATGTCGGTTCGATTTCATAGACCCAATCACACCACTTCGACTTCCCCACAATCAGAGAAAAGGCAAACTCTCGTGGCTCGTCACATCGAATGACTTCGACAGTGGTGCTCCAACTGCGCTTGCCATTCTTGTTGCGACCCTTGAAGCGCACGCCAACAGCAGGCTGTGTCGCATTGATCCATTCACCGCCCCGGTTCTCAGGCGACCACTCGCCCATTCGAGGAAGATCAGTGACGAGTCCCCACATGGTTTCAGCGGAACAAGTGACGTCGCGCGACACGCTCACTATTTTGTTCACGTTGCTCATGCTGGCCCCGAGAACATGGTGCCTGGTGATGGCTTCCATTCAGGAGTTGGTTCACCTTCGTACCGCGCGATTTCCGTACGACCAACCACGTGCCAGTGAACTTCGTCTGGGCCGTCAGCGAAGCGCAAGGTGCGCTGGCTCGCATAAATACGTGCCAGCGGAGTCCAATGTGAAATACCAGTGGCACCAAACATCTGAATGGCCTCGTCGACGATCTTGCACACGCGCTCTGGCACCATCGCCTTCACCGCGCTCACCCACACTCGCGCTTCGGCATTGCCCATGGTGTCCATGGCTTTTGCGGCGCGTAATACCATGAGACGCATCGCTTCGATTTCGATTCGTGCCTTCGCTATGACTTCGGGGTTCTTTCCGATTCGCGCAATCGGCTTTCCGAATGCTTCACGACTGAGTCCGCGTCGAATGGCAAGTTCCAAAGCACGCTCTGCCGCGCCAATGGATCGCATGCAGTGATGGATGCGCCCTGGTCCGAGACGAACTTGTGAGATTTCAAAGCCGCGACCTTCACCCAGCAACACGTTGTCCTTCGGTACTCGAACGTCTTTGAATTCAATGTGCATGTGTCCGTGCGGGGCATCATCTTCACCGAACACTTCCATCGCCCCTAGAATGCGGATACCAGGAGTGTCCATGGGAATCAGAATTTGTGAGTGACGACGATTGGGTGGTCCGTCAGGACTGGTCAACACCATCGTGATGAGTACCTTGCAACGCGGATCTCCCGCACCAGAGGTCCAATACTTCTGACCGTTGATGACCCATTCGTCACCATCGAGCACCGCACGACACGAGATGTTTTTCGCATCAGAAGACGCCACATCTGGTTCGGTCATCGCGTAGGCCGACCTGATTTCACCGCGCAACAACGGCTCAAGCCATTTCTTCTTTTGTTCCGGTGTGCCGACTCTCTCGAGCACTTCCATGTTGCCGGTGTCTGGAGCACTGCAGTTGAACACTTCCGAAGCAATGGGGTTCTTACCCATTTCGACTGCGAGGTATGCGTAGTCGAGGTTGCTTAAGCCTTCTCCACTTTCGGCATTGGGCAAAAAGAAATTCCAGAGCCCGGCTTCCTTGGCCTTGTTCTTCAACTTCTCGAGTAACTCAAGTTGACCATCGCCGTAACCCCAATGATCAGCACGGCCTTCACCCAAACGGAAGAACTCTGCGGTGTGCGGTTCTATCTCGGAATTGATGAAGTTGACGACGGCTTCGTACAGCGGAATCGCTCGCGCAGACATCGCCAGATTGAGGCTGTCATCTGTGGTTGAGCCCGAATGCATTCCTGTTTTTGGCATGTCGCCACAGTACCCCTGCGACGCTGATGCAGAGTAAGTGGACTATCCGCGAGCGAACCCCAATGCATTGCGGCTCTGCAATCGCGCGAAGAACTCGGGCGTATATGCATCACGCGGGGTCGATCGAACTTCTTCGTCCAGAACATGTGCGTCATCTCCAACGAGAACTCGCCACTCGTCACGGCGCACTGCACCGAGCATGATTTCAGCTGCTTCCCGCGCAGACGTCGGAGCTGCATCGCGGAAGGCCTCACCCTGAGCGATGATTCCAACGCGGATGTCTTCATCGCTCACACCAGACAGATCAAGTCCAGCACGACCGGCACGCACTCGGACTTGAGTCAACTGTTCCTCTGTCATCTCCTTTGGGTCAAAGCCGAGAATCTTTCCGGAGTTGATGACAATTGAAGTGCCGATGTGCCCTGGCATCACGACTGACACATGCACGTGTGGCGCATTCACTTGAAGGTCGGTGATGAGCGCTTCGGAAAAACCTTTCACGGCGAATTTCGCTGAGCTGTACGCGGAATGTGGCGTGTTGGGCCCGAGTGAAGCCCAAAAGCCATTCACTGAACTGGTGTTGACGATGTGGGCAACGTCAGCTTGCAGCAGCAGTGGCATGAATGCGCGCGTGTTGTAATACACGCCAAAAAAACACACTGTGAAAGTCTTGTCCCAGGACTCGCGATCTTCGTCATGTACGACACTTCCACCACCACCAATACCGGCGTTGTTGAACAGCACGTTCACATGAGGGCGCCACTTCGCAACAGCGTCACGGAATGCGAGTACCTGCAGTTCGTCACTCACGTCGGCAATGAAGGACATCACTTCACCTTCAGAACCATCAGCTGCACACAGACCCACTGTTTCTGCAAGGTTGTCGCCCAAGACGTCACACGTGGCGACGT
>VGCD01000018.1 GCA_016870215.1 Actinomycetota bacterium
ATTCCCGGGTGGCCGCGATGTTCTCTTTGATGCCATGCGAGATGTTCGTCGCCGAGAGTTCTTCGAAAAATTGCACTCGAGAGTCGAGGGCGCTGAGACATTTGAAGACTTCATTGTCACTGCAATAACAGTCGCATCAGTCGAACTTCGGGACGACACCGAACTGGCCACGATGATCGCCACAGCACCAGGGGAGACGCTTGGTCACCTCACGATCAGCGACGTTCCTCACATCGTGAGTTCGGCCACTTCATTCCTAGCGCCACTTGCTGAGCGATTCGTGAGTCGCGACGAAGCTGAGCAAATGCTCGAAGTCATCTCGCGACTCGTCATTTCAGTGTTTCTTGCGCCGTCAAGCCACTTCAACTTCACGGATGAAGCGAGCGTTCGCAAGTTCGTCCGTAGCTACATCCCGCAATCACTACTCACCAACTAATCCAATACACAATCTCTTCACCAACGGAGGAAACATGAGCATCACCGAAAACACCAACAAGGACATGATCGGTCGTGACGACATCAACGATGTCGAAGCAATTCTTTCAATCACCAATCATGATGTCGACGCCGTCAGTCACATCGTGAAGAACAATGCCGACTCATTGTTCACATGGGACTACTCACTGGCGCGTCCTCAGTTGCGAAAGCTGTATGAGAAGGCCAAGACCGGACAATGGAACGGCACCACGGATCTTCCTTGGGACACCGAAGTCGACAACGAAAAGCAGATCGCATACGACCAGCAGATGCTCGGAGCTGGGCTCGACCCGACGCTCTACTCGGAAACGCCGCTCGCCAAATGGGGAGACAAGGAATGGATTGAGTTCGGTATCGAAGGTCGTCGCTGGCAGCTGTCGCAATTCCTTCACGGTGAACAGGGTGCGTTGCTGTGCACCGCCAAGATCACCGAGACCGTTCCGTGGTACGACGCCAAGTTGTACGCGAGCACGCAAGTGGTGGATGAAGCCCGTCACGTCGAGGTTTTCGCTCGCTACTTGGAAGAGAAGATGGGTGGCGAGTACCAGATCAACGCGCACTTGCGTTTGTTGCTGGACGACATCATCAATGACAGCCGTTGGGACATGACATATCTCGGTATGCAGATCATGGTTGAAGGACTTGCACTCGCAGCATTTGGTTTCTTGCACCAGCTCACAAACGAGCCTCTGCTGCGTCAGCTGCTTCGCTATGTCATGAGCGACGAAGCACGTCACGTGGCATTCGGCGTTTTGAGCCTTCAAGAGGCGTACACGCAGATGTCTGATGCTGAAATCAAAGAACGTCAAGAGTTCGCCTTTGAGGCGAGCGTGCGCATGCGCGACCGATTCCTGCAGCAGGAAGTGTGGGACCGCATGGGTATCGACACCCGCGTCATGGCTCCGCTGATTCTTCATGATCCGCAGCGCCAGTTGTTCCAGCAGATGTTGTTCTCCAAGATCGTGCCGAATTGCAAGAAATTGGGTCTTCTCGACCGCAATGACAAGTGGTTGCGTCGACGCTTCGAGGAACTCGGTGTCATTCAGTTCGAAGACTGGGTGGACACGGGCGAGGAATACGCCAACTTCGAACTCGGCAAAGACATCGACCCAGCCGCTCACGCCTGATCAACCGCCCTCGCTCAATCGAGCAGGGGCTGGTCAGCCGAAGTCACTACCATTCACAGGGTCATGGCTCTTTTCGGCGACGTCCTCACTGCGATGATCACTCCGTTTCGGAGTGATGGTTCGCTGAACATCGAAGAAGCCGTTCGCCTCGCGCGCTGGCTGCAGGACAACGGCAATGACGGTCTCGTCGTGTCGGGTACAACGGGCGAATCGTCGACGCTCACTGATGACGAAAAATTGACGCTTTGGGAAGCGGTGGCAGCCGCCGTCACTATTCCGGTGATTGCCGGAACTGGCTCGAATGACACAGTGCATTCAGTGCATCTCACGAAACAAGTGACGAAGCTTGGCGTGGCAGGAATTCTCGCAGTCGGTCCGTATTACAACAGGCCGTCACAATCGGGAATTGCTGCGCACCTGCGTTCGATGGCTGAGGCCACCACCTTGCCGGTCGTTGTGTACGACATTCCTGTGCGCACTGGTCGCAAGATCTCAACAGCAACTCTGCTTGACCTGGCGCACAACGTGAAGAACATTCGAGCTGTCAAAGATGCAGCAGGTAACCCGGCTGAGACGGCGAATCTGATGGCAAAAGCACCATCTGGTTTCGAGCTCTACAGCGGTGATGACGGTTTGACGTTGGCATTCCTCGCATATGGCGGCAGCGGTGTCATCGGAGTGGCGACTCACTGGTCTGGTGCAGAACACAAAGAGATGATCACTGCGTTCAAGGCTGGCGATGTGCAGCGAGCCCGTCTGGTGAATGACCGCCTGTTGGAGAGTTACGCATTCGAGACGGGAGACGAAGCGCCGAATCCGATTCCAACGAAGGCGATGATGACACTTCTCGGATTCGATGTCGGCGATGCCCGCCTGCCGATGGGCCCGGCACCAGAGTTCGTACATGAGAGAGCTGCCATCGTGTTGGCGAATTTGAATGCCGCACGTGCCGCGGCCAAGTAACAGCACCATGTCCAATCCGCGACCATCGGTTCGCTTCTACTTCTTGGGTGGCTTGGGGGAGATTGGTCGCAACTGTTTAGTTGTCGAACAAAACAATGAACTGTTGCTTATCGACTGCGGGTTGATGTTCCCATCACCCGACATGCACGGCATCGACCTGGTGTTGCCCGATTTCACTTTCCTGCGCGAGAATGCCGATCGCATTGTCGGTTGTGTGGCTACACATGGTCATGAAGATCATGTCGGGGCACTTCAGTTTCTCTTGCGGGAAATGTCGTTTCCGATTTACGGGTCTGAAGTCACCTTGGGTCTGGCGGCGCATCGCATCGAAGAGGCAGGGCTGCTTAATCGCACTTCGCTGATTACGGTTGCCGATGGTGAACGGCGACTGATTGGCTCATTCGAGGTCGAGTTCCTGCCTGTCACTCACAGCGTGCCTCATGCCCACGCAATTGTGTTGCATACGTCGCAAGGAGTTGTCGTTCACTCGGGAGACTTCAAGATTGACCTCACGCCCGTCGATGACCGCCGCACGGATCTTGCACGCTTGGGTGCGATTGCATCGAACAATGGTGTGCGGTTGCTCTTGGCCGATAGCACCAATGCTGAAGAGCGTGGCCATGCGCCAAGCGAGCGCGAGGTCGGGGCGGTGCTTCGCCAGGTCATTGCTGAGCAACGCGGACGTCGCATCATCACGGCAAGTTTTGCGAGCCACATTCATCGTGCGCAACAACTCATCGAAGCAGCCGTTGACAACGGGCGTGTCGTCGCAACACTTGGTCGATCGATGCAGAAGAATGTGCGTCTTGCACTTGACCTAGGTCTCATGAACGTGCCACGCAGCTCGATTATCGACATCGACGAAGTGGCAGATCGTGATCCGGCCGATGTGTTGATACTTGCGACAGGTTCGCAGGGTGAGCCGATGTCCGTTCTCGCACTGTTGGCACGCGGCGACAACAAGTGGGTGAAATTGGGAGACAACGACACTGTCATTCTCTCCAGCACTCCGATTCCTGGCAATGAGATGAATGTGAGTCGAGTGATTGATGGCTTGCTACGTGCGGGCGCCCGTGTTGTGCACAGCGGAATCGCAGATGTTCACGCAACAGGTCACGCGCAGGCCGAGGACTTGAAGACCTATCTCTCGATCGTGCAACCCGAGTGGTACGTGCCCATTCATGGCGAATACCGGCACCTTGTGGCCAACGCGGAACTTGGTGTGACGATGGGCGTTCCCCGACGGCAGGTGCTCGTCGCCAGCGACGGTGACGTACTCGAGTTGAGCGATGATGGACTTGATTTTGCCGGACGAGTACCTGCCGCTCATTTGTATGTTGACGGCATCGTGGGCGATGTTGGTCAGGGCGTCTTGCGTGACCGACGCGTGTTGGCAGAAGAAGGTGTGGTCGTTGTCATCGTCACAGTTGATGAAGCGACCAACGAAGTGCTCACTGGTCCTGAAATCATCACGCGTGGTTGGGTGTATGCACCTGAAGCAGATGATTTGCTCGACGAAGCGTGTGAGTACGTGGCACAAGCGGTCGAACGCGCGCTTCGTGAGGGAACGCGGGACATTGAAACCTTGGAGCGCGAGGTACGTCGAGCGGCTGGTCGATTTGTGAATGACCGAACCAAGCGCCGCCCAATGATCGTGCCCGTAGTGATGTCGGCGTAAGCCGACACACGGAGACACGGTGATGTCGGCGTAAGCCGACACACGGAGACACGGTGATGTCGGCGTAAGCCGACACACGGAGACACGGTGATGTCGGCGTAAGCCGACAATCCACCGACGACCCCACACCCCATTGGTACGGTGAACACATGGCCGAAAAGGGCTCTTCTTCGTCGCGCACCTCAAAACCACGGTCCTCATCCAAGGGTCGTGGTGGCAAGTCTGCGGTCAAGACGCCTCCGTCGGGAACCCCTCGCGCAAAGCCCACCCTCTACGACGAGGACAGCGACTCGTTGGCACGAAAAGCCATGCGCGGCCGCGAGGTTGAGTTCTGGGGAATCGGATGCATCGCACTGGGCCTCCTTCTTTTGCTCTCCATTTACATTGGCGTGGCCGGCCCGGTGGGTCGCGGTATCGAAACATCCTCGGGATGGCTGCTCGGATTAGGTCGCTTTGCGCTTCCGCTCGTTGCTCTCGGAATCGGTGTTGCGATGGTGCGTCATCGCAGCATCGAACATCGGGCCCGCCTCACTTTCGGCTGGATGCTCATCGTGGTGGCCTTGCTTGGTCTGCTGCATGTCATCAATGGTGCCGACAAGATCGTTGCGGACGTTGATGCGATGTCGCAGGCGGGCGGTTGGGTCGGTGCACTTCTTGCTGAGCCGCTTCGTTCCACCATCAGTTGGCCTGGTGCTCTTGTCGTGTTGTTTGCGGTTGCAGTCGGCGGAGTACTACTTGTCACCGACACGACAGTTCCCGAGCTCATCGCACTCATCAAGTTGAAGCTCGCCCCTGCATCAGAGGCGGCAATGTCGAGTGCACGAACTTTGGTGTCCGAGCGTGGTGGTCGCGATCTTGACCATCTCGTCGAAGTGCCGGGGGAACAAGTTCCTGGTGAACCGATGCCTTCGTCTTCTCATCGCCCCTCAACACCAATTTTTGACGCGGGAGACGATCCCGAGTTGGTCGCCACGAAGAAGCCAAGGGCTCCGCGTAAAGAGCCGATCAAGGAAGCAGATGAGCCCGCGCAACCGCAATTTCATCAGCCTGCACCGGCGTCATCGGCCAAGAAGTCGACGCCGGCACCTTTGCCACTCGGTCCCGCAGTGCGCAACAGTGATTGGTCTTTGCCACCGAATGAACTGTTGTCTCGCACTGAAGCACACGAAGTCAACAAAGCGCGTGTTGCCGAACGTGGTCGACTCTTGGAAGAGTCCTTGTCCTCGCATGGTGTTGACACACGACTAGTCGGAATGACTGTGGGTCCAACCGTCACCCGATTCGAACTTGAGTTGGGGTCCGGCGTCAAAGTGTCAAAGGTGACAAGTCTCGATCGCGACATCGCTTACGCGATGGCCGCCACCGATGTACGCATTCTGGCTCCCATTCCGGGCAAGTCGGCGATTGGTGTCGAAGTGCCAAATGAATCTCGTCAACTGGTGTCGCTTGGTGACCTCATCACCTCGCCCGAAGCCCGTGCCGCAGTCAATCCTCTCGACGTTGCAATCGGAAAAGACATCGCGGGTCGCGCCGTGTTCTTGAACCTTGCGACCACACCTCACTTGCTCATTGCAGGTGCCACCGGCGCAGGTAAGTCGAGCGGTTTGAACAGCATCATCACGTCGCTGCTCATGCGCACCACTCCCGATCAGGTACGACTCATCCTCATTGACCCAAAGCAAGTCGAAATGGGCCAGTACGCGCGTCTGCCACATCTCCTCACGGCCCCAGTGACCAACCCGAAGAAAGCAGCGAATGCGCTCAGTTGGGCTGTCAAGGAAATGGAGCGTCGTTACGACTTGCTGGTGGAAGTGGGCTTCCGCGACATTGCGGGTTACAACGCCGCCTATGACCGTGGCGAAATGGAGCCACAGTCCGACGACGACAAAACCTATGAACGCCTGCCGTACATCGTGGTCGTGGTCGACGAGTTGAACGACCTCATGATGGTGGCGGCACGTGACGTCGAAGAATGCATCACGCGAATCGCTCAGAAGGCTCGCGCCGTCGGCATTCACCTCATCGTCGCGACTCAGCGGCCAAGCGTCAATGTCATCACCGGTGTCATTAAGGCGAACATTCCGGCACGTATGGCATTTGCTGTCAGCAGCCTCACCGACAGCCGAGTCATTCTCGATCGCCCAGGCGCCGAGAAGCTCGTGGGTCAAGGCGACATGTTGTTGCTACCCGGCAACAGCAACGTGGCGCAGCGTATTCAAGCTTCGTGGGTTGGCGAAGATGAAGTGCGCAAGGTGGTGTCGCATTGGCGTCGGCAGTCACCAGAGGTGGTGTACGTCAGCGGTATCGAAGGGGAAGAGTCCGGGGGAGGCCTCGGTTCGTTCGGAGGTGGTGCTGGAGATGACGATGACCTGTTGATGCAGGCAATCGAAATCGTGGTGCGAGGTGGTGTCGGGTCAACGTCGCTGCTGCAGCGCAAGTTGAAAGTCGGGTTTGCACGTGCCGGCCGCCTGATGGACCTCCTCGAAGAGCGTGGAGTTGTCGGGCCAAGTGAAGGTTCGAGGGCGCGTACAGTGCTGATGTCCGTAGAAGAACTCGACGCACTACAAGGCGGCGCCTAGTTCTTCAATCAACACGTCGATTGGAGGCGAGCACCAATGTCCGCCCACTCATTTAATGAACTCGCACGAGGGCTTCGCTTTCCTGAAGGTCCCGTAGCGATGCCAGATGGCAGTGTCATCGTCACAGAGATGTTCGCTCATCGCCTCACTCGTATACAGGCAGATGGCACCACACAAACTGTCGCGGAAATGCAGGGCGGCCCGAACGGATTAGCGGTTGGGCCTGACGGCCATCTGTATGTGTGCAATAACGGGAATGCGTTCACGCCGATTGAGTTCGGCGACATGCTGCTTCCTGGTGACGTCGACATGAATCTCTATATCGGTGGGCGCATACAGAAGGTCGACATGAAGACGGGAAATGTCATCGATCTCTACACCGAATGTGATGGGGTAGCGCTGCGGGCACCCAATGATCTTGTGTTCGATGCACACGGAGGGTTTTGGTTCACCGATCACGGCCTGCGCTCTCACGATCGTGCAGATCGCACCGCTATCTATTACGCCAAAGCCGACGGGTCGCTCATTCGGCAAGTGGTGGCACCAGTTGATTCGCCGAACGGAATTGGTCTGTCTCCCGATGGTTCGACGTTGTACTGGGCCGAGACGCACACTGGTCGTGTCTTCCAACGCACTATTTCGGCGCCAGGAGAGTTGGCGCCGGCCTCGATGATCGATCCGTCGGTGGTGTTGTGCGGACTTCCAGGTTTGCAGCTGCTCGATTCACTCGCAGTTGATGGTGACGGCAATGTCTGTGTTGCAACACTCGTGAACGGTGGCGTGACAGTCATCGCACCTGAGGGACACGTGCGCGAATTCGTCGCCACAGATGACCGGTTGACCACGAACGTCTGCTTTGGTGGTGCCGATCTGCGAACTGCGTACATCACGCTGTCCTCCACGGGTCGACTTGTGTCCATGACGTGGCCGTACAACGGGCTTGCTCTTAACCACTAATCAAAGATTCCTCCACCGATAGGCTCATCAACCGTGGGTGAGCGGTTCTATGTCGAGACACTCGGCTGTCCCAAGAACCAAGTTGACTCTGAGAAGCTCATTGGCCGTCTGATGTCTGACGGGCTTTCGCCCACAGATGACCCATCGAAAGCGGATCTTGTCGTGGTGAACACATGCGCATTCGTCGAAGATGCTCGACGCGAAAGCATCGACACATTGCTGGCACTCCACGATCAGCGCAAGAAGTCATCACGGTTGGTTGTCACGGGCTGCATGGCCGAGCGTTACGGCGAAGAATTGGCCGAGGCGCTTCCTGAAGCAGACCAGATCGCTGGCTTCGGAACACCGATTGCGCTTGGCCGTAAACCCTTGTCGGTGTCGGCACAAGTTCCATCGTTTGACCTGCTGAATCTGCCTCGCCCAAAGTCGGTTGCACCGTGGGCTTATGTGAAGATCGCAGAGGGTTGCGACCGCACGTGTGGGTTCTGCGCCATTCCATCGTTCCGCGGACCACAGCGCAGTCGGGATGTGCAGTCGATTCTCGATGAAGTCGATGCGCTCTCAGTGCGGGAAGTCGTGTTGGTCGCTCAAGACCTCGCGAGTTATGGAAAGGATCGCCCAGAGGAATTGGGGGCCGGTTCCATTGTTCCACTTGTGAGACAAGTTTCTGCTCGAGTCGACCGAACTCGACTGTTGTACCTGTATCCGAGCGACCTCAGTGACGAGCTCATCGACGTCATCATTGACTCGGGCGTGCCGTATTTCGACTTGTCGCTGCAGCATGTGAGCAAAGTCCACCTACGTCGAATGCGTCGCTGGGGAGACGGCGAGCGATTCTTGGAGCGCATCGAACGCATCCGTGGCCTAGAGCCGCAGGCGGCATTTCGAAGCAACTTCATCGTCGGTTATCCGGGAGAAACAGAAGACGACCACGACCAATTGCTGAAGTTTGTTGAAGCTGCGCAACTTGATTGGTGTGGGTTTTTTGCATACAGCCCTGAAGAGGGAACGCATGCCGCGACGTTGAACGACCAAGTTGATACCGCGCTCGTCGCTGAACGCTTGGCAGAGCTGCGGGAGATGCAAGATGACATCACTGCCAAACGACGTGATGATCTGTTGGATTGCACGGTCACCGTGTTGGTCGACGAGCCAGGAGTCGCGCGTTCACACCGGGAAGCCCCCGAAATCGACGGTGTTGTTCAAGTCTCCGAGGCGCTCGAGGTGGGCGAGTTCTACCGAGTCGATATCGAACAGGTTTTCGGGCCAGATCTGATTGCGCGCGAGGGCTCAGAAGTTCTGTGCACTCCGGCGGGGGTAGCGAAGTGAAGCGCACCGTCGACGAAACCGCAATTGCCACATGGGCAAACGCTGTCACTGTTGCGCGAATTCTCGTGTCGCCCTTGTTGTTCGCGATCATTCCTGCCGACACAAATGGGTCGTGGGTGGCGTTGTCGATGTGGGTGGTGCTCTGTGTGAGCGACGGATTTGACGGATATCTCGCACGGCGCCACGGCACCACAAACAGCGGTGCGTTCCTTGATCCACTTGCGGACAAAGTTCTGGTACTTGGCGCGATGTTCACGCTGGTCAGCCGTGGCGTGCTCGGACTCTTGCCCGTCGTCATCATCGCCACACGAGAAGTCATCGTGAGCGTGTATCGAGTGGTCGCAGGTGCACGCGGTGTCAGTGTCCCAGCAAGTCGCACAGCGAAAGTGAAGACCTTCAGCCAGCAGATGGCTGTGGGCTTTGCCCTCGTGCCACCCACGGTCGACGATGCGACATGGACCTGGACAATCTTTTTGTGGATCGCGGTCGGTCTGACGGTGCTCAGCGGTTTGCAATACGCCGCGCGGGCCTTCGGCATCGGAAAGAAGAGCTGACACCATGCGTTGTGATGTCGTGGCTATCGGCACCGAGTTGTTGCTCGGGCAAATTGTCGACACCAATTCGTCGTGGATAGGTGAACAACTGGCTGCTGCCGGAATCGATTCGCTCGTTCAGGTGAAGGTGGGCGACAACTTGGGACGCATGGTCTCGATGCTGCGCGATCGACTTGCCGAGGCCGATGCGGTGGTCGTATGCGGGGGTCTGGGTCCGACTCACGATGACCTCACTCGCGAGGCAATAGCCGAAATCATGGGTGTCGAGTTGGAAGAGGACGAAGAGGTTGCTGAACGCATTCTCAACATGTTCTCGGCCCGTGGACGGCGTATGCCCGCCAACAACATGAGACAGGCACTGGTCCCTAAAGGTGCCTCGGTCATTGCGCAGACTCGTGGCACTGCACCAGGTCTCATCTGCCCCGTGGGCAACAAGGTGCTGTACGCAGTGCCGGGTGTTCCGCATGAGATGCAGGACATGTTGACTCGCGCCATCATTCCAGACCTTTTGGCACGTTCCGGTTCGTCATCCATCATCGTCAGTCGAGTGTTGCGCACGTGGGGCGAGAGCGAGTCGGGTCTCAACGAGCGTTTGCAGGACATCATCGACGAGCTTGATGGTGTCGGCAATCCCACGCTGGCGTTTCTTGCCAGCGGTTGGGAAGGAATCAAGGTGAGGCTCACAGCGAAGGCATCGACAGAAGATGACGCTCGCGCACTTATTGCACAGTGGGAACAGAAGATTCGCGAAGCAGTGTCTGACATCATTTTTGGAACCGACGACCAAACCATGGAATCAGTGGTGCTCGACCTACTTGAGGCGCGAGGCTGGACATTGGGTGTTGCAGAGTCCGTCACGGGAGGTCTTGTCTCGGGTCGTCTGACATCGGTTGCCGGCTCGTCTGTGGTCTTTCGCGGCGGAATTGTGTCGTATGCAAGCGCCGTAAAGCACGACCTGCTCGACGTTCCGGTTGGTCCTGTGGTGTCTCACGATGCGGCTGAGTCAATGGCGAGAGGTGTGCGCACGGTGTTGGGAAGCGATGTGGGGTTGGCTCTTACGGGTGTGGCCGGACCAACTGAACAAGATGGCCAACCAGTTGGCACGCTCTTCGTGAGCGTGGCGATGCCAGATGGTTCATCGCATACGCACAACTTGCGACTTCCCGGTCAACGAGACCAAATGAGGCAATTGAGCGTGATATCGGCACTCGATGTTTTGCGCCGAGCTCTCACGGCGTGAGATTCGTTTGCGAAGTCAGTGTTTGATGCTGATCATTGTGATCAGCGGACGTGTGACAATTCGAAAGTCGAGAGTGTCGAGCTTCGTCGTGAAAGAGTCCATGACGGTGAAGCCGATCGGAATTGCCTGACCTGCAGCTGACACCAGTGGAACGACCGCAGCCGGGAATGTTCCGCCCGCTCCAAACATCTCGGCATAGCGATCATCTGATGCTTGTTGGATAGCGCGAAGTGCTCGCTTCACCGCCGGGCGTGTGCGCGCCGCAATGTATGTCTCCAGTCTGAACCGACGCCAGTTGATGCGCTCTGGTGCAACAGCAAGTTGATAAATCTGCGCAGTGGCATCGGGTAGGTCATTTGCCGCAATTCCTGATGTCGTGATGGCGCCTGTATCCGCTGCAGCGTTGGTGAGAAGTGTCTTCATTGCGTCAATGAGCAGTTCTTCTTTGACGTCATATTGCGTATAGACGGCTCCGCTAGTGAGGTGGGCTCGACGAGCAATGCGTGAGACGGTGGTTTGCTCGAGGCCGGCACGCCCCATGACCTCTGCTGTCGCATTGATGAGCGCGTCGCGCAGTGGGTCGCCTGTCGTGGCCGCCACGAATGGTGTCACCTCGAGTGTCGACCGAGCTGTACGAATATCGACTGGCGTCCGCAGTGCTTGGGAATAGATGGGGACAATCAGGGACCATTCGTCTGGGCGTTGATTGACGAAACTGAAAAGGCCCATACCAAGCAACACCGATAATGCGGTGAGCCTGCGTACACGCTCGTCGTGAGGCGTTGATTCATCGAGCCCATTTGCGGCAAACCATTTCGGCATCCAGTCGCTCATCTCTTCGTTCAACACGTCGTGACGATGAGCAACGGCAAGGCATTCAAGACCTGCGGCAATTGTTGGACTCGGCTTCACAAGTTTCTTGACGACATTGGTCATCGACTCGGAGTCGCCTGTCATCATCGATTCAAGGCCACCAGAGAGAAGAGAGAGCGTTGGCTCAGCGAGTCGATTGGTCCAGAGTCCGACGGCGATTTCCGCTGCGCTTTCGTATCGGCCGTACATTGCTCCGCTCGTGAGGTTCACGCGACGGGCTACAGAGCGAAGCACAATTCGATCAATTCCGACAGCGCATACTTCAACGAGAGCGGCATCAAGAATTCGATTGTCGTTATCGACGGATGCTTGTGATCGTCGCCGGGGGTTGAGCGGCACGCAGAAAGGGTAGCCCGATAGCATCAAGAGTAAGCGAAAGATGCCCCTGTAGCTCAGTTGGATAGAGCAACGGACTTCTAATCCGTTTGTCGCAGGTTCGATTCCTGCCGGGGGCGCTTACTGGCCCAGTGACGCACGTGTCACCGCAAATCGTGGAACTGACAGCCCGAAGGCCTAACCTCGTAAGTCGTGAAATACGTGAAGGGTGACACTGTCATCTACCCTCAGCATGGTGCCTGCATTGTGGTCGGAACCAAGCAGGTAACTGCATTCGGAACTCGACAGGAATATCTCATCCTGAAGACCGTTATCAATGAGATGACCCTTCAAGTACCTACGGCAAAGGCCGATCAAGTTGGTGTGCGTCCGCCCGTTTCTGCCAACGAACTAGAAGACCTCGTATCCGTACTTTCCAAAGCCGACCCACGCGTGCCATCGAACTGGTCGCGTCGTTTCAAGAATCACCAAGAGAAGCTGAAGAGCGGCGACGTGTACCAGGTCGCAGAGGTGGTACGTAACCTCGCGGCGCGAAACCGCGATGCATCGTTGTCGGCCGCTGAGCGAACAATGTATGAGCGCGCACGAATCAACCTCATTTCTGAAATTGCTCCTGCTCTGAAAGTGTCGAACGAAGAGGCCGAAAAGTTCTTGAATGACGCGCTCGAAAAAGGCGTGTTGAAGCCTGCCAAGGCGGCCAAGAAGAAGGCCGAGGCTGCACCTAAGAAAGCAGCCGACGAAGACGACGACGACTTCTGACCCGAGTTCGTATGGCACAGGTGGCGTACTGCGGACTTGGTGTCATGGGCGCGCCCATGGCTCGCCATTTGGCGCAAGCCGGTCACGAAGTTCGGGTACACAATCGCACGGCTTCAAAGATGCATGACCTTGCATCAATCGCAGTAGTTACCCCGTGTTCCTCGCCCCAAGATGCTGCCAGAGGAGCCGACATCGTCATGTTGTGTGTTGGTAACGACGACGATGTTCGGTCAGTTGTGTTCGGCGAACACGGAGTGGTTCACGGTTTGTCGCGCGGGGCAGTGGTAGTTGATCACACCACGACGAGCGCGGATCTCTCGCGCGAGGTGTCACGCCGGCTAGCTGAGATCGGTGTCGACTTCGTCGATGCGCCAGTAAGCGGAGGGCAGGCCGGAGCCGAAAACGGAACTCTCACTGTGATGTGCGGTTCCGACAGTGCTGGTGCCTTTGACAAAGTTGCTCCCGTCATCGACGCCTACGCAAAAAGCTGTGTGCTGCTCGGGTCGGCAGGCTCGGGTCAACTCGCCAAGATGGTGAATCAGATTTGCATAGCTGGCGTTCTTGAAGGTCTTGCTGAAGGACTCAACTTTGCAGTTGCCGCCGGACTCGATGCCCACGCAGTCGTTGATGTCATTTCCAAAGGCGCCGCCCAGAGTTGGCAGATGGAAAATCGCGGTCACACCATGATTGATGGCAAGTTCGACTTCGGGTTCGCTGTTGAGTGGATGAAGAAAGACCTCAGTTACGCGCTTTCAGAGGCTGCGCGCCTCGGGGCGCCGGTGCCTCTCGCCGCAGAGGTGTTGAGTTTCTATGAGGAACTGATGAACGCTGGCGATTCACGCAGCGACACCAGCAGCCTCGTTCGGCGCTATCGCCGTTGATCATCTCCCGCTGGCAGCGGTGGCGAATGCGTCGAGCAAGGTGTCAAGTTCGTCGTCGGTGATGACGAGTGGCGGACAGAAGGTGTTTGCATCGTTGATTGCTCGTGTGATGGCACCCAACTCGAGCATGCGATCGCGGATTGCCATGGCGTCCTGATCTGCGCGAAGTGCGGCTGCCCACACCGCACCACAGCCGCGAACTCCGGCAATGGTGCCGTCAGCGGCCAGAGCAGACAACGCGGTCTCGATGCGTTGACCAATATGTTGGACGCGTCCGAGCAAGCCCTCGTTTTGTAGTGCGTCGATGTTGGCATGCGCCGCGGCGCACGCAACTGCATGTCCGCTGTATGTGTATCCGTGACGCAGGATGAATGAGGGGTCAGACTCGAGTGGCGCACACACACTTTGGGCCAGCACGACTCCACCGAGCGGCACATATCCAGACGTGACGGCTTTGGCGAAGGTGATCATGTCCGGGGTGACATCGAAGTATTGCGAACCAAACCACGTACCAAGACGTCCGAAACCTGTGATCACCTCGTCGAAGATCAGGTATGCGCCGTGCTGATCACACAGTCGACGCAGATCTCGTAGGTATCCATCTGTCGGGGGAAAAACGCCACCAGCACCTTGCACTGGCTCTGCGATGACTGCTGCAATACGACCAGCGTTCTTGCTCATGAGCACCGACATGGCCTCGGCATCATCGGCATCTACTTGCACGACATCTTCGAGCAATTGCCCGTAGCCAGCTTTGTTGGGAGCAATTCCTTGGGCACTTGTGCCGCCGTAGTTCGTTCCGTGGTACCCGCGCGTGCGGGAGATAATCAGAGTCTTCTCCGGGTGCCCGGCCTGCACATGGGCAAGTCGTGCGAGCTTCATCGCCGTGTCGATGCTCTCTGAGCCAGAGCCGCAGAGAAACACTCGTGCGTTGTCGATGGGGGAGAGTGCTGCAATACGTTCGGTGAGAGCATCAGCGACATCCGTGGTGAACGGATCAAATGCCGAGTACGCCTCGATCGTTGACATTTGGCGTGCAACTGCATCGGCCATGTCGCTGCGTCCGTGACCGATTGCGCAGTACCAGAGGCTGGCCATTCCGTCGACCAACTCACGCCCGTCAGATGTCCACACCTTGGCTCCTTTGCCACGCGCAATCGTGAGAAATGACTCGCGAGCAGGCTTGGCAAAGGGATGAAGAAAACGACCGACCATGATGGGAAACCTAATCGGGTTGCGATTTACCGTGCCGACCGGTAGAAAATGAAAATGGTTCTCAATATAGGAATGCCCGCGGAAAAGAGCTACGCCGGGAGAGCGAGCATCGTCATCGCCGCTCTGGTCGCGACGGCCCTGCTTGGCGCATGTTCGTCGTCGCAATCTGCTCCGTCAACGACTTCATCTGCACCCGCAACGACTTCCGATGACATTCCGCAGGTCGTCGTGACGCACGCAGTGCTTGGCTCAATTGTGCGCGAAGTAGCCGGTGATGCTGTCGAAGTGGAAGTTATCATTCCGAACGGGAAAGACCCACACGACTACGAACCGAGCGCGCGAGACATTGCGACGCTGAATTCGGCCGACTTGGTGGTTGCCAATGGCGAGAATTTCGAGCCAGCATTCGAGGACATCCTGAAAGGTCTTGTCTCTGATGGGATGTCAGTGTTCTTTGCAACGGAGCATGTGACCCTGCGTAAAGGTTCCCATGACCATTCCCATGACCATGAACAGGCCGAAGACGATCAACATTCTGATGAGGAAGATCACAGCGATGAGAAAGTCGATGAGCACGGCGAAAATGACCCACACTTCTTCACCGACCCAGCGACTGTCAGCCAGTTGGTGCCGGCTCTCGCACGCGCACTCGCGGATGCAACAGGTGTGTCCCTAGTTGCTCGTGTTGCAGATGCGATTAGTGCATTCACGGCGATTGATCTAGCGGTACGCGAGAAGTTCAATGAAATCCCAACAGGCGCATGCAAAATTGTGACCGGTCACGAGAGTCTGGGGTACCTCGCTGATCGATATGGCTGTGAAGTCATCGGTGTTGTGATTCCGAGCCTCTCTGGGTTGGCAGAGGCAACTGCCCAAGACTTTGCAGAACTTGCCGCTGCGATGAAGGCCGAGAATGTCACGGCCCTCTTTGTTGATGAAGGCACCTCAACAAAGGTGTCTGATCGCATAGCAGCAGAGACAGGTGCCAAGGTTTCCGCTCTACCGTCGCATTCAGTGCCGACGTCTGGTCGCTACGGGGACTATGTGCTCTCGATTGCTGACGCAATCGTCGCTGGGCTCATGACTTCTTGATCGATTATTTCCTGGCTCCCTTCCTCGACAACGAGTTCATGCGACTGGCTTTGCTTGCGGGCCTCGTCACAGCAGTCATCTGTGCTGTCGCCGGAACATTCATCGTGCTCCGTGGACTCGCCTTTATCGGAGATGCGCTCGCCCATGGGGTCTTGCCAGGTATTGCTGCAGCAACATTGCTCGGCGTGTCGACGATTGTCGGTGCGGCAGTTGGGGCAGCAGTTCTTGTGGGGGGAGTTGGTCTCATCACGAGGCGAACCCGACTGTCTTCAGACACCGCAATTGGCCTGTTATTTGTGGGCATGCTTGCGCTCGGGGTGATCATGACCTCTCGCTCTTCATCGTTCGCGGGCGACTTGACTCGCATTTTGTTCGGCGAATTATTAGGTGCGAACGCAAGCCAGTTGATGTGGATGATCATCGCAACCTTGGTCGTTGGTGGCGTCACTTACGTGTGTAGGCGTCCGTTCATGTTGTTATGCATCAGTCGCGACCTCGCTCGAGCGAATGGCTTCAATGCTTCGCTTTTCGAAGCTTTGATGATGTCAGTCATTGGCGTGGCCATCTTGGCGTCATTTCAGTCAGTGGGAACTTTGCTCGTCTTCGGTCTTCTAATTGCACCACCTTCGACGGCAGCTCTCGTCACTCGGCGGCTTCACACAATGATCATCGTTGCAAGCATTTCCGGAGTCGTGGCAACGTACGTCGGACTTCTTGTCAGTTTTCATCATGATCTCGCTGCAGGTGCGAGCGTGGTGGTGAGCGCCACGGCAATTTTTGTTCTGGTGTTTGCTGCCGCCACAGTTCGACATCGACGGATGTCGGATAGTCACCCGGCGGTGTCGCCCGCGGGAGCACATCACCATGCACACTGATGTGATTGTGGTCGAACATCTGTCGGTGGGTTACGGGTCTTCGGTTGTCGTTGAGGATGTGAGTCTCCGACTTACACCGGGCACGCTCGTGGCTCTCATGGGGTCGAACGGCTCGGGAAAGAGCACCATCTTGAAGACGCTCGTCGGACTCATTCCGCCTGTGCACGGCGAAGTGACGGTGTTCGGCGATGTTTGCGGACGGCACCCGGCGCGCACTGCATATGTGCCGCAGCACTCTGCGACAAGCGAGACGTTGCCTCTTCGAGCACGTGATGTGGTCGCTATGGGTCGATATGCCCATCTCGGTTTGCTGTCACGGTTCACACGCCACGATCGAGAAGTAGTCGATGCGGCGATGTCGACAATGGGCGTGACAATGTTTGCTGACAAACCACTTCAATCGTTGTCAGGCGGGCAGTGCCAACGGGTACACCTTGCACAAGCAATAGCCCACGATGCAGACGTGTGGTTTCTTGATGAGCCAACTGCAGGTCTTGATGCAGAAGGTCGCGACACAGTGACGTCGTGCGTGGCTGCTGCTCGTGAGCGCGGCGCTTGCGTGGTCGTATCGACGCATGACATTGATGACGCACGCGAAGCGGACATCGTGCTGCTCGTGGCCAAGGAAGTCATCGCGCAGGGCGCTCCGCGTGAGGTCCTCACCGACGCCAATCTGCGCCGTATGTACGGCTTCACCGGCCAGCACTAGCCATCCGCAGGTCTTGGCGATGGCGGTACAACTAGGCTGACGGTCGCATGAAGGGGCTCATTCTCTCGGGTGGCGCGGGGACGCGGCTTCGCCCCATCACTCACACCAGGGCCAAACAGTTGGTTCCTATCGCCAACAAACCCATTCTTTTCTACGGCATTGAGGCCATGGCCGAGGCCGGAATTCGCGAGATCGGAATCATCGTGGGGGATACCCGCGACGAGATCATCGCTGCTGTCGGTGACGGGTCGCAGTTTGGCGTGAAGGTGACCTACATACCTCAGGATGCGCCGCTTGGGCTTGCTCATTGCGTATTGATCGCCCGCGACTTTCTGAAAGACGACGACTTCGTCATGTATCTCGGCGACAACATGCTCGAGCAGAATCTCACTCAGTTCGTGTCAGGGTTTCAGAGCAAGCGAACATCATCGAACCCGCCAAGCGCGCAGATTCTCTTGTGTGAAGTGGAAGACGCCTCCCATTTTGGTGTGGCAGTGGTGAACAAAGACGGTCACGTCACAGATCTTGAGGAGAAGCCGAAGAAGCCACGCTCAAACCTTGCACTCGTGGGTGTGTATCTTTTCGACAAGTCGATTCATGTCGCTGTGTCGTCCATCAAGCCATCTGCACGTGGTGAGTTGGAAATTACCGATGCCATCCAGTGGCTGGTCGACAACAAGCACGTGGTTCATCACGAAGTGCTCGAAGGTTGGTGGATCGATACCGGCAAGAAAGATCCATTGCTCGAGTGCAATCGCCTGGTGCTTGATGTCATCGAATCAGACAACAACGGAACGGTCGATGACGCATCGCGAGTCGAAGGTCGCGTGCGCATCATGGACGGCGCCAAGATCGAGAATTCACGAGTGCGTGGGCCTGTCGTGATTGGTCGTAACGCTGTCATTGTGAACAGCTACATCGGTCCCTACACATCAGTGGGGGATGACTGCACCATCGCCGACACAGACATCGAGCATTCGGTGGTGTTGTCGCGCAGCAGTATTTCGGGTGCCGGTCGACTTGTTGACTCTCTTATTGGATACGACGTTGCAGTGAAGCGAACGGAAGCCCTGCCGAAGGCACACCGCCTCATGCTGGGTGACGACTCCATCGTCGAAATTGGTTGACCCCAGGTCGAAGAACACAAAAAGAACACGAGTCGAGGAGCATCAACGTGGCACAGATCGAGAAGTCCGACATCATCGAAGGTGTCTATGTCGTGACTCCAGATATCCACGGTGACGCACGCGGATTCTTCGTCGAGACTTATCGCCGCGAGTGGTTTCCAAAAGGTCGCGAGATGATTCAGGGAAATCGTGGCGATCGACAAGCAGGCGCAGTCGTCGGGTTGCACTATCACTTGCACCAGGCTGACTATTGGTACGTACCGTTCGGATCGTGTCGTGTGGTGCTTCACGACCTGCGCGAAGGTTCAGCAAGTGACGGTCGTACGCAAGTGATCGACCTTGGTGCACGTGCCGACGGCACGCATGATCACCGTGGTGTGTACATTCCGCCCGGAGTTGCTCATGGTTTCTCTGCGTTGTCGAACATGACCATCACCTATCTGGTCGACGGGTATTACAACCCGAAAGATGAACTGGGCGTGGCGTGGGATGACCCCGCCATTGGTGCCGATTGGGGAGTGAAAGACCCCGTCCTTTCGGCACGAGACCAAGCCAACCCCTCACGGGCCACCATCGCTCCCGAGTTGCGACCACACGTTTCTTTGAGGACATGACATGAAGTACTTCGTCACCGGTGCAGCCGGTTTCATCGGTTCCAACTATGTGCGCCACGTTCTTGCCACCACCGACCATGAGGTCACGGTCTACGACGCGCTGACGTATGCAGGCAATCTGTCGACAATGAAGGACATGTCAGACGACTCGCGCTTCTCGTTCGTACAGGGGAACATCTGTGACCCCGCAGCAGTGGAAGCCGCCATGAAGGGCCACGACGTTGTGGTTCATTTCGCTGCGGAGAGTCACGTTGACCGCTCGATTTCAGGTGCTGACGATTTCATTCTCACGAACTGTTACGGCACCAACGTCATTGTCGACACCGCCCGTCGACTTGAGATGCAACGCGTGCTTCACATCGGAACCGATGAGGTGTACGGGTCTGTGGAAGTGGGCTCTTCGCTTGAGACGGATCCACTCGAACCTCGGTCGCCGTACTCTGCATCGAAGGCCGGATCAGACCTGATTGCGTTGTCGTACTACTCCACGCACAAGACGCCAGTCGTTGTGACGCGTTGCACCAATAACTTCGGTCCGTATCAATACCCCGAGAAAGCTATTCCGCTGTTTGTTACGAACCTCATGGATGGCGGGAAGATCCCTTTGTATGGCGATGGGCTGAACGAGCGCGATTGGTTGTTGGTAGATGACCACTGCACCGGTATTCAATTGGTGCTCGAAAAGGGCAACCTCGGCGAGATCTACAACATTGGTGCCGGCAACGAGACTGCAAATCGGGTGCTTGTCGACAAGATCCTTGACGTCATGGGTAAAGACGAATCCAGCGTGCAGTACGTGGAAGACCGTAAAGGTCACGACCGTCGCTACTCAGTGAACATCGACAAGATCACGAAGTTGGGTTGGAAGAAGAAGCGTTCTCTTGATGAAGCTTTGCTTGAGACGGTGAAGTGGTATCAGGACAATCGTTGGTGGTGGGAACCGCTCAAGAAGGCCAAGTAGGTCGCAATCTATGACGCGACTTCTGGTCACTGGTGCCGCCGGACAGTTGGGCACTGAGCTCCTGGCTGCTGCGAGTGCACGCGGTATTGAATGCGTCGGTGTCACACATGGCGATGTCGACGTTGCCGATGCCCAAGCAGTGATGCACGCGGTCGACAGAATTCGTCCCACCCACATCATCCACGCAGCAGCATGGACAGCAGTCGATAACTGTGAAGCAGACCCTGGCAAGGCGCTGGCAGTGAATGGGCAGGGCACAGCAAATGTCGTGACTGCCGCGCGGCAAGTGGGGGCGAGAGTCACGTATGTCTCGACGGATTACGTGTTCGACGGCACAAAAGTTGGGCCGTATATAGAGACCGATCCCACCAATCCCGTGTCGTCGTATGGGCGAAGCAAGTTGGTGGGCGAGCAAGCACTGTCATCGGACGATGCCGTCGTGCGTATCTCTTGGGTATGTGGTTATGCCGGAGGCAACATGGTGAAGACCATCTTGCGAATTGCCGAAAACCAAGACGTGTTGTCGTTTGTTGACGATCAACGTGGCCATCCCACATTCGCAGATGACGCCGCAGCGCGAATAGTCGACCTCGCGCTAGCAGACGTGACCGGAATTTGGCACGTCACCAATCAGGGAGAGGTCTCGTGGTTCGAGTTTGCTCGAGAGGTGCTCATCGCTGCAGGGCTAAACCCTGAGCGCGTCCGACCCATCTTGACCGCTGATCTTCAGCCACCGCGTCCTGCACCGCGCCCTGCAAATTCGGTGTTGCAGAACAAGGCCATGGCAGACGCGGGTTGGACAATGTTGGACGATTTTCGTGTGCCACTGAAGCGCCTCGTTGTTCGACTGTTGTCAGACTCGAAGAACTAGTGACACAACCAAGAGCGATGGAGCAGGTATGGAAGTAGGACTCGCAATTCCCCAGATGGCAAGGGGACTAGACCGAAGTCGGGTTCTCGGATGGTGCCATGCTGCTGACAACGGACCTTTTTCGAGTATCTCTGCGGGAGAGCGCATCACATTTCGAAACCTCGAAGGAATCACATTGTGCGCTGCAGCTGCGGTCGCCACAGAGCGTGTGCGAGTGATGACCAATGTCATTGTGTTGCCGTGGCATCAGCCTTCGTTGATTGCCAAAGAACTGGCGACGATCGACGTGATCTCAGGTGGCCGTCTCGACGTTGCGGTGGGAGTTGGCGGAAGGTGGCAGGACTATGCCGCCCTTGCATCGCCGTTCGACAATCGCCATCAGCGACTCGACGACGCAGTTGCCGAAGTGAAAAGGCTGTGGACCGGAGGCGCTGCTGCCGATGGGGAATCAGTGGGGCCCGAACCAGTACAGCAGGGCGGACCCCGGTTCTACGGATCAGCAATGGGCCCGAAGTCAATGGCACGCGTGGCGAAGTGGGCTCATGGGGTGAGCGGGTTCACTCTCATGGCTGATGTGTCAGAAGCCAAGCGCCAGTTTGCTGCTGCAGAATCGGCGTGGGCAAGCGCGGGACGCACCGACAAGCCTCGACACATGACCGGAACCTTCGTGTCGCTTGGAAAGGATTCTCGCGAGGTACTTCGTCGGTTCGCCTATGAATATCTCGAAGTGTTCTCGCCGGACTTCGCCAAACAACTCAGTGAGTCGATGCGTATTCATGACAAGGCGTCCCTTCGTGACTTGCTGGTCGAGATGAAAGAAATTGGCTGTGATGAGTTTGTGGTGGTACCCGCCACATCCGATCCGACGATGGCCAATGAAGTCGCAGAAGTAGTAGCGGAGGTTTTGTGATGGCAACACGGAGGCCGACCGCGCTGGTCACTGGCGCAAGTAGAGGTGTGGGCAAGGGCATTGCACTTGCACTCGCAGCGAATGGATACGACTTGGTGATCACCGCTCGTACGGTCACTGAGGGCTCCGGTAGTAGTCCTGAAACAGGAGGGCCACTCGAGGGAAGCCTTGAGCGCACTCAACGCGAGGCTCGAGAACTAGGTGCTGAGTGTCGATGCGTGGTGATGGATCTTCTCGACCTCGACGCTCTGGAGACCGTGGCTCGTGATGCCCTGGCCGAAACTGATGGTCGCATCGATGTGCTGGTCAACAACGCCATCTTTGCTGGTCCGGGTAACGATCGTTTGTTCGGCGAAGTCGACCGTCGCGACATCATCAACCGCGTCACCGGCAACCTGACGGCACAACTTCTCTTTACTCAGACGATTCTCAATGCGATGTTGCAACAAGACATGATCGCCAATTTGCGTGGAACCATCGTGAACATCACATCGGGGGCAGGTCAACACACTCCGCCAGCATCCGTGGGCAAAGGTGGCTGGCCACTTACATACGCAGCGACAAAAGCCGGATTTCACCGCATGGCAGACATGTTGGCTCTCGAATACGGCGCAGTGGGTATACGCACCTGCAACATCAACCCAGGGTTCATCGCAACCGAACGGGTGCTCGCATCAGAGACGCTGAAGTTCGTCGCCGAGCAGGGTGCGCCACCCTCTGTCGTCGGCGACGCTGTCGTGCGATTCTTGAGTGACCCCTCCCTCAAGAACGGCATCTATCTGCAAGCCCAATAGCAAGCGCGGGTTACTAGACCCGGGGCAATTCAAGCCGGTGCTACCTTGAGGACAACAACTTGGAGGTTTCACATGCGTAGGACGTCGTTGGTTGGTGTGATTGTGGTGGCAACTCTCGGAGTGGCCTCGTCCTCGGTTGGGGCATCTACGCCCGCGGTCACGGTGCCAGCGCCAGCCGACTTGGTGATTGATGCTGACTGGACACTGATTCTCGGAGACATTGCGGACATGAACTCGGTGAACTGCCGTGACGGTGCGACGACACACAAATCGGTGAAGGATCTTGAGGCTGCATTGAGCTCGAACCCTATGAGATTGCTCAATGTGGTCAGTCTTAAGTGCAAGCCGACGTTAGCGGTTGAAGGAAAGGTCGTGACCCTGACCGGTACGGCCAAGAGCGATTCGCTCGGCTTCTCAGATGGCGTTTTCACTTTGAAGTGCAGTTTTCGCTCCAACCTTTCTGTCACAGTTGACATTGACGCCGGACTCAAGGTGCCCACGTTGATTGCCATGAAGAACTTGGTGTCGTCTCAGTTGCCGGTGGCCTGTTCGTTCACGGCAACATCCGCTGCAAAGGGCGCTTCACTTAGCGGCACGATTGAGGGCCTTGCGAATGTCGGCACTGCGGCTTCGAAACAGTGTGCAGCGAAAACAGTTGCATGCGTGCCGTTTAGCCTTGACTCAGTGAATGTCACCATCACCGACACCACGGGTTCGCTCGATGGTTTGGTTGGCTCTGGCACCTACTCGTATGCCGATACGTTCCAGCTGACTGGCATCACGGGCATGGTGGACAAGTTCACCGCCACAAAGAAGGCGCTCGGACTTGGAATTCGAAACAGGCCTCAGGCTGTGGCAGATACCGCAGCGATGAAGTTGACCTTCGCTGAAGGCTCAGGCAAGTCGACGATTCTGCGTCCGGCGCCACTGAAGGCTGGAGGACAGGGCATCGTGACGGCAGGTGAGGGAGTGCATGTCGCGACTGTTGCTGGTGCGAAGTGTTCGGTGACGCTCGCAAATGGCGCGAAGAAGTCAACGCTCACAACGACAGCTGGCGCTGATGGGGTGGCCGTCATTGACTATTCGGCAACGAAACTGAAGGCTGCTGCAAAGAAGATTGGCGCGGTGAAGCGGGGGCGAACGCTACCGAGCGTCACCGTGAGCGCTGCGTGTTCTTCCGGCACCACGGTAATTCCGACCGTTAGCGAAAAGGTACAACTCGCTATCTGATTCCGAGAATGTCTCGGGTCTCATCGTGAGTGGCAACAGAGTTGCCGCTTCTGAGAATTGCTTCAACAGCTTCAGTGACTAATTCGGCATTGCTCACGTGGCGTTCGCCTTCGTAGTCTTCCAACCCGACTCGTAGATGACCGCCACGTGCGAGTACCTCGTCAGCAAAACCTGACTGCACAATGTCGCCGCCAAGTACCGCGCACGCCCAGGGCAACTGCGAGTCAGCGAGGAGATCGAGATACAAGTTGAGTGCTTCTGGTGACGGAGGGTGCCCGAAGGGTTGGCGGTCGGTGCCAAAGTACAACTTCACGAGCGCTCCAGGCGCCAACTGACCTGAACGTGCGTACGCAGCGACAATTCGCACGTAGCCGGGTTCGAAACAGGAAATGCTTGGCGCGAGGTTGAGGTCTCTGCATCGGCTGTTGATTGTTGCGATGTCTCGAGGTGAATATCCGTAGAGAATTCCCGAGCCTGGCGCACCGTTTTCTGTCGGTCGCCACAACAACGTGGAACCGGGGTCGAGCAGAGCCATGTCGATGAGCCCCATTTCCGCGAGGTGCTCATGTTGTTCCCACATCTTCACGCCATCTGCAAGGTGGTAGGCGTTAGCGGTTGGGTACATGAGTGCTCGCGGGAACTTGCGCTGAAGTTCAGCGAACACCTCGGCACTACGACGCGCCATTGAAAGCGGTTCTTTGTCGGGAAATGCTCGAAACTCGTCGTGGTGATGGAAGATCGACGCACCGAGGGCAAGACATTCGAGGCCGTCGTTGATCAACTCGTCAATGCTGACCGGAACACGAGGTTGTTGTTCTTTTCGCGTTGGTCCGTTGACCGCAACCTCGAGGATGACCGGCCGCGCCATGATCAGCGTGGGTTTGGGTGATGGCAGGCAACGAAGTGTCCCGCTGCAACCTCACGAAGCTCGGGCTCTTGTTGTGCGCACTGATCAGTGGCAGCAGGGCACCGAGTACGAAAGCGGCAACCAGACGGAGGATTCATCGGTGACGGAGGTTCGCCCTCGATAGTTGCTTTTGCTCGACCACGTCGTGGGTCGGGTACCGGAACCGAGCCGATAAGCGCCTTGGCGTAGTGGTGTGCAGGGTTGGCGTAGAGGGCATCTGGGGGTGCCACTTCGCACACCTTGCCCAGGTACATGACAAGTACTCGCGTCGACACCTGCTTCACAACGGACAAGTCATGCGAGATGAAGATCATCGTGAGACCGAAACGATCTTTCATGTCCTGAAGCAGGTTCAGAATTTGCGCCTGAATTGACACGTCGAGTGCCGACACCGGTTCGTCGCAGATGAGCAGCTCTGGGTCGAGCGCAATAGAGCGGGCGATACTGATGCGCTGGCACTGGCCGCCAGAAAATTCCCACGGACGACGATCACGCACGACGGCAGGGTCGAGGCCAACAGCAGTGAGAAGTTCATTCACCTTCTTTTCACGTTCTGCATCGTCACCACGGCCCCACACTTTGAGAGGTTCGTCAACAATGTTCTTCACTTGAAGGCGAGGGTCGAGCGACGAGATTGGATCTTGGAAGATCATCTGCATGCGTGGTCGCACTGCTCGCAATGCCGAGTCGTCTAGCGAAGTGAGTTCGTCACCGCCGAGTCGCACTGAGCCGCTCGTTGGACGAGGTAGTTGCAGGACTGCTTTGCCGAGCGTCGATTTGCCGCAACCAGACTCACCGACGATGGCAAGAGTCTCGCCGCGAAGCACGTCGAAACTGACGCCCGCGACGGCGCTCACGACAGTTTTGCGACCTGCCTTGTAGTTCATAACGAGGTCGTTGACCTCGAGAACTTTCTCGCCCTCGTGACGCAAGTGCGCCTTGCCGGTGCCTGCCATCAGCGACCTCCTCCGATGGGGAAGAAGCAGCGGTACTGGTGACCGTTGCCCATGTCGACAAGTGGTGGCTGCTCGGTACGGCACTTATCCGTGGCGTATTGACAGCGAGGTGCAAAAGCACAGCCTGGTTCGGGCTGAGTGGGGTCGGGTAGTCGACCGGCAATCACGGGAATCTTCTGACCACTGGGAAGGTCCATGCGTGGAATCGACTTCAGAAGCGCCTCGGTGTAAGGCATTTTCATGTTGGCGAACAACTCTCCGGTTGGTGCTGCCTCGACAACTTGCCCTGCATACATCACAAGAATGCGATCGGTGTGGCCAGCAACGACACCAAGGTCGTGGGTAACCAGCACCATAGACATGTTGGACTCTGCTCGCAATTCATCGAGAAGTTCCAGCACCTGAGCCTGCACAGTCACGTCAAGAGCAGTGGTCGGCTCATCGGCAAAGAGCAATTCAGGTGTGCAGGCAACTGCAATTGCAATCATGACGCGCTGGCGCATACCACCTGAGAGTTGTCCGGGGTACTTGCGCAGCGCAGCATACGGATCAGGAATGCGCACGCGCTCAAGCAATTCGACAGCACGAGACTTTGCCTGTTCCTTCGACATGCCAAGGCGAACGGTGAGACCCTCCATGATCTGTGAGCCGATGCGACGTACTGGGTTGAGCGAAGTCATTGGGTCTTGGAAGATCATCGCCATTCCGGTACCCCAATGCGTACGTAGCTCGTCGCGCGTGAGGGAGGAAAGATCGTGGCCGGCGAATTCGACGCTTCCAGTGCGGGTGGCGTTCTGGGTGAGTAGACCCATGATGCCTCGTGACAGCACTGTCTTTCCTGAGCCCGACTCGCCGACAACACCGATGCTTTCGCCGCGGCGAATGGACACAGACACGCCGCGGACCGCTTGAATATTTCCGCGTGAGGAACTGAAACTCACGTGGAGATCATCGACCACCAAGATGTTGTCGCTCATATGCGCGACTCCCTCTGGTCAAGTGACTGGCGGATGATGTCGCCCACCTTGTTCGTCGAGATGACCGTGAGAGCGATGACCGCAATGGGCATAAGAACTAGGTACGGACGAACCTCAAGTTCGGTTCGATACAGGGCAAGCATCGAGCCCCAACTGACTCCACCTGGAATTCCGGCTCCGAGTAGTGCGAGCGACCCTTCGGCAACGATGACAACGCCGATTGCGAGGAATGCAACCGCAAGCATCGATGGAACGACATTCGGAATGATTCGTTGGAAGAGGACGGATCTATTTGTTGCCCCGAGGCTTCTCGACGCGGTGACGAAGTCGCGGTTGACCCATTGCATGGCCGATGCTCGAGCGATGCGCCCCAACTGTGGAATCACGACGAGTGCCAAAGAACCCATCAGCACCACGGCACTCGAGAAACTGCTACGGCCGCCATCGGCGGCATCGGGTGCGAGCACCGCCATAAATGCGAGTGCCAACACCAAGAGGGGGATCGAGAGAATGACGTTAAAGATGAGCACAACCATGCGGTCGACAAATCCCTTTCGAAATGCAGCAAAGATTCCGATGACACCACCGAGTGCACCACCGATACCCACGGAAAACACGGCAACAAACATCGAAATCCGGGCGCCGTTTGCAAGCAACGAGAGAATGTCGTAGCCGTCAGGAGTCGTGCCGAGCATGTGGCACCCATGGGGGGTTCCGGCCCCAAACGAGCCCTCTTCTGATGTGGTCTCCTCACCGCCAGCTGACTCGTCCAAGGCGGTGTTGTCAGTTGTGGTGTCGTCAGTGACGTCGGCGTAGGTCTCAGTTGGTGTGTCCTCGTCGAGAGAGGTGTCATCGGTGACGTCGGCGTAGGTCTCTGTGGTGATGTCTTCCTCGAGTGTGGTGTCGTCAGTTACCTCAGCATCTACCGCCGTGTCAGATGTCGTCTCGTCCTCAAAAAACACCTCCTCTTGTTCGATAATCGACGACTCAATGCCGAAGCAACCCCTCAGCGTTGGGCCCATGCCGAGGGCATTCAGGAAGGGTTGTTTGGGGTCGTGGAAGGGAAGAAATGGCGCAAACAACGCCAGGAAGATCACTAACGCAAGCCAGGCGAAGGCAAGCTTTCCCCCGAGGGTCTTAGCGCGCAGCACGAATTCCTCTTGTCCGCGGGTCGACGATGTTGATGAGTGCGTCGACGATTGTGTTGAACACGATGTAGAAAACCGCTATCACTGCGACAATCGTCTGCAGTGCCCCGTACTCCTTGGTGAAGATGCTTCGTTGTAGCAAGGTTCCAAGACCGGGAATGACGAAAATGATTTCAATGACTAGTGCGCCACCGATGAGAGCGCTCATGCTAAGAGCTGCAGAAGTCATGATGGGCGTGATCGAAGGTCGAATGACATGACGGAAGAGAATTCGGCGAGGCCTCAGACCCTTTGACGCAGCAAGTGTGATGTAGTCCTCGCGCAGCGTTGCCAACACCTCAGATCGCATGAGGTTGGTGTAGGAAGTGAGTGGGGCGATGGTGAGTGCGATAACCGGAAGCAACATTGATTGAAAATGACCACCGATGCTGTCGGAGATGTAGACATATCCGGCAGGTGGGACAAGGTTGAGTTTCACGCCAACAAGAATTGCCAAGATGATGCCAGTGCCAAAGTTCGGTATCGAGGACAATGAGAACAACGTGGCACGTGTATAAGCATCGGTGCGTGAGTTTGCGCGGTAAGCGGTATACAAACCCAGGGGTACTCCGATTCCGAGCGCGACGAGTTGGACATAAACCATGAGAAGCAACGAGACGGGGATGACTTCTCCAAGTTGGGTGCCGATTGAACCGGACGTGAGGAGAAAGTCTCCGAAGTCGCCCCGAACAAAACCTGATAGCCAATCCCAATATGCGCTCAAGAGACCCTTGTCCAAGCCAAGTGCGCGACTGATCTCGGTTCGTTGTTGTTCTGATGCAAAGGGAGCAATGATGTCGACGGCCGAACCAGGAATTTGTCGTATCAGCCACGAGAGGAAGAACGTGGCAAGTACAACTACAACTGCGCCAAGCCCCAGCTTTCGTAAGAACGACAAGACGACTTTCACATGAACCCCATCGAAAACCTACTTTGTTTCGTGCGATGGAGACCAATAACTGAAAAAGAAAAGGGCGGCAACTCCTCTGGAGTTGCCGCCCTTTTGCTATAGAGCAGTGGTTACTTAGACAACCAAATATTGGTCATCTTGATACCCCAGTTCGAGGCCTTCTTGGCTTGTCCGCCCTTCAACAACTGAAGTTCGCCCATGCCATTGACCTGCTTTCCTCCGGCCATGAAGTAGAAGAGCGACCAGGTCGGAATGCTGAGAGCATTTTCTTGCCAGATCTTCATTGCTGCTTGGAAGTCCTTGGCTGCGTTAGCAGGCTTGGGGTTTGCCAAAGCCTTTTCGTACAGCAGGTCAAGATCGGTGAACTTGTGCTTCGACACGCTCAGAAGGTTGAGTGGTTGACCCAAAGCCTTGAAGGTTGCTGCAGCTCTTGGGGAAGAGGAGATGTTGCCCTTCAGGAACAATTGGTTGAAGCTCATTCCCGGACCTTCGAGCACCTGGAACGGCTGGAACGCGTGTGCGTTGCCGAAGTACTGCAGGATGATCGTATTGGTAGGAATTGCGCGCAAGTTCAACTTGATGCGGTTGTTGGAGTTCGTAGCCATCATCGTGGCAATGAATTCCATGTTCTTCTGCGAATCCAAGTTGGTGTCGTGCGGTGCACTGAACTCAAGTGTGGTCTTACCAATGGCCGTGAGGCACTTGTCTAGCGATGCATTTCCAGCTGTCTTATCAAACGTGAACATTCCGGCCTTGGTGTAACCAGGTGTCACGGAACCAAGAACGGTGTCGTTGGCCTTCAACACTCCGTTACCGCGAGCCTTCACGTAGGAGGCACGGTCGAACAATTGAATGACGGCCTTACGGCAATCCAAGCTTGAGAATGGGTTGGCGGCGCCCGTGACGAGCTTTTCCGATGTGTTCAAGAAGATCTGCGGGAAGTACTCCGGCTTGCTCTGAACGAGCTTCATCTTCTTGTTCTTCGCCATACGAGACAACGTCTTGTACTGCGTCGTGTCAACTTCCGCTGTGAACCAAGCAACGTCGTAGTCGCCAGTCTTCAAGCCGTTGACGCGCTGAACACCTTCAGACACCACCTTGATGATGACCTTGTCGAGGTATGGCAACTGCACACCGTTCGCGTCTTTACGCCAGTAGTTGGGGTTGCGCACCAGGACAATTTCTGTCTTATCGGTGTTGATTGACTCCATCATGAATGGGCCGGTTCCGTCGAACCAATTCTTGCAGCCCTTTGCGGAACCTTGGTCAGCGACTTTCTGGCTGAGCCACGCAGTTGAACGGATGCGCTGACGACCTGAGCCATACAGTGATTCACCAATGTCACCAATCGGAAGGTCGAAGGTGATGTCGACGGTGAGGTCGTCCACTTTGCGTGCGCCGGTCCAGTTTCCGTTGGCGATGACTGCGAGGTCACCTGCACCTGTGACGCCAGCAACTCGGCCACGCCATGCTGTGATGTTGAGAATCACGTTGTCGGCGTTCAATGGGGTTCCGTCGGAGAACTTGATGTTTGGACGAATCTTCACACGCCAGGTGCGGTAGTCAACTGTGCCTGTGTCAAGGCTGGCGATCGCTGACGCTGACTCTGCAAGGTAAGGCACCGTCTTGCCGTCAACACGCTGTTCGAACAATGTCTCTTGTGCTTGGTGCACAGAGATTTCAGAAGCGTTCGAGTTGGTCTGGTTCAGGCAGAACCCGACGGGAGCGTCCTTGGTGGCAACCACCAAAGTTCCGCCCTTGACGGGCTTGGTAGCAGCTGACAGCGAACTGTTTGCTGCCAGCGGAACGGCGGTTGCGCCAACGGTGATCGCTACTGCGATTCCGGTGCGACGCAGACGACCTGTCCTACGTGTGGTCATTGATTTCCCCTTAGATGGCGCCCAGTGACGAGCGATTCGTGTGGCAACCCTGTTGGGTGCCAGCGGTCACACTATTGGCGTCCCTCTCGTATTGCAAACGTCAGATGAACATCGGGGTGGTTGCAGATGACGAGCAATTACTAGTGAAAATCGTTCCTCGGCGGGTGGCCGTCGGAAGGCGGACGGTTTCGTAGTGTTGGCGCGTGTTCCGACGTCCGCACACCCCGGCGCTGACCGATGTCGCCAAGTTGGTGCCGGCGGCACTGGTCTTGCCCCGACTCAAGATCCTGTATTTCCCGGTCACGAAGGCAGCCTGCACCACTTTGAAGTGGGCGCTCGCTGAGGCCGAGGGAAGCCTGAATAACGACTCAGCCGACAGCCTGCCCACCGCGGCGGTGACACGGACCCACACCATTCACAACATCAAGGTTTCGGGTTTCCGCCTGTTTCGCGAACTCTCGGTCGCCGAACAGAAAGAGGTCCTGCACTCTGACGACTGGTGGAGGGTGGGTGCGTACCGCAACCCGTATGCGCGGATGTATTCAAGTTGGGAGAATCGAATTCTGCTTCGGGCACCAAGCCAAGAGATACCGACGTTCGACGACTTTGAGGACGTGTTGGTGGACGGCTGTATCGATGTGGTGGCGACGTTCGATCGTTTTGTGAGAACAATCACTGACAAACCCCACCTTGTTCACTTTGATGACCATTTTCGATCACAGGCGGAACAGATTCGACCGGGAGAGTTTCCCCACACTCATCTGTTGCAAGTCGACAAGGCAGGTGAGCTCGACAACTTCATCGCACAAGTGAATGAACGAGCCGGTACCAACGTGTCTCTACAGAGATTGAACGAGGGACTCCACATTCCGTATACGAAAGTGGTGACGTCTGCGATTGCGCCACTCATCGAGAAGTGGGCTTATCTCGACTTTGCATTGTTCCCGTATCCCACCGAGTCATTTCCAGATTCGCAAGCACCGATTGTTCTCACTCCGAACGAAACGAAAATGATTCGATACGCGCGTGAAGTAACCGAGCGTCTGTCAATTGCTGCTGTGGAAGTGCGCCGCCGCATCGGTGCGCGTTACGGCTTCTCTGAAATTCTTCGTCGCACACGCCAATGGCGCGATGGCGACTATCAGTCGTCGCGACCGTAGGTAGTCGCGAGGCTTCAAGCAAATCAGATTCGTTCGATGATTGTTGCGGTTCCCATGCCGCCACCGGTGCACATCGTCACGAGTCCGGTTTGCAAGTCGCGACGCTCGAGTTCATCAAGAAGTGTTCCGATGAGAATTCCGCCAGTGGCGCCGATGGGGTGACCAAGGGCCATTGCTCCACCATTCACGTTGATCTTGTCCCACGACACGCCAGTGTCTTTCATGAACTTCAGTACGACTGCAGCAAACGCTTCATTGACCTCGAACAAGTCGACGTCATTGAAGGTCATACCGGCCTTCTTGACGCAGCGCTCAGATGCAGGGCCGGGGGCAGTCAACATGATGACTGGTTCCGTGCCAGCAACTGCGGTCATCGTGATTCGTGCGCGGGGCTTGAGCCCGTGAGCCTTTGCATAGTCCGGTGAAGCAATGAGCACTGCTGATGCACCATCAACCACTCCTGACGAGTTGCCTGCATGGTGAACGTGGTTGATCTCGCCGACGGTGGGGTAGGCCTGTAGCGCTGTTTGGTCAACAGTCAGAGTGTCGCCCTTGCGCACTTTCTTGCCATATTCGAGAAAACTTGGTGTCAACTTTGCGAGGTCATCGACGGTTGTTCCGGGACGAGGGAACTCTTCGCGATCGAGCGCCAGGCTTCCGTCGACCTGATGAATTGGAACGAGAGATTTTTCGAATCTCCCTTCCTTGATGGCAGCTTCAGCACGGCGCTGACTGTCAACTGCAAGTTCGTCGCATTGTTGACGGCTGAATCCTTCAATGGTGGCAATGAGGTCCGCTGAGATTCCTTGCTGCACCATCGGGTACAGCTCTTTCAGATGGTCATTGTTTGCTGAGAATCCGTCAACATGCTGTGGAGCATGACGAGACATGGACTCAACGCCACCACCCACGACGAGATCCTGGAAACCGGACAGCACTCCCATCGCTCCGAAGTTCACGGCCGACTGGCCAGAACCGCAGAAGCGATTGATGGTGATACCAGGTGCATCGAGGGCCCAACCGGCATCGAGAGCGGCCATTCGGGCGATGTCCATTGCGTGGTCGCCGCTGCCCGCGCCACAACCCATGACGACGTCATCAACATCAGCGGTGTCGAAACCATGGCGATCAACGAGCGCATTCAACACTTGCGCCAGAATCCTTTGCGGGTGCACAGGGTGAAGTGCCCCCGATTCTTTGCCCTTGCCGCGGGGGGAGCGGACAGCGTCGATAATCCATGCTTCACGAGTCATGTCTCCATCTTTGCCGAACGGCCACATCGCCAACGAGCCAGTGAACGCCCCGTACTCTTGGCTCGTGCGTGACTACACGGTGGGCGGTGCTGAAGAACCACAGGCAGAGGCGCGAGGGTTGATTGATGCGGATTGGTATCGACCGCAGGTTGATCGAAACGAGTTGAAGGCACTAGTTACAGGCCGATCCACATTGCCAGTGATTCATCTGGTTGTGTGGGTTGCATTGCTCGCTGCGAGCGGCTGGTGGGCACACGCGTCTTGGGGGACGTGGTGGGCGGTTCCTGCATTTTTTGTGTACGGCACCTTGTACGGCTCAACGAGTGATGCGAGGTGGCACGAATTCGGACACCGAACCGCATTTCGTCGGGCATGGACGAACGACGTCGTGTACTACGTCGCATCTTTCATGACGTTTCGTGAACCTGAGAGTTGGCGGTGGAGTCATGCTCGCCACCACAGCGACACCATCGTCGTCGGTCGTGACCCCGAGATTGCATTCCCCCGACCGACGTCGCGACTTCGAGTGTTTGCAGAGTTCTTTGGGTTGCTGAGTGCGCGGAATGAACTGACAAAGATCTTCCGCAACATGGTGGGCCGCCCTGCTGAGCCTCAACGCAATTACCAACCGCAGGACACGCTGCGTAAGTCGCAGCTCTGGTCGTGGGTATTTTTTCTCGTCCTCGTTGCAGTTGCAGCGTGGTGTGTGTCAAGTGGCAGTGTCAAGCCGGCGCTCTTCATCGGGTTGCCATCGGTGTATGGGAAGTGGCTGCTAATGGCGTACGGCATCACGCAACATGCTGGGCTAGCTGAAGATGTTCTTGATCATCGTTTGAACACTCGCACCGTGCACATGAATGTCGTTCATCGTTTTCTGTATCTGAACATGAATTATCACCTAGAGCATCACATCTTTCCGAACGTGCCGTACGACGCACTGCCGCGGTTGCACGAACTTGTGAGAGAGCAGTTGCCGCCGGCTCATGAGAACATCCGCGACGCATGGCGGGAGGCGTTCAGTGCGATGTCGCATCAACGACGCGACCACACGTTTTGTCAATCGGTGAACCTGCCAGGGAGCTTGGCGTGAGTGACGAATGGGTCACTCTTTGTCGGGCGACAGACGTGGCACGTGAAGATCTGCTGCGGGCAGATGTCGGTGACACCACGATGGTCGTAGTCCACACGAAGGACGGACATTTCTGTGTGCTTGCCGGTGAGTGCACGCATGGTCGTGCTCATTTGGCAGATGGATTCGTTCACGGATCGACTATCGAGTGCCCAAAGCACAACGGTCGATTCGACGCTGTCACCGGTGCTGCAACGGCAACACCTGCCCGAGCGGCGCTCGACGTTTTTGACACTCGAGTGGTCGACGGTGACGTTCAGGTTCGTCTGGCTTTACGGTCCGAGCATGGTCACGAAGGGGTCTGATGTGTTGACCGAGAGCGAGCGCGTCACGCTGCAGCAACGCACTCTGCGGGTACTCACGATCGGACAGGTCATCGGTTCAGCGGCTTTGGGTGCCGCAGTCACTGTCGGTGCGTATGTGGTGCAAGACATCCTTGGGCAAGAGACGCCATGGGCCGGTATGGCCACAGCGGCAGTGACGGTCGGTACCGCAGCGATGTCTCAGATGTTGTCTCAACGAATGTCTCGACGCGGTCGGCGACCGGGATTGTCTCTTGGATATCTTCTTGCGAGCGCTGGCGGGTTGCTTGCAGCATTTGGCGCAGATCGCGGTTGGTTGCCGGTGTTTCTCGTGGGGTTGTTCTTCTTCGGGAATGGATCTGCAGCTAACTTGTTGGCGCGTTATGCGGCAACCGACCTCTCTCGTGAGGATTCTCGTGCATCGGACATGAGTCGCATCGTGTTCGCATCCACATTTGGTGCGGTGTTCGGACCGGTGTTGGTGCATCCTGCTCAACATGTGGCGGTCGAGTGGTTCGGCATCGCCAAATATGCGGGCCCGTTTCTCTTCAGTGCGATGTTTCTTTTCACCGCGTTCGTATCCACGACTATTTTGCTTCGGCCAGATCCGTTGGTGCTTGCAGGGGGAATGGGGAATGCATCATCTACCGACTCGCGGCGCGGACACATCGCAGCCACAATCCGTTCAATCTGGTCACATCAGTCGTCACGTACTGCATTGTTAGCAATGGTGGTGTCCCAAGTGACGATGGTGGCGGTTATGACGATGACTCCGGTTCATCTCAAATTGCACGGACATGAAGGAGTGAGCCCGTTCGTTGTGTCGTTGCATATCGCTGGCATGTACGCGTTCAGTCCGCTCGTTGGTCGATTCAGTGATCGACGCGGTCATCATGAGACGATTCGGGTGGGGGCACTGTTGCTCGTCGCGGCGACCGCGATTGCAGCGTTGTCCGGCAATATCGAGCAACTCTTATTTCCGTCATTGTGGTTGTTGGGTGTCGGGTGGAATTTTGGGTTGATCGGTGGATCGAGTTTGTTGACCGAGTCAGTCGCGGCGGATGCGCGTGTACGTGTGCAAGGCGTGGCCGACTTGCTGATGAGTTTTTGTGGCGGCATAGGTGGGTTTGCTTCAGGGTTCATTCGGCGGGCAGTCGGCTATCACCTGCTCTCGACGTTCGCGCTCGTTGCTGCTGGAATTCTGCTCGTACTCGTGCATGGTCAGATGGCTCGCAAAAGCCATGTTGCTGTACCGGTCGCTAGATAGCGTCGGTGCATGATCAACTGGGCTACAGACTTCATCGACGCAATTGGTCTGGTTGGCGTCGCATTACTCATTGCGCTCGAGAGCATTTTCCCGCCCATTCCCTCTGAGCTCATTCTTTTGCTCACCGGGTCGAACGTCGCAGCTGGTCGTTTCGGTTATGTCGGTGGTGTCATCGCATCGACAATCGGGTCAGTTCTCGGCGCTTATGTCTTGTACGGCATAGGTCGAGCACTGAGTGAAGATCGACTCGAGCGCTTTCTTGCAACCGTTGGCCGAGTTGTTGGCCTCAAGCGTTCTGACGTGCACAAAGGATTTGTGTGGTTCGAACGTCACGGGTCACTGGTGTTGTTCTTCGGGCGCCTCGTTCCAGTTGTGCGGTCAGTTGTCAGCATTCCAGCAGGTGCAGAGAAAATGTCGTTGGTTCGTTTCACCGTGTTGACAGCCGCTGGTTCCGTTATTTGGAATGCAATCTGGGTAGCCGTTGGTTGGGGACTGGGAAATGAATGGGAGAAAGCCGGCAAGTGGGGTGACTATCTGCAGTATGCGGTGGTCGTCGTCGTGGCTGTCGGTTTGTTGTATCTCGTCGTGAAAGCTCGCCGTCAACGCGCAACAGAACCTGCCTGAAATCAGGTGCTCAAGATTTTTTAGTGAGTGTGGCGTTCGAGTGCCGCGCGAATCTCTTGTTCTGCGGCGGCCGCATTGGCCCATGACCCGACCGTCGACTCTTTGCCTGGCTCGATGAGTTTGTACACCTCGAAGAAGTTCGCAATTTCCGCAAGCAAGAATTCCGGGGCGTCGCCCAGATCTCGATACTGCTCATAACGAGCATCTCGTGATGGCACGCACAAAACTTTCGCATCTGGTCCTTTTTCGTCTTTCATCCAAAACACGCCGATCGGACGCGCCCAGACATGGCATCCGGGAAACGTGGCCTGCGGTAGCAAGATCAATGCATCGAGTGGGTCGCCATCTTCGCCCAACGTATGCGGGAAAAAGCCGTAGTCGAGCGGGTACTGCGTGGCGGTGAAGAGCGTGCGGTCGAGCCAGATTGCGCCGGTCTCATGATCCATTTCGTACTTGTTGCGAGACCCTTGGGGTATCTCGACAATCATCTCGATTTCCATGTTCACCGAGCGTACGCAGACCCTCGCTACTTGCCTCTCACTCGTACGGACAGGCAAGTGACGCAGCCCTCGAGCTTCTCGAACTCACTGATGTCAACGAGAAGTGGCTCGAAGCCAAGCTGACGCAACAACTCGGCGCTACGAAGTGCGTGTGCAGACATGAGTAGACGTTTGTCATCCACGACGACGACGTGTGCACCTTGCTCTTCGGGCATCGAGAGAAACGAGGGAAACACGGAGGTGTCATCCACCACCGGTTCCCAACCGATGATGGTTCCGTCTGGTAGGGCAGTGACCGCAGACTTGAGGTGCAATGCCTTGGTGGTCGGCACGGTGACCACAAAGGCGCCGAGTGGTTCGACAATTGATGCAAATTGGTCGATGCCTTCTTGGTTGGTGCGGCCGCCACGACCTACATAGATGGTGTGTCCGACTTTCAGAACGTCACCACCATCCAGGGTGCCGGGAGAGACGATTCGATGAATTGTCAGTCCAAGATTCCGCACGATTGGCTCCACATCCACCACTTCTGGTTTCCGAGAGTCATTTCCTGGGTTGGTGATGATCGCGGCATCGCGATAGATGACGACGGTGTCTTCAACGAACACACTGTCTGC
>VGCD01000019.1 GCA_016870215.1 Actinomycetota bacterium
TCAGCCATCGAATGTGACTCCCTTCAGTCCCCGCAGCACGACGGCGAACCTAGTCGGCAATTGACTGTCGCTAGTAGCCTTTCAACAGGTGACGCGGCATGCGGTATGAATTTCGCACCACATTTCGCACCATCCCCGCTCCCGTAGCTCAGGTGGATAGAGCAACGGTTTCCAGAACCGCAGGGCGCAGGTTCGATCCCTGCCGAGGGCGCCAGTGATAGCGACGCGTTCAAAGATTTAGTTTGCTTCTCACGTTAATGATTTGAGGAGCAGAGATTGTCTTGTCTCCCAAACGGGTTGATTCGCTGGCAACAGAGATAATGTTTTTTTATGGTGTTAATGCACAAACCAGGCACAACCTGGGAGGACGTGTACCAAAAGGCACGTTTGATTGCGCCCGAGGCTTTTGAAACTGATCGCATCGCAAACTTGTTAGGTGGCGAGTGGTCCTTTGTGGGTGAAACTCGGCCACATGCTGTGGCAGTTAATGCAACGTTCATTCCTGGCCCACCACGCGTCAATCGCGATACTGCCGTGAGGGCAGTCGAGCAAGCTAGCCAGCAACACTCCGCTTGGTCACAAGTTTCACTAAGTGAGCGGCAACAACGGGTTCACAAAGCAGTGATGTTGTTGCGTGAGCATCGCGACACTATTGCGTTGCTATTGATGTGGGAGATTGGCAAGCCGTGGCGCATAGCGTGCGCCGATGTCGATCGTTGTGTTGATGGCATTGATTGGTATCTTCAAGAGATTGAACGACAAATGCAGGGTCGGATGCCGCTGCATGGACCGGTTTCCAACATTGCCTCATGGAATTATCCGTTGAGTGTGCTCGTGCACGCCGAATTGGCGCAACTTCTTGCAGGGAATGCTGTTATTGCCAAAACACCATCACAAGGTGGGTTTCACGCACTCACGCTGGCTCATGTGCTGATGGCACGTGCAGGTTTACCCGTCACATTGATCTCTGGAGTTGGCGGTGATTTGAGTGACGCACTTATATCTTCATCGCAACTTGGTGCTCTTGCGTTCGTCGGTGGTCGTTCCAACGGACGCAAAGCAGCGAGTACATTGGCTGATTTACGTCGACGTCACGTTCTTGAGCAAGAAGGTCTCAATACTTGGGGAATTTGGAACTTTTCGCAATGGTCATTGCTTGCAGGTCATCTCAAAAAAGGTTTTGAATATGCCAAGCAGCGTTGCACCGCTTATCCGCGTTATGTGGTTCAGAGAAAGTTGCTACCGGATTTCCTTGCGGCTTATCACGAGGTGGTCGCATCGCTACAATTTGGTAATCCGTTCGCCGTTGCATCCGCCGATGATCCACTACCTAATTTTGACTTCGGTCCCTTAATTTCGCAGGCAAAAGCTGATGACTTGCGGGCACGTTACGAAGAGGCGATTGGCACCGGTGGCATTCCCCTTATTCGCGGTGAACTTAGCCTAGGAAATTTCATAGAGGGCCAAGATCGGTCGGCGTATATCGCGCCTGCTTGCGTGCTCAATCCGCCGACGGCTTGGTCTTTGCATCACAGTGAACCATTCGGTCCCGTTGACTCAATAGTTCTCGTTGACACTGAATCAGAACTTCTCGCCGCAATGAACGTTTCGAACGGTTCATTGGTCGCGTCAATCGCCACCGACGACCAAGATTTTGCGGCACGTCTTCGACCAGATGTTCAATCTTTCAAGTTCGGAATAAATGCACCGCGTAGCCGTGGAGATCGTGAAGAAGTCTTCGGTGGCAAAGGTGCGTCGTGGCGCGGTGCCTTCGTTGGAGGTGACTTGCTGATTGATGCTTTCACCGACGGTGACCGCCCGCTGTTCGGTAATTTTCCGAACGGTTCGCAGTATCCACCAAATACGTGAATAGCCGTACTGTGAGAGGCTGACAACGCTAATCAAATTACTTGGCTGTTTGTGTCGCTGGCTTTCATTAAGAATCAGAAGTAGCCCCGGCCTTGGCGGCACTTAAACTCAAAAACGACGTATTATTGGCATGTGAAACACGTCAAAAACCTAGTCGGACCTATCGTAGTCATCTCAGTTGCCATAGCGGTGTTCGTAGCCAGCGCAGCTCGGATTTGATCTGGAGAGATTTACTTTTTCTCGTCCGGCAAATTGTCAATACCGTTACCGATTGCCATGAATGTTGGTGCCCAGAGGCCAACGAAAATTCCAAAACGCTCACCCGCTGCTTGGGCTTCACCGCCGTCTGTTCCACCTTGTGTGAACCATATAACGATGCTTGCAATAACAGACAGGAATCCGAGTGCATACGAAAGGTTTGCGCTATAGCCCAGTGATTTGAGTTTCCTCAACATAGATCCTCCGTTTAGGACAAAGTTTGCAGGAATGTTTGTTCCCTTCTCAATTATTGCACATCTTTGGTGTTTCTTGTGGAATACCGTGAGTCCCGAGGGGCACAACAGAGATATGCGTTCACGGTGCATGCCAGTTTCATAATCTCCCAATCGTGGATCTGTCTCTCGTACCCAATTAACTGACACGAATTCACGCTTTATGGCACCAAAGTTCAGCAGGATCCGGCTGCCTGTGCGCAGTTTTCCTCGTTTTCTTTCGGCATTTGGCAGCCGCTAGTAACCTTGACATTGATAGCCCAAGGTGTGTGGGCGAATTTCGCACCATCCCCGTTGGACCTACCGTCGCACGCAGCGAGACACACAATGTCTCTACAACCGAAAGGAAGCGACATGACACTCACCCGCCGTTCGCTCGTTGACCTTGACTGGCCAAACTGGATGACCCAATGGGCTCCGTTCGAACGCTCAGATGCCTAGATGGATCATTTCAATGAGGCGGCTGTCCGCGACGAAGAATATGAGTTCGACAAGAACTATGTCATTCGAGCTGAATTGCCCGGAATTGACCCCGCCAAAGATATCGAGCTCTCCGTCTCCGGAGGCGTATTACGCCTCATGGTGCAACGACAGAAGGAAAGTAGGACTTCAGATGCTCGTCACTATCGTTCAGAGTTTCGGTACGGATCCTTCACTCGTCTGGTTGCACTGCCTGTCGGAGCGTCAGACGATGATGTCAAAGCAACGTATGACGACGGCATTCTTGAAGTGCGGATTCCGATGAATGGCGCTCAAGCGCATGAACGTCGCATCGCAATCAGCAAGCATTAAGACCATTCACGACGCATCTGTGGCACAACTTCTTCGAAGTATGCAGCAAGCAATTCTTGGTCCCAAGGTGGCCTGATGACGATATTGATGAGGTCGGCCCGGTTCTGCACGTAAGGAGCAATCTGTTCCATGACGTCACTGGGTCGGCCCATCAGTGAGCCACCGATGATGCGTTCAGCTCCTGGCCCCCACTGTGCGGTCAGTCGCTCACGTACAACTTGTGGATCGTCCCAACTCATGCTGAAAGTCAAGTTGATGCTTCTCTCGACATCACATGGGTGACGATCAGCCTTCTCGCACCAACCATCAAGTATCGAGTTCAACTCACCAAACTTGTCGGCGGTGATGTACGCGGCATTCCAACCTTGGGCATATTTGCCCGCCATGCGCAGCGTCTTGTTCGGCCCAACACCACCAATCCAAAGTGGAAGTTTTCCCATCGCCGAAGGAAGCATGCTTGCCTCTTCGAGCGTGACGTACTCGCCAGAAAAACTGACCCGCTCTTCTCCACGCTTCCATCGGTCAACGACTTCAATTTGTTCCTCGAGCATTCTAAAGCGCGCGCCCTGAGACGGAAAGTGAATGCCATAAGCACGTGCTTCACCATCGTGCCAACCGCTCCCGAGACCCGGTTCGAAACGACCACCCGACAAATGATCGAGGCTGACGAAACCCTTCATCAGTACTCCGATGTTTCGATATGCGGAACAAAACACGAGACAACCCAAGCGCGCACGCTTCGTGTCCACCGCGAGTGCACCCAAGAGCGAGAACGCTTCGAAGTGAGGCTGTGTACCACCTTCGGGCGGCGCCTCGTACAAGTGATCCCACAGGGATATCCAGTCTGCACCAGCTCTATCTGCGTAGGTCCACAAGTCACGAAGCTGTTGGACAGTTGCCTTTTGCTGACCGATGTGAATTCCGAACTTGACAGCCATGGATCCCCCTCAGGATGTTTCCACGTCATCGTAATTCGGTCATGTCGAGCAACCGTCAGTCAGATGGGTCGGAGGACAGACGACCGCGTGCTGCTCGCTACTCTCAGTACATGGCTTTTCCACCTGGCATCGGCGTCATCGACCTCATGATTGGCCTGCCCAAGAAGAACGCATCTGATCACTACAAATTCATGGGAGACGCACTCAAAGACGACGAGTCGAAGAACATGCGCATGCCAGCTCAGTACATGTTTAAAGATGTGCCACAGGATGTCGGTGATGAGGCCGACCCGGTGAAATTGCTCATTGCCGACATGGACCGCTGCGGTGTAGCCATGGGCATGCTGCATATGGGCTCGCCAGAGTCCGAGCGTGCACTCAAAGAGCACCCAGACCGCATCATCCCGTGCATGGAAATTGACCCGAACGACATCATGGGATCAGTTCGCAAACTGCGCGAAGCCCATTCCAAATGGGGTATCAGGGCAGCGACTTCATTCCCGGCCGGATACATGCCACAAGTTCCAGTCAGTGACAGGCGCCATTATCCGTTGTACGCGGAGTGCATCAACCTTGACATTCCAATGATCATCAATGCCGGAGTGCCGGGCCCCCGAGTGCCGATGGCCTGTCAGCATGTCGACCACTTCGATGAAGTTTGTTATGACTTCCCTGAACTACGCATCGTCATGCGGCACGGTGCCGAACCTTGGGAAGCAACCGCAGTGAAGCTCATGTTGAAGTGGCCGGGTTTGTACTACATGACATCGGCATTTGCACCGAAGTATTACCCCAAGGCAATCATCGATTACGCGAACACGCGGGGTTCATCGAAAATCATGTACGCCGGCTACTACCCCATGGGGTTGTCGCTCGACCGCATCGCAGAAGAAATGGGCTCAGTTCCCTTCAAAGCCGACACATGGCCAAAGTTCCTACGAAACAATGCCATCGACGTGTTCAAGCTTGACGTCCCGAAGATCTGACCACCATGGGGCGCAGTCCACTTGACGAGACAATCGACTACATCGCGATCCAGCGGGTTCACGCGTCGTATGCCGACATCGTCACACGTCGAGCATGGACTGAACTGCACAACGTCATGTTGCCAAGTTGTTCACTGAACCTCAGTCTTGGTGACCGTGAGCTTTCGGTCGAAGGTCCGGCAGCTATCGGGGCATTTATCGGCGAGCAGTTACAGCAATTTTCATTTTTCGAATTCATCATTCTGAACTCAGTGATCCACATTGACGACGATGGTTCACGCGCTGGGGCACGCATGTACATGCAGGAGGCTCGACAAAACGTGTCTGATGGCCGCCGCACAGATGCCTTCGGCGTGTATCACGACCGGCTCGAAAAACATGACGGCAAATGGTGGTTGGCCAAGCGCCTCTATGGGTCGTATTCTCGAACTATTGCAGAGCGACCTGAAAATGAACAGGTCGTTTTCCCACTACCTCAGCACGACCTCGGCTCACTATGACCAAGGCCGTCACTGGGCCAAAAATGCCACTGCTCGCTCGATGGGGCTGATGTCAACATCGGCACCGCTTCCATCGCCATTGTTTTCGGCATGACCGAACGGATTGTCGACATCTTTTACCAGCAACAAAAGGTACGAATACGCGACTCCGAGCGCTGCGGGTGCAATCCACGACATGGCGGTCGACGGGAACTCAACCACCACCAGCAACGCCATCAGGATCGCCACGAGAAAGGTCATGAGCACATAACCAGACTGAATAAACGACGTCCCACGAATGACAGAGATTCGCCCGAGAGTCGCTTTCAACTCGCCGTGCACCAACAACAAACGACTGAGGTAGTGAGACCCGACACCTTCGCGTTCAAGATCGATGATCATCTGCGAGATATCCGCATCGGCACGACGAAGATCCTCGTCTGATGACTTCCCGACAAACCAACCGTGGACCACCTGAGCATTTCTGTACACGCGGGCGCGAACGTGCGATGACTCTTTGTCCTTGACCGTGAGCCCCGCCTCAGCCAGACCGGCCAAACCCCCCAGAGCGTTGCCAACCACAGCGGGCAATTTTTCAGCTTCCTTGTAGTCGGCGATTACCCCGGCGAGCATGAAACCGATGATGAGCGTTGCGCCTGTGATGACGGCACCCACTTCACCAAAAGTGATGATGTCCTTCACCTCAAAGACATCTTGCACGACGTATCGAGCAACAAGTACCACAATCGCCACTGGAACTGATCCCCGGAAAAGTCGCCAACGAGCACTGTTCATCACACATCTCCTGTTGAATTTGAATGGATCATGAACATGTCAATTCCATTGTTTGTATAGGTCTGAGAACCGATTGTGATTGTGGGTGACCAGGAATCAAAAACAAGCACTGGGTATCCACGGCTGTCGATGGCACCACCATCACCACCCTGCATGTATTCGTTTCCACTGCCACCAAAACTCTTCGCCCATTCAACGGCACCTGCGCTGGAAAACTTAAAGACAAATAGGTCGGTGTTTGAGCCCGGATTCGCGAGTGTGGTCGAACCAACCTGGAAGGTTGAATTCGAATAGGTGCCGGCAACATAGACATTTCCCGACCCATCTACGGCGAGTCCACCAACGCTCGCACCAGACGGAACAGCAAACAACTTCTCACCTAAGAGGACGCCGGTTGTGTTGACGCGAAGAACGCCCAAGGTCTTCTGGCCCGCACCTATGGTGTTGATCAATTGCTGACCATCCCAGTCGATGGCCCCTGCGAGCGAACTGAATGCGATGTGCAGAACATCGGTCGCGTCAATGTCAAGATACCGAGGATTATCGACCAAGGAACTGCCGAAACGTTTCGCGTAACTCACCGAGCCGCTAGATGAGTACTTCACGACAACGGCATCCCAGGACCCGCTTCCAGACCCGGCATTCGTGAGCGTCGTGCTTCCGATGATGGCAGTCGCCGAGTCGAATTGGGCCAACACGTATCCATTTCCTCCAGAGTCAGCAACCGTGTCTAAATGCACTTGTGTGCCCCCAGAGCCGGTGATCGTTGTCACCCAGGTGACCACGCCCGTAGCCGGATTCACCCGTGCAACAACCACATCACGAGCACTAGTAGAAGTGACAGTGGTGGATCCGATGTTCGCTGTTTTCGATGTTCCCACCAAGTCGAATGACACGAACACGTTCGCGTCGGCAGATATGTCGAGATTTCCGAGTGAACCATCGCTCGTGACACCCACACCCCAAACTGGCGTGCCGTTAGAAGAGAGTTTTCCGAACATCTGACCCCCTCCTGATGCAAAGGTGACGGTGGAGTTACCAAAAGTGTGCGTGGTCGAGAACTGCATTCCGAAATACACACCCCCCGAAGAATCAACTGCTACTGCCCACGGAAAATCCTGACCCGCAGCACCCAACTGCGTCACCCATTGCACATCACCGTTGGCATTGACCTTCTCTACAAAACCGTCACATGACGAGTTTACCGCCCCTCGGTTCGTCAGTGTTGTCGCACCGATGGTGATTGTTGCAGCACAGAAGTATCCGGTGGCGTAGATGTTCCCGTTTCGATCTGTCACGACAGTTTGATATTGCTCATTAGACAAAGCGGAAGTCTGACGGACCCACGGTGCTATCGGCGGAAGAGTCGTTGTGGTTGGCGCAATCGTTGTGGTCGTGGTGGTAGCAGTAGTGGTTGGTGCAACTGTTGTTGTCGTCGTCGTAGGCCGTGGACGAGTTGTGGTTGTCGGAGCAAGGGTGGTGCTGCTGGTCGAGGTTGAGGTACTTGTCGTGGCGGTTGTTGTGGATTCGACAATGACGTCACGAACCACGGCATTTGGCAACAACGGGTTCTCAGCCGGCCCTTCGAGCGCGGCGGCGATACGCACCTGTGGAGTCGCAGCCGCAAGCACACCTTCGGTTTTGGTTTCAGTGACTATTCCTGACTCAGTCACTGTCTTGACGGTCACTTCGTTGGCTGCTGTCTGCTGAAGAATTTGGTATCCACCCGACGTTCCAAGTTCTGGGTTTCCCGCTGTGCGCACCTCAACTGCTGGCGCACTCGAATCAACCACTACCGAGACAGGCTGACCCGATGTCGTGGTGACGGCGACGGCGAGTGTTTCGCCCTTCACTTCGATCGTCGCCTGTGCACCATTGGCAGTTGCCACAAGATTTCCCTGTGCCAACGTCACGATTGTTCCTGCATCGTTGCTGGTGACCGATGATTCGGTGATTTCCACCTGGCCTGCTGCCTCACCTTGAGTCGAGAACTCCACAGAAGCACCACCGGTGAGACCCGAAGCCTGAATCGCAGTTCCCTTCGGAATTGACACCGACACCGAACCGTCATCAGCTGCTGGCGGATTGACAAACATGAAGTCGCGCACATTTTCGGCAGCTGCTTTCAGAGGGTTGAGCCGCGCCTCTCCGGCTTCGCGAATCGCAGGACTGACTGTTCCTGTAGAAGTTCCGATCGACCAGTCAAGCGTTGACGCCCGAATGACGAACAACGAGGACTTCACTCGTCCGTCTTCTCCGCAAAATGGGCACCGACCATCGCTGCGAGCTGTCATTGACGTCAAGTCGAAGTCACCCTTTCCACCACTCCAAATCTTGGGGTCTGCGTCTGGGTTCGTGCCGGCAAAGGAAAACGACCATGAATCTTCTTTCATGTCGACAGTGATGAAGCGATCCTTACCTGGCCAATTCGAGTCGTACACATGAATCTTTGCGGTGTTTTCGTCGGGATATTCAATGGCATGTGGCAGCACGGCGTGACCGCCGACGTCCGAATACACACCAATCACATATTCCAGCTTCTTTTCTTTGAGCGCCGCATCGATTGCTGCAACCTTCTCGGTCATGGACTTCTTCGACCACATCGTTGCATCGTCTTACACCGACGGAATGAACTGTGTGGCGAATCCGCGCATGATTCCGTGCGTGACATCTCCTGAGTTCGCCAACTCCGCCGTGTACGGCGTTACGCCTTGCATGAAACGCGCAGCTGACATCACAGCAAAGCCCTCACAGTGACCGGCCTGGCATGCCTGGTTCACCATGCGTGCCCACGCTGCTGCCTCTGCCACGAGTTTGCACGACTCTCCCGAGCCCGATGCGCACACATCTGGACCGTCTCCGAACATCGTCACCACATCAGCAGTGCCAAATTCCTCGGGTGTCTTCCGCGCGCCGAAGTTGGGAAATGCGAAGTTGTCGCGAGTGCTCTGAAGCCCGCTCTCGATTCGGGTTCCCGGGCTCACCTCGATGGATGGCGCGCTCGAACCACCTGAGCAGGCGGCAAGCACGAACGACGTGGCGGCAAGCAATGCAACTCTCTTTGTTCCCCGCACAGGACTGATTCTAGTTTTGGACATAGGAAATCACTTCCCTGCCAATCGTAATGACATGCGGGTTGCCTGAAGAAACCTAATGAGATTCCAATGGCATCGAATTCACGGTGCCCATCCTTGGAAATTCGACTACTCATCTGGTGCTACCGTCCCGTGACATGAAGACATTCGCCAAAATGATGTTGTCGACTCTCACGGCAGGCTCAATGGTCTCGCTCGATGCGTCCTCTGCAAACGCAGCGACACTCACATATCCGGCCCTCAATGCAAGTTTTCCAAGTTGTACCACAACCGACCAGGAGTTCTGTGTTGAAAGTCTCTCCTTCACCCCCGATGGAGGCACGCCAACTCAAGTGACCGAACCAGCAACCTCATCACAATCCGACACCAGCAAACCTTATCTCAATGCGGGTTTCTTTTTCTCTGCTTACACCGGTCCGTCGACGAATGCTGACGGAACAGGGCTTCTGCCAACGATGAATGCAAATCTCTTTAACAATTCGGGTTTTCCGCGAAGTGCTGCAATTCGAGATGGTCTCGCAGAGGGAACCTATACCTACCGGCTGCGAACTGGAGACTTTGATCCAACGTATGTCGTGATCCAAGGCGACTGGATCAATCACACCGTCGAGAAGGGCGCAGATGGCTACTTCACTCTGGAAGTGACTGCTCGGCCACTGACATTTCTGAGTGTCTCGTCGAATATCGGAAAATGCCTTGCGAGCAATTGGAAGACCGACTGTGAGGGCGAAACGGCAACGCGCCGCTGGCTTGGTGGAGCTTTTGTGATGCACGGAAACGCACAGACACGGGACGTCTCGCGCGGCACTGCCATCTCCACGACGGCCTCCTACATCAGACCTTCAGCTCCTGCAGCTAACGGACCCGAAGCAAAACAGAGACTCACTGTTGCGGGACCACACTTTGTGCCGGACGGTTTTTTGACAAGCGGAAAAACAGAGAACGGTCGATATCTCAACCCAGCCGTGTACAAGATGTACCTTCCCTATGCAGCAACTGTTCGCTCTCTCGCTTTGGCAAACATCACTACGACTGAAGACGGAATCAAGAAGTATCTCGCTGATCCGAAAAACTCGATTTACAGCGGAACCATCGTGAATGAGGCTGGAATTACTGTAAAGAAAGACCTCACTGTGACGGCTATGGAGAAAGGCGTGCTCGTCAACTTCAACCTTGACACCTTCTCTGCACCGAATCCGACTCTGTACATGAGCAATCCTGATCGCGTAAGAACCACTGCCACTTCCGGTGCTGCAATCAGCCCATTGCGTGCTGTGAAGAAAGGGCAGAAGGTAAGTCGCACCACTTTGCTAGGTGCGTCGCCTGGCACCAAGATCGGAACCACTACCTCAAAGTCGCCGAAAGTGTGTTCCATCGCCGGCTCTACGGTGAGGGCACTGAAGGCTGGAACTTGCAACCTGTCAGTCACGATTTCGACGATGTCTGGCGGCAAGGCCGTGTTGTCAAAAGTGAACGTGTCCGTCACTGTCAAATAGCCATTGAGAGGCGACGCCGAGAATCGAACTCGGATAAACGGCTTTGCAGGCCGCTGCGTAAGCCATTCCGCCACGTCGCCGAGTAGTCGCATAGCGACCACGCGCCATTGAATGTACCGCTTGACCGCTTGAATCCCAAGAATTCGACCTTTGCTTTGGGCACGATGACGAAGTTCGCAGCCACAAAGTGACAACCTATGCCGATGCGCATACGACTCGTTCTGTTGTCCTTACTCGCCCTCTCCGTGGTCGGATGTTCGTCATCTGACTCAGGTGACAGCACGGAGGCAGGCACAACACCCGAAAATTCAGCAGAGGCGTACTTCGATCGAGGTCCATATCCGGTCGGAATCACCACGTTGACTCTTGAACGTGGACCAAAAGTTGAAGTGTGGTACCCAGCAGTTGAAGGAACAGTGGGAACAGACACGTACGACGTGCGCGATTACACGCCCGACGCGATCAAGAAGATTCTCACTGGCGATGTGCCGGCAACTTTTACGATTGATGCAGGTCGTGATGCCGACATTGCTGAAGGGAAACACCCTGTGGTGTTGTTCAGCCACGGATATTCCGGAATTCGCGTACAGAGCAGCTTCATCACGTCACATCTCGCAAGCTGGGGAATGGTCATCATTTCGCCTGACCACTGGTCACGAGACCTGAATCATGTGTTCGGCAACAATCCGGTCGGTGACCGCGAGTCCGCAGTTGCTGACCTCTTTGATTCTCTCGATCTTGTTGCAGCAGATTCGCGTTTTGCCGAATCGGTCGACGTGGAGCGCCTGATTGCCGTCGGACACAGTGCAGGTGGCGGAACAGTGGCACGCGCTGCACGTGACGAACGAATCGATGGCTTTGTATCAATGGCTTCCGGAGCTCTTGAGTCGAACGACCAACCGACCGCAGAAGAGGCTCCGCAAAAGCCGACGTTCTACATCGCAGGCCGCGCCGATCAGGTCACGCCTGTGGAGACAGTCACTCGACCTGCCTTCGATGCAGCTGCATCACCATCGCTTCTCTGGGTGATGGACAAGGTCGGCCACAATGGATTCGACGATTTCTGCACTTTCGGTAATGGCAAAGGCATCATTGGCGTTGCCGAAGCATCAGGACTCGGAGCGCTGCTGTCCGCACAACCGCAATTCAAGTCCTTGGGCGAAGACGGCTGCGTAGGAGATGTGGCTCCGAGCACGGTGGCCTTCCCCATCATTCGACACGCAATCACCGCGTGGTCACGACATATTCTCGGACTTGACAAGAACGCGGTCGACCTTGGCACGGCTGTTGCGACTAGCTACGCCCTACCGATTGAGATCGTCACTAAGTAGCACGCCGTAGGCGAGGCACCATCGGGTACTCATCATCACGGTCGACGGGGCGCGGGACCCTTCGTCAGTGTCGGATTTGCAGGATTGCCAACAGCGACAGCCAGTGCAATGGTGTGCGCACCTGGCGTCATCGATGACTGTGACAGAGTTGTTCGGAAATACAGATTGCTGCCTGCTCGTGCACCGCTCAACTCGCCGATGAATCCAGCAACCTTGCCATCAACGAGGAACAATCCGACTGCATTCTTCGGCAATGACTTCGCCACGCGAATGCGACCATCAACCTCCATCGGAATCATGGAAAACCGCTTCGAAGGAATGTTCTTGAAGACAGATTGCTGTGTGGGACTCCACGAAGCGATGTACTGCTCACCCGACGATGGTGTGACCGCCTTGCCCAGAAGCGGCGCATAGGGCGTAACAGCCGCAATCCCGTCCACTCCAAACGCACTTCCCACCCATTCGTTGTAGAACTTTGCGCGCGCAATCACAGCTTCGGGTCCACTTGTCATCGTTGTCTTGCCTTCAAGCCAAATCACCTCGCGGGTCGTACGCGGTGGACACTCCGCAGCAAGGTCGACCCCGTCAAAAGACCAACCGGCGTCGATGCCGGTAGCCGCCGCCACAGTTGGCAAAATGTCAATTCCCATCGCCGGACAATCATCAACTTTTGCGGTGGATTGGTCCGGATACTTGATGAACAACGGCGGGCGATAGATGTCTTCCACCGAGCCAAGATTTTTTGGGTTCACCGTCTTGCGCTTCCACTCACCCAACTCGAAGGTCATTCCGTGATCAGATGTCACGATCAACATCGTGCGGTCCCAGTTCGCAGAGCGCTGCAACTTCGTGACGAGATTGTCGACCAGCGAGTCTGCAGCAGCAGCTTGCAACAAGAACTCCTGATATTCGTCTCGCGCAGTATCGAGCACGTCACCAGTCTTCTTGTCCGACCCCAGCCACTTGTGTTTACGCAGGTCCGGGGTTAGCTCCCATGGCCTGTGAGGAAGCAACGCATGGACGAAGTGCAATGTCGCACGCGAAGATTGCGCTGCTCGTTCAGCAACATCAAGAAGCGTCTGTACCTGGGTGACAGGGCCGCCCTCCTGCCAGTCCTTCACGCGCAATTTCTTCGCGTCGAGCAACACCTCGGAGTCCTCCTCACCCGAAGTCGACAATGCGCTGCTTCCACTGCTGTCGCTGTCTTCAGTGCCGGCGTTCTCGCTCGTGCGATCTGAGGCAGAGTCGAGAAGGTCCTCTTCATTGAAGTCACCACCGCCTTGCCCAAAGCCACCCCAGTTCTCGTCGATTGCGGGCAAGCGATCTCGTAAACCCTTTGGCAGGATTTTGTGACCAAGCACCACGGCAGCGTCCCGAAGGAAGGGAACCATCTGCGGAGTTGCCTTGGCAACTGCGTCAACGACTTCCGGCGTACTAGTCGTTGTTGTTGCGGGGTTGGCGATGTCTTCGCCGCCAGACACCGACACTGTCTTGCACACTTCCTTCGGACACAACGCTGTCACGACTTCGTGTGCATCCATGCTGAGATGCCCATTCATGAGTGTGAATAAGTTCTTCGGATGCGACGCAAGCACTGGCGAACCACCTGATTTGGGCTTGAGCCCAGACAACATCGCTGGCACGGCATCTGTTGTGGTTTGCGATGTTGCCAACACGTTTCGATACCACGTCGACGTATTGGCGAGCTTTCCGAATCCGGGGAAGCGTTCGGCATTGACCTTGCCGTTCTCGTCCAACAGTGAAAACAACGGGAACTCGTCAAGTATCAGCCACACGACACTGACATCAGACTTGGCGGTTCCACCCGTCACGACCGCTTCTCGGTTGGTGTTCTTTAGCTCCACCGCTTCCACCTTGGGTACCCACACCACATCACGTACGGCGAGCGTGAAAAGCACGCACACTGCAAGCGCCAGAGGTGACATCCACCTCAACCAACCACGCACTTGTGCACGTCGCGCATACAGCAGGGATAGTGCAGCAGCCGCGACACCCGTCACCAGCAACGCCACAACCCATGAGCCAAATCCGACATCTCTCAGCAACAGATTGACAAATGCCCAGAACCCCACAAACACGAGCACGCAGTGAACAGATTCTTGCCATGTTGCTCGAATCGTCGACACCAGAAGTTCAACCGTCCACAAAACGAATGGCGGACCCAACACAACAACCGCCATGAACATGAGCACTCGCGCACCTTGCATGTCGGCCGCGGCAAACATGGCCAAGTTGCTGCCGTACAACTGGAGCAACGGCTGAGCTATCGCTGCAGTGAGAATCGTGACATAGACGAATAGGTGCGAGACGCTACGTCGAAGAACCGTCCCACGGTCCATGGTCAACTCTTTCGGGTTGCGTGGAAAATGGTTCGAGTACCACTTGACAGAAGCATCTTCGAACGGACATCGAAACGCTCGCCCAAAAGGCGCTCGAATTCGGCCAAGTTGAAATCTGAGTGGATGCCGTCACGCTTGTTCAGCAAGAGACGTTTCACCATTGGGTCGTCGGCATGTGGGAACTCGATAACGATCTCTGGGGTGAGATTACGCAACAAGTCGAGCTGAGCCGCCACCGGAATGTTGAAGGTGATGGCAACGTGGTGGATGACAGCAAGGAACAACACCACATCTGGCTTGCCGCGGTCGAAGATGCCGGGTCGCTCGATTCCGCGCCAGCCGATTCCCCCACCAGAATCAGACAAGTCGACGTACAGCGGCAAGATTGACGTGTTCTTCTCATTTCGCAGTGACTGGTACAGACGATCGACTACGAGCGGGTCTGCGTCCATCGCAACAACGTGATCAGAGTGAGCAGAAGCAATACGGCTGAAGCGTCCGTCGTTGCAACCGATGTCCCACACCTGATGGCGATGGCTGGAGGCAACTGCATCACGTACGAATCGCTCTTTCTCATCAAGGCTGCTCTCGACATAGTGAGCACGTTCTGAATACTCAGACCATGTCGATTCTTTGTCATGCAGTGAAAGTTCGCCGACTAATTTCTCGAGTTTGCGCAAAGTCGCATCAAGTACCGCTGCGCTCATGCCCGCCTTCGCGCTTTGCTTTTTCACATCGACCTTGGTGTCTGCGAACTTGTTCTGTGCTGCTGCGTGCAACACAACGTGAATGAGGCGACCTTTGCGAGGGCGAAGAAGCTTCATGGGAAGCAACTTGCGCATGGTGTCGGGACTGACACCATTCACTGCACCTCGCATGAACGGCTGGAACTGAACACCGAGGTAGCTCTGCAGCATGAGCGGATACAAGAACATCTCACAGAACTGCTTGTAGCCGTACCAAGGATCAGTTGCTTTGCGCACTTCGAATGAACCTGCATCAATGAACACCGGCCGCGAACCCACGAATTGCACGTTGTATGGCGTTGCGTCCTTTACGCCCACCCCATCTGCAAGCGCAGCACGCGTGAGGCGAAGCTGTGTGAGCGCAGCGTCCTTCAACATGTTGAAGGACCATTCATACGGGTAAGAAACAAACGGAAGCCGCGGATGACGCATTGCCGCAACCCATTCACTGTCGAGACCGACACTCGCCGAATCAACGAACTCAGACGCAATCAACTCGCCAGAGGCGAGGGCATCACTGATGAACTTCTTTGACCACACCGCGTCGATATCCGACTTGCCCATTGCTGAGAAGCCGCGAATGACATCATCACCGGTGACGAATACCCGACTCAATGGGTCGCGAAACGACCCTTTATCGGCCGCGAGGTTCGACATTGAGTCAGTCGTGTGACGAGGAGTCGCCGTCAGATGATTCACCGGCGTCTGGCTCTTGACCACCCTTGCCAGTGAACTTCGACTTGAAGCGCTGCAGACCCATCTTGGCGGCAACACCGATTCCGGCAACGCCGCCGGCGATGGCGGTAACGATCATGCTGCCGGTACCGGCATCGAGGTAAGAGAACATGCTGGTCACGATACTCCGCCGAGGCGCGTCGGTAGGGGCAAACCAGCGGTGATTGCCGCAGAGGCATCGTTAGCATCACGTCGTGACCAAACGCCCAGAAACTGACGCCGTCACGGCTGGACGGGAGAATCAGTGGCGCTCACTGTCGCCGGCGATGTGGCCTTCAACGGTGTGGTCATCAGAAGGCCTCGATGCCACCAATGCCCGTGCAACTGCACTTCGAAGTGACCAGTTCTACGGGCGTTATGCCAACCCAACTGTCAGCCAGTTCGAATATGCCGTTGCTGCACTCGAAGGCGCAGAAAGTGCAGTCGCGTTCGGCTCGGGCATGGGAGCTCTCGCATCGGTAGTACTCGCACTGTGCGGTTCTGGTTCACATATCGTGGCGCAAGATTCCCTCTACGGCGGTACGTACTCCTTTCTCGAGGGACCCTGTCGGCGATTCGGAATAGACGTCACCTTCGTCGATGCAAAGGTTCCAGGTGCACTGACATCTGCAGTTGTACCTGGCAAGACGATGTTGGTGATCGCCGAAACGCCTTCCAATCCGTGTCTTGAACTTGTTGACCTTGAAGAACTTGGTGCCATCAGGGGGCCCTTCACTCTCGTCGACTCGACCCTCGGCACCCCGCTTGGTCAACAACCGTTGCGCCACGGTGTCGACTTGGTGCTGCATTCAGCCACGAAAGGAATCGGCGGCCACAACGACGCGATGATCGGTGTGGTAGCCGGTGAGAAAGACCTCATTGATGCAGTGTGGCAATACGCGGTTCTTCATGGGGCCAGCGCATCGCCGTACGACGCACACAATGCGCTTCGCGGCATCAAGACACTTGATGTGCGCACCACTCGGCAAGCGGCATCAGCGTTGTCATTGGCGACATCGCTCTCACGTCACCCTGCCGTGTCTGCAGTGCACTATCCATTTCTCGAATCGCACGCCCAACATGATCTCGCGCGAAAGCAAATGCGAAACGGAGGTTCGGTTCTGTCATTTGACCTTCGCGGTGGCATCACCCACGCTCGTGCACTCATTGATTCACTCACGCTCGCCCGTCCTGCGACTTCTTTTGGCGGACCTGAGACATTGGTGTGTCACCCGGCAACCAGCACGCACGTCGGCATGCCACCTGATCTTCTCTCTCGCATCGGCATCACCAACGGACTTATTCGCGTGTCAGTTGGCCTCGAGCACTACGACGACATTCTGAACGACCTCGTCAAGACCCTCGGCTAACCCTTCGCCCGACAGCGTCGCCGTTCAGACTTTTTTCGGTGGCCGCGGGAAGAATGCACTCGTTCGCGCCATGTACTCGGCGTAACCAGGCTTACGTTTCGCAAGTGACCGCTCGAGCATGGGCACGCCACTCACTTTTGTGAGAAACACAGTCATCACGACCGGTCCGATGAGGCCCCACGCCGCAGTGCCAGATTCGGCTGCGATGATTCCGATGCCCCACCACACGCAACTGTCTCCGAAATAGTTCGGGTGCCGAGTGAGGCTCCATAAGCCTTTGTCCATCACCAGCCCGGCATTCGACGCGTCAGCTTTGAAACGGCGTAACTGCAAGTCGCCCACGGCTTCGAACACGATGCCGACGACCCAGACCAAAAGCCCCATCACAGCTATCGGGCCGACGCTCGGTTCTGGGTCGGCATGTCCGAGCTGCACTGGCAATGACACGAGGAACATCACCACGCCTTGCAGGCCGAACACGGTTACCAAACTGACAAACGGAAATCTCCGGCCGTATCGCTTGCGCATGGCGACATAGCGCCAATCTTCACCGTGACCGATGTTGCGACGCGCGAGATATGAAGCAAGACGCACTCCCCATATTGACACAAGTGCAGTGATCATCCACTGGCGCGCGGAGTCTCCGTCAACAGTCAGTTGCATCACCCACGCGACCACCACGAAACCTGCGCCCCACACGATGTCGACAATCGAGGCATTCTTCAGCGCCACGCTCACCAGCCATGTACCCACCATCACCACTGCAATGGCAAGTGCCGCATTCGTCATTGCGTCACCGAACATATTCATCTCCTGACCAGAAGGTCGTGAACCTTCGCATCGATATCCAACCACACCGAATCAATCCAGGTGGCAAGCGGCTGTCCCGCCAAGTTGTGACGCATGTGTGGCTCAATGGCGACGTGCACATCCACTGGTCTCTCGCTCAACTGTCGGATGATGCCACCGAATGTGTCCATACCTTCGAACCCCACATGCCAGACCACCACCACATTTCCTTCGGGCACCGCATCGAACAGCGCGGCAGCACCGGCGACTTTCGGCGGCAACACATGCCGCAGTGCACGAAGTCGACTAGCGCGGTCACCGTCTCGCCTTTCCATCTTGTCGAGCAAGCGTTCGCGTTTTTCCGGATTGGCACGTGTGCCTTCCGGAAAGATGACAGCGACATCATTTGCACCCATCCCTCGGGCCATAGCTTTGATGCCATCAAGTTCCAAGTTCGTGTCGGGCGATGATCTGTCGATGAAATAATTCGGTATCCGCCGGCCGACAATGTCGAGACACGGATCAAAGGAAAGTTCTTTCTTCAACACGTATCGGGGCCGAAGACCAGCCTGAGAACCAAAGAGCCAAGCACTCACCAATGAATCAGCAAGGCTGGCATGTCGACACAATGCAATGACAGGACCAGGTGGAATGTCGTCAAGTCCACTGACGTTGATGCGCACACCACAGGTTGCTCGAAGCGAACCAATCAGTCGAGACGCCCACCATCGTTGTAGTGCGTAGTGAGCTTCCGTCGAAGACGATTGTCCGATGAGCCACAATCCCCCTGCGACGATCACTCCGATGCTTTCGAGCCAGGCCCAACACGTCGCGAAACTGAGAAGTCGAGCAACCGGACATCGGAATCGTCGGCGCACGATGTCGACCAACAACGACAGCGGCAACCAGAGTGGGCTCAATGCTGTCAACGCGATGGCACCCACAATGACGGCCGGAACTGTCACCACACGGCGTTTGAATGTCGCCCCCACGAGGCGCAGATTATCCCTGTCGTCCTCATCGGGGTCCCCAAACCCCTTGATTTCCAAAGGTTTCCGCTTTACAAATCGTATAAAGTTCAACCATGAGCATTGACGCAAGCTCCGTCACCGGCCAGGTCGCTGGCCCGGCAGTCGACCTCGTCGTCAACGGCACTCCGGTCACGGTGTCGGGCTCTCACCCTCACCTGTTGTCAGCGTTGCGCGACGAACTGAACGTCACCTCTCCCAAAGACGGCTGCTCTCCCTCTGGCCAATGTGGTTGCTGCACCGTGATGATTGACGGCAAAGCACAGGTGTCATGTCAATACCCAATTGAAAAGACACGTGGCAAGAACATCACCACGCTTGAAGGCCTTCCGGATGACGAACGGGATACGTATGCCAACGCTTTCGCGGCATGCGGTGGATTGCAGTGTGGCTTCTGCATTCCCGGAATCGTGATGCGTGCCAAGTCGCAAGTCGACAAAAAGGGTGCCGAATTAAAGCGCGAGGACATGGCTCGACACCTCGGCGCCCATCTCTGTCGCTGCACCGGCTATGTGAAGGTGCTCGATGCGATCGATGCAGTAGCCAAAGGCGTGCCAGTGTCGCCCTCCCTTCCTGGTGGTGTCGGATCACGAGGCATCAAGTACGAAGCATCCGAGTTGGCACTCGGTGACCGCGGCTACGTCGACGACATTCGTGTCGACGGCATGTTGCATGCCGCACTTCATCTCACAGAACACGCACGCGCGGAAATTCTTGCAATCGACACCAGCGAGGCCGAAGCAACCGAAGGTGTACACGCTGTCTACACAGCTGCCGATGTGCCCGGTGACCTTCGCGTTGGCCTCATACATAAAGACTGGCCGGTGTTCATACCAGTTGGAGGTCGTACTTCATTTGCCGGCGACGTTCTTGCCATTGTCGTCGCGGACAATCGCATGATTGCTCGAGCAGCTGCACAGAAAGTTCGCGTCACATACTCCCCGCTTCGCGCAATCGTCGATGCACACGCAGCAGTCGAAGACACGGAAATTGCCGTATGGGGCACAAACGACAATGTGTTGTCTCGCAGCGAATACATGCGTGGTGACGTCGATACAGCTTTGGCCTCCAGCGCGCATGTCGTCTCAGAGACTTTTCAGACGCAGCGCATCGAGCATGCGTTCCTCGAGCCAGAATCAACGCTTGCTGTTCCCGACACCACCAAGGGCGACATGCACGTGTACAGCGGTGGTCAGGGTGTGTGGGACGACCGAGACCAAATCTGTGCAGTGCTCGCCGTTGACAAGTCCAAAGTCACCGTCGAGTTGGTGTCCAATGGCGGCGCTTTCGGTGGCAAAGAAGACATGTCGAACCAAGCCCAAACGGCACTTGCTGCGTGGAAGCTTCAACGTCCGGTGAAGTGCACACTGTCACGCGAAGAGAGCTTGCTGATTCACGCCAAGCGGCATCCCATTCACATGCAGTACACAGTCGGCTGCGACGCGAACGGAATGCTGACTGCTGTACGTGCGCGCATGGTTGGCGACTCTGGTGCGTATGCGAGTGTCGGCATGAAGGTGCTTGAGCGCGCAGCTGGGCACGCGACAGGTCCGTATCACACGCCAACTGTCGACGTTCAGGCGATCGCAGCGCGCACGAACAACCCCGTGTGTGGTGCGTTCCGTGGGTTCGGCGCCAACCAGGCACAGTTCGCCATGGAAGGCTGCCTCGACCGTCTCGCTGAAAAAGTCGGCATCGATGGATGGGACATTCGCAAGCGCAATGTCATCCGGCCCGGCATGGTGTGGGGCCCCGGTCAAATCATGGACGACGGTTGTCTTGGTGCAGAAACTTGCCTCGATGCGATCAAGCCACATTTCGATGCAGCCGTTGCGCAAGGTCGCGCCGCCGGACTTGGTCTTGGTTTGAAGAACTCGGGCCTCGGCAATGGATTCCGCGAAGTGACACGCGCAGTCGTGCGCTTTTGCAGCGACGGAACAGTTGAGGTTCGCCACGGTTGGACCGAAATGGGCCAAGGCGTACACACGGTTGCACTGCAGGTGGCCGTGGAAGAGCTTGGCATTGATGCATCTTCCATTCGCGTCATCGTCGACACCACACGAGAACTCGGATTCGGTCAAACCACCGGTAGCCGTGGAACTCTCATGGCAGCGGCAAGCGTGAAGCGAGCCTGCGAACTCGCCGATGCTGGCGGTCGCCAACTCGATGTCGACTACACCGGCGAATATGTCATTGACTGGACCCAACACCTTGGTGAACCAGGTGTCGACCACCCCACCATCCACTCGACCTTTGGCTATGCGGCACAACTTGTGGTGATGGACAAATCAACGCAAAACATCGACAAGGTTGTCGCCGTGCATGACGTCGGGCGTGCAGTCAACCCGACACTGTGTGAGGGCCAAGTTGAAGGGGCGGTACACATGGGCCTCGGATACGCACTCACCGAAGACTTCCCCAGCGACGAAAATGGGTTTCCCACCAACATGACATTGCGTTCGCTCGGCATTCTTCGTGCAAAAGATGTGCCGCAGATCGATGTCCAACTTGTCGAATGTCCGCAACCGAACAGCCCGTATGGCATCAAGGGGGTCGGCGAAATCGGCCTGGTTCCCACCGCCCCTGCAGTGGCTGAAGCACTTCGTCAAAGCGACGGACAATGGCGCACCACATTGCCGATGAAGCCGAAGAATTCGAACGACGACTGACCGACACGGAGACACCATGACATCACCTGCTGCCATTTATCTGCAAGACGCACACCCCATCCGCGAGGGCATGGAGTACACCAAGTATGCAGAGGCAAAAGGCTTTGAAGCGGTGTGGCAGGCGGATAGTCGTCTCGTACGTGACGCAATCGTGCCGATGTCTGCATTTGCTTCCGTCACCGACACCATCAAGATCGGCTCTGGCGTGGTCGATTGTTGGACACGCAACCCTGCCCGTCTCGCCGCCACTTTCAGCACACTCGATGACCTCGCGCCTGGTCGTGTGATTCTCGGCATCGGCGCATGGTGGGATCCACTCGCAGAGAAAGTGGGCATCAGCCGCGCCAAACCAATTCGTGCGATGCGTGAGATCATCACTGCTGTACGGGCGCTGCTTCACAACGAAACGGTCACCTTCCACGGTGAGTTCGTGCAGCTCGATGGAGTCGAGCTGGACTACGTGTACCAAGACCGACGTGCGAAAGATGTTCCCATCTACCTCGGCGCAACCGGCATGCAGATGATGGAGCTAGCCGGCGAAATCGCAGATGGAGTGGTTCTCAACTACCTCGTGTCGCCCGACTACAACAAGACCGCAATCGAGCACCTTGCAAAAGGTGCTGAGCGAGCAGAACGCAAGTGGGAAGACATCGACCGACCACAACTGGTGGTGTGCTCAGTGCACGAAGATCGAAAGACAGCGCTCGATATGGCGCGACTCATGGTCACCCAGTACCTCGGACAACAGCCCCACATCATGAAGGCTTCTGGTGTTCCACAGTCCTTGCTCGACAAGGTCGGCGAAGTGCTCACCTGGCCTGCAACACATGAACAAGTGGAAGCTGCCTCAAAGTTGGTACCTGATGAAATCGTGCAAATGCTCACGGCATCTGGCACACCAGATGACGCTCGCGCCAAGGTTCGCGAATACATGCGCGACGGTGCAACGTGTCCGATTTTGTATCCGCTCGGAGACGTGAAGGCAATGATTGACGCCTTCTCTGGTTGGCAAGCCTGATTCGACAGAACAAGTGACGTTCACGCGTCATGCATCAGGAAGTGCAGGGGCCCACGGGTAACCGTTGATGTGAGACCCACCGTCGACGAACAAAGTGTTGCCAGTCACATAGCGGCAGTCATCGCTCGCCAAGAACAACACCACGGGTGCGATGTCGTCGTACGGGTCTCCTATGCGACCCATGGGGTTACCTGCATCGGCCATCTTTTCCATCTCAGGGTTCTGCGCCATGACGCGTCGGAAAGCCGCGCTCTTGGCACCGGGACACACGGCGTTGACTGTGACGCCAGTGGGAGCCCACTCGCGAGCCGCTGTACGCGTGAGCGTACGCAGTGCTTCTTTGCCGACGTTGTACTCGAGAGTGCCGATGTGAGCATTGACACCATTCAATGAACACATGTTGACGACGCGGCCCCATCCGTTCGCCTTCATGTGTGTGAACGCAGCGCGCATCGACCAATAGGCGGCATAAAACGTCATGTCGAAGCCGTGTTGCAAAGACTCTGGCGACTTCAACTCAACACGCGTCATCGTGCCACCACCCCACGCGTTATTCACCAGAATATCAATGGCACCGAACCGCTCGACGGCTCGTGCCACCATCGCCTCATTATCTTCACGTCGACACACGTCGACACGCATGAATTCGACACCGGAAAGAGACGAAGCAAGTGCTTCACCCTGTTCAGCGTCGATGTCGGCAAGAAGGACGCGAGCACCCTCTTCTGCAAACCGGCGCGCGACTCCGGCACCAATGCCATCGGCTCCACCAGTGACGACCGCAACTTTTCCCTCAATTCGTCCCACATCGCGAACACTACTGAGCACTAACCGCCGAATACGCTTGAGACGTGTCCGAGTCACCCCACACCGCTGACGTTCTCAAGGGGTTTGGCACCACAATCTTTTCCGAGATGTCCGCGCTAGCTGCGGCGACCGGTGCGATCAACCTCGGACAAGGTTTCCCCAACTACGACGGGCCGCGAGAAGTGCTCGACCGCGCCGTTGCGGAAATTCGCTCTGGGAACAACCAGTACCCACCTGGCATTGGCATGAGTGATCTGCGCGAAGCCATCGCTCAGCATCAGATGCGGTTCTGGAACCTCACCTACGACTCAGAAACCGAGGTACTCGTTACAGCAGGCGCAACAGAAGCGCTCGCGGGTGCTCTGCTCGGCCTTCTGAACGACGGCGACGAAGTGGTCGTGTTCGAACCGATGTACGACAGTTACATGGCTTGCATTGCGATGGCTCGTGCTCGAGCGGTGCCTGTGTTGCTTCGCCCACAGAACGATGGTCGCTACGTCTTTGACGTGGGCAAACTTCGTAACGCCATCAGTCCGCGAACCCGTGCGATCTTGCTGAACACACCGCACAACCCCACCGGAACAGTGTTCACTCGTGCGGAGTTGGAGACCATCGCGTCACTTGCACGAGAACATGACTTGGTTGTCATCAGTGACGAGGTGTACGAACATCTCGTCTTCGACGATGCACATCACATTCCCATTGCCACACTCGACGGCATGCGAGAGCGAACCATCACTATCTCATCTGGTGGCAAGACCTTCAACACGACCGGGTGGAAGATCGGCTGGGCCTGCGCGCCGTCACCACTTCTCACCGCAGTACGCACTGCAAAACAATTCCTTACCTACGTGAATGGCGCCCCGTTCCAACCCGCCATCGCAGTAGGCCTTTCACTTCCCGATTCCTACTTCACGGAGATCTCCGACGACTTGAGACACAAGCGCGACGTGTTGCTGACTGGTCTTGAGAAGGCCGGCTTCACCACGTACAAGCCCGAAGGCACCTACTTCGTCACAGCAGACATTCGACCGGTCGACCCAGACGGTGATGGCCTCGCCTTCTGTCGGCGTCTCCCACATACTCACGGAGTGGTCGCCATACCAAACGGGGTTTTCTACTCACCCGAACACGCCCATGAAGGTCACTACTTGGTGCGGTTTGCATTCTGTAAAACGTTTGATCTTCTCGAGCGTGCAGTCGAGCGCCTTTGTGTTGGTGTCGCATGAAGATCGCTGCAATTCAGTACGACATTGCATGGGCCGATCGTGAGGCAAACTTCGCACGCCTCGAGACACTCATTGCTCAAGCGGTGAGCGATGGAGCTACCTTCATCGTGCTTCCTGAGATGTTCTCGACTGGCTTTGTCGTAGACGACCCAACAATCGGCGAGCCAACGGGTGGCTCCTCGAGTGCGTTCCTCACCGCTCAAGCAACACGTCATCGAGTGTGGATCGGCGGAAGTTGTCCGGAGCTTGCTGACGATGACCAGAGGCCCTACAACTCGTTTGTTGTTGCGGACCCAGAGGGAAGCCAGCACCGCTATCGCAAGATTCATCCGTTCACCTACGGAAATGAGCACCATCATTTTCGACCCGGCTCCACACACGTGACTGTGAGCGTGTCAGACCTTCGCGTCACGCTTTTTGTGTGTTACGACCTTCGATTTGCCGACGAGTTCTGGGGGCTCGCCCCACACACAGACGTATACGTGGTGCCTGCAAACTGGCCGCTCGTACGGCAAGAACATTGGTTGGCGTTACTGAAAGCCCGCGCAATAGAAAACCAGTCGTACGTGGTTGGTTGCAATCGCACTGGCGTGGGCGGAGGACTCACCTACGGTGGGGCCAGCCGAATCTTTTCTCCTCTCGGCGAGGAACTGGCAAGCGCCGACGAACACGAATGCATCATCAGTGCTGATGTCTCAGCAGACCGTGTGCGCGAGGTTCGGGCCAAGTACCCCTTCCTCAACGACCGTCGCCACGCAACGAACTAATCACCGTGCTCTTCGAGTCTGGCGAACTACTCCCGTATGACGGAAGTGCTGTTTTCACACCCGACTTTCTCAATTCGACATCAGACATGCAGATGTTCTCCGACATCGAAACAACCACACCGTGGGAGTCAGTTGAGCTCACAGTCTTCGGACGCAAGGTGAATGAACCCCGGCTCTCTGCGTGGATGAACTCCGATGGTCGCCCCTACGTGTACTCAGGTACGTCCCGTATTGCCCATCAGTTCACACCTGTGCTCGAGAATCTGCGCGTACTCGTGGAACAACACACTGGTCACCACTTCAACTCTGCATTGGTCAACCTGTATCGAAACGGCGATGATGCACTCGGATGGCACGCCGATGACGAACCCGAGAATGGTCGTGAACCGGTGATTGCGTCAGTCAGCTTCGGTGCAGTTCGAAGGTTTGATCTGCGCCATCGCGAGACCAAGGAAACAGTGAAAGTCGACTTAACAAGTGGTTCGCTACTGCTGATGAGTGGCGCCACCCAACACAAGTGGGTTCACCAGGTGCCTCGTCAGCGAAAAGTCCGCGCACCTCGCATCAACGTGACCTTTCGTCGCCTCGTGTGACCCAGCATCACAATTTCTCCGACCGGAACTCAGACCCAATCGGCACGACGAGCAGCGTGTTCTCGTTGTGCGAACGCCTTCACTCGGCTAGCCATATCGCGCCCGCTGAGGTCGCCGTCGGCACTTCCCACAGGCCCCCCACCAAGTTCGCGCTGCAATGACTGCCCAGCGGGAACCACCTCGATAGTGGGTTCGGACGGCTCGATGCCATCTGGCAGCCCTTGCCAACGCACGAAGACATAGCCCTCACTCAAGCCACACGTATCGAGCCAGTTGTTGACACCTGGGTCAGCCTTGGAAATGACCACGGAGACCGAGCCATCAGGTGACATGCGATATTGCGCTCCGTTCAAACTGCTCTGTCTGTGCACATAGGGCAACGACGTGAACCAGTAATCACCCAACTGAATGGCGTGATACGCAGCACCAGATGGCTGCATGGTGATGACAACTTCCTCATCGTCGCGAACAGCAAATCGCGCTGACATCGAAAACTGGTCAGGAAAGCCACCTGGTGTTCGCCGAGGCAGTCGCACGGCGTTGTGCGGAAGCGACTTCGGCCCTGCTGCAGGTGCAACGAGCGCCTGAACACCCGGGCCGAACTGCAGCCACACAGACATGGTGTTCTCGAAGTACGTCGTCGCCCGCGACCAGAACGCCTCATCAATGTTGACATCGTCGGGCGAGGAATCCCCCACACGCGTGACTCGTACTGCACCTGCCGCCTCATGTGCCCAGTTGGCGTAGCTCTGCCGAACGATGATGGCGCGAGTGTCAGCAGGCATCGTGAGCACATCTGCAGACGACGATGCACGTCGGGTAAGAAGCACCTCGAATGTACCGTCTGACTTCACCGGCAAATTGCGCGACGGCAAGATGCCCTTGTTCATGGCGAAGGCATCCACCCGGTCGCTGTAGTTGCCGTCGAGCAATTGCAGATTCAACTCGCACGTTGACCCACGCACACCCGACACCACGTAGTCATGATCAGCGTCAAGCGAGCAAATCAGATAGTCGTTGTCTGGGTTGTCGAGACCATTTCGGCGAAACACTGCAGTAGGCGATGCAGGGTCGTCGTGCGAGACGACGCCGGATGTGCGCATGAGATGTGGCCGTGACGTGTCGTCGCTTGCAGCGAGGCGGATGCTGTAGTCAGCGATGCCGTGCGCATAGTCAATGCCCTTCTCCACTGTTGCCCCGTTGCCGATGAACGGAGCACGACGACACACTTCTTCGAATCGCCGCACCACTTCCCGAAAGTCCCGAGGGGATTCGAACACAGTCGGAAGATGCCGTGTCACGCGCCAAACCCATCGACGAGGCCTGCAAGGCCAGTCGGTCGATGCTCACCGATGAACAGCTGCTCAAGCACTCCCATGCCCTCGCCCACATTCGACTTCAATCGGCTCAAGGTCTGCACGTGAATCATGGTGTAGTCACGTGGGTCGAGAGTGTCTAGATGCAACTCTTCCCCGCCGACACGTAACTCACCGTGCACCGAGCCATGCCCAAACTCGGGATGGTGATACCCAATACCGCGCATACGAAATGAAAAGATTGGCTCGAATTCAACTTCTATGGGTGAGCCGTCGAGGCGATTCATGCTCAACCGTGCAGTGTTCATCTCACGTGTGCCACGTTTCCAGGTGAGATCAAGGTCAAAACCGTTCAGATGCTCTGACGGATCTTCTCCCCACGTCGGAGCATCGGCTGTTGGCAAGTGAGGCACATAACGCGCAGCTTCCATCCATCTGTAACCGTCACCGCGTTCGAAGGCCATTGCGTGCAGACAGAACGACGAGAAGTGAAGGGGCGCCCACATGAATGCGATTTGCGGCATCACCGGTGCGGCGTTCACCGGCGATAATCCGCTGACGGCTCGCTCTCCCCATGAACGATCCCGCGTTGCATATGTGGTGGACGGGTCAAGGTCGATACGTCGACCATTCACCTTTAACCAACCAGACCATCGACCCCACTGGGTGAGTCGCGTCGAGTCCATCTGCACTCGACCTTCGCGTGAAGTCGTCTGCCGTGGTTCTTCAACCGCGAATGTCGACGCGTGGAAGGTGATGTCACCCGAAATTCCATGGTCATTTTCGTCGACGACAACGCGAATGGTGCGAAGTGGCTCGACCACTTCAATGCGCATGGGTCCGACGCTCGTGGCACGATCAAGTGGCATTCGGCCCGACACGTACACCGAACGTTGCACGCCATCAACAACCACGGACAACGCACCGTCTATGACCCCACGGTTCGGATAATGACCCATGGCCACCGCAAAAAAGAAGGAACCGTCACTTGGATATCCGTTGAACCAATAACGGTCATAGTGGCTTTGGCTGCCCGACAAGGTGTGAGCAATCGGCAACGGAGTCTGATGAATTGGATAGTCGTCATGTGGTGTGAGCATGTGCCCCCCTCTTCGTGCGAACGCTAGGCGCCAGTGACTGCTTGCTCGAACCGACGAACTTTGGCCGGGTAGTGAGCACGCCCAAACTCTGGCCCCTTGCGACAGATGATGTCCAACAGTTCGTCGTGCTGGGCCGTTTCCTTCCACGGCAACGCGATGTACAGCGGCAAGCCGAAGACACGCAACTCATCCATATTCGAATACACGTGCTTCTGATATTCGTAACGCTCTTCCCATGGCCAGTTAGACGGAGCGAAACCGGTACCGGGGTCGATGACACAATCATCACGTTTCCCAAATCGAGCTGCTTCAACTAGTCGCGCTTCAAAGAACGCAATCATCGTTCCGATGGGATCAGTTCGTACCATCTGCATCTCGCGTGGGTTCGGACCAGAAAGAAACGGAATCACCACTGGCACCTCAAAGTGAGCAGCTACTTCCCACATGTCATCAGATTGCATTCCATTGGCGGCGTTCAACACAGTTGCGCCAGCCTCGAATGCGCGCCTCGCCGTTTCTGGACGCCAGGTGTCGACACTCACTGGCACATCGAAACTTGCGAGCACCGGAATGACATGTTCGAGGCGACTCCACTCTTCCTCCCAGGACACCACGTGAGCAGCATCGGTGGAGCCCTGCCCACCAACATCGAAGGCATCTGCACCGTCTGCCAGAAGTTGTTCGGCTCGACGACGCGCACTTGCCTCGTCCGACACAATGGAGTCGGTGTTCAGGGAATCTGGAGATGCATTGACTACGCCGTACAAGAACACGAACCGGTACCGTAGTGCGTGGTGACCAAGGAATTCCCCCTACGTGACTGGAGCCTGGATAAGGCCATCGCCAGCAAGCACGGGCGAACAATTGCTCTCTGCATTCCGTGCCGCGATGAAGCAATCACCGTCGGCACAATCGTCGCCCGCGCCAAGCATGCGTTATGCGGCGAATATGGGCTCGTCGATGAACTCATTGTTCTTGATGATCGTTCCACCGATGGTTCCGCCGATGTCGCTCGAGCCACTGGCGCAACAGTCATTCCCATTTCCCAGATACATGAAAAGCATGGCGATGGGCGTGGCAAAGGGAATGCCCTGTGGGCCACGTTGGTGGCAAGCTCTGCCGACATCGTCGTGTGGTGCGATGCTGACGTCACCAGTTTCGAGCCAGATTGGGTGACCAGGCTCGTTGCACCGCTGCTACTTGATGACGACATCGCAATCGTGAAAGCCCACTACTACCGACCTACCGAAGCCGGCGGCGGCGGACGCACGACCGAACTTGTTGCTCGCCCACTTCTGTCGCTGTATTACCCAGAAATCGCCGACCTCCATCAACCGCTTGCAGGTGAGTACGCGGTGAGGCGATCTGCCATCGCAGACATTCCTTTTGTACAGGGATGGGGTGTCGAGATCGCGATGCTCATCGACGTTACCGAGAAGTACGGTGCAAAGGCAATCACACAAGTCGACCTTGGTGTACGACATCATCGCAATCAGCCGTTGCAGTCGCTCGGCGTACAGGCTGCTGAAGTACTTGCAACTGTCCTCGATCGCGCTGGAGCAGGTTCCACCTTTGCCGAATCAATTCTCACGCTGCACCGGCCAAATGGTGTGAACCAGCCGCTCAACTTGAAAGAACGGCCTCCAATCAGTTCGCTGACTTAGTGGCTCGCTGAGAAACGGTCAGCGCGCTGCTAACGCTCGCTCAATGGACTCGAAGGTCCACGGAGCGCCCATCATCACGATGAGATGATCCGCGCCTGCCTCGGCATACGCCGACGCATTCACCAAATCATCTGGTTCAATTGCAACAGTGCGCTCGATGTCAGCGGGGTTACGCCCGACCTTCGCACACCAGTTGTTCAGTACTTCATTCTTGTGACGGAACTCGTCAACGGGTCCGAAGGTGTTCAACAAGTCGGCGTGTTGGGCGACAAGTCGCAGCGTCACCTTCTCTCCGCTACCCCCAATCATGAGAGGAATATGACCGCTCACGGGCCCTGGGTTCAACTTCGACAGTCGCTCTTTGATGATCGGCAAACCTTGTTCGAGAATCTTGAGTCGTTCCGGCGCAGTACCAAAGTGAAAGTCATATTCGCTGTAATCACGTTCGAACCAACCTGACCCAAGCCCGAGTATGAAGCGGCCATCACTGATGTGGTCAATGGTGCGTGACATGTCTGCGAGGAGATGCGGATTGCGATACGAGTAACACGTCACCAATGCACCAATCTTGGAATGGTACGTGTCAGCAGCCATCGCGGCGAGCAACGTGTAGGCCTCGAAGTGAGTCGCCTCAGGGTCTCCGTACAACGGATAGAAGTGATCCCACACCCAGATGCTGTCGACGCCCATCGCGTCGAGGGCCCGCCAAGCGGTGCGCATCTCTTTGACGGATGTGGCTTGGGGGTGGAGTTGAACGCCAATTTTCATTCCCCCACCCTAGGAAGGCAGGCTGTGCCAGAGGAAAGGGGGCTCCATGTTGCAGGGAGAAAAGATCCTCATCACCGGGCCAGCCGGCCAAATTGCATTTCCGATGACGCAGTACCTGGCGCAGAACAACGAGGTGTGGGGCGTCGCCCGCTTCTCAGAGCCTGGCTCGCGAGAAAAGGTCGATGCGCTCGGCGTCACCACACGTGTCATCGACCTTGCGATTGGTGACTACTCATCACTGCCCGATGACTTCACATACGTACTGCACCTAGCTGCGTTCAAAGTGGAAGGGCTTGACTACGACTGGGCGCTCACTGTGAACGCTGAAGGCACAGGTTTGTTGTTACAGCACTGCCGCAAAGCAAAAGCCGCGCTCATCATGTCGACACAATCGGTGTACAAGCCGGTTGATGATCCGTGGCACGCATTCCGTGAAACCGACCCGTTGGGCGACGTCAACTACGTGATGTCCCCCACGTATTCCATCTCAAAGATTTCCGAAGAAGCGGTGGCTCGTTACTGCGCTCGTGCATTCAACCTGCCTGTGACCATTGCGCGCATGAACGCTTCATACGGCCCAAACGGCGGGTTGCCGACGTACCAGATGGATTGGATGGTGGCCGACCAACCGATCATCGCTCGCTGGGACCCAGCGCCCTACAGCATCATCCATCAAGATGACATCAACGAACAGGTAGAGGCTTTGTTGAAGGCGGCCAGCGTTCCGGCAACGTTGGTGAACTGGGGAGGTGACGAAACACCGACCGTCGAAGAATGGTGCCGTTACATCGGTAAACTCACAGGCAAAACCCCGAACATGCAAGTGAAACCCATGCCAAACACACTGCGCGGGTCCGTTGCCGACAACACCAAGCGACTTAGCCTCACGGGGCCGTGCAAGGTGTCGTGGCACGATGGCATTCGACGAACGCTTGAGGATCGCTACCCCACAGGTGTTGCTGGCGCCGAAGTGCACGGACAAGCGTCGCGACTATTGGGTCAATACAAGGCCGTTGTTGACAAGCTATAGACGTTGTCTTCTTGACCAAAGACCAATGCTCGATTCTATGCGGCGTGTTACTACAGACGAACTCGAATGACAAATATCACCCGTTAACTGACAACACATCTTTCCGTTCTCGTAACCTTCACTCATAGGAGCACACACTT
>VGCD01000020.1 GCA_016870215.1 Actinomycetota bacterium
GCGTATTCGTGCCTTGGCTGGCTGCACGCAACTCAACTGAGGCTGCATCGACGAAACCATTCACTGCCACGGGTGTGACTTGTCCTGCTTTGACATTCACCAACACGTCGTTCACGGTTCTGTCGAGATAGTCAGCCAGTTTGTTCGACGCTGAATTGCCAACTTGAGATTTTGGAGACACCGTGAAGGTCGCCACACTTGAATCGCGCTGAACGACTGCACTGCTGTCAGATTCCGACAGCACCACGAAGCCAGGTGGCGTGGAAACCAGAAGACCCGACAGGTTGACTTTGGCACCGGTGAGATCAGCGGGATCAACCAGCGGTGCAATTGTCGTTGTGGGTGGAACCGTCGTTGTCACGACAGGATCAAGTGGCACGTCAGGTATCTCAATGGTTGACGGGGTTGGTGCAGTTGCAGGCGGAATGTTCGCATCGATTGATACATCGATTGATGGGTCGAGAATCACCTGCTCGCTTCCGGTCACCTGTGGTGTGTCATCACTTCCGAATGCTCGACCAATGAGGACTACAAGAAGTGAAAGGACAAACGCCAGCACAACAACGCCGAGAACCGCTGTTGACTGAGAGTTCTTGCCGTCCTTCCCTGACGGATCAGATGCGGCAGAAAGTTGTGCGCTCATGATGCAACTCCTTCAGTTGCCATGTCGCGTCTCGCAGCTTTCGAAGCCGCTCGTGTTGCCGTGCCACAGGCCGTGCAAAAACTGGCACCGTCAAGCAATGGCATGCGACAGGCCGGACAGAACCCAATGCCCTTGTTCGACCCTTTTGGCACAAGGTCTCGGGCAGCTGCCTCGGTGGCGGCCTCAATGAGAGCGAGATGCAATGTCATACGAACTCGCGTCAGCAAGTACGCAGCAACGACTGCCGACCACAACACACTGGCAACCGTCTGTGTCACACCATCTGTCAACTGCGTGATTGCATCCTGTATTGACAAGTAAGCAAAGAGACCGATAATCACCGTGGCGGTGATTCGAGAATGTCGTTGCGAGAACCGACCAGGCCCTTCGCCAATGCCTGCAAAGGCCGCCAGACAGATTCCGACGAAAGAACCGACGATGAGTGGCTTGAAAACTCCTGCAACCAACACTTGCGTCGTCCAGTACAACGTGTCGACTTCGTCCTGTCGCCACGCACCGGTTGAGATCAATGACCAAAACACTGAGAGCGACTCGGCGGCAGCAAATGTTGCTCCACTGGCAACACCGAACGTCATGGCGTCAATGAGATCGTCGTAATCATCCTGACGGGCGAGAAGAATCGGTCCGGCTTGTGCAAGCAGCACCACGCCGACCGCTACGGGAAGCGAATAGCGAAGCAGTTGCATGGCATCGTAGCTACCTGACGCAGAGGCTGCTCGGTCTGATGCCACTTGCCATGTCATCCAGATACGCGTAAAGAGAACACCGGTGATGATTGACACAAGTGTGGTAGCGACGAAGGTCAACGCCGGTTGGTCTTCCCACTCGTTCACGTCTCGGAAATAGAACATGTAAAGACATGGCATGGAGACGCTCGCCATGACGAGTGCCAGCGAAACAAAACCAGCAAGCATGAGAACAACAGGTGCTCCAATAACGAGCACAAGTGCAAACCGGTAGGTCTGAGGCATGGTGCCATTTGCTTGCGGCATGATTGACGTGATGACATTCAACGAACGAACTGTCTCGCCCGGTTGTACTGCATATGAGTCCGTGCGATTCTTGCCCTGCCCGTATCGATCGGTACCACATGCGAAGCAATACCGCGCGACGTCGGGTAGTTCGCGGTTACACTGTGCACAAGTCGCCATGATCAGTAGTCCCCTTCAATTGTTGGTACCGTCACTTCGTCACCGTTCCTTGTTCGATAACTAGGTCACCTTCAGCAGTGGGGTCGTACACCGACATCGCCAGGGCATAAGCACCCGCTGGTGTCGGTGCAACTGTCACTGGCGATGTCGCAGCAACACCCAAGGCGACCTCGCTTTCAGCGACAGTCAGCAGAAACTCACCACCAGCGCCGGTTTCCAGCGAATCCCAGTAATAGATCACCGGTGCGAGCAGGTCGCCCGCCTCGGCTTTCAGTACCGCCGACCCATTGCGTTCAGTGATTTTGATAGCGCCTGGTTTCAATTTCTTCCCAGCAATCTTCAATGGTGCTACCACTCGAACTTCCACCTGCTCTGTGGTACTTGCTCGCACCAAGATTGCGTCGAAGAACACTTGCTTGCCTGTGTTGTCGATGTACGCCGAGACAACTTGATCGCCAAGCATGAATTGAACATGGCCAAAGGCTGCTTGTGCCTTGTTCTTTCCACCGGCGCCAATCACCACTCGCGGCGACACGATTTGTCGAATTCCCTTTTCACTCTGCGAGCCGTACACCGCATTGGCTCCCCAACTACGAAGAAGCGCTTTTCCGTAGATGAGCGTGCTCTTCCAGCCGGCTGGTTTGGACAACACTTCAAGCTTGCTGTCTGGCGATGAAGATGTGAGTGTTGCCTTCGGCGAGGCGATGATTGAGCGCCAACCCGTGTCGTCGGGAATTTGCGAGTAGACCGCCTTCACTCCCGAACTGCGGCGTGGGTAGTAAATGGACAGCCCCGTCGCTGCTGAGTTTTCAGAACCATTCGACATGTACACACGTGCGTTCTTGTTGGCCTCAGCAAGTGCATCGCGTGCAGCGAGCATCGGTGCAGGTGCAGATGCTGGCACGCGAGCGAGCAAGTCACCCATGTCAATCAAACCGAATCCGGGTTGATTCTGACCCTCTGTGATGCCGCCACCAGCAAACTCAAGAACGCCTGCCGCACGTGCTTCTTGAACAAAGCTCACGCCATTTGATTCCTTTGTCGCTCGCACAAAATTCGCGAGCGCCGAATTCACGGTCGAAATGAGACTCATGTCGTAGATCGATGTCGTGAAGTCCTCGTTAGGCAATGGACCATTGCGATAAAGGTCGTCTTTGCCCTTCACCATCGACTTCAGATATTCGAGTGTGTCGGTTTTGTTTGGTGGAGTTGCAGCCGGTGGCTCAACCGAAAAATCGAAATCAAAAACGCCAGCGGTTGCAGAGCCAAGAATGATTTCTTGTGACGCCACCATGTAATCGAAGTGTGGTGCCATGGCACGTGCCACTTCGAAATTGCCGTTCAGACAGGTGGCCCACAACAGAGCGTTGAATCTCTCCTTTCCAGCCGTTGCAAGTCCGGACTTGATTGCTGCAGAGAGTGCCGGAAGCTGCATTGTGCCTCGCGCTTTGGGGTCACCTTCTTCGGTGTCGGATTCTTTCGTGCCGAACGTTGCAACTGGCCCACCACCGTGGTCAGACATCACCAACATCGTCTGATGAGCCGGATATTTCGCCAATGAGTCACCGATGAACCACGCGAGGGAGCTGGGGTCCATTGAATATGTTTCGCCCAGTTCCTGCACATTGGTGGCACCCTCTCCGGTGACCTTGAAGACCTTGGCGTCAGAGAACTTCGAGAGGCCCAACCAATCGTCATCAAGCGGAGGTTGTTCGTCGATTGCTCGGTCGACATACACCACGAAGTTCACCCGACCTGAGTGCTTCCCCATCTCCACGAGGTCTCCATACAGAGAGGTCTCGAGATTGTTGTCGTGGGCGGCGTAGACCAACACGGTCCAGTCCGCCACGGCACCATCGCCTGAGGCCATGTGCGGGACAACGAGCCCAACAGACACCAAGAGGGCCCCCGCCCCCATCCATCGAAACGCCCGTTTCACCAGGCCGAGACTAATCACACGGTGCATAGTTCACGCTCGTGAGTTATCCACAGGGCATTTGGTGGCGCCTCCAGCACGACAACTCGTAGCGTATGGCCGTCTCTCGAGCGACGGAGAGTGCTAACGCCACTGCCGACTAGTTTCGTGGGCGTACGGTGCCAGTCGCGGTGCCGACTAGAGGGGGAAACAAATTCATGAAGAGAATGTGGAAGTTCGCCTCCGTCGCAGCCGCAGCATCAATGGTGCTCGCAGCGTGTGGTGGAAGCGATTCGTCAACTGACACGACAGCAGCATCAGACACCACTGCAGCAGCATCAGAGCCTGCAGCGTCTGACATCAAAGTCGCTGTCGTGTATCTGGGTGTTCCAGACGACAAGGGCTGGACATACCAACACGAACAAGGCATCGCTGCTGCAGAAGCAGAGACCGGCGTAACCATCAAGCGCGTCGAGAACGTTCCTGACAACGCCGATTCAGAAAAGACATTCGAACAACTTGCAAGCGAGGGTTATAACCTGATCTTCGCGACATCGTTTGGTTATGGCTCGCCGATGGCGAAGGTTGCAGCGAAGTATCCAGCAGTGTGCAATCAGTGGGCAACCGGTGCCAAGTTCCTCCTCACTAAAGATGGTGGTGGAGAGTACGCAACATTTGATGACGTTCCGAAGAACCTTGGCACCTACTTCGGCGCCGCCGAAGAAGCGCGTTACCTCTCTGGTCTCGCCGCTGGTAAGGCAACAAAGAATGGCCAACTTGGTTACGTCGCTGCATTCCCGATTCCGGAAGTCATCCGTGGCATCAACGCGTTCACCCTCGGTGTGCGCGCGATGAACCCATCAGCAACAGTCAAGGTCAGCTGGACCAGCACATGGTTCGACCCAACCAAGGAAAAGCAGGCTGCAGAAGCATTGCTTGACTCTGGCGTCGACGTGATTGCACAGCACCAAGACACCACCGAGCCCGGTGTTGCAGCCGAAGCAGCTGGTGCATTCTGGGTTGGTTACAACTCTGACGTTCGTGAAGCCGCGCCGAAGGCGTTCCTCACCGCTCCAACATGGAACTGGGGTCTGTTCTACGCAAAGACGATCGAAGCAGTCAAGGGTGGCACTTGCCCAAGCGATGAGTACTACGGCAGCATGGCCGACGGAATGGTGACACTCGCCGATCCGTCAGAGCTCGTCGACGCTGACGCAGTTGCAGAGATCGAAGCAAAGACTGCAGCCATCAAGGACGGTTCGTTTGCACCTTTCACCGGCCCGATCAGAAATCAGGACGGCGACGAAGTGTTGAAAGCCGGCGAGAAGGCCGAGCTCGGCGCACTGCTGAGCATGGACTACTTCGTTGAAGGTGTCCTCGGATCGCCGAAGGGCTGATCCAACACGACATGACGTCTTCTACACATGAAGGCGCCCAAGGGCCGCACCACGCAAGTGGTGCGGCCCTTGTAGCACTCGAGGCAATAGGAATCGTCAAACGATTCCCCGGTGTACTGGCCAACGACGATGTCAACTTCGACATCAGAGTCGGCGAGGTACACACACTTCTTGGCGAGAACGGTGCAGGAAAAAGCACCCTCGCTTCAATGCTCTGCGGGCTCTACCAACCAGATGCAGGGCGCATCTTGCGCAATGGTGTTCCTATCCAGCTGTCGTCCCCGCGAGCTGGCCTCCAGCACGGAATTGCAATGGTGCATCAGCATTTTCGTCTTGTCGACCGTTTCAGCGTTGCCGAAAACGTGGTGCTCGGATCGCGTGACCTTTCTTTCAAGTTGAATCGCGCAGAGTTGAACGACGCAGTTGCAGCCGTCGCAGACACGTATGGATTGCCAGTTGACCCCACTGCAACTGTTGGTGACCTTTCAGTTGGCCAGCGCCAACGCGTGGAAATCGTCAAGGCGCTCTACCAAGGCGCCGAAATCTTGTTGTTGGATGAGCCAACTGCAGTGTTGGTTCCTGCGGAAGTCGAGAAGCTTTTCGAAAACGTTCATGCAATGACAAAGACCGGCAAGTCGGTTGTTTTCATCAGCCACAAGCTTGGCGAAGTCGCACGTATCTCTGATCGAGTGACGGTCTTGCGCAACGGTCGCGTGACGGGACATGTTTCGAGCAAAGGTCAAGCTGACGCCAAAGAACTTGCTCGCCTCATGGTGGGCCGCGACATCGACTTGGCCGCTCAGCGAGCATCACACCCGATCGGACACGAAGTGCTGCAGATTCGAGACGTGAGCCTGGTCGCGAGCGGTGTCAATGTCCTGTCAAACATCTCATTCAATGTGCATGAGGGTGAGATGGTGGGCATTGCAGGAGTCGCAGGTAACGGCCAACGCGAACTTGCAGATGTCATCGCCGGACTGCTTTCGCCGACGTCTGGAACAATTTCGATTGGCGGAGCAATGTCGACAGATCGCGGGCCGATTGCATCTCGCGAGCTCGGACTGGCGTATGTACCCGAAGATCGTCTCGGCGTCGGCCTCGTACCGTCGATGAGCATCCTCGACAATCTTCTTCTCACGCGCGACCGCAGTGTCGTGGTTGATCGTGCGAACGTTCGCCCCGAGGCGAACAGACTGATCGATGAATTCGAAATCAAAGCAAATGGCCCAGAGCATCTAGCTCGCAAGTTGTCCGGTGGAAATGCACAGAAAGTGTTGCTCGCACGTGAGCTTTCGGGTGGTCGCACCGCCACGAAGTTACTGGTGGTGTGCTCTCCAACTCGCGGACTAGACGTTGGAGCCATCGAGACTGTTCGTCGATTGCTCGACGATGCACGTAGTGCTGGTCAGGCGATTCTGTTGATCTCTGAAGATCTCGACGAAATCATGTCGCTTGCTGATCGCGTTCTTGTCATCTATCGCGGTGCCATCGTGCACGAAACTCCTGGAGCCACCGCATTACTTGAGCAAGTTGGTGCGGCCATGGCTGGTCTCTCACAGGCGGGAGGTGCCTGATGCGAGCACCATTCAGACTTCAATTTGAACAACGCACAGAGACACCGAGGCGACTTGGTGTTCTCGTTCCACTCATCTCGGTGCTGGCGGCACTCTTCGCCGGAGCTTTGTTCCTCCTCGCCACGGGTCATTCCGTTGGCGACACGTACTCAAACATGCTCAGCGATGGTTTCTTTTCCTCCACCGGAATCACTGACACTCTCGGGCTCTCAACTGTGTTGATTTGCACCGGAATCGCGGCCGCCTTCGCCTTTCAAATGAACCTCTACAACATTGGTGGTGAAGGTCAGCTGTACGTCGGCATGATCGGTGCAACATGGTTCGGACTCTTCTTCGGTGAGAATCTGCCGAGTTTCATCATGATTCCGCTGGTGCTCATCGGTGGTGCACTTTGTGGTGCTGCATGGATTGCCATACCGGCATGGGTGAGGGCGCGCCTTGGCACCAGTGAGATCGTGACGACACTGTTGCTCACGTACGTCGCAGCAAGTTTGGTGAATCACTTCATCTACCGGTCCGGAAGTTACTTCCGCGCACCGAACTCGATGTTCCCACAAGGCCGTCAGGTACCCGACTCGGCAATGCTCTCGCCAATCGGTGACACGAAGATGTACCCGACCTTCTTTGTCATCGTTCTCTTGTCCCTTGCACTCCATTGGGTCGTGCGCCGTACGGAATTTGGCTACCGCATCCAAGTGATCAGTGATTCGCCACGCGCCGCGTGTTACGCCGGCATCAGTGCTCGTCGCACCACCGTGCAAGTGATGCTCATCTCTGGTGGGCTCGCCGGTCTGGGTGGCGCAACTTTGATTGTCGGGTCTTTTCAACGCCTCGATCCCGGCATTGTCACTTTGGGCTACGGGTATGCAGGAATCGTGATTGCTGCGTTGGCACGCAACAACATGGCTGCTGTTGTGGTGAGCGGCATCTTGTTCGCTGGGTTGCGTTCAGGTGGTGACAAATTGCAGATTTCGACCGACACTCCCATTCACATCGGAGTCATGCTGCAAGGAGCAATCTTGCTCTTTGCTCTCGGCGGCGAAGCGTTCCGTCGCTACAAGATTCGCATTGTGCGAACTCCTGCAGTTGGTTCGGAGGTGACGGCATGAACCAGAACATCTGGGTCCTGATGACGGGTGACTCCGTCGCTCTTGCCACCACGTTGATTCTCGCGGCACTCGGCGCACTCTTCACTGAAAGAACCGGCGTGCTGAACCTCGGTGTCGAAGGTGTGTTGTTGACCGCGGCCATCAGTTCCTTCATCGCGGCAGATTCCTCCGGCAGCGTGTGGGTAGGCCTCATCGTCGGTTCACTTGCCGGTGCCCTACTTGCCGGAATCCACGCAATTCTCGCAGTGGTGTTGCGAGCGAATCAGATCGTGTCTGGTCTTGCTCTCGTCATCTTCGGTACTGGTTTAGCCAACTATCTGGGAAAGCCGTATGAAGGCAAGACCATCTCTGTGAAATTGACGGACATGACGTTTGGTCCGCTCACTGACATTCCGTTGCTCGGACCAATTCTCTTCGAGCAAGACATCATCACGTATGTGGCGCTGGCCGCAGCTGTTTTCTCATCGCTGTATCTGTTCCGCACACGACCCGGTCTCGAAGTTCGTGCCACTGGAGATGATCCAGCAACAGTCGATGCGCAAGGCCTGATGGTGTCGACCATTCGCATTCGATACACACTTTTCGGCGGATTGCTGATGGGTCTTGGTGGCTCTTGGCTGATGCTCGCCGAGAGCGCAGCATGGCACCAGGCAGCAACTACGAACGGTGTTGGCTGGATTGCACTGGCATTGGTGGTGTTTGCCAGTTGGCGTCCGATCCGACTGGTGCTCGGTGCGGTGTTGTTCGGCTTCACACTGCAGCTTCCTTACACACTGCAAGCAGAGAACATCACCTTCATCCCGCAGGCCTTCTTGCAGATGGTGCCGTACGTGGCAACTCTCATTTCGTTGATTGCACTCAGTCGACCCGGCAGCACCAACGCGCTCGGCGCACCAAAGTCGCTTGGTGTGCCGTTTGTTCGCGACGAACGCTGACGAAACTTTCGCTCAAGCGCGCAACGAGCCGCAATGGCGGAAGGGGTGGGATTTGAACCCACGGTGGGCACAAACCCACAACGGTTTTCGAGACCGTCCCATTCGGCCGCTCTGGCACCCTTCCGTCTGGCGAGGCTATCGGCGAGTTCAGCGAAGCGAACGGAAGAACTGCTGCAGTAATGCTTCAGACTCCGCCGCGAGCACACCGTGTATGACGGGCGGATTGTGGTTCAGCCGAGGATCAGCACACACGTTGTAGAGACTCGCTGTAGCACCAGCTTTCAGATCTGCGGCGCCGTAGACCAACGTTCCGATGCGGGCAGAAAGCAATGCACCCGCGCACATGACACAGGGCTCAAGTGTGACGACAAGTGTGCAGTCGTTTAGGCGCCACCGACCGAGTCGTGCAGATGCGTCACGAAGTGCGAGAACTTCAGCATGCGCAGTTGGATCGTTGGTTTTCTCGCGCTCGTTGTGACGAGCAGCAACGATGTTGCCGTCGTGCAACACAACAGCACCCACCGGTACATCACCGTGGTCAAGCGCCCGACGCGCTTCGTCGAGCGCCGCAGTCATTGCAACCTCGTGGTTCATGGCGGAAGGGGTGGGATTTGAACCCACGGACCCTTGCAGGTCACAGCATTTCCAGTGCTGCCGATTCGGCCGCTCTCGCACCCTTCCTGGTGCGACATTCGTGAATGTCGCCGAGTGACGCAGGCTACCGCAGGGGTATCGTGGAACCATCGCTGCACCGATGCGCGATGCGTGTTCGGTGAGGTGACGGTCGGGTCCTGTGCGACGGGTGCTCGTGAATCGGGTCAGGGTCGGAAGGCAGCAGCCCTCAGCGGTACCACTCGTGTGCCGCAGATCGCCTGGCCGTTACCTCACTGCACACGATGCAACGGTTAGCAATGCGTTTTAGTCGCGTCCCACAGTCGCTCGCTCAACGCGCTCGACGAGTTGTGAGATGCCGAGTTCCTTGGCGAATGTTTCAAGCGCAGACGTCGGACCCCGCCAACGCCAACTGTCCACTGTTCCTATGTCCACGTCGTCAGCCACATCAGTACGTACCGTTGCGATGTCCTTGAACAGCAACGCCAAGTTGCGATTGTCACGAAGTGTGGCTGCCAATTTTGCGGCGCCGCGAACTCCGCGTGCAGCGTCACTCCACGAGTCAACATCATCGGGAATTGCTTCAATGTGTTCGTACACCGCAAGAACTGCCGATGCGCTCTTTGCCCCCCAACCTTGCAGTCCGGGAAATCCGTCTGCGGTGTCACCCACTAGGCCTAACCAATCAGCAATTGACGTTGGTCCGACACCGAACTTGGCGCGCACTGCGTCTTCGTTGATGATGATCTCATTACGTCTGTCGAACTGAACGACACGATTGCCTTTGACGGATTGGCCCATATCTTTGTCTGGGCTCAATATCTGTACCTGAGCAACTCTTTCGTCCGCATCAGCCAAATGTGCGGCAGCAGCAAGCCCGTCATCGGCTTCGTACTTCACCATTGACCACACCGGCACACCGAGTGCACGCAATGCGTCTTGAACAATCGGCAGCTGCTTGAGAATTTCTTCTTCCATGCCCTCGGACGTTTTGTAGCCCTCGTAGAGATCATTTCTGAAACTCTCGATTACATGGTCCATCGACACCGCAACATGAGTTGCACCACCAGCAAGAAGTTGCAGTGTTGAAGTGACCACACCAGCTGTCGCGGCAAGCGGTGGTGGTGTGCGGTGTCGCACAGCCTGACCAAAGTGCTGGCGGTACAGCTCGTACGTGCCATCGATGAGATGAATGATCACGATGTCATTGTGGCTCACAAGAGCCAAGGTTGAAGTTACTCATGCGGTCCACAAGGCAATCATCGCACCGAGCATGAGGAATGGACCAAAGGCAAACATCGACGAACGTCGAAGCTGGCGAGTGAGAAGTCCAACGAGTGCAAATACGCCACCTAGCACCGCTGCAAACAAAAGCCCAGCAAGTACTACCTCGATGCCGACCCATCCGAGAAAGAAACCCAGCATTGGCGCCACTGCCACGTCGCCACCGCCTAACTGACCGCGCGAGAGAGCGCGCCACGCAAGGAGGACGACGGTTGCGAGCAAAACTCCCACAAGAGCGGTCAAGAGTTGTCGCGGCGTGTCATCGACCACTACTGCAATGGCTAGAAGCGGAATGCCAAGAGTGCACGCGCGAGTGGTGACCTGACGCACAAGCAGATGCGTGTCGATATCAACAAGTGCGTGAGTGATGCACGCTGATGCAAACACGCCAAAGGCGAGCGTGGCAACATCGCTGTCAAACGTTGACGCATTCATCGCGTATGCAGCTGCGCCGAGCACTGCGCCGATACTTGTGAAATTGCTGGTCGTGTGCCACGTTCCTTGTACATATGACAAGTTGCGCTGATGCGCAGTCACGATGAGAGTTCGTGCACGACGCGCTGCCCGCTGGCCAAAGACCAGCCCGAGGAAAGCCCAGACGACTAGTCGGAGCACGGGCTCGCCTGACTGATTATTCCTGCACCAATTCGATCAATGTGCCGTAGCTGCCCTTCGGATGGATGAATGCCACTGTGGTTCCGCGGCTTCCCGGTCGAGGCTCTTTGTCGATCGGAGTGGCACCGGCCTTCACCATCGCCTCAAGTGCTTCAGCGCAATTTGCAACTCGGTACCCCACATGATGTAGACCTTCACCACGCTTCTCAATGGCCTTTGCCACGGGGGAATCATCACGCGTCGGGGTCAGCAACTGCACGTAGCTCTCTGCCACTTTCAGCAATGCTTCTTCGACACCATCACGCTCCACCACTTCTCGGTGGTCGACTTCCGCACCGAACGCGCGCCGGTAGTAGTCAATAGCGGCCTCAAGATCTTTGACGGCGATGGCGACATGGTCGATTTCGGTCAGCAGCACGTTTGCTCCTCTTTTACTGGTGAGACATTTATTGATGAGATCAATTGTTCATGCGCGACGGAACGCGCGCAACTTCTTCTCGCCCACTTTTTGGCGAAGTTCCATGTTGTCGATGCCGAGTCCCTCTTCAGGTGACAGACACAGCACTCCGAGCTTTCCTTCATGCATGTTCTTGTGCACCTGGTATGCCGCTTCGCCGGTGTTTTCCAGTGTGAACACTTGCGACATGACCGGATGAATCATTCCCTTAGCGATCAGACGATTGGCTTCGTATGCCTCGCGGTAGTTCGCGAAGTGGCTACCAACGAGACGCTTCAGGCGCATCCAGAAGAAGCGGTTGTCGAACTCCATCATGAAGCCACTTGTGGCTGCACATGTGACGACTGTTCCGCCCTTCTTCGCCACGTACATCGACGCAGCAAATGTGGAGCGACCAGGATGCTCGAACACGATGTCTGGGTCTTCACCAACAAGCCCACGAATGTCTGCGCCAAGTCGACGCCATTCGGATTCGTTATGGGTGTTGTCCTCGTTCCAGAACTTGTAATTCGCTGCTCGACGATCAATGACCGCCTCGCAACCAAGGTCATGAAGGATTTTTGCTTTTTCGGGTGAGCTCACAACACCAACGGGAATTCCTCCGCCGTTCAACACGTATTGCACTGCATATCCACCGATGCCACCGGTTGCACCCCAGATCAGAACGACATCGCCCTGTTTCATGTATGCACCATTACGAGACACCAACATGCGGTAGCTGGTGGAGTTGCACAATGCATTCACTGCAGCTTCCTCCCACGACAAATGCGTAGGCTTCGGCATGAGTTGATTTGCCTTCACAATTGCAACATCCGCAAGGCCGCCGAAGTTTGTCTCATAGCCCCAGATGCGCTGATTGGCGCCGAGCATCGAGTCGTCATGCGAGGTTGGATCTTGATCATCGACGTGATTGCAATGCACGGTCACCTTGTCGCCAGGCTTCCAATTGCGCACCGCACTGCCGACGCGCAACACGACACCAGATGCATCGCTTCCAATCACTTGATAGTCGCGGTCGTGACGCTTGGCCCATTCACTCTCACGACCAAGGCGCGCCATCGGACCAAAAGTGCTAACGGGTTCGAAGATGCTGCTCCACACAGTGTTGAAGTTGATTGACGATGCCATCACCGCAACAACAGCCTCGTCTGGGGCCAACTCAGGCATTGGAACCTCGCCAATATGAATGGCAGACCGCGGGTCTTTGTCCTCGCTGGCTACGCCGGCGAACAAGTCCTGGTCCGCTTTTCGAATGTGAGCTGCGCGGTATTCGCTGGGCAAAGGCAATGACGCCAGTTGTTCGCCCGAGGCGCCGTTCAGGATTGCTTCGCGGATTTTCTCCATGCGGGCTGACGATAGCGAGCGGACGCGCCCAGTCCCCTACGCTAATTCCTTCATCCCACATATAGGGCTCATCTGGAGGACACACATGGCCGGGTCGTACATCGTCGCTGGAGCACGCACACCAATCGGCAAGATGAGCGGTGCCTTGTCATCGTTCAGCGCCGCTGATTTGGGCGGATTTGCCATCAAGGAAGCTCTACTACGTGCGGGCGTTGCCGCGCACGAAGTCGACCACGTGATCATGGGTCAGGTGCTGATGGCCGGGCAAGGTCAGGTGCCTGCTCGTCAAGCAGCTTCAAATGCAGGCATTCCGATGAATGTGCCCTCAGTGAACATCAACAAGGTGTGTTTGTCCGGAATCAATTCGGTGTACTTGGCAGACCAAATGATCCAGGCCGGTGAAGCCGACATCGTGGTCGCCGGCGGCATGGAGAGTATGACCAATGCGCCGTACATCGCGTCAGGTGCACGTGGTGGTTTCCGCTACGGACACACCGAGCTTGCTGACGCAATCATCAAGGACGGTTTATGGTGCGCATTCGACGCGTGTCTCATGGGTCTTGGTACTGAGCGCTACACGAGCGGTGGAATCAGCCGTGACGAACAAGACGATCTTGCAATGAAGAGCAACCAGCGCGCCGCGGCAGCAATTGCAGCAGGCCGCCTAGCCGATGAAATCGTCGCTGTTGCTGTGAAGCAACGCAAAGGTGACCCGTTGATGGTGAAGGACGACGAAGGTGTTCGCGCCGACACGACCATGGACTCCCTCGGTGGGTTGAAGCCCGCATTCGACAAAGAAGGAACCATCACGGCTGCAAATGCAAGCCAGATCAGTGATGGTGGATCTGCTGTCATTGTCATGTCAAAGAAGGCCGCGGAAGCACGTGGCGTCAAACCCCTCGGCGAAATTCTCTCGTATGGAATGGTTGCCGGACCTGATAACGCATCGCTCTTGCACCAACCGAGTCGTTCAATCATGAAGGCTCTCGACCGCGCAGGCATGAAGTTGTCTGATGTCGACTTGTTCGAACTGAACGAAGCATTTGCTGCAGTCGGTATCGCGTCAATGCGCGAGCTCGGCATCAAAGATGACATCGTCAACGTGAACGGCGGAGCGATTGCTCTCGGTCACCCGATTGGTATGAGCGGCAACCGTCTCGTGCTCACAATCCTGCACGAGCTGAAGCGCCGCGGTGGTGGCGTTGGTGCCGCCGCACTCTGCGGTGGCGGTGGTCAGGGAGACGCAATCATCGTCCGCAGTCTCTAAGGCAACACGACGACGAAAGATGCGCACATCGAACGCATCTTCACTTGCGCGCACATCAATGCTCGCGGCAGTCGTTGGCGTTCTTGCCGGCCTGTCATCGGCTGCATTTATCGAGGCACTCGACTGGGCCACCAACACTCGTGAATCAAACTCTGCGTTGATTTGGTTCTTGCCGCTCGGTGGGTTCATCGTCGGCCTTGGGTATCACTTGCTTGGACCAGGACTTGAACGTGGAAGCGGGCTCGTTGTCGAACAACTACGTGCGACAACCCGACCAGTACCGTTTCGTTTGTCGTGGTTGGTGTTCATCGGCAGCGTCATCACTCATGTGTTCGGCGGATCTGCAGGACGAGAAGGCGCAGCGGTTCAGATTTCTGCAGGGATGGCTGACCCTCTTGCGCGAAAGTTTGAACTTGATGACACACAGCGAACAGAGCTGCTGACCGCCGCGGTTGCAGGGGGCTTCGGTGCGGTCTTTGGAGTTCCTTTTGCGGGGGTCATCTTTGCGCTCGAGGTACGTCGGCCTCATCGCCCAACTCCGTCGATGATTATCAGCACTTTGCTTGCGAGCTTCATCGGCGATGCAACTGTGAGGGTGGTCGGAGTTGAACATGCGGCATATCCGCAACTTGCTGATGTCGACTGGTCGATCTCACTCATGTTGCAACTTGCACTCGTTGCCATTCTCTGCGGCGTTGTTGCCCGTCTTTTCGTGACGGCAACTCACAGCGTGCGCTCAATCGCCACGAAATTGATCTCGTGGCATCCGCTTCGCCCAGCTGTCGGTGGTGCACTCGTCATGCTCTTGGTGTTGGCGTTTTCGTGGCGCCAGTACAGCGGCCTCTCCATTCCGATCGCAGTCGACGCAATGAACGGTGACGTCGTTGCTTTCTGGTTACCTAAGTTGTTGCTCACAGCAATCACCATCGGATCCGGCATGGTCGGCGGTGAGGTAATACCACTGTTCGCCATCGGTTCGTTGTTTGGTGGCGGATGTGCTCATGTGTTCGGTGCCGATGTGGCTCTCATGTCAACAGTGGGCGCATCGGCCGTGTTGGGTGCTGCGGCCAATGTTCCACTCGCGTGCGCTGTGATGGGTGTGGAATTGTTCGGTACGTCTGAGCCACTCGTGCTGCTACTTGTATGTGCACTTGCGTATGTCGCCAGTGGTCGCGGTGGTATTTACGGCAAACAGCCAACGTCACTGGTGTAACTGACGTTGGTTCGACTCAGACGTCGATATCGCGTCGTCCGTCTATTGCTCGACTGAGTGTGACCTCATCGGCATACTCAAGGTCACCACCTACCGGCAGCCCACTTGCAATTCTCGTGACGCGTATGCCGAGTGGCTTCACCAATCGACCGATGTACATGGCCGTCACTTCACCCTCAGTGTTTGGATTCGTGCAGACGATGACTTCCTTCACTTCTTCTGCATCGAGCCGAGGAATAAGTTCACGAATCTTCAACTGATCTGGTCCGATACCTTGCAGCGGGTCGAGCGAGCCCAAAAGAACGTGATAACGCCCACGGAACTCACCCGTGCGTTCGATGGCAACGATGTCGCGTGAGTCTTCGACAACGCACAGAATCGACGAATCACGACGCTCATCAGCACAAATGGCGCACAATGTGCTTTCAGACAAATTGAAGCACTTGTCGCAGTACCGAACTTTGTCCTTCGCATCGGCGATTGCACGTGCAAGACGTGACGCATCATCGGTCGATGCCTTGACGATGTGGAGTGCCATGCGTTGTGCAGAACGAGGTCCGACACCAGGAAGCTTTCCCAACTCGTCAATGAGTGTTTGAACTGGTGGCGTGTAAGGCGACGACACGATGTTTAGTTCTTGTCGTTAGTGACCACTCGGGCGCTTGGAAATGCATTCCGCAAACGCTCGATGGATGGGTCGATACCGGCAGGTCCTTCGATGAGATCAGCGGGGTCGATCGGCTTGTGCGGATCTTCCGCTACTTCTTCGACCACCCTTTTCTTCTTCGGTTGATCCTTCGGCCGCTCAATGCCCTTTGATGCAGTTGCATCAGCAGTTAATTCCAACTGATACGACTGCCCACACGCTGCGGCCAATGCCTGTTGAAGTGCTGGCACGTGTTCGGCACACCGCTTCATGTGCGACTCGTTCGGCAAGGTAAGAGTGATGACTCCATCGTTCACCGACGCAATCGATGCTGCATTGAACAAGGCTTTGGCAAATGGCTTCAGACCTGCAACGACTTGTGGCCACACTTCTGCTGGGCTCTTTGCCTCTGTTGGGGTCTTCGCAACTGGCGGCACATCGGACTGCGCAATTGACGGCACCACTGGTTCTGACGCAGCCACGGTGGGTGTGCCCTTGACAACCTCGGTGGCTGGGGGTCGAGGCGTTGAACCTGTTGCTGACCCGGCGGCAACGCGCCCGCCGACTTTTGCACGTCCGGTACTTGGGTCGACGGGTGCCGGTGGCAAGGTGACAGTCGGTCTATTGCGCAACTCGCGCACTTCTGTCTCGAGTTGTTGCAGTCTTACGAGTATCGAATCATTGGAATCATCGAACGCTGGCGATGACAGCCGTACGACGGCAACTTCGAGGAGCAATCGCGCATCGGGAGCATGACGCATTTCAACCAATGTCTGCCCGATGACTTCCATGGCTCGCACAACACGGGCTGCTCCGAGATTTTTCGCGTGCTCTCCGATGATGTCGGCTCGCTGCTGCGGTAGTTGCACCAACTCTGGTGCCATGAGAGACAAGAAGCAATCTCGGAGTGTGCGCACGATGTCGTCAGCCAGAGTGCGCGGGTCACGACCCTGCTGCACTGCAAATGCAATTGCAGCAATACCGCGAGCTTGGTCGCGGGCAATCAGAGCTTCGAGAACTTCGTCGATAGAAACCGGTGTGTCAAGCGTGCCTCCACCTGCAACTGCGAGCTCTAGTGCAGAGAGTGTGTCGCGTGCACTACCTGCGCCTTGCGTGAGCACACGTTCAATCACATCGTCGGCTACATCGAGACCAGCATCGCTGATGACCCAGCGCACGTACTCATCAAGATCAGCAACCGACAACAGATGGAATTGCAGGTGCTGAACACGACTGCGAATGGTCTCGCTGACTTTCTGCGGGTCTGTGGTGGCGAGAACAAAAACCACATGTTCGGGCGGTTCTTCGAGGGTCTTCAACAGGGCCGCTTCGGCACCACGCGAAAGCATGTGAACTTCGTCGAGGATGAAAACTCGGTGACGACCGGGGCTGGATAAGGCCGCGGATTCGATGACATCACGAATTTCAGCGACGCCGTTGTTACTTGCTGCGTCGAGCTCGAGTACGTCGTAACTGGTGCCTGTTTCGACTGACAGACATGAATCGCACTCGCAGCATGGCTCTCCGTCGACTAGGTTTTGGCAATTCAGGACCTTGGCAAGGATTCGTGCCGTCGAAGTTTTGCCTGTTCCACGCGGGCCTGAGAACAGATACGCCTGGCCTTCACGATGGTTGATGACCGCATTACGTAACGCTTTGACGACGTGCTCTTGACCCCGCACCTCGGAGAATCGCCGCGGTCGATACCTGCGGTAGAGCGATTGCGTGGCCACGAAATGACCATAGCAATAGGGTGCGCTGAAGCGAGTGGACGCGTTCGGGTAGTGCGGTTTGAGTACCGTTTGAAGAAGAAACATGCGCCGTCTGCCTGCACCCCTCTTTCTTCTGTTGCTTCCCGTCCTCGGATTTGGGTCGTTCGCACAGGCCGCCGGTGGAAACAACGTCGTCCTCTCCACCAACCCGGCCGAAGGCGAAACCGTGTCAGTGCCTCCCACCCAGGTTCAGATGGTTTTCCAAAACGCCCTCGGCGGCCAAGAGAACGTCGACAAGATGGGCTTGTCACTTGCGTGTGACGGCAAACTCACCGGTCTTGGCAAACCGACACTTGCTGCAGACGGCGTGTCGGTTTCGGTTCCACTGACGCAAATACCAGCCACTGGGCGATGCACAGTGAGTTGGTCACTTCCCGACGGCAGCACCGGAACTTTCAGTTTCACGAATGCAACAGTCCCCGCAACAACAATCGCTGGTGGCACTCCAGGCACAACAGGTACCGATGGCACGACCGCAACCACAGTTCCTGGTGCCGACAGTGGAGAAGTGGTTGCAGAACCAGCACGACTAGGCGGACCAATTGGACTTCTTCGCACGCTCGCCTTTCTCACACTCTCTGCACTTGTCGGTGGGCTGGCACTCATAGTTCTTGCTTGGCCTGAAGGCGTGGAATACGCCCTCACCGAGCGCTACTTCCGAATCATGGCGATTGCGAGTGTTGTCATCATGGTTCTGCTCGTATCACTGTCGGCTGCACAAGCAAATGAGACATCGTTTGTCTCCGGACTCAACCCAGCTGAATGGTTCTCCATTGCCGACACAGCTCGCGGACGTGCGTTACTTGTTCGATTGATTCTCACATTCGTGGTCGCCGCTATCGCTTGGCTACCGGCACGAGTACTCGACCCTGCCACGCAGTTCCCATCGCTCGTCATTCTCTTTTTGATGGTCGCGTCATTCGGTTTTGATCGCACTGGTGGTCGTCTCGCACTAATCGGAGCAGTCGTCGGAATCGCTCACATGTTGTTCGTGATGATGTGGACAGGTGGCGCGTTGCTCATCTCACGAGTGATTCTGAACGGACCGGGCGAACGCGACTTGCTCGATGCATTACGTGCATGGGCACGCATCGGATCACCACTCATGGTCGGCATCATCGGTACCGGACTCTTCCAAGTGTGGCGACTTGACGGAACGAGCATTCTGAATTCAAGTCACGGTCGATTGATCATCGTCAAGACTCTTGTTGTTGTGCTTCTTGTGATGGTGGAATTCGCAGTACGCCAATTCATCATGGAGAAGTTGAGTCGCGCTCGCGTACTTCCCTCTCGAGCCGTCGCACGTCTACAACGGCCGGCAACAGTTCAGCTAGCTCTCTCGGTTGTGATTCTCGGAATGTCGTCATGGCTTCTCACCATGCGACCGCCATATGTTCAACCCGAAGAGCGCACTGATGCAACCGAGTATGCAGTTACCCAACGATTGAGCAGCGAAGATGGTTTCGATGTCACGGTGTCATTGAGTCCGGGAACAGTTGGTCCTCAAGAAGTGTTGGTTGAGTTGTTCAAGCCAGCTCGCATTCAACAGTTCCAAGTTCGCTTCATTCCTGCTGACCCCACCATCAATGGTCTTGTCATCAACGTGCCACTTCGCAGGCCTGGTGCCGCAAAGGTGTCCATTGACTCTGGCTTTGGAATTCCAACCGTTGGTCAATGGCGTGTTGAAGTGTCAGGCACCACGACAACAGGCGACCTTGAGACGTTGCGCGCGAACTTCCAAATCACGGATGGCTCTGCTGCACCCACCGCCAATACCGTCACTGACACCACTGCTCCCGCCGCTGCAACTGACGGCTCGACGACGACAGTTGCCGAATCGACCACCACCACGACCGGCTAGTCGCCCTTTGCATTCACCAGTGCTCGTGCAGGTGGGCCGTTCTCACCCCTTCGCACTAGCGTTTGCCACGTGACTGAATCAGCCGCCCCCTCCATGCAGGACAAAATCGCCGACCTCCGCGATCGTCAGCAACAGGCCGTCAATGCCGGAAGCCCCCGGTCTGTCGAGCGTCAACATGAGAAGGGCAAGATGCTGGCTCGCGAGCGCATTGAGTATCTGCTCGACCCAGGTTCATTCCACGAGCTCGACATGCTCGCCCGTCACCGCGCACATGCAGCGGGACTCGAAGAGCGCCCGTATACCGATGGCGTCATCACAGGTTGGGGCACCGTCGACGGCCGCAAAGTGTTTCTCTTCAGCCAAGACTTCACCGTGTTCGGTGGCGCACTTGGTGAAGTGTTCGCCGAGAAGATCCACAAACTCATGGACTTGGCACTAAAGGTTGGTGCACCAGTAGTCGGTTTGAATGACGGCGCTGGTGCACGCATTCAAGAAGGTGTGGTGTCGCTCGCTTCGTACGGCGGAATCTTCCATCGCAATGTGCAGTCCTCCGGTGTCATCCCACAAATTTCTATCATCCTCGGGCCGTGTGCAGGTGGTGCGGTGTACTCGCCGGCAATGACCGACTTCATCTTCATGGTGCGTGAGTCGAGCCACATGTTCATCACCGGACCCGATGTGGTGAAGACCGTTACCGGTGAAGATGTCACGCTCGAAGAGTTGGGTGGCGCCATGAGCCACGCTGCAAAGAGCGGTGTCGCAACTTTCGTGTCAGAGGATGAGAAGGCATGTCTCGATGACGTGCGGTACTTGCTCTCATTCCTCCCACAGAACAACCTCGAAGAGCCACCGGCATCACCATCAACCGATGACCCTGATCGCTCGTGCGACGCTCTTCGTGACATTCTCCCCACCTCGCCAAACCAGCCGTATGACATGAAGAAAGTCATTCGTGAAGTTGTCGACGACGGCGAGTTCTTCGAATACTTCCCTCATTGGGCAAAAAGCATCGTGTGTGGTTACGCGCGCGTCGATGGCATGCCAGTTGGTGTCGTGGGTAACCAGCCGATGGCATTTGCCGGCGTGCTCGACATCGAGAGCAGCGAGAAAGCAGCGCGCTTCGTCCGCACATGTGATGCCTTCAACATTCCGTTGCTCACATTCGTTGATGTGCCCGGATTTCTCCCTGGCGTTAACCAAGAACATGAAGGCATCATTCGTCACGGAGCAAAGTTGCTCTACGCGTTTTGCGAATCCACTGTTCCACGCATACAGGTCATTACACGCAAGGCATACGGCGGTGCGTACGTGGTCATGAACTCGAAGTCCATTGGTGCTGACCTTGCGTATGCATGGCCCACTGCTGAGCTCGCAGTCATGGGCCCGCAAGGCGCCGTGGAAATCGTGTACCGCCGCGAGCTACAGCAATCGGCTGACCCGGTTGCGCGTCGCGCCGAGTTGGTTGCCGAATACACCGAGAAGTACGCCAACCCATATGCCGCTGCAGAACGCGGTTATGTGGACGATGTCATTGACCCGGCCGACACGCGTCGCAAAGTCATCGCTGGCTTCCGCATGTTGCAGACCAAGCGCGAAGAACTTCCACGCCGTAAACACGGCAACATGCCGCTGTAAGGAGCTCTTGTGTCTGACTCATCGAATGAATGGCCACCGCCAGCACCGCAGCCTGCACCGCAGAATTCGCAACCAACCACCGCATATGCGAGTTTCGGGTGGCGCTTCGTTGCGCACATCTTCGACGCAATCATGTTGTATGTGGTCGAGATTCCGTTCAGCATCGTGGCCGAGCTTGTCGGAGGCGGGACGGGTTACCTCATCAACATCATCGGACTCGTCATCGCCGTGTACATATTCTGCTATTGGACCGGCTCGCAGGGCGCTACCCCATTGCGGCGCACAATCGGAGTTCTCATCATCGATGAAACAGACGGCACCTACATCGGAACTCGTCGTGCATTCACTCGCTGGGTCGTCAGCATCATCTCGGGTCTGGCACTTCTCATCGGATACATCTCGATGCTGTGGAATCCACGCAAGCAAACGTGGCATGACCGCGCAGCCAAAACTGTCGTGGTGAAGATGTGAAGATCGTTGTCGATTCTTCAGCGAGTGCCGAAGAGGCGGCGGCAATCGTCGCAGCCATAGAACACCTCTGGCCAAAACCGACGGTGGCAACTGTGGCAAGAAACGGCAACGCAACGAGCTGGCGCTTCAGCGGACGATGGTGGGCAACATCTCACGTTGCTCGTCGCGGTCGTCCAACTCGCTGACTCGACTCATGACGACCAGCGCTCCCCTTCACGGTCTGCGCGTCATCGACCTATCGACAGTTCTTGCTGGTCCGAACTGCGCGCGCTATCTTGCGGACTTTGGCGCTGATGTCATCAAAATTGAGCGACCCGACACGGGCGACAGTCTTCGCAACATGGGATGGCGTGACCCACGCGATGAATCGGGAATTTGGTGGAAACTCGTCAATCGCAACAAGCGAACCATCGCTCTTGATCTGAAAGCAGATGCTGATCGCGAGGTGTTTCTTCGATTGGTAAAAGACGCTGATGTGCTCGTCGAGAACTTTCGACCAGGCACACTCGAGCGACTGGGGCTCGGACCCGACACCTTGCACAGCATCAACCCGCGCCTTGTCATCACGCGCGTCACGGGTTTTGGGCAAACCGGGCCATATTCGGCACGCCCCGGTTTTGCGTCGGTGGCTGAATCGATGTCTGGGCTCGCAGCCATCAGCGGTGAACCAGACGGCCCCCCGATGCTTCCCGCCATTGCCCTCACCGATGAAGTCACAGGAATCGTCGCTGCGTTTGCCACCATGGTCGCACTGCATTCCAAGACCGGGCAGGTCGTTGACGTCTCGTTGCTTGAGAGCGTCTTCCAAATCATGGGACCACTCATTTCCGTGTGGTCGCTCCGCGGCGAAGAACAACAGCGCATGGGATCACAAATTCCCTTCACCGTGCCGCGTGGTGTGTACGAGTGTTCCGACGGCACATTCCTTGGTGTGTCAACATCAAGCGACACAGTGGCAAAACGAGTGATGGCACTTCTCGGTTTTGAAGGTGACGAACGATTCGCCACTTTCCAAGGACGTGTGGAACATCGCGACATCCTGCATGAAGCAATGCAGAAGTGGTGTGCCACACGAACACAGCAGCAAGCGATGGATGAGCTCGAGAGGGCTGAAGCCGCAGCTGGCCCGATTCTTTCGATGAGCGACATCGCTCAAGATCCCCACTACTCTGCGAGAGACGCAATCGTCTCTGTCGACGGAACACCGATGCAGGGTCTACTTGCGAAGTTCTCCGCAACTCCTGGCCTTCTCAAGTGGGCTGGTCGTCGTGCCGATGCCGATGGAGATGACATTCGCAGAAACGGGTGGGGACACGATGACACTTAATCCACGAACGTGGGGTCGCGGCCCACAAGTACTTGCACTCACCTCCATCGGAACATTTCTTGTCTCTCTTGACTCAAGCATCACCACGGTTGCTTTCCGTGACATCGTCGGTGACTTCGGCGAAAGTGAGCGACAACTACTTGCATGGATCTTCTCTGGTTACAACATTGCCTATGCTGCTGGCCTGTTGACGGCCGGTCGTTTCGCAGATGTCTACGGACGCAAGAAAAGCTTCCTGCGTGGTCTTGCTCTGTTCAGCATTGGCTCAGTGCTGTGTGGCTTTGCTCCGTCTGCACTCGTGTTGGTGCTCGCCCGCATCTTGCAAGCAATCGGTGGTGCGATTCTTGCGCCGGCATCTCTTGCCTTGGTTCTGCCCGAGTACCCGGTTGAGAAGCGAGCGGCGGCACTGGGAATTTGGGGCGCTGTTGGCGGCCTTGCCGCAGCGGTAGGGCCAATCTTTGGTGGGCTACTGGTCGACAGCTTCGGCTGGCGTTCACTCTTTTTCATCAATGTACCGTTCTGCATCTTCGCTCTTGTCATCGGCGCAAAGAGCCTGCACGAGAGCATCGACACCACCGCACAACACAGCATCGACATAGTCGGAGCTGCACTCGCGATTCCTGGTATCGGTCTCATTGTCTACGGCATCACGCAAGGTGAAGAATGGGGATGGAGCGACAACGGAACACTGATTGCATTCGGGTCTGCCGTCGCCCTCCTCGCATTTTTTGTGTGGCGTTGCAACACCACAGAAAATCCGCTGCTCGACCTGTCGCTCTTCAAGCTTCCTTTCGTTGTGGCAGCCAACTTGGCTGGCATGTTCTTCTCCATCGGGTTCTTCATGATGTTCTTTGTGAACACTCAATGGCTGCAGAATGTGTGGGGCTACAGCACCTCAGGCTCAGGTCTTGCTTTCGTCATGGGTCCCACAACCGCCGCCATCGTTGCTGCACCCGGTGGTCGACTCGCACAGAAGTACGGACAGCACGTGATCATCACCATCGGCGCCATTTTCCTTGGTGGTGGAACAGCTGCTCTCAACCTCATCGTGTCTGACACGGCCAACTATTGGGTGACGTACTTCCCGTTCATGATCATCACTGGCGCGGGAGTTGGCTTGTGCATCACCACCATCTCAAGTGCAGCGACTGCGTATCTTCCACCGACGCGCTTTGCGATGGGATCTGCTCTCAGCAACACCTCTCGACAGATTGGGTCCGCTCTCGGCCTTGCCTCTGCTGCGTCCGTGCTCACACCAGTGTTGCGTGAAATCGGTACCGGTCGTGCGCAGGCAGCTCAGTCGCAACAACAGTTCGATATCTCGACAGTTGACCTGCAGCAATTCCATATCTCGTGGTGGATTGTCTCTGCATGTATGACACTTGCGGCGCTATCCATGCTGATCTTCTTCCGTCGTCCAACGACCGAGCAGATGGCGTTGTCAAACACCGTTGCGTTTGAATCATGGCCAACGGGTCATGAACACGTGACTACGACTTCACCACTCCGACAGGGCAACTAACGCCAGTACCACCGATTCCGCAGTAACCATTCGGATTTTTACCCAAGTACTGCTGGTGATACGGCTCGGCGTAATAGAACGGTCCGAGCTTGGCGATCTCTGTGGTGATTGTCGGATAACCAGCCTTCTCGAGCTGAGTTTGGAATGCTGCTCTCGTTGCTTCCGCTGCATCACGTTGCGCATCACTCGACCAATAGATGGCGCTGCGGTATTGGGTGCCGACATCATTGCCCTGTCGCATTCCCTGGGTGGGGTCGTGGTTTTCCCAGAACACTTTCAACATTGCCTCAAGTGACGTATGAGAGGTGTCGAATGCAACAAGCACCACTTCGGTATGACCTGTCAGACCAGAGCACACCTCTTCATATGACGGGTTCGGTGTGTGGCCACCTGCGTAACCCACTGCAGTGGACACAACTCCGTCGGCTTGCCAGAACTTGCGCTCAGCTCCCCAGAAACAACCCATGCCCACCACGAGGGTTTCAACTCCAGGGGCCCACGGACCAACGAGTGATGCACCATTCACGAAGTGCGCATCGGGCACTGGCATCGTTTGGTCGGTGCGACCTGGCAGAGCGTCAGTTGCGCTCACTACCTCGGATGGTTTTCTTGCGAACAGCATGGCCCAAGGTTAGGGCCATGCTGTTGCGATGTCACTGTGGAGGGAATATCTCTTCGTTAGGCGGCGGCGTTCACTTGCGAACACTTCGTTCGCGCATCGGTGAGCGAGGCCTTATCCATGAAGCCGAACACCCACTGGCAGAAGTCGGTACGGATATAGATATTCGAGATACCAGCCAGCACGGTGGTCATTTCGCTCTTGGTCTTGTTCGACTGCAACGCCGAGCACACCGATGCGGGGACATTCGCGCCGGGAGAAGGCATGCACCGACCAGACGAGGAGAAATCGCTCGCACTTCGAACCGGCGTGTACCAGTTTGATGCAGCAACAGTCGGCATGGTCATCGTCGAGGATGCAAGGGTCGTTGTTGGGGCAACTGTCACGGGTGCTGCAGTGCCGTGAGGAACTGTTGACTGCGTTGTCTTGGCGGTCGTATTGGTGGTCTTGTTGCCATCATAAATTGACGATGCTTCTTCACCATCTTCTTCCGTTGCGTCGGCAATGTATTTGATGGTGATTGTCTTTCCCGTATAGGCCTTCTCTTTGCCCCTCTTCACTGACTGAGCGCGGTAGCTGTATGTGCCGTCCAACCACATGTCGTCGGCGTCGTATGCAGACACATCCCACTTCGCGACGCCACCCTTGGTGGTCACACTCTTCAGGCGTGTCCACTTCTTGCTCTTCAAGTAATTGAAGGTCACCACTCGTGCCGGTGTTGCCGGTTTGAAAGTGACCGTCATGACGCAGTCGTCATCGTCCTCTACCTCGTCCATCACTCCGTCTTCGCAACTACCAGACAGCTTAACCGTCACGGTCTGAGCTGCCTGAGCCACGCTCGGCAACCCGATCCACGCCAGTGCTGCCACAAGCCCGGTGGCCAATAACCGCTTCTTCATAAGGCTCTCCCCCTAATAGGTCGTACGGTCTACTAAGTCATATAGTACAGCGTACGGGGCAGGGGTCAACTGGGCCAGGGTGAACACTTCGCTAACGGCGGGCGAGGTGCCTTCCTGGCGGGGCTAGGGGTACGGCGACATTTGACTTCTGAATCGCTGTCGCTCAGTACCTATCAGAATCTCAAATCTTGTGATGCAACCCGCGTGACTACAACCAGTAGTCGTCGCACTCACAAGCAGCAAGACACAGAGAAGAACACGACCGGCACGTTCATATTGTCTGACATTGTCATTAACACGTTGCTGTCGTGCGCACCAGCTTAGACACAAACTATCGGTTTTTTCACCTGCTATCTTGACGGACGTATGGACAATATTGATGACGTCGTCGCACTAGTTCTTAAATCTGCTGCTCACTCAGGGATCCTTGATCCGACAAAGACCAACGGTATGACTTTCTGGAAAAGTGAGACCGCTGATCTTTTTTGGGATCACTTTGATGCCAAGTCATACGCATTCTTCCTCTTTGCTGAGGACATTAACTCGGAAGTTAACTATGCCGACCAGATATCACTTTCTTTAACGCGCCGTGTAAACGGTGATCAACGGTCTTTCGATGCGGCTGTGAAGGAAATCTTTGCGGCCAAGAAAGATGTAATTGCGGACTTTCAACGCATCCATGCCAAAAACAAGGGCGTTATGCAGAAAGTCCATACTTTTGGCTCTAACGCAATGCAAATTCGATGGGTTGATCCCGAGTGACAGGACATCTTTAGAAAATTAACCTTGCTAGAGAAAGACACTTCGCATCTAATCATTTGACCATCCAAAAGCGAGATCAACGCCATAGTTCATGCGTCGTTGTTCAATTACATGTCCACCTCGAACAACAGCCTCACAGTTGAACGATTGTCCATTGAGCCTTTCCACCACAATTGGGGCAAATTCTTTCGGCAAATAGCCGACTGGCAATCCGTCTATGGAGACCAAAACCGCATTTGTATCAAAACTGTTGTCGAGCTCATGACGCAACGTTGCGACCACTCGCCTTAGCCCTTTGACGTCTGCATGTTGCTGAGCAATTCGATGGAGTTCAGCCTGTTTGTAAGAGGTTCCCACAACCTTGATAATTGGTTCTGCAGTTTGAAAAAGCTTCGGTGTCTGTTGATGTGATGCGGCTGACGAATTCATTGTCGTTGCCCCGATAATCTCATTCACAACTGGACTCTGCATAAGTGATGGAATCGGCAACTGTGCGACGTAATCGAAATTGTGTTCCAGTTCAAATCTGGCACGAGTAACTGCGACATATCCTAAATGCCAATGTTCGCGGACAGATGGAACCATGAGATGTTCGGTCTCAAGCGTTGGAAAGTCGTCAGCGACATAAACCGATTCAAACTGAAGTCCCTTAACTCGATGAACAGTTGATAACAACCGACCGGTCTGAGATGGTTCCAAATCGCGTGCTGCATCGATGGCCTTCTCGAGTACTCCAAGCCAGGTCAAGGTATTTGCGATATTTACATCGTCAACCCCGCATAACGTCGTTGACCCAACCTCCAGACGGATCAGGCGTCTCATCGTCAGCTCAAACTCGCCCGGATCAACATCCTCGTCAGCAAGCCAAGAAATTAAGTCCGCTAAATCTTCAAAGACTTCGAATTCTGGGATGTTGGAATGCTCCCCACGAAGAAGTGTTCTGAGGGCTGTGATTCTTGCACCTAGAGTTACAAGATCTATGTTGATAGTTGGTCGTTCTCCCTGCTCCATGAGTTCAACGAACCGAATTAGAACAGTTACGTTAAGGCGATATAACTCAGCTGTTGGAGCGGCAATACGACCAACAGAGGATTGAACGTCAGGTTTCCCCAAGATTGGGCGACCTCCAAGTCTTTTCAGAAAGGAGTTTGCAACTTCCGCAACAGCTGGACCGAATCTGAAAGACTGGGTGAGATAGAGAGTGTCATTTACCTTAACTTGCTCCATTGCGTTGACCGCTCCGCGCCACGAGTAAATAGATTGGAAACGGTCGCCACACCAAATAACTTGCCCTTGGTGTCGTTCAACGATGTCGCGCATGAGCGGATCTGCATCCTGTGCTTCATCAAATAAAACGGTGTCATATGGCAACGTAGGATCGGAGAGGTGCCACATCTTCATGTAGTGACTGTGGTCAAACTCAAATCGACTTGTATTTGGTCTTATTGTTTGCTCCCACAGATCTCTCGCTAGCACAACAACATGCCGCTTCACATTCTCGGGTATCGCGACAATTCCACCGTACCGTTGAGCAAAGATTGAATCAGCAACATGTTCAATGCCAATCTCTTGATCGGGTGAACGCGTAAAGCTCTCCACACATTGTCTGATGAGTCGGAATTGTTGTCCGGGTCGAAGTTCGACTCTAACTGTTGAGTCTTGGGATGGCCGTGAGATTAATCGAGCGTCAAAGTGAAAACTACTGGAGATTCCAAGAATCTCGGCAGCTTCCATCGGTCGTTGGCGTCGAGGGTTGTTATTGAATTTCCACTGGACAAACTCTGATCCAACGGATTGCAGTGCGAGCGAGTGGACAGTTGCACAATCTGCAAATCGACGGATTTTGTCAGCGACATCATTAACCACCATCCTGTTAAAGGCTGTGTAGAGGATCCGACTGATGGGTTTTCGTGTCTTTATATCGCGAGCAATAGCGACTAGTACCGTCGTTTTCCCGGTACCAGCAAGGGCCTCGACTTTAAGACGCTTCGATGAGCGCGACGCTTCAACGACCGCAAGTTGCTCTTGGGTTAAGCCTTCGACGGCCTTGAACATACTCATAACTATTTGCTACTCCGTCTGCAATCTTGCGGGCTATCAGTTCTTCATCTACTTCGCATCTAGTTTCGCGTCAATTTCTTGGATTATGACATGCCCGCCGACACCGGTTCACATGGTGCTTCAATGCCTGTTCAAATTTTTCCTATAAATGTTCGAGTAGCGATCTACAAAGCAGACTACTCGGTATATACGAATTCAAGTAACAGGCATTGACCAAAAGGTGGCACAACTATTGCAATAAGTGTTCATATGGATTGGCATACGAAGTTACCTATCCCCTGTCGAGAGTCTCTTGTATCTGAAACCTATTGATGTTCTAAATTGCGAAATGCACGACATCAAGGAACGAGTCATATGTGATCACTCTATTGCATCGACATCCATGAGAACTGAGCAACAACTTTCAAGAATTGCAGATCGAAAATGACTACCCCTTAACCTAGTCCGATTTAGATTGCAGAATCGTAAATTTGCTCCGAACAGACTCGAATCTTCAAACGTTGCTCTATGAAAATTGGTCCCTCTTATGTCAGCATCCCGAAAACTTGATTCGTGAAATGTTGACTCAACGTACACACATTCTTCAATCTTTGCTTCATCAAAGTTCACGTTTCTAAATTCTCCACAGCTGAAGTTCAAATCTCTCAGGCGCGCCGAAGTGAACATGGCACCATCCAGTCGAGTTTGTCGTATGTAGGTGTCCACTAAGGTTGCCCGATAAAACACAGCCTTACGGCAATCAGCTCGCTCGAGAATCGTGTTAGTCAGATTTGTGTTGGAGAAGTTTGCATATTGCAGGTCTGCGTCACGAAAGTTGACACCATTGAGATCGAGGCCCTCAAAGTTTGTGCCTTGCAGAGTTGCTCCCCTCAGATCTGCACCATAGAGCTTGAGCTGAGATAAATCTTGCTCGGACCAATTTACGCCTGCAAGATTTGTGTTGCTGAGATTGCCCGTTGACGAAGTTGCAGCTTCTTCCTCTGAGCGTGAACTTAGATACGCGCTTGCCACTTTAGTTTGACTCAGATTGACATCAGTTAAGTCAGCTCCTCGTAAGTCAGCCCCGATCAAATTCGTACCCCTTAAGTCCGCACCACGAAGATCACAGTCGCGAAGGTCTGCTCGCAAAAGATTGGGCCCACAAAGATTTGTGTTTTTTAGATCAGAACCACGGAGGTCGGTCCACTTCAAATTTGCACCAGATAGATCGGAACCTGCGAAGTCGCCAATTTGTAGATTTGCACCTTCAAAGTTGGACATCGCCAAGTCACATCTCACCAATTTCCAACCCTCGGCGTCTACTCTTGAAAACTTGATGTACCGAAGATTGCGGTTCGAAAAGTTAAATCTGTGCTTGCCGAAAATAGCTTCTGAAAAATCGGTATTGCCAAGAATGGCTTTAGTGATGTCACTATTGCGCACCAACGCCCCTTGTAGCGTTGTATGCGAAAAAGTTGCTCCGGTCAAGAGACAGTTGGAAAGATCTACT
>VGCD01000021.1 GCA_016870215.1 Actinomycetota bacterium
CACCGCTGGTTGGTCTGGCGCCACAGGTCATTTCGGTGTCACCCCTGATCTCGTGTGTCTCGCAAAGAGCATCGGCGGTGGGTTGCCTCTTGGTGCATTCGGTGGCACGCAAGAGTGCATGGATCAAATCACTGCAGGCAAGGTGTTGCATCTCGGTACGTACAACGGCAACCCGTTGTGTATGGCGGCTGCCAAAGCGGTGTTGTCAGAAGTGTGTACTCCTGCTGAGACAGAAGCAACCATTTCGCGAAATCAAGCGCTAGTCGATGCTTGCGACAGCATCATCGCTCATGCTGATGTGCCGGCTCACACAGTGAAATTTGGCGCAAAGGGTTGCATCACCTGGGCACCTGAAAACATTCGCAACTACCGTGATTACAAGGCAACTGACTTTGATTTGGCGTTTGCGCAGTGGATTCACGGCATCAACCGTGGAATTCTCTTGCCACCTGGTCTCGACGAGCAGTGGCTCATCTCGGTGATGCACACCGAAGAAGAAGCGCTTCGCTACGCAAACGTCTTCCAGGAATTTGTCGATGAACTCATCGCGTGAGTTGACTGTCACTCGCGCGCCACTGCCGAAGATGATTCTTCGCGGGCTGCTCAAGCGCTGCGCGTTTTGCGGTGGACGGCGAGCATTCTTCGTGGGTTACTTCAAGAAGGCCGAACGCTGTCAAACATGTGGTCTCAATTGGCAACGAAACCTTGAAGGTTTCGAGTTGGGCTCATCCACGATGGGGGTATTCATCACCTTTGGCTCGATCCTTACGTGGATGGTGATCTCGGTGATCGCTGGCGTTGCGCTTGTTCCACTTCTCGTGGTCGCAGCAGTTCTGGCGGTGGGCATGCCGGTACTGACGTATCCGCTCACGTACACGGTGTGGTTCGGTATCCATCTCTTCATGAATGACCCGACACCAGAAGAGCTGGCCGACGCTGCCGAGTGGCGCCAGGCTCACGGCCGCTAGTCCATTGGCATATTGCTGGCCAGCCTGATCGGGCTGCTGGCCGGAGGGCTGAACTGAGAGGTCATTTTCTGGTCCACAATGCTTGACCGAACACCTGTTCGTAGTTACAGTGCTGTTGTTCGAACGCACCGGTTCCCAAAGGATTCGGGTGCCACAGGGCCCACACGGGGTACACACCCCCGAAAACCCTGCAGCACCTCTTCCGTAGGGTGCCGCCTTCCCAGCAACACACCTCGGGCTCCGGCTCGGGAACACGAAAGGCACACACAATGAGCAACACCACACCGGAGCGCGACAAGGCCCTTGATGCGGCCCTGGCCCAAATCGACAAGCAGTTCGGCAAGGGCTCCATCATGCGCATGGGCGAAAAGGGCACCATGGCCATTGAGGCCGTTCCCACTGGCGCCCTTCCGCTTGACCTTGCACTCGGAGTCGGCGGTCTGCCGCGCGGTCGCGTCGTCGAGATTTTCGGACCTGAGTCGTCCGGTAAGTCGACACTTGCCATGCACGTCGTTGCCGAAGCACAACGCAACGGTGGCATCTGCGCCTACATCGACGCAGAACACGCGATGGACCCGGTGTATGCCAAGGCCATCGGTGTCGATATCGATCAGCTGCTCATCTCACAGCCAGACACAGGTGAGCAGGCGCTCGAAATCGCCGACATGCTCATTCGCTCCGGTGCACTCGATGTCGTCGTCATCGACTCTGTCGCGGCACTCACACCACGTGCAGAAATCGAAGGCGAAATGGGCGACACCCACGTCGGTCTCCAGGCGCGTCTCATGAGCCAAGCACTGCGCAAGCTCACCGCGAACCTCAACAAGTCGAAGACCATTTGTGTGTTCATCAACCAGTTGCGCGAAAAAATTGGTGTCATGTTCGGTTCCCCCGAAACAACGCCGGGTGGTCGTGCGCTCAAGTTCTATTCCTCGGTGCGTCTCGACATCCGTCGTATCGAGTCCATCAAAGATGGTGCCGAAGTCGTCGGTTCACGTACCCGCGTCAAGGTGGTGAAGAACAAGGTTGCGCCGCCTTTCCGTCAGGCCGAGTTCGACATCATGTACGGCAAGGGCATCAGTCGCGAAGGTGCGTTGCTCGACTTGGCAGTCGAAATGGGTATCGCAAAGAAGTCCGGAGCATGGTTCACCTACGAAGGTGAGCAGCTTGGTCAGGGTCGTGAGAATGCCAAGAACTTCTTGTCAGATCACCCCGAAATCATGATGGACATGGCCGAGAAGATTCGTCAGCAGGCAGGTCTCAATGCCGACGATGAAGCCTTCACCGAAGCCGACGAAGAGCCCATCGATCTCGATTAAGGCCATAAAGGCGCAGATGCCACTGCGCTCCTCTCGTAGCAAAGCCCCGGGTGTTCGCCCGGGGCTTTGTCGTTCATCGGATAACACACTGGGTGACGTCGGTAGCCTTGCCATGCGTGAGCCGCAGTTACGTCGTTCGCACGTTTGGGTGCCAGATGAACGAGCACGACTCTGAGCGCATCGCTGGTCTTCTTGAGGCAGAAGGACTTCTGTCAGTGTCTGAAGAGTCCGACGCAGATGTCATCGTGCTGAACACGTGCTGCATTCGCGAGAACGCCGACAACAAGTTGTACGGCACCTTGGGGCACCTCAAAACCTGGAAAGACTCCCGTGAAGGACGCCAGATTGTCGTCGCCGGTTGTCTGTCTCAGAAGGACAAAGACGTCGTCCAGGCTCGAGCCAAATGGGTTGATGTGGTGCTCGGAACCCACAACGTTCACCGCACCGCCGAGTTGCTTGAGCACTCACGGAGTAACGGACCCATCACTGAGATTTACGACGAGGCAGTGGAAGACGACCACGTTCTTTTCCCGAGCGCGTTGCCTGCCCGTCGTGAGACCACCTACAACGCATGGGTGACGATTCAAATTGGCTGCGACAACACGTGCGCCTACTGCATCGTTCCGTCTGTGCGCGGCAAAGAGATTTCACGGCAGCCAGAGGACATTGTCGATGAAGTGCGTCGGCTGGCCGACTTGGGCGTCACCGAGGTCACGCTTCTTGGTCAGAACGTCAACAGCTATGGCCGTGACCTCACGCTTGCAGAGCGGCAAGCTGGTGGCGATGTGCGAGTGCGGCCATTGTTCGCTGATCTTCTGCGAAACGTCGGCACAGTCCCGGGTATCAAGCGTGTGCGCTACACCAGCCCGCACCCCAAAGATATGAAGAGCGACGTCATCGCCGCGATGGCCGAGACACCTTCGGTATGTGAACACCTTCATTACCCGTTGCAATCTGGATCAGATCGGGTTCTTGCCCTTATGCATCGCGGTTACACCGCACAGCGCTATCTCGAGCGCTTGGCTGAAGCACGCGCAGCGATGCCAGATATCGCCATCACCACCGACATCATCGTTGGGTTTCCGGGTGAGACCGAGGAAGATTTTGTTCGCACACTTGAAGTAGCCGCCGAGGCCAACTTCGACTCCACATTCACCTTTATCTTCTCGCCTCGTGACGGCACAGAAGCAGCAACCATGACGGAGCACTTTGTGGAGCCGAGCGTTATTGCTGATCGATTCGACAGGCTTCGCGTGGTGGTAGAACGCAGCGCGCTGCTGCTTCACGAGGCACGCGCGGGCCGCATTGAAGAGATTGTCGTGGAGGGTCCGAACCGAAAGCGGGATGGACACTTCACAGGACGCACTCGTCAGAACAAGCTCGTCCACTTTGCCTCGCAACAAGCACTTCGCCCAGGCACGTACGGGACGGTTGAGATCACTCGTGGAGCACCTCACTTTCTCGAGGGAATCTTCCGAGAGGTTCTTGCTGAGCCCACTCACCGTGTTCGCATTCCGGTGGCAGTGGCCGGCCACTGATGTCGTCGATGCGCCCGATCGTCATTCTCGGGCCCACAGCCAGTGGAAAGAGCGACGTTGCATTGGCGGTTGCGGAATCAGTCGGTGGTTGCATCATCGCTGCTGATGCGATGCAGGTGTATCGACGTATGGACATTGGTACAGCAAAGCCGACACCTGACGAGCGCCGCCGCGTTGTCCATGCGTGCATCGATCTGTGTGAGCCGAGTGAACGGTTCACAGTCGCGCGCTACGTGGCGGCATACGAAGAGGTACTTGCGGACTGCAATCGTGCTGGAGCACAGCCCCTCGTGGTGGGGGGCACGGGTCTCTACATCACCGCGGTTGTTGATGGATTGAATCTTCCAGGCGAGTGGCCCGAGATACGGCAAGAGCTCGAGAGCGAACCAGACACCATTGCGCTTCACGGACGGCTCACCTCGCTTGACGCCCTCGCTGCGACGCGCATGGAGCCCACAAATCGGCGTCGTGTGATTCGTGCGCTCGAAGTAACAATCGGAAGTGGTCAGCTGTTCAGTTCTTTCGGTGAGGGAGTGGCGAGTTATCCCTCAACCGATATTCGCCAGATCGGACTTCGCTGGTCTCGCCCTGCTCTCGCGGAGCGCATTGCACAACGTGTGCACAAAATGATTGCCAACGGACTGGTCGAAGAGGTGCAGTCGTTGCTCGCCGAGCACGAGCCATTGTCTGCAACGGCGCGTCAGGCACTTGGCTACAAAGAAATCATCGAGCATCTGGAGGGTGGCGTGAGCCTTGAAGCGTCGGTGGAGAAAGTCATTCTTCGCACTCGACAATTTGCGGTTCGCCAGGAACGATGGTTTCGACGCGATCCCCGCATTGAGTGGGTTGATGTGGTCTCAGATCCCGTCGAGGAAATCGCCACCCATGTACTGCAGACGCTGGCGTAGGGTGTGACAACGCCTATGGAAGTGACAGTTACCAAGCACCACGGTCTTGGCAATGACTTTCTCGTCTATGACGTCGCACAGGGTGCCCCATCTCGTCCTTGGCCAGATGTCGCCGTGCAGTTGTGTGATCGTCGAATGGGTATCGGTGCTGATGGGCTCTTGGTGTTGCATCGCAATGGCAACCTCAGTGCGTCGATGGCGTTGTTCAACTCCGACGGAAGTCGTGCAGAAATGAGTGGCAACGGCATTCGTTGTCTTGTGCAGGCCGCCTACATGGCCGATGCCACAAGCGGAGAGTGCACCTACTCGGTCTCCACTGATGCGGGGGAACGTCAGGTGCAGGTGCTCGGTGGGCCGGTTGATGGTCTCCAGAGCGTTGTTGTGGACATGGGCATCATCGAAGACATTGATGCGCCCGCTCAGTGGTCCTTGCTCGAGGCGCATCCAGACCGTCCGGTTCGACATGTGAGTTTGGGTAACCCACATTCGGTTGTTGCGGTTGATGACGTCAAACTCGTCGACTTGGTATCACTTGGCGCGAAGGTGTCGGATGTGAACCTCGAAGTGGTCGAGCCTGGTCCCGAATCTCACGCCATCACCATGCGAGTTCATGAACGTGGTGCCGGAGTGACACTTGCATGTGGCACCGGAGCTTGCGCGAGCGCCGAAGCGGCACTGTCCTGGGGCATTGTTCCAAGTTCGACGACCGAGGTGTTGGTACACATGGACGGAGGCGATGCTCGAGTGCGCATCGATGCAGCAACACGTCGCGCAACGTTGATCGGACCAACGCAGTACATCGCGACGGTCACGGTGAACGTGTGAGCAACCCCTATCAGGAGGCGCTTGGTCGCACGCTCATTGAGCGCACCTTCCGTGAGCGCATCGTTCTGGTTGGAGTGACGCTTGCGGGGCAAACAGACGAAGACACCGAAGAGGGACTCGACGAACTTGCACTCTTGGTTGACACCGCTGGTGCAGATGAAGCAGCTCGGGTAACACAACGTCGCGACACTCCAGATCCGACCTTCTACATCGGCAAGGGGAAAGTCGACGAACTGCATGAAGTGTGTCTCGCGGTTGATGCCGACACGGTGGTGTTCGATGCGGAATTGACCCCCGCGCAGCAATACAACCTGGAGAAAGTGTTGGGCCGCACCGCACTCGACCGAACAGCGGTGATCCTCGACATCTTTGGCCAGAACGCGCACACGCTCGAAGGTAAAGCGCAAGTCGAATTGGCCCTGCTTCGATATCGGCTTCCCCGGTTGCGGCGTGGTGCGAAGGCCAAACTTTCGCAGCAAAGTGGTGGTGTCGGCGCCCGCACTCGCGGATCTGGTGAAACGAGGCTCGAAGTTGATCGTCGCGCCATCATGTCGCGAATCAACAAACTTGAGCGAGATCTGAAAGATCTTCGCAACACACGCCTCGTGCAGCGCAAGAGTCGAGGCCGTAGTGGTCTTGCGAACGTGGTCATCGTTGGTTACACCAATGCTGGTAAGTCGACGCTGCTGAACTCTCTCACGCAGGCTGGAGTTTTGGCAGAGAATCGTTTGTTCGCAACGCTTGACCCAACAACGCGTCGCCTTGCGCTTCCTGGCGGTGAGCCCGTGTTGCTCACAGACACGGTGGGATTTGTTCGCAAACTGCCGCATGGTCTCATCGAATCGTTCAAGAGCACTCTTGAAGTGGCCGCCGAGGCAGACCTGCTCGTGCATGTGGTCGATGCCAGTGCGCAGTACCCCGAACATCAGATTGCTGCGGTGCATGAAGTGCTCGACGAAATGGGTGCTGGGTCTGTGCCTGAACTCATCGTGTTCAACAAGTGTGACCTGGCAGATGATGACGGTGCACATTTGGTGTCCACTCACACAGGTTCGGTGGCGGTGTCGGCATTGAAGCTTCGCCACCTCGATGTTTTCCTTCGTACTCTCGCCGACAGGGTGCGTTCGTTAACAGCAGTCACGGAACTGCTGATTCCCTTCGACCGCGGTGATGTTCTCGCAGCTGTGCACCGTGAGGGTGAAGTGGTGTCGACTGAAAGTGCCGACGATGCCATGGTCGTTCGAGCACGCCTGTCCGACGCTTCTCGTGGCCGGTTGGCGCAGTTCGTGCGCACGACCTCCGATGCGTAAGCATGGGAACACCATGATCGACCGTGACGCTCCGGGCTTTGAGCCACCTCCGTATCCGTATGACCGGCTCGACGCATTTCAGAAAATTGCTGCTGCACATGACGGTGGCATCATCGACTTGTCGATTGGCACTCCGTGCGACCCGCCCCCGGCAGCCGTCATCGAGGCACTCTCGACGTCGGGTGCTGAGCGTGGCTATCCGCAGAGCATCGGAAGCGAGGCGTTGCGGCGTGCGATTGCTCGGTGGATGGCAAGACGCTTCGCCATCGACATGCCAGTTTCACGAATCGCTGCCTGCATCGGCACCAAAGAGTTCGTCGCCACGACACCCCAGTACATGAAGTTGCGTCGCCCCAACCGAGACACGGTGTTGTATCCCCAGACTGCATATCCCACCTACGAGATGGGTGCGATTCTCGCCGGGCTGCGCGCCGTACCGGTGCCGATGAACGCTGATGGCACGATGGATCTTGCATCAATCACGACCGATGATGCACAACGCGCGCTGATGTTGTGGGTGAATAGCCCGAGCAACCCCACTGGAGAGCTCGATGATCTTGGCGCAGCTGCAGCGTGGGGTCGAGCACATGGAGTGCCGGTCTTCAGCGACGAGTGCTACACCGAATTCACGTGGTCGACGAGTGCGCAATCCATCTTGCAGCACGGCAACGATGGGGTAGTGGCGGTTCATTCTCTGTCAAAGCGTTCGAACTTGGCCGGTGTTCGTGTGGGCTTCTATGCGGGTGATGCAGACATCGTGAGTTACTTGCAAGAAGTGCGCAAGCACGGAGGGTTCATGGTTCCTGGTCCGGCACAAGCAGCCGCAGTAGCGGCACTCGATGACGATGAGCATGTGCGAGTGCAACGCGATCGTTATCTGTCGCGTCTCGAACGCGTCGCCGATGTGCTCAGTAAGTGGAGCGGCGTATCAATCAATATGCCAGCTGGTGGTTTCTACCTGTGGTGCGACGTCGGTGATGCGTGGGGGTTCACAGAGCGCCTGGCCGTAGACGGTGGTGCGTTGGTGAGCCCTGGAGATTTTTACGGACCACAAGGTGCGCGCTTTGTGCGTGTGGCGGTGGTGCAACCAGACGCTCGCATCGCGATGCTGGCAGAGCGTTTGTCACGTCGTTGATGCAACGCAACTGATCTTGACGTATTTAGACGCGTCGAAGAACGGTGACGACTTTTCCGAAGATGCTGACCTCGTCGGCCCCGAAAACCATTGGCTGAAGACGAGGGTTCGATGGAATCAAGGTGATCTTGTTCCCGGACTTCTTGAAGGTTTTCACGGTTCCTTCTTCACCGGGAATACATGCAACGACGATGTCTCCATTGTTTGCTGTGTTCTGTTGACGAGCAACGACATAGTCGCCATCGAGAATGCCAGCGTCAATCATGCTGTCGCCACGAACCCGCAACATAAAGAGCTCACCTTCGCCAGTGAAGTCAGATGGCATGGGAATGAGGTCTTCGACGTTTTCCTGCGCGAGCACATCGGTGCCCGCGGCGACTTCGCCGATGAGTGGAATGTGTCGGGCCGGACGACGATCCATAGCAACACCTGAATTGGTGTCGAAACGCACCTCGATGGCGCGTGGTTTCGTGGGGTCGCGGCGGAGATAGCCGAGGCGCTGCAATGTGGCGAGGTGGTTGTGCACCGTGGAAGGGGAGTTCAGGCCGACGGCCTCACCGATTTCACGCACGCTCGGTGGGTAGCCCCGGTCTTGCATGCTCTGTTCGATGACATTGAGGATGTCGCGCTGACGTGGGGTGAGGGTTTCGGCCATGGGGGAAGCGTACAGGTGTTCGCCCGGCTGGTCAAACACCTGTTCGTCAAACATTTGTTCGCTTACCCCCTTGACACGAACACCTGTTCTGGGCAAACTATCGAACACCCGTTCGTTACGGTGCCAAGCAACCTAGAAAACACCAGCCAGAACCGCCCAGTTCAGCCCCTTCCACAAGGAGACCCCCATGAGCACCATCACCCACCTCGATCCACTCCTCGCGCCGCGTCGTCCCGTCGCCCGAGCAGCTGCCCGCGTCGGCACCGGGGCGACGCCGCGGCCCATCATCATTCGGCGCCGCGCCGTTCTTGCGGTCGTGGCGATTGCTGTCGTCGCCACCGGTGTGCTCGGTAGCCGCGCCATGGCAACTGAGCCGACGAGTGGCGGCATCAATGTGCCCCGCACCGTTGTTGCTCAACCAGGCGACACCATCTGGGGCATCGCGCGCAACCTCATGCCTAATGGCGACATCACCGAACTCGTCGATGTTCTGGTCCGCATGAACGGAGATCAAATCTCCGCCGGCCAGATCATTCGCATCCCCTGATCCCCTGTCCGTGCGAGATACGGACAGGGGAGACAGAAAGTAAAGAAAACCCCGCACTACTCTGGGGACGTGCATTGTCCGGTGTGCAAACACGACGACACGAAAGTGATCGACTCTCGGTCCGCAGAGGACGGGAGTGCTATTCGTCGGCGCCGGGCGTGTCCTGAATGTTCGTATCGTTTCACAACGTACGAACGCTTGGAGGGGGCACCGCTCATGGTTCTGAAGCGGTCGGGCGAACGCACTCCATTTGACCGTTTGAAGGTTGCCTCTGGGGTTCGCTCAGCGTCGAAGGGCCGCGCGGTCACCGAAGAGCAAATCGATGAATTGGCTGAATCAGTCGAAGACGAAATTCGTCTGGCGGCTGCTGCAGGTGAGGACATCACCACCTCGCTGATTGGTCACGCGGTGCTTGAGCGTTTGAAGGCACTCGACGAAGTTGCGTACATGCGCTTTGCGAGCGTGTACAAGAACTTCGATGGCGCAGCAGACTTCCGTCGCGAACTTGCGTTGCTGAAACAGTCCTGAGTTACTTCGACGTCGGTTCGTAGCGACAGAACACAAAGTCGCCGTCTCGCAACACACGCGTCAGTCGAAAGTCATGAGGCACCGCCAGTTGGGTGACAATGTGATCGGCGCTTCCACCAACGATGTTCGGCGACAGTGTCAGGTTGATCGCGTCGACAAGTCCGAGCGTGAGTAACTGTGCATTGAGCACTGCTCCACCTTCAACTTGAATGAACGAGCCTCCAAGTTGTGCGATAGCCGCAGCAAGGTCGACCGCGCCGACGCCCACTCGAATGTTTCTCGTATCCACTGCAGGTGCATCGACAGGTAACACGAGCACGCCGCATCCCGACGTGAACAACTCACTTGTGGTGTCGACGCTGCCGCGGTGGCTCACCACTGCAACCTGAAGATCGCTGCGGCTTGGGCGGTGATAGTGCTCGGCTCGCACCGTTCCGGCCCCGACCAGCACTGATGTCGCTGCAGAGCGGAGTGCAGAAAAAGCTGCTTTGTCGGGTGGGCCACCGAGGGGACCGGACACGCCATCAACGGCGATGGCACCATCGATGGTGCTGATCATGCAGATCTCTACTTGAGGTCGACCATCTGCATGTGGCGTGCGCTGATAGCCGAAAGCCTCGAGTGCCGAAATGTCGCCGTCAGTGCCAGCAACGTCGTGAGATTCGGCGAAGACCACTTGCACGCCGTCAGCATACGAACGGCTCGGTCGCCAGCGAACGGCTCATGTGGCAGGGTATGACCATGGCTAACCAGAAGGCTGACACTGCAAGTCGTATTCCGGTTCGCACCGCGTATCGCACGTGTCCTTTGTGCGAGGCCACATGTGGTCTTGAAATTTCGGTCGACGCTAACGACCAGATCGTGCGTATCAGGGGAGACAAAGACGACGTCTTCAGCAAAGGTTTCATCTGCCCAAAGGGCAGCACCTTGAAGCAGTTGCACGAGGATCCCGATCGTTTGCGCCGACCATTGGTGAAGCGCGACGGGCAACATGTGGAGGTTGCCTGGGACGAAGCGTGGAATGTGGTTCGCGACGGACTCGCACGTGTCATCGACACTCACGGACGCTCGTCGCTAGCGGTGTACATGGGAAATCCTGGTGCGCACAATCTTGCTTCGATGACCTTCAATCGCGCGGTGAATCTGGCGCTCGGTTCCTTCAACCGATTCAGTGCATCAACAGTCGATCAGATGCCAAAACACGTCGCCGGTGGTTTCATGTTCGGAACTGGCATCACCATTCCCGTGCCAGATCTTGATCACACCGATTACCTTTTGATGCTCGGCGCGAATCCGCATGCGTCGAACGGAAGTTTGTGCACCGCACCAGACTTTCCGGGCCGAATGCGCGCCATTCGCGAGCGTGGCGGCAAGATCGTGGTTGTCGACCCACGACGCACGAAGACTGCCGAAGCATCTGACGAATGGCTACCGATCATTCCAGGCACCGACGTCGTGTTCGTTGCAGCGCTCATCAATGAATTGTTCGCCACCGGAAAAGCAGACGTTGGTTCGCACATCCGCTCACATGTGAACGGCATCGACGACCTTCAGGTAGCCGTCGCCGAGTTCACTCCTGAGGTGGCAGCAAGCATCTGTGGCATTGACGCTGCGACGTCTCGCCGCATCGCAGCTGAGTTGGCGGCGGCACCGACAGCAGCGGTGTACGGGCGAATGGGTGTCAACACAGTTGAGTTCGGTACGGCAACCGCTTGGCTCGTTGACGCTCTGAATGCAATCACGGGCAATCTCGACAAGCGCGGTGGCGCGATGTTCACACTTCCAGCTGCAGGTCCGGTGACATCGCAAGGTGGTAAGCCCGGCGGCCCCGGATTCAAAATTGGAAAGGGCCACACGCGTGTGCGGAAGTATCCCGAAGTATTCGGTGAATATCCGGTGGCAGCGCTCGGCGAAGAGATACTCAAACCGGGCGACGGCCAGATTCGCGCACTTATCTCGCTCGCCGGAAACCCCGTGTTGTCAACACCAAACAGTGACCAGCTCGATTCTGCGCTCGCACATCTTGATTTCATGGTGAGTGTTGACATCTACTTGAACGAGACGTCGCGTCACGCCGATGTGATACTTCCGCCGCCTTCGCAACTACAACGCGACCACTACGACATCTCGCTGTTGCGACTCGCCGTGAGAAACGTTGCCAATTACAGCCCGGCAGTTCTGCCCATGGGTGACGGCGAGTGGGATGAGTGGGAGATCTTGGCGAAACTTGCCGGCATTCTTCAGACACTCGATGTGTCTGTGTCGGTGAGTGACGTTGATGATCTTGCGGTGGCGGAAATGCTCGGTGGGCTCGTGAAGAACTCGTCGTCCAACATCTACGGACGTGACGTCGATGACATCCTCGGACTACTTGCTGCAGAAGGATTGCGCGGGCCAACTCGCATCCTCGACATCATGTTGCAGACGGGGCCCTATGGCGCGGCATATGGGGCAAACCCTGGCGGTGTCTCGGTGAGAGCACTCATTGATGCGCCACACGGCATCGACTTTGGTGCACTCGAGCCGCGAATACCTGAGATTCTTCGTACGTCGTCGGCAAAGGTCGAGTTGTGTCCAACACTCTTTGCCGAGAACTTGTCGAAAGTGTTGCCACGTTTGAAGAAAGCCACAGACAACGACATGTTGTTGGTTGGTCGTCGTCACCTCAAATCGAACAACTCGTGGATGCACAACATGAAAGTGCTGACCAAGGGTTCATTGTCCTGCACACTGCAAGTTCACCCTGACGATGCTGCACGTCTCGGACTAACGCATGGTTCTCCCGCAAAAGTGACGAGTCGTGTCGGTTCACTTGTTGCACCGGTCGAAGTGACAGATGCAGTGCGCTCCGGCGTTGTGAGCTTGCCGCACGGCTGGGGGCACAACGTGCGCGGCACGAAGTTGTCCGTCGCGGCTGAGAAACCCGGAGTGAACAGCAATGTGCTCACTGATCATGAGCGAATTGATGAATTGTCAGGAAACGCAGTATTGAATGCGATTCCCGTCATCGTGTCGTCGCTCTAACACATCACCCAAGTCGTCCACAGGTAACTCACAACTTCATCCCCTGTATTTGCGGGGAATTCCACAAAACATTTGTGGAATTCACACCGTTGTCCACTTCCAATCCACAACATTCGTCTCGTATCGTTGCGCCCGCAGTCGACCCCAAGGTCGGGTACGCATGGACGATGGATGGCTGGAAGCGAGAGGGGATCAACATGATTTCAAGATCGTTCGGCGAGCGACGCATGGCGGCGTTGTCGAAGCCACTCATGGGACTGGGCGGTCCTGAACCTATGGACTTGGCCTTTGGGGTCGTTCTGCGCGTCTGTCGGGGGCTCATCAGAGGGCAATTCACGGGTGCCGTGGGGCTTTCTTTGGAACCCCTGTCAGATAAGGGAAAGATTTCTTGAGGGTCGTTGACATGGATGTAACTACGGTGCTGTAATCTCCCAACCTCTTGTGGTGAAACCAGAAATGGGGGAGGGATAACCACAAGATGTAGTGGTCGGGCCATTTGCCCTACCGGCGGCCTCTCGGGGCCTCGGTGGGACGGTGATCAAGCCGCTTTACACGGTGTCGATGCCGCCACATCGCCACCACCAACGCCCAGTCCACATACAAGCTCGCGGCTTCCAGCCACAACACTTCGCACACAAGGAGAACAACATGTCACTCGCACCGGATCGTCTCGCCATTGGCATCCGACGCCACTTCACCACGCCCGGAGTACATCCGTACGACGAGGTGCAGTGGGAGCATCGTGACGCACGTATCTCCAACTGGAAAGACGGCTCAGTTGCCTTCGAGCAGTTGGGCGTCGAGTTCCCCGTCGATTGGTCACTGAACGCCACCAACATCGTGGCGCAGAAGTACTTCCGTGGCACGCCCGGCACACCCGAGCGGGAACACTCGCTGCGCCAAGTCATCGACCGCGTTGCCGACACCATCACCACATGGGGCGTCGAGGGTGGTTACTTCGTCGACACAGAAGAAGCAGAAACTTTCCGCAACGAATTGAAGTACATCCTCGTCACACAACGTGCGGCGTTCAACTCGCCAGTGTGGTTCAACATCGGCGTTGCAGGTGTGCCGCAGCAAGCAAGCGCGTGCTTCATCTTGTCGGTCGAAGACACCATGAACGACATCTTGAATTGGTACCGCGAAGAAGGCGTCATCTTCAAAGGCGGCTCCGGCTCGGGTATCAACTTGTCGCGCATTCGCAGCAGTGCGGAAATGTTGCAGGGTGGCGGAACCGCTTCGGGTCCCGTGTCGTTCATGCGCGGCGCCGACGCATCTGCCGGAACCATCAAGTCAGGTGGCAAGACCCGTCGTGCGGCGAAGATGGTCATCCTGAATGCCGAACACCCCGATGTCGAAGAGTTCATCTGGTGCAAGGTCAAGGAAGAGCGCAAGGCCCGCGCATTGCGCGACGCCGGCTTCGACATGGACCTCGATGGTGCCGACGCATTCAGCATTCAGTACCAGAATGCCAATAACTCAGTGCGCGTCACCGATGACTTCATGCAAGCTGTGAAGGAAGACCGCGACTGGAACTTGAAGGCTGTCACCGACGGTCGCACCGTTCGCACCATTCGTGCGCGTGACCTCTGGCGTCAAATCGCAGAAGCATCGTGGGAATGTGCTGACCCTGGTCTGCAATTCGACACCACCATCAACAAGTGGCACACCGCACACGCAACGGGTCGTATCAACGGCTCAAACCCGTGCAGCGAGTACATGCACATCGACAACTCGGCGTGCAATCTCGCATCCATCAACTTGCTGAAGTACCTCAGCAATGACGACGTATTCGACACCGAGGCCTACAAGCGCACCATCGAAGTGGTGTTCACTGCACAGGAAATCCTCGTTGGTCGCGCCGACTACCCGACAGAAAAGATCGGCGAGAACAGCCGACTCTTCCGTCAGCTTGGCCTCGGTTATGCGAACCTCGGAGCGCTCCTCATGGCACTCGGTATGCCGTACGACTCCGACGGTGGTCGTGCATGGGCAGGTGCACTCACCTCGCTCATGACCGGTCATGCTTACGCAACGAGTGCTCGTATCGCAAGTCGCATGGGGCCATTTGCTGGCTTCGCAGAGAATGAGCGTTACATGCTCAACGTGTTGCGTATGCACCGTGACGAGAACGCCAAGATCAAAGATGTCGACGTCGTTCAGCCCGACCTTGTCTACGCGGCCACCGAGTCGTGGGATGTGGCAGTGCGCGACGGCGAAGAGTACGGCGTTCGTAACTCGCAGTCCACGGTGCTTGCACCAACCGGAACCATCGGCCTCATGATGGACTGTGACACCACTGGTATCGAGCCAGACCTCGGTCTCGTCAAGTTCAAAAAGCTCGTTGGTGGCGGAAACATGCAAATCGTCAATCAGACGGTGCCGCGTGCATTGCAGCGTCTCAACTACGAAGGACCAGTTGTCGATCGCATCATCGATTACATCGACAAGAACAAGTCCATCGTCGGATCACCTGACTTGAAGCCCGAGCATCTGCCGGTGTTCGCCTGCTCAATGGGTGACAACACCATCCACTACGAAGGTCACGTACGCATGATGGCTGCAGCGCAGCCATTCCTGTCGGGTGCCATCTCGAAGACCGTCAATATGCCTGAAGAGGCATCTGTCGAAGACATCGAGAAATTGCACATGTTGTCGTGGGAACTGGGCATCAAGGCTGTCGCCATCTACCGCGACAACTGCAAGCTCGGTCAGCCACTCTCCACCGCGAAGAAGGATGAAAAGAAAGACGACGCTCCTGTTGAAGCAGCCACGGCAGCAACACAGGTCATCGAGCGCGTGGTTGAGAAGGTCGTCACCAAGCCGGTGCGTCAGAAGTTGCCACGTTCACGTCGTGGTCGCACCTTCGAGTTCCGCGTTGCGGACTGCAAGGGCTTTGCCAACATTGGCGAGTACGAAGACGGTCGCCCTGGTGAAGTGTTCCTGACCGTGTCGAAGCAGGGCTCGACCCTGAGCGGCATCATGGACGCTTTCGCCAAGTCCATCTCGTACGGTCTGCAATACGGAGTGCCGCTGCGCGCGTTCGTCGAAGCATTCACCAACATGCGCTTCGAGCCAGCTGGCATGACTGACGATCCGGACATCCGCATCGCTTCGTCGATCATGGACTACCTCTTCCGTCGCCTCGCACTCGAGTACTTGACATACGACGAGCGCGCCGAGTTGGGCATCTTCAGCCGCGATGAGCGTCTGCAGCCAACGCTGCCAGGTGTCGAAGAGAGCGTCGTCGAAACCTCGATGGGCTCCGAAGTGGTCGCCGACCCAAAGACCATCCCGTCGGCATCTGAGCTCAGCCAGCAGATTGAACTCGGTCTCGCCCCGACGGCACCAAGCACGGATCACTCACCAGCAGGTGGCATTGCCCGCCACAGCGATGCACCAATGTGCATGCAGTGTGGTGTGCAGATGAACCGCGCCGGTTCTTGCCATGCATGTCCGTCATGCGGCAGCACCAGCGGCTGCAGCTGACCTAGCTCACATACGACAGCAAAACCCCGGCCTGTGTGCCGGGGTTTTGTCATGTCAGGGCTCAGTCCTGTCAGGTATGTGGTGTCCAGGGGCCTTTCGCATCGAGATCGTGCACCGTGAGTTTCCACTCTTCGATGAGATCAAGGCTCACGTGTACTGCGCCGGTCGAGTCTTTGTCGCAGCAGCACAGCGCAATTGTTGCTTCCACCATCTCTTCCATCGACTCGATCTGATCTTTGCGCACAAAATCACCAACGAGAATCTGTGCACCTTCACTCATGACCGCGGCACGCGGCTCGACGGTATTGATGCGCACGCCGTGTTCGTACATTTCGACTGCCAAGTCATTGGTGATGCGGTTCAGTGCCGCTTTCGATGAACCGTAGATGCCATGGCTGGTGTGAGTCTTGCGAAAGGGAGGCCCCTCGTTGTGTTGTGCAGTGGCACTCGACACATTGACGATCCAACCTTCACCACGAGCGATCATTGATGGAAGAACCTGCTGGCAAATCTCAAGCGGGGCGAACGTGTTGACTTCATAGGTGAGTCGCAGACGCTTTCCGGGGTAGTCGAGAAGTGGGCCGTACATGGCGGCAGCAGCATTGTTGATGACCACGTCGATATGACCATCGAAGTGCTCGAGTGCGGCCGGAATGATGCCGAGTCGACTGTTCTGGTCGGCGAGGTCTGCGACATGAGCATGTGCGTTGGCTCCGAGTGCCTCGCAAACTGCCACGGTCTCTCGCAGGCTGCCGGGTACTTTTTCGTGCGGGTCAAGATGACGGGCCACCAGAAAAAGATGTGCGCCCTCTGCCGCAAGACGTCGAGCGAGTGATGCTCCGATGCCACGGCTCGCCCCGGTGACCACCACATTGCGGCCTTCGAATCGTCTGAGTGCCATCACTTCACCAGCTTCTGTTCTTGTAGAAAAGCAAGCGTGCACTCACCGATGTAATTGCAGTCGTCATCTGACAGTGAATGATTGTTGGGCAAGATGAGTCCCCATTCCATGACATTGTCGGCGTTTGGTAGGCCATTGTCGGGTTGGCGGAAGGTTGCATTCCGGAAAGCAGGCTGGCGCGCGGCGTTTCCGGTCCACACCATGCGGGTGTCGATGCCGTGAGACTCCATGAACTGTTGGTACTCCGCGCGTCTGATGCCGCTGTCCTTGTTGATGATGATGGGGAACATGTGCCAGCCCGTTTCGACGCCCTCGGTGAGGCGCGGCAACGTGAAGAACTGTGGCCATTTTGCAAAGTGCGATGAGGTGATGTCGAAGTTGCGTTGACGACGCGCAAGATTGTCATTCAACTTGTCAAGCTGCACCAGACCAAACGCAGCTGACAACTCTGACGGTTCGAAGTTCCAGCCAACTTCATCAAAGATGAAAAGGTCGTCGTACTCAAGGTCGCCTTCAATTTCTGAGAAAAAGCGCGAGCCAGCAGTTTTTTGAGAACCGAAGAGTTTGATCTCAGATCGCCGACCCCACCTACGAAGCAGCAAGGCTTTGTCCGCCATTGCGTCATCGTCGAAGCACACCATGCCGCCCGTGCCGGCGGCGGTGATGATGTGGGAGAGCGCAAACGACGTGAGGCTGATGTCGGCCCGAGTGCCTGTGGGGGTACCGCGAAGGGTGAGCCCGAGGGCATCGCACGAGTCTTCGATGACCTTCAAACCGTGTCGATCTGCAATGTCACGGATGTGGTCCCAATCGGGGGCATTGCCGATGAGGTTGGGCACCAGAATCGCCTTGGTTCGTGGGCTGATCATCTCTTCGATTTTGTGCACATCGATTTGGAACGTGTCTACAGTGACATCGACAAAGACGGGAACCAATCTGGCTCGGATCATCGGCGCGATATCGGTGGAGAAGGTGACAGACGACGTGATGATTTCATCGCCGGGGGAGAGCCCGAGAACGTCGATAGCCAAGTACAGAGCTGATGAGCCCGAATTGCACATAATGCCGCGCTTTTTTCCAAAGAGAGCAGCAACTCGACGTTCCATGTCGCGCACGTTCTTGCCGATGCGCAGAGCAGTCGGCCCGCCCCGCAACACGTTCACAACTGCTTCTATTTCACGCTCGTCATGAACTGATCCGGCGTATTCGATGCGGCGAGTACCTTGCGTCATTCGCGTCATGTCATGTCCTCCGTGGTTTTGATTGATACGGCGTTTGCTCGAGGTCGTGCACGAGGCGATCAAGAAGGTCGGCGAGTTGGTCTTTGTCGTCACGCGACCATTCATCGAGCACAGAAGTGAGGTGGCGGTCGCGTACCTCGACCATACGTTTCGCTAGCGCCGTACCGCGACTGGTGCGCGACACCAAGATCGCGCTCGCATTGTCGGGGTGCTGCACTTTGCGCACAAGATTCACTTCTTCAAGCAGAGTCACCTGTCGACTCGTCGCGCCGGTGTCCATGTGGGCTGCGCGGGCAAGATCAGCGAGAGACATGCGATCATCAAGCGCCAGTAGCAGCTCTGTTGCTTGTTGAGGCAGGTCAACGCCGCTGGCATGGGAGAGCGCCTTGTGAACCTGCTTGCTCGCACGTAGCCGCTGTAGGCGACGTAACGAGGCAGCGATCACAGAGTGAGACGAATTGTGCCCGTGTGCCATACCCCTCGAATCGACTGATAGTGTTGACTCAGTCAAGACTATCAGAAAGGCACCACTGTGGGAGACCAGCGATACACCATCATCTCGTCTGACTGTCATGCCGGTGGGTCGATGGAGCAATACGCCTCCCATCTCGATCCGCAATGGAGAGACGAGTTCAACCAGTGGCAAGCGAAGTATGTGACGCCATGGCGTGATCTGACGGGCGACTCAAAGGTTCGAAATTGGGACAGCACCAGGCGCTTCGACGAGCAACAACGAGATGGCATCGTGGCTGAGATTGTGTTTCCAAATACGGTGCCACCGTTTTTCCCCACGAACTCCGTCGTCGCTCCCACGCCGACGGTGAAGAATTACGAGCGACGCCTTGCAGGTATTCGGGCCCACAACCGCTGGCAAGTGCAGTGGTTGCAGGAAGCGCCGAAGCGACGCAAGGGACTTATTCAGATTTTTCTGAATGACATCGACACTGCGGTCGCAGATGTTCGCGAATTCCATGCGCGGGGCATCGACGGTGGAGTGTTGTTGCCAGGTGTTGCCCCTGACTCAGGTCTGCCTCCGCTGTTTGCGCGTGACTACGACCCCATTTGGGCAGTGTGTGAAGAGCTCGACCTCACGATCGCGCATCATGGTGGTGGCACCGGTATCCCGAACTATGGCAATCACCCTGCCACGATGATTGTGTTTGCGATGGAGTCTCCCTGGTGGGCCGACAGGGCGGTGTGGCATCTGATTTGGGGAGGAGTATTCGAGCGCTTTCCGAAACTTCGGTTCGTTCTCACTGAGGTCGGCATCAAGTTTGTTCCGGAGATGCTTCGCTCTATGGACTACTTCCATAGCGAGATGGTGAAGGGTCGACTTGGTGAAATCGCATTCGAGCCTGATCAGATTCTGAAAGAAAAGCCGAGCACCTATTTCACTCGCAATTGTTTCATCGGGTCGGCCTATCCAAGTCCGTCCGATGCGGACATCATTCGTGAAGTGGGAATCGAACGTGTGCTGTGGGGTAGCGACTATCCGCACCATGAATCGACGTATCCGTACACTCGCGAGTCATTGCGCTTGGTGTTCTCTGACTGGCAGCCGCACGAACTTCAGACAATTCTCGCCGACACCGCCTCACGTGTGTACGGCTTTGACCTCGATGCATTGCGTCCACTGGCTTCTGAACACGGACCGACGCACGCTGAAATTGCGAGGCCACTCGACGCGATTCCCACTGACGCGACAAGCCCTGCCTTTTCTCGGCCCTAAGGCCTAGGGTGCGAGAGGTGGCTTAGTCCCACGCGCACTGCATGCGCTTGATGCCATTGATGAAGGCACTTTGCAGGTACGCGGGTTCGCTCGTGATGTGTAGCGATGGCACGCGTTGGCGAATCTCGTCGAACATCACGCCGATTTCGCGACGGGCGAGGTTTGCGCCGAGGCAGAAGTGGGGCCCACCTGCACCAAAGCCGACTTGGGCCGGTGACAACGGACGCGCGATGTCGAAGGCCTGTGGGTTCGTGTACACCCGCTCATCGCGGTTGCCAGAGCAGTACCACATGACAACTTTTTCGCCTTCCTTGATCGGTTGGCCGTTGATTTCCGTGTCCTCGGTAGCGGTGCGACGGAAGTGAATGACAGGCGTCGCGTAGCGGACAATCTCTTCGACTGCTGTGCGCGTGTGCTCCTCGAAGTTTCCGTACCACTGCTTGCGCTGATCAGGATTGTCGGTGAGAAGTTTCATGCCGTGGCTGATGGCATTGCGCGTCGTCTCGTTACCTGCGACAACGAGCAGAATGAAGAACGATCCGAACTCTTGTGCTGTGAGGCGTTCGCCATCAACGACGGCATTCATCATCGCGGAAGTCACGTCATCCTTGGGGTTCTTCACGCGGTCTTCACCAAGAGCTTGTGCATAGGCGAAAATATCCATGCCCGCTTTCAGCAGGTCTTCGTACGAGCCCACGAACTCAGGGTCACCCACGCCAAGGATGACGTTGGTCCAGTTGAAGATCTGGCGCTCGTCGCTCTCGGGAATGCCCATCATGTCGCAGATGATTTGCAAGGGAAGCAGTGCCGCTACCTCTTCGACAAAGTCGCATGTTTTACCTGGGAACTGCTCTAGCAAGCGATCGATGACTTTTGCTGCGCGCACTTTGACTTGCTCTTCGACGCGAGTGATTTCTTTCGGGGTGAACCCCTTCGACACGATGGAGCGAAGGCGGAAGTGCTTCGGATCGTCCATGTTGATCATTGATCCGAAGAACTCATTCAGTTCGGTGGGCATGTCACCGATGTTCGAGCCCTTGCCGCTACAGAAAATCTGCGGGTTACGGCTGACATGCCAGATGTCTTCGTGGCGCGTGAGAGCGCGATAACCGGGGCCACGCGGAAACGGAGAGTCCTCGATGATTGCTTCGGGGAAGAAATGAAACGGAGACTCGTCACGGAGCGTCTTGAACGCGCCCTCGCGATATGCGCGATCCCTTGTCCAGAATTCGTTGAGTGAAAGATCGATGTCTTCGAGGAGTACCACGGGGAGTTCCATGTCTGTGACTGTATTGCCCGATTCGACACGCCAATTCACCGGACAGATAGGTTCGCCGACATGGCCGAGTTCACTTTCTTCGTCGATGCCGATCTGTATCAATTGAACGGCGGCGAACTCGCTGCCGACGAGGCCGATTTGCACGCAGCCGGGGTTGAGTATGTCGACATTCCCACCGAGTACGGGACAGATCTCGGGTCGCGCATTCCCGTCAGGGTGACCGGAACTCCAAAGGGCTTGCGCTTCTATGCGCGATTACTTGGAGTGCGAGATTCTGTGCAGTTAGAGGAGCTAGAGCGAGTATTGGCTGCGGCCGATGCGCGCGGTGAGTGGCTGTCAGACCTTTGATGACTGCCGTGCCAACTCCCCGTTGAGGGGGTTGCTTGGCTACTCTTTGCGAGCCGTCCCGCGATTGTGCGGGACTCTCGAAGGGAAGATCCATGCCAGAAGCAGTCATCGTCGCCACCGCCCGTAGCCCCATCGGCCGCGCCCAGAAGGGTTCGCTCATCGACCTGCGCCCCGACGACATGTCGGCTCAAATTGTGAAGGCGTTGATGGCCAAGGTTCCGCAGGTGAAGGCCTCAGATGTCGAAGACCTGATGATGGGAGTCGGTCAGCCGGCAGGAGAGAGTGGCTTCAACGTCGCGCGCATGACCGCGATTCTTGCCGGACTCGATGATGTTCCTGGCGTCACCGTCAACCGTTACTGCTCTTCAAGTTTGCAGACCATTCGCATGGCAGCGCATGCCATCAAGGCAGGCGAGGGCGACTGTTTCATCGCCGCGGGTGTGGAAACTGTGAGTCGCTACGTGCATGGTCGCGCCGACACAGCGCCAAACGAGATTTTCAAGCCATCGATGGAGCACAGCGCACTGCGTGCCCAAGGTGGACAACCCAAGTGGTCGCCACAGCAAGGACTTGCCGACGCGTATATCGCGATGGGTCAGACCGCTGAGAACGTTGCAGAAATTGAAAATGTGTCGCGTGAAGACATGGACCGCTTCGGTGTGCGCTCGCACAACCTCGCATGTGAGTTCATGGACAACGGTTTTTTCGCCCGCGAAATCACTCCGTTGACCCTTCCGGACGGAACTGTGGTGTCGAAAGATGACGGTCCGCGTGCCGGCACCAACTACGAAGCAACATCGCAGTTGAAGCCAGTGTTCCGCTCTGACGGCAAGATTACTGCGGGTAACGCATGTCCGTTGAATGACGGTGCTGCAGCAGTGATGGTCATGAGTGACACAAAGGCCAAGCAGTTGGGGCTCACTCCACTTGCGCGCATCGTGTCAAGCGGAGTGTCGGGCTTGAACCCAGAGATTATGGGTCTCGGACCGGTGGAGGCATGCCGTCAAGCGTTGAAGCGTGCAGGCATGACCATTGACCAAATCGACTTGGTGGAAATCAACGAAGCATTTGCTGCACAGGTCTTGCCGTCGGCGCGTCAGCTCGGCATTCCGATGGAGAAGTTGAACATCCACGGTGGTGCCATTGCGCTCGGACATCCGTTTGGAATGACTGGTGCTCGCATCATGTCGACACTCATCAACGGCCTGCAGTGGGAAGACAAGCAGTACGGACTCGAGAGCATGTGTGTCGGTGGTGGCCAAGGAATGGCCATGATCATCGAGCGCCTCAGCTAATTGCGAACGTCGCGACTTTCATAGGCAACCAGCACTCCTAGTACCGCCATCGCTCCTGCTGCGACGGCGAAAGTGACTTCAGGTCCTGCTGAGCCGTAGATCATCGGTGCAATCAATGAAACGATTGCTGCCGTCGTCAGATCTCCTGCACCCATCAAACCCTGGGCGGCTGCTGCACGACCTTCGGGTGCTGCGCGCGCCATCATCGATTGTGCTGCAGGAAGTGCGATGGCACCAACAAGACCTTCGACCGTTCCGAAGACCACGATGAGCCATGCATTCGTGAGTAATCCATAGACGCACACAACAGGTGTCGCACACGCAATTCCGATGAGCGCCATGGTGCGCGCACCGCGTTGATCTGCGATACGTCCGCCGCGCGCGCCAAACAAGATGAACGGAATCGAATAGAGCAAAAACGACAGACCGACCATGAGGTTGGTGCCCCCACGATCCGTGACGTATCGATCCCATAGTGCGTCGTAAATGCCGACTGGCAGGAACAACGTGAGTGACGCAATTGATGCGGCGCGAATTGGACGTAGGCGAAGCAACTCGAGACTCAGCCGTTGCGACTCACCGCTAGAAGGCAGTGTGGGCAACTCACGTGGGGCGACGACGACAAGAGCAAAAACCGCAAAACTGCAAAAGAACACAAACATGCCGTTGACGCTCGTTGCTTCAATGAGAAGTGCACCGATCAATGGTCCACCGGTGAAGCCAGCCATCTCAATGCCGCGCAAACGCCCCAGTCGCTCCGCGGCACGGTTCGGGTCGAGGTTTGCGGCCAAGGCACGAATGGCTGGGCCCGCAGTTCCCATGGCTGCGCCAATCAGTCCTCGAGCCACGATGAACGCAGGCAGCGAACCACTGAGAGCGAACAGCGCAGAGCCGGCAGCAGACACTGTGAGCCCCGCGATAACCAACATTTTCGGGTGACCTCGGTCGGCAAATGGTGCGACGGTGATGGACACGACGACAGAGGTGAGAAAACCTGCAGCTGCGATGTAACCAAGACCTGCGTCGCTGAAGCCGTACTTGTCCTGAAGATCGGAGAGTGCAGCAAATATTCCTGAGTTCGACACCGCTGCGAGGAATGCGCACACCAGCAGCACGCCCATGCCGCTCTTCTTTGGCTCTGTCATGTCACCAATCCCAGCGATTGGGGCGATCAGCACGCACGATGACGATGTCTGGCGTGTTGGGGTTCGTGTGCACTCGAACGACGTATGTGTCGGTGGCGTCGGAAACTTCTGCGAGCGCCCATGTGTCGCTGCTGTCGCGCAGCCCCGCACCTAGGGGGTACATGCTCAACACGACAACTCCGGCCACGTCGGCCTCGGCGCGCCACATTGCTGCAAGACCCTGGCGAAGGTCCGGGTCTGCAGAGAGATCAAAACCGTGCAACACGAGTTCGACGGTGGTCATGTCAACAAGACGGACTTCAGATGCGTCGACGATGTCGGTGCCGGGCAGCTCGTCATACACAACAACTATCGGACCGTCGTCATTCGACTGCTCACAGACATTGCCGTAGCGCACCATCGGCAGTCCGTCGTCGTCCACCGTTCGCACCATCACGCGGTCGCCGCTACGAAGCTTCATGACACGTACTTCTTGGCGACAATCGCATCGTTGAATGTGGGCCAATAGGTGAGTCCCCAGTCATCGAAACCCAAATCAGACAACATCACACAACCCACATCAGCGACCGGGTCGACCCACACGAGAGTTCCGGCACCACCGAAATGTCCGAATGTGGATGCGCTGTTTCGTTCGCCAAGCCAATGCGGATGCTTGTGGCCCTTCAACTCAGGGCCAAGACCCCACCAGCAAGGTGAAAAACGCCCGACTCCTGGAACGATTCCTTCAAGTTCCGGGAAGTGAGGTGTGGTGGCCTTGAGCCAGGTGGAGTGCGACAAAAGTGTTGGTCGGCGCATCTCGGTCACAAATGCTGCGAGGTCACGCACGGTGGAATGCACATCTATTGCAGCAGACCCCGCGAGCAATGTGCTCGCCATGCCGAGTGGCTCGAACACTGACTCTCGCAAATAGCGAGCAAACGGAATCGATGAACGTGTTTCGATGTGCGCGGCAATCATGTCGTAGCCGGTGTTCGAATAGATGCGCTTTCTTCCCGCAGCATTCACAGGTTGTGTGCCTTCGAAGGGGTACCCGCCTGCATGGGCGAGCAGATGTTCGAGAGTGCATCCGTCTTGTCCAACTGGTTCGTCGAGCGATGTAGTTCCTTCCTCGACTGCAACGAGCGCGGCATATGCCGTGAGCAACTTGCTGACCGATGCCACCCGATAATCACGGTCGATGTCTCCGTGTGTGAAAGTCGTGGTCGATGCGACGACAGCGACCGCGACATTGTTCGGTGGCCAGCCGGCAACCAGTCCGGCGAGCGCATCGGCCATAGGGGAGAGCCCGTCAGATGCCGTTAGCGCGGATGAGCTCGGCGACGCGGAATGCAAGGTCAAGTGATTGCCTTCCATTCAGCCGTGGGTCGCAGACAGTTTCGTAGCGATCACCGAGGTCATCATTGCCGAGATCATCGGCACCGCCGAGGCATTCAGTGACATCATCGCCCGTGAGTTCAATGTGGATGCCGCCTGGCCATGTGCCTTCGGCCTTGTGTGCACGAACAAATCCTGCAATCTCGCCGATGATGGTGTCGAGGTGGCGCGTTTTGCGGCCTGACGGGGTGGAGAACGTGTTTCCGTGCATCGGATCACATGCCCACACCACTGGGTGTCCGGCATCATGCACCGCGCGCAGCAGTGGTCGCAGTTCGTCTTCGACCTTGTCGGCGCCCATGCGAGAAATCAGCGTCAAACGACCCGGTACGCGAGCAGGGTTCAGCACCTGACACAACTCGAGCACCCAGTCAGGGTTGGTGCCAGGGCCGATCTTGCAGCCAACGGGGTTGCCGACGCCGCGCAAGAACTCGATGTGGGCGCCATCCATCTGACGCGTGCGCTCACCGATCCACAGCATGTGTGCTGAGCAGTCGTACCAACCGCCAGTCAGAGAGTCTTGACGAGTCAATGCTTCTTCGTACCCAAGGATGAGAGCTTCGTGGCTTGTGAACACATCGACTTCGTGCAGCGCCGATGTGTTCTCAGTGTCGACACCGCACGCGCGCATGAATAGCAACGCGCGTTCGATTTCGGCAGCCAACGATTCGTACCGTTGTCCTTCGGGGCTTGATGACACGAACTCTTGTGTCCACGCATGCACACGATTGAGATCCGCAAATCCACCCTGGTGAAAGCGCGCAGTAAGTTCAGCGTGCTTGCCGATTGGTGATACGCCTGCACGAGTCGCTCAGGGTCGGGCATGCGCGCAGCTTCGGTGGGGGTGGGGTCATTGACGATGTGCCCACGGAAAGACGGAATTTCCAAGTCACCGACTTTTTCAGTGGGGCTTGAACGTGGCTTGGCGAATTGTCCTGCCATGCGGCCGACTTTCACCACTGGAACACCCATCGAATACGTCAACACGACTGCCATTTGCAGGATGACGCGCAACTTCTCACGAATGTTGTTGGCTGAGAACTCTTCGAAACTTTCGGCACAATCGCCGGCTTGCAACAAGAACGCGTTGCCTGCGGCCACCCTGGCAAGTGAGCTCTGCAACGAACGCGCCTCACCTGCAAACACAAGTGGCGGGTACGACGTGATGTGCTTCAGCGCACGGTCAAGACCAGCCTGGTCGGGCCAATCTGGTTGTTGAGCGGCGGGGTACGCCGTCCACGAAGACGGAGTCCAACTACGAGCCATAGTCCACAGCCTTGCGGGGGATTAGGCGATTTGCAAAGCGATTTTGCGCGAGAGTCGCAGGTGTTGCGACTCAGGCAGCCAAGATGCGCTCGGCGTCCTCGCGAAGACCTTCGACGGCGCGGCTGACGAGACGACGTGCGGCCTCAGCTGTGACGCCGAGATCTTCACCGACTTCACGGAAGCTCTTGCGCTCACCATCGATGAGACCAAAACGTGCCTCGACGGCGTAGCGGGCGCGCTCGTCGAGCGTGCCGAGCAATTCGCCAAGCAGTTCACTGTCGACCAATGCCATGACTGCGTCTTCAGGTGTGCCTTGGCCATTGTCCATGAGGTCACCGAGAGTTGCGTCGCCGTCGTCGCCCACGGTCTTGTCAAGCGACACTGGGGTGGTGAGACGGTGCAGTTCAGCGTTTCCGGCATCGAGGTTTTCGCCATCGCCGCTTGCCTGACGCAATGCGGCACGCAGGCTGGCGGAGCGGTCACCAGGAATACGGATGAGGCTTGCCTTTTGGTCGAGCGCGCGACCGATGGCCTGACGAATCCAGAAGGTGGCATACGTCGAGAACTTGAATCCGCGGCGCCAGTCGAACTTGTCAACCGCGTGCTCAAGACCAAGGTTGCCTTCTTGGATGAGGTCGAGCAGGTCCATGCCCTGGGGCAGTGGGTACCGACGAGCGATCGACACCACGAGGCGAAGGTTGGAGCGGATGAACCGGTCCTTTGCCGCAGCGGCATTGCGCAGATCGCGGCGCAGGGCGGCACCACGCTCGCCTGATTCGAGGCGCTTGGCCGCTTCGCGACCAGCTTCGATGGCCTTGGAGAGCTCGCGCTCGTCCTCGGCAGTCAGCAAGGCAACCTTGCCAATTTCGTTGAGATAGAGACCAATTGAGTCATTCATGATGGATCGTGTAACCGTGTGTCCTGTGGTGTTGTTCCCATCTGACGGGTGGCGCCAGACACGCGGGGGTTGCGGAACAACTGGTGGGTGGGGGTGTCAATTTTGAGGAAACGTGAGATTAACACTTCCTCTCGCGTTTGTCTCCCCCCAATTTTGATTTTTCTGAGATCCATCTGTCCCGATGTGGCTGACGTCGTGTCGGCCGCTGAAACCCTTGTGCCACAGGGGCATGAGAGGAATGCCGGACCTACACTTGGTCTCCGTGCCGCTGCGAATTGGACTGTTCGGGGGCACGTTCGACCCCCCGCACGTGGGTCACATCGCGGCGGCAGTCAACGTGCGCCATGCCCTCGGGCTTGACCGAGTTCTCATGGTCGTTGCACATGACCCGTACCAGAAATCCTCCACCCGCGACATCTCGCCGGCTTCTGCGCGTCTCGAGATGGTGCGCGCGGCATGTGAGGGAATTCCTGGCTTGGAAGTGTCCGATGTTGAAATCACACGTGGCGGACCGTCGTACACATTCGACACGGTTCGTGACGTTCTCACCGACAACCCCGACGCAGAAGTTTTTGTAGT
>VGCD01000022.1 GCA_016870215.1 Actinomycetota bacterium
CTGCGTAATCTAGAACTTCAACAACCTCACGGAGATTTGGATTCAATCTCGAGATCAAAAGATCAAAACTTATCGATGGATTAGACGGCGAATTTGTTCGACATACTCTTCTAATCTCCTGAATACGTCCTTGCTCCCGAGGATGGAGTGTGACTGCTGTATTGCAGGATTCCTCACTGTACTCAAAGCCATACATCAGAACAGCCGTTCTTTCAGCAAGTCCAGCTTGGCAAAGTCGAAGTGCATCATGTGCCAAACTTCGGTCCTTTAGGTACGGAGAGAAAGTTTTGGCGACCCCAAAATCGTTATTCTTCCCATTGTCACCAACAAATTGAAATCTTTTGACTTCTATGGCCCAACCAAATTCTGCTGACGCAAATAACGCTGGACTTGAGGATGATGGACCTCGACTACGCGTCGTGAAACAAATGTCCGCCTTACTACGAGGACTGTTTGGATATGGAACCTCGGTCCGACACTCACCTTCTGGTTCAAAATCTGAAGGATGTGATCGAGACCAATATTCGACAAGTTCAGCGACCATGACTTGTTCGTTCATTGATTGAACACCTGGCAGATAAGGGCCGTTCTTTCCGGTAGTCACCGTCCTCGTATTTGAGTCCACATAAGCGAGGCCCTCGCCAACGCGTGAAACTATGTCGCGAAGATTCATCCTAAGCGTCAGCCCGAAGTAGACGGTTCCTCAGTAGTGGCTTCACCTTCAGTGCCATCACCAGAATCTTCGTTACCGGCTGGCCAGATGCGTGGCCACAGATCCTCGTATGACGGAATCTCGCACTCAACGTCTGAAGTAACAACTTCGGCCTGTGTCTCGGTCTTTGCGCTTGCTGCCACCTCGGCGCGAGCAAGGTTGCGCAGCGTGCTGAGCACTCCGAAGGCAGTACCGAATTCGTTCTGCTGTGCATTCACGGTCTCATACACAGCTTCATACTGCGACTCATCGGTGATGTAGTCCTTGATCAACACGAGTGCGGTGTCCCATGTATCAAGAAACACATACAGCTTGTCCACGCATTCAAGAACAGGGTCAGCTGACAACACCGTTGCTTTGCCAAGTGATGTCGACAGCTTCAAGCGTGATTCCTTGTAACTGTCTGCGCGACCATCTTCGTCTTTGAGTCGCTCGCCAAACTCAGAACCTGCGGTTTCGAGGTCTTGATCGCGCACGAACGACCACAGCGAATCCACACGTGTCGACAACAAGTCAACCGACACCGACAAATCAGCAAGTGCCTCGGTCCAAATGCCAGTCATGGTTTCGAGGCGCGTGGCACGTCGCTCTTCAGCGGCACTGTTCTGCCCTGAACGCAAGGTTGCAAATGCACCTGCATATGCAACGAGTGCAGACGAGAACACGGTGGCAAAAGCAACGATGAACTCAGACGACTTGAAGAATGATTGTTTCGTTCCGTCCTTCTTTTTACGTCGGCGGCGAAGAATCCAGAAGCGGCGGCCGGGCTTACCTGTCGACACACCTTCTGGCTCGACCTCACTCGACATGTCTGTCGGTGGTTCTGGAATTGGAAGTTGGCCGTCCCCCGCGTCACTCACGCAGGCAAGAGTAGACCGGTTGGGCAGACCCACCTGATTCCGCCGTAGCCTGACACACACTGTGACGACAATCCCCGACGTACTCCCCGCCTCGAACGACCCCTGCTGGTGCGGCAGCGGTCGCAAGTACAAGAGGTGTCACAAGGGAACTGAAGGCCGCATTCAACCTGGCGTGGTCAGCCCCATGCGACCGGTGCCAAGCAATATCGCAAAGCCCCACTACGCCGACACGGGTGTGGTGAAGCGCACCGACGAAGCGCGCGTCAAAACTCCCGAAGTCATCGATCGCATGCGACATGCAGGTGTCATGGCTGCGGACATTCTGCGACGAGCTGGTGAGGTGGTGAAGCCAGGTGTCACCACCGAAGAGATCGACATTTTCGTCCACGACCTCACCGTTGAATGTGGTGCATACCCCAGCCCACTCAACTACCACGGGTACCCAAAGAGCGTCTGCACCAGCGTGAATGAGGTCATCTGCCATGGCATTCCTGACTCTCGCGCTCTCGAAGAGGGCGACATCGTGAACCTTGATGTCACTGTGTTCGTGAACGGTGTTCATGGTGACACCAACGCCACGTTCGCTGTCGGCAACATCAGCCAAACCGATGCTGATCTCATTCGCATCACAGAAGAGTGCATGTGGAAAGGCATCGAAGCTGTCGTGCCCGGTGAGCCCATCAATGACATCGGTCGAGCGATTGAAACACATGCCAAGCAACACAAGCTCGGTGTGGTGCGCGCGTTCATCGGCCACGGCATCGGTGAGAACTTCCACACCGACATTCAGGTACTCCACTATTACGACCCGCGCCACACCATGGTCATGCGACCAGGAATGACCTTCACCATCGAGCCGATGATCACTCTTGGCACCTGGCAACACCGCATGTGGGACGACGAATGGACCGCGGTCACCGCTGACGGCAGCCGCACCGCACAGTTCGAGCACATGGTGGTGGTCACCGACACCGGCGTTGAGGTGCTCACCGCAGGGCCCGGAGCAGTGTCTCCCAGTGCCCCGTGGAAGCGGTAGTTCACACCCGTAGCGTTTCATCCGTGATTCGTCCAGAGGACGCCGCGCGATACATCGCATTCGATCGCACCGAGTGGGCCGATCTTCGCGCGTCCACGCCGTTGACCATTCGCGAACGTGACCTTGTAGAGCTTCGTGGCATCAACGAGTACATCGAGCTCGATGAAGTAGCAGCCGTACATCTGCCTATCACCCGTCTTCTCAACTTGTATGTGAGTGCAACGCAGAACTTGCACAAGGTGTCATCCACTTTTCTCGGCACAATCGCACCGAAAGTGCCTTACATCATCGGCGTTGCTGGGTCAGTGGCAGTGGGCAAGAGCACCTTTGCGCGAATCTTGCAGGCCCTTCTTGCGCGGTGGCCGGAACACCCGAAGGTCGACCTCATCACCACCGACGGCTTTCTATTTCCGAACCAAGTGCTTCTCGACCGCGGCATCATGAATCGCAAAGGCTTCCCAGAAAGCTACGACACCAAGAGGTTGTTGCAGTTCTTGCGCGAGGTGAAAGGCGGCGCGCCTGATGTGGCGGCACCGGTGTACAGCCATGTTTTGTATGACATCGTGCCTGACTCTGAAGTCGTCATCCACCAGCCCGACATTCTCATCTTGGAAGGTCTGAACGTTCTGCAAGTCGGCGCCGAAACAGACGAGTTTGTGTCTGACTATTTCGACTTCTCCATTTATATCGACGCCGATGAAAACCACATTGAGGACTGGTACATCGATCGTTTCAAAGCACTGCGCGAAACAGTATTCAAGGATCCGGACAGCTTCTTTCGCAACTATGCACAGCTCAGCGAAGTGGAAGCCATGGAAATTGCTCGCGGCATCTGGCGCGACATCAACGGTAAGAACTTGTTAGAAAACATCGAGCCGACCAAAGCACGAGCTTCGCTTGTTGTGCAGAAAGGTCACGACCATCGCGTAACTGGTGTTCACCTGCGCAAGCTCTAGCGGTGAATCGCGTTCAGGTAGTTGTACACGGTGATCCGTGACACTCCCATCGCATCGGCCACATCTTCAACAGCGCGCCGAAGTGTGAAAGCACCGAGTTCGTCGAGAAGTCGAATGGCTTTTTGTTTGTCGTTGCGTGACAGGCGAGACAGCGGACCACCAAGTTCACGCTCAACTGAATCAATGAGACGATCGAGCGCACCATGTAACGGTGGAAGTCGCACAACTGCGACGGTCTTTCCTTCCCAATGAATTGGAACATCAGCAGGCTGCTGTTCTTCTGCCGACACAACACGTGCACCAAGTGCAGCCAGAACCGGACTGATGGCTGCAATGAGGGGGTGTTGAGTGGCGTCCACTATTCAGGACGTTCCGCATGGACGCTCACGTGTGTGGCGCCGTTCTTGTAGGCAGCGTCCATCAGTGCAGCGACCGCTGCGGAAACCGCCTCTTCTGGTGCTGAGAACGTTGACCCGAAAGGACCAAAATCGACGGAAAAGCCGAGAGCTTCGACGGCACGAACCGCCGCGGTCACATGCGGGCCTGGTTCACCCTCGATGAACGGTTCGATGGTGAATTCAACGTAGATATGTCGAGCCACGACCTGATGTTAAGCGATGACCCCGCGGCAACTCACCAACCGAGGAAGAACTAGCGCGAGCGTGTCTGGAAGAAAGTTCTTTGCAGCCAACCACTCGACAAGGTCGCTTGGCTTCACCCATTCGGCTCGCTGCACCTCACCGTCGGCAAATGTGAACGGCCCGTTGTGAATCACCGAGTAACACCACGCAACAAGCGATGCCGACTCATCGTCGTACGCACCGCTACCAAGTGGCTGAAGGATCGCACCCTCAACTCCGAGTTCTTCGGCCAACTCTCGCCGCGCAGCAGCGTTGGGCTCTTCACCAGGGGCGATGACACCACCAACGGCACAATCCCACCACCCCGGCCACAGGTCTTTGTGCGCTGCACGTTGGTGAATGAGGAGGTCACCATCGTCAGAGATGACAGCAATGAACACAGAGCGATGTCGCAGATTGTTCTTCCGCATCTCGGCACGTGTGACGAGGCGCAGAACATTGCCACTGCGGTCGACTTCTTCGACCATTTCGACACCGGCACCCTGCACCTCTGACATGTGCTTGTGCCTACCATTGGGCATGGCCAAATCCACAGACACCGGCAGCACAGATAGCGCTCGGGAACGACACGGCAAACCAGTTGGTGTGCTCGAACAGGCCGCTGATGTGTTCGACCAAACTGTCGAACTTCGTCGCAATCTGCATCGTTGGCCAGAACTTGGAAATGACCTTCCAAAGACGCGCGAGCAAGTGATGGAACAGATCCAACACTTGCCACTTGACATCACTCTTCACTCAACGACAAGTGGAATCGCTGCAATGTTGACTGGCGACAAGCCAGGGCCGACTGTGCTTTTGCGCGGGGATATGGACGCACTTCCCATGCCAGAAGACACGGACATCGATTTCAAGTCGAACGTCGATGGAATGATGCACGCCTGTGGCCACGACCAACACACGGCCATGCTCGTCGGCGCCGCAAAAGTGTTGTCCGCACGAAAGTCTGACATTGCTGGTCGTGTGCTCTTCATGTTCCAACCTGGTGAAGAAGGCTTCGGCGGAGCTGAGTTCATGCTCGATGAAGGCATCTTGAATGTGCCGCACCTTGCCAACGGATCTGAGTCGCCAGTGACCGGCGCGTTTGCGTTACATGTGTCGACGAACATTCCGAACGGCATGCTCGCTATCAAGGGTGGCCCGACGATGGCGTCAAGCGACACACTGTCCATCACCATCACTGGTCGGGGCGGACATGCGAGTTCACCTCACTTCGCACTCGACCCAGTGCCAGTCGCATGCGAAATCGTGCAGGCACTACAAATCATGGTCACGCGTCGTCTCGATGTGTTTGACCCAGGCGTTGTCACTGTCACCACCATCAGCGCCGGAACAGCGAGCAACGTCATCCCAGAATCTGTTGTCATCAAGGGAACAATCCGTGCGGTCAGTGAAGGAACACGCAACAAGATTCACGACAACATTCGTCGCCTTGCCGAGACCATCGCCGCTGCGCACGAAATGAGCGCGCAAGTGGAACTTGGATGGGGCTACCCGGTCACCGTGAACGATGCAGACTTCGCAGATTTCGCGTTCGATGTTGCAACCGCACTTGTCGGAGACAAAGCCGTCATCAAGATGCCAGCACCTGTGATGGGCGCTGAAGACTTCAGCTACGTGTTGAACAAGGTGCCCGGTTCCATGATGTTCCTTGGTGCATCACCTGATGGCATCGACCCGCGCTCCGCACCACCGAACCACAGCAACCGTGCAGTGTTCAACGAAGCCACGATGAAGAACGGGGTTGCGATGTACACATCGATGGCGCTGCGCCATCTTGGTGTTCCGCTCTCGTAAAACAGTCAGTTACGTCGCGGTCATTGCGTCAACGACCTGAATGACCGAACCCACCGCCACGGTCGTGTCCGCCAAGTTCATCGACCACGACCCATTCGACGTTTTCCACTTTCTGCACCACAAGTTGAGCGATGCGATCGCCCCGCGACACGCGATATGGCCGCGTTGGGTCGGTGTTGAGCAACACCACTTTCAATTCTCCGCGATATCCAGAATCGATAAGACCTGGTGCATTCACCACACTGATGCCGTGATTCAGTGCAAGTCCGCTGCGTGGCAACACAAACCCTGCGTAACCCTCGGGTAGTGCAATGGCGATACCGGTTGGCATGAGCAATCGACCGCCTGCTGGTGAGATGACACCGTCATATCGAGCGTGAAGATCAGTGCCTGCATCGCCATGGCTCGCCATGCGTGGCAATGGAAGGGATTCGTCGAGTTGTTTCAAATGAATCGCAACCATCACCCTCACGCTAGGCAGTCCAATCCCCTCTCTCCCAGACAGACGACCTAGATTGTCTGGGTGCTGATTTGGATGGACCTCGAAATGACCGGTCTCAATCCTGAAGTGCACACCATCGTGGAAATCGCCACCATCGTCACCGACGATGACTTGAACGTGGTGGCCGAGGGCCCCGACCTGGTCATTCATCAACCAGACGACGTACTTGCCCACATGGAGCCCATCGTCGTAGAGATGCACACCAAGTCAGGTCTGCTCGAGGCCATCAAGTCGTCCACCGTGTCACTCGACGAAGCCATGACTCAGACTCTCGAGTTCATTCGCCAGCACAACCCCGAGCCAAACAAGATTCCCCTCTGTGGCAATTCCATCGGCACTGACCGTCGCTTTCTCGCCAAGTACATGCCCGACATCGAGAATTGGTTGCACTATCGCTGCGTTGATGTCTCGAGCGTGAAGGAACTGGTGAAGCGTTGGTACCCCGGTCTTGAACATGCTCGACCGTCGAAGGGTGGCACACACCGCGCACTCGACGACGTGAAAGAGAGCATCAACGAGTTGCGCTTTTATCGCGACAAGATCTTCAAGGAGAAAAGGTCGTGAGCACCGAAGCACCGCGCCCGTTGAAGCAAGAACAAATCGAAGCAACAGATGAAATCACCGAAGTTGCGCCTGGCATCTTGCGCACCATGTTGCCCATTGACTTCACCGGCCTTGGGCATGTCAACATGTACGTGCTCGAAGATGAACGCGGCGTCGCAGTTGTTGACCCAGGTCTTCCGAACAAAGAGTGTTGGGTTGCCATCAAGCAACGTTTGAAGAACATCGGTGTGCCGATGCGTCGTGTGCACTCCATCATCGTCACACACAGCCACCCCGATCATTTCGGTGGGGCCGAGCGCATTCGCGACAAATCAGGCGCCGACGTCGTGGCGCATCGCTTGTTCCGGTCGTGGTGGAACCCAGACGAGCCCGGCGATCTCGACCCCGAAGAGTTGGCGCTGTACAGCGCTCGTCCGCGTGAGCATGTTCCGTGGGGCGGGCCCGACATGGACATTCCGTGGAAGCGTCGCTTCCCGATGAACATCATTCGCCCGCCACATCGCATGGTGCCAATGCCCATACCTTCCATTCGTCTGCGCGAACACGACACCATCAAGTTTGCTCGTCGAGAATGGTTCGCCATCCACACTCCAGGTCACACCGAGGACCACCTGTGCTTGTTCGATCCGGAAGAAGGTGTGCTCATCACCGGCGACCACGTGCTGCCGACAATTACCCCACACGTGCCTGGTTTGTCCGCTTCAGATGACCCGTTGAGCATGTTTTACGCCTCACTCGACAAGGTCGGTCAACTTGGTCAACAAGTGAAAGTGGCATTGCCTGCACATGGCAACCCTTTCCACGACATCTCCAAGCGCACGGAAGAAATCAAAGAACACCACGATGATCGTTTGCAAAGGTTGCGCGATGCATCCAGCACTCTGAACAAGCCAGCCTCAGTGATGGAGTTCGCCACGTACCTCTTCTCGCCAGGTGCTCAAGGCCCGATGGCACACAGCGAGACGTATGCCCACCTTGAACACCTGCGGTTGCGTGGTGAATTCGAATGTCGTGACAACAACGGCCTTCTCGAATACGTGCTGTCGTAGTTGCTGCTCGCTAGCGAGCGCCAAACCACATTCCAGCTTGCACGTTGCCATCGGCTTCAACAAGCAATGTCACTTCGCTTGGTGATACATCGAAACGATGCACTTCAACGTGCGCACCTGGTGTGATGCCATCGTGATGTTCCACTAGGAAGCGCACGTTCTCTCGCAGATGGCGACTGGCAATCAGCTGCTCTTCCATGATTTCCCAGTACGCGGCATTGTTCATGTGCTCGAGTGCATCAAAGTCCGAAAAACGAGTAACCCAGGTCGACGAAGTGTGCAGTGCACCACTTGTTCGCACCACACCTGGTTTCACCATTTGTCGTGCACCCACTTTGCGTCCACCGGTAGATGTGCCCCATACGTCGTGCAACGTTGGCGTGAGGGCTTTTGGCCGCATCGTCTCCATGTCAATGTGCACCCAAATGGCAGACGCATCGACGAGCACTCGCCCCGATTCATCACTCATCTGCGTGCGTCGCTCGGCCCAGTGCGACCCAAGACCAGCAACCCATGTTTCAAGAGACAGTCGTTGCAAGTACGTGGGGAATGCGTGCACATCAATCAGCGTGCGACGAACCACCCATCCGTGCAGATCGTTGCCGGTAACCCCGGTGTCTTGTCCGTCATCTTTGGCGATGTCCTGCAAGTACCGCGCGAGTGAATCGAGCCGACACCTACCCCCAGGGCTCGCATCGCCAAGACGCACTGGTCGTGTCGCGCGAAACACCCGTCCCGAGCTCGGAACTGGCACGCATTCCAGCGCAGCCACTTTGTCCCCCACGGTCATGACTTCGACCATAGAGCCCCATTCCCTGCATCACACTCCTTACCCCATAAGGGTTTGCTGGCATTGTGGAAAAACCGCTTGCCAGACCCCCTGAACCTGTGCTTGAGTGGTCGGCTCATGAGTACGAACGCCGCTGCAACAACCTTCTGGTCCACGGGTAGCCCCGTGGTCATTGCTGCGCGCGCCTTTGCCTATGCCGTGGCCTTTGCGACCGCGACGTATGCCATGTGGTTTACCAAGCCAGTGGCAACGCAGCATTCAAATAAGCGCACTGCCCGGCACCTCACGAAGGCTCAGATGTAGCGACAAGCTCCATACAAGCCACAGAGGCCGCCGGGTTCCACGAACCGGGCGGCTTTTTTGTTGCCCAAAAACAGTCTCAAAGACAACCAATGAGAAAGAAGACACCATGTACACAGCAATCAACAAAGAAATCGGCGGAGTCGCTCTCCGCGAAGAGCCGGCGCGTTTGTCTGCTCTGCGTTGCAGCGACAGCAACGGAACGTTGTCGTACCTCTTCTTCTCTGAGGAATACGTCGACATCCAGCGTGCCAAGGCCATCTGCGCCAAGTGCACATCTGCGCGTGACTGTCTCCAAGGTGCCCTCGAGCGGCTCGAGCCGTGGGGTGTCTGGGGAGGTGAGTTGCTCGAGATGGGACGCGTCGTGGCCGTAAAGAAGCCACGCGGACGTCCACCCACAAAGTCGCGCCCGGTCATCGAGATCGACGAGGTACCCATTCCTCGTCACCTCGTAGCCTGACCATGTGAGAATCCGTCGGAATCTCCTTGTCTGGTCCACCGTGGCGGCCCTTGTCGTCGCCATCGTCGGAGGTTGGCTCTTTAGCTCTGCCTCCGACGACGGCGTCGACGCCAATCTCACCAACCCCGGTGTGGTGCAAGACCCCACCATCGGCACCAACGCCGTCGCAAAGGGTGAGACGCTCCCAGCCGTCAATCTGCCCTCGGTGACAACCGGCGACCTCACTGCGATCTTTCCCCAGGGTCGACCCCTCGTTATTAATTTCTGGTTCTCTACCTGTGAACCATGCCGTCGCGAAATGCCGGCTCTTCAGGCTGTCAGCACTGAGTTCACTGGCGTGGTTGATGTGATTGGTGTGAATCCGAATGACTCTGCCGAAGTTGCCGCACAGTGGGCCGCCGACATGGGTGTCACATTCCAGTTGTACACCGACCGCAACGCTGATCTTCTGACTCAAGTCGGTGTCGGAACCATGCCCACCACTTTGTTCGTGTCAACTGACGGGATCATCGTCGACACCCACGCAGGTGAGATTTCTTCAAAAGAATTGCGCGCAGCTCTCACCAAGAACTTTGGCATTAAGGCATGACACATGCAAGGTGATTTCGCCTACAGCTTCATACTCGGCGTGCTTGCAGCCGTGAACCCATGCGGGTTCGTGTTGCTGCCCACGTATCTCATGTATTTCCTCGGTCTCGAGAGCAACCGCGAGTCAACACAAACTGCATCGTTGCGGCGAGCCCTCACTGTCAGTGCTGCAGTCAGCAGTGGGTTCATTGCAGTTTTTCTTGTGGTCGGCATCATCACACGACTCTTCACGACTGTCATCTCTGACAACGCCAAGTACGTCGGTCTGATTGTCGGTGTGGTTCTCACCGTCATGGGAGTAGCGATGCTCGCCGGATGGAAACCAACGTTCATACGACCATCGATCACTACAGAGCGTGACTCCACGGTGCGCGCAATGTTCGTGTATGGCATTGCATATGCCGTTGCATCGATTGGTTGCACCATTGGCCTGCTCACCACAGTTGTGCTCGGCTCGGTTGGGCGTCACGGCTTCATATCCGGAGTAGCAAGCATCGTGTTGTACGGCTTAGGAATGGCCTTGTTCGTCACGGCTCTCACAGTCACACTTGCCACTGCGCAGCGTGGTCTACTCACACTTACGCGCAAAAGTCTTCGTTACATCGACAAAGTGTCGGCGGTGTTCATCACACTCGCTGGTCTCTACCTCACGTGGTACTGGTACGGCGCGGTTACCGAACGTTCGTCCGATTCGGTGACCGGAACTGTCGAAGACTGGCAGTCCTCAGTCACCTCGTTCTTGCAAGATCAAGGGGCCTGGCGATTGGCGATTGTTTTTGCCGTGATTGTTGGACTTGCTGTGTTCAAGGTGCGAGTCGCGACATCGTCCACGAATCGCGATCGCGTTCGTACCTGAAGCGATCGTGAAGTCGACTTGGGCGACCCTGCCAAAACTCAATTGATACCGGAATAAGGCGCCACCCACCCCAGTTCTCTGGGCGTGGAACATCGTGGCCCTCGAAGCGTGCGGTCATCTCGGCCACCAATGCTTCAAGTTCGTCGCGGTTGGCCAACACACGACTCTGAGGCGACGCCCACGCGCCAATTTGCGACGCCCGTGGCCGACTGGCGAAATAGTCATCGCTCTCGACTGCAGACACCTTCATGATGTTGCCTCGTACTCGTACTTGCCTGTGGAGGTCGAGCCACGCAAACACTGCTGAAGCCACAGGGTTTTCTTCCAACTGCGCGCTCTTCGCACTGTCATAGTTCGTGTAGAACACGAAGCCACGCTCATCTGCTGCGCGTGCGAGTACCACTCGCGAATCTGGTGCACCATTCACGTCGACTGTGGAGAGTGTCATCGCGTGCGGCTCAGTAATCCCTGCCTCTTCGGCTTGCGAATACCACAGGTTGAATTGCGCGAAGGGGTCGCGATCAAGGTCGCCCACATCGAGCCCCGCGGTCTCATACTGAATGCGACGGTCTCGAATGCTCACGTGTGTGTCCGTTACTTCGACGCCATGGAGGCCGCACCCCGCATGTACGGACGAAGCACCTCGGGAATACGCACCGAACCATCGGGTTGGCGATGGTTCTCCAAAATGGCTGCCCACACACGTGGTACTGCAAGTGCGGAACCGTTCAATGTGTTGGCAATTTCTGTGCCTTTCTGACCATGGCGCTTGAAGCGAATGTCTGCGCGGCGTGCCTGGTAGTCACTGAACCAGCTCACAGAACTGACTTCCAACCATGCGTCGCAACCTGGCGCATACACCTCAAGGTCAAAACTGCGATGGTGGCTACCACCCATGTCACCGGTACAGATTTCGATGATGCGATATGGCAACTCGAGGGCTGCAATCAGGGCTTCTGCCCGACCAACAAGTTCTTGCAACAACGTGGGCGACTGCTCTGGTGTTGCGATAGCAAGAATTTCGACTTTGTCGAACTCATGCGCACGCAACATGCCGCGTGTGTCGCGTCCGGCAGACCCGGCTTCACGTCGGTAACACGGTGTGTATGCCATGAGGCGTGCTGGCAATTGTGCTTCATCGAGTACTTCACCGGCATACAGCGAGGTAAGCGGCACTTCAGCAGTGGGAATGGTCCAGAGGTCATCACGTTCAATGGCAAACGCGTCATCAGCAAACTTCGGCAAATGTCCGGTTGCAGTGAGTGTTGCGGTGGTGACAAGTGATGGCGGACGAATTTCCTCGAACGCGTCCGCATTTTGATCGAGTGCGAACTGACACAGAGCACGGGCAAGCGTGGCGCCGAGTCCGCGTTGCATGGTGAACATTGCTCCGGCAATTTTCGTGGCCCGTTCGTTGTCAAGAATGCCGAGCACAGTGGCTGTTTCCCAGTGTGGAACACGTTGGTGATCACCAAAGGCTGCTGGCATATTGACCGGCCCCTTGATGACAGGGTTGTCTGCATCGGAGCCACCATTCGGGGCGTCGACGTGAGGAATGTTCGGTATGCGCAACATGACATCGCGCAACTGCGCCTGAAGGCCATCGAAGTCGGCCTGCAGCTGACGCTCGGTTTCGCCCAAGGCACGGCTCTCGTTCATCACTGCTTCGGCCTCGTCGTTTTTGCCGGCCTTGCGCAGCCCACCCACCTGCTTCGACAGGTCGTTCACACGGGCACGAAGGGCATCGCGCTCGGCAGTGAGGTCACGCAACTTGGTGTCGAGTGCAACTGCCGCATCGATTTGAGCCAGCACATCGGGCTTGCCACGACGGGCCTGTGCGGTGCGCACGGCATCAAGATCAGTGCGTAGCAAACGGACATCGATCACGCCATCGAGGCTAGCGGTGGACAGTGTTTCCTACCGTGTCTGTTTCGTAGTGTGAGAAGCGTGTCTGGTGTGGTCGTCGAAGATCTTGTCGTGTCCTATGGCGACCTGCGCGCTGTCGACCACGCAAGCTTCAATGCCGCGCATGGTGAAGTGACGGTCATCCTCGGCCCGAATGGTGCGGGAAAGACATCGACCATCGAAGTGTGTGAAGGGTTTCGCACGGCCACGTCGGGGAACGTTTCCGTGAGTGGTCTTCACCCACTGCGAGATCATGCCGCGCTCACTCGAAAAATGGGCGTCATGTTGCAAGGTGGCGGGGTGTACCCCAGCTCACGCGTGGGTGAAGTCGTCGGTCTGTATGTCGACTTGTACGACAAAGGTGCATCTGCCGACGAACTGATTGACCGTGTGGGTCTTGGTCACCGACGCAGTCACACGTGGAAGCAGCTGTCAGGTGGCGAGCAGCAGCGCTTGTCACTTGCGCTGGCACTTGCGGCAGTGCCCGAGGTGGCGTTCTTGGATGAACCGACAGCCGGTGTCGATGTGTCAGGGCGACAAGATATTCGGCGCATCGTCACCGACCTCGCTACAACAGGCTGTGCGGTGGTGCTCGCCACGCACGAACTAGATGAAGCCGAGCGACTCGCTGACCGCATCGTCATCTTTCATCAAGGTCGCGTGGTGGCCAACGGAACACTTGCTGAACTGCGCGCAGGAAACGACGGTCTGCGTTTCACCAGCTCGCCCGAACTTGATGACACCGAGTTGGCCCGACACTTGAACGCTCAGGTGACTCGCGGACCAGAAGGTCGGTTCGTGGTTGCAGCAGACCCCACGCCGTCGCTTGTTGCGCGCCTCAGTCAGTGGTTGGCAGATCATTCACTTCCGCTCAATGACCTACGCACATCTGAAACTCTCGAAGCGATCTTCCAGCGAATTGTCGATTCCACCGGAGACGGTCAATGAAGCCGTGGCGCGCCCAGACCGCTGCGGAATTACATCTGTTGGTACGCAATGGCGAACAACTGTTGCTCACCATGGGCATTCCGGTGTTGCTGTTGGTGTTCTTCTCCGTGGTCGACGTGTTGCCAACGGGCGAAGGTGACACCATTGATTTTCTTCTTCCAGGTGTTCTTGCGATTGCACTCATGTCAACTGCCATGGTGAGCCTCGGCATTGCCACTGGTTTTGAACGCTCATACGGCGTGTTGAAACGACTGGGAGCCACCCCACTTGGCCGGCCCCGCCTCATCGCAGCAAAGCTTGCCTGTGTTGTCGTCGTGCAAGTGGTTCAGTTCGTTGTGCTTGCAGTGATTGCCGCATTGCTCGGTTGGTCTGCGAGTGGGCTGAATGTCATCGCTCTTCTCAGTGGTTTCATTTTCGGAACAGCGAGCTTCGTAGGAATTGGGCTGTTCTTGGCTGGCACGCTGCGCGGAGAAATCAACCTTGCGGCACAAAATGGCTTGTACTTGTTGATGCTGCTGTTGAGCGGCATGATCATCGACGCAGATTCCATGCCGTCGGGGCTCAACTCACTAGCAACGGCGCTTCCATCGGGCGCCCTCGCAACCATCATGCGCACCGCCACGGGTCATTCAACAAGTGGAATTGCAGCACCGACCATGGTGCTCATCGCATGGTCAGCTATGGCTTTGGTGCTGGCTGGCCGCACCTTCAGCTGGTCGCCAAGCGATTCGAAACGTTGACTCAGACGGTCTTGCACATCACATCAACGTTGTGGTCGTTCAATGTCGCGACTCGCACAAAGTTCCATCCGTGCCGTGCATACCACTCACGCTGAGCGTGGGTGTACAAGTACACGGTTGATGCACCGATTCGCCGTGCTTCATCTTCGACATGTGACAGCAACGCATTCGCCACCCCTTGACGGCGAGCATTGGGGTGCACGTACATCGCGGCCAACCAGGGCCCCGGCTCGGTAGCCCCAGGTAGTTCGTCATCAGGAACAAGTGATGCAGTTCCTGCTAGCTCACCTTCGAGCCACGCGACGTATACGAACGGTGGTTCAGTGTCCGAGGCATCGGACTCGGCCAAAATCTGCAAATAGGTGTCTGGGGTGTCGGCCGGAAATGAGGCCTGCCATTCGGCGTGGCTCCATTGCGCCACTGTTTCGCGAACCGTTGCATCCGAAGGAATGCGCTCGCACTGAATCATCTCGGCTCGGGGGCAGCCTTCACTCGACTGAATGCCTCTTCGACGTCTTTGTACAAGAGCACGTCGTCGGTACCCACGATTTCTGCATCGGGTGGCGAGGAATTCGGCTTGTAGCTCTGGCGCTCATTGAAGCCACCCATGAACTTCTTGAAGAACAAGTAGATGATGACGAACCACATGAAGACCGATCCACCGAGCTTCATGATTCCACCTGCAGCCTGTTGGTCTGACAAGACCGAAACACCCCACACGCGCACCGGAATGTCGTAGTGCTTGTACACGGCACCTTCGGCAAAGGTCAACCAACCTGCAGGAACTGTTGGCACGAGCGACATCGCGAACATGTAAATCATCATGCCGCCCACCGACATGCGCAGTTCTTGAGCTGGTCCACAAATAGGTGTCCACATAAGAAGCGCGGAAGTCACGACAAGAACATGAACGCTGTAGTGCAAAAGACCATTGCTGGCGCTCGCATTCACAATGCCTGGGATGTGCGTAATCATGACCACCAAATTGAAGATCACACCAGCAATGGCAGGTCGGGAGAAGAACCGCACCACCGAATAGGTGCGACCATTCCCTACCAGCAGGCGGAACAACCATTCGGGAATAGCCAACAGTGCGAGCGGTGGCACGAAATATGACAATGACATGTGCTGGATCATGTGCACTGAATAGAGGTACTCCTCGGCGATGTCATGCACTGGCCAATCTGTCGTACCCCAAAGGAGCAACATCGCCGCGACGAAGTAGAACACCTGCCGGCGTGTGATGATGTTGCCTTCAGGTGCGAGACGCGGACCGACGACTCTGACGGCATAGGTGTACGCCGCAAAGAGGAACACGATGAGTACCCAGACCTCGATGTGCAGCTGAAAACGCCACGGGTCTTGACTCACCTGTTCGGCGACCGCTCGAAACATGGCCTCTCTCCGGTCGAAAAAACTTACGAGAAGAACTGGAACGTCGCGAGAGCCGCGAAGTAGCAGCCCAGTGCGAGCACCAGACCTGCGTAGAACATGAAGCTGAACAACTTGTTGTCAAACTTCAAGTGCATGAAGTACGACACGACGATAATGAACTTCGCCACCATCATGATCATCAGCGACGGCATGAAGAACGGCCCGAAGTCCACGTAGTACGTCGACACTTCAAGCGCAGTGATGACTGCAAGGACGACGGCCACTTTGATGTAGCCACCGTCAGTGAGACCGTGCTGCTCGTGTTCTGTGTGCTCTGCGTGTTCAGTTGCCGTTGCCATGTTCGTTCAGTGTCCCTCCAACGTCAGGCGGGGATGAGGTAGACGAGGGTGAAAATGATGATCCAGACCACATCGACGAAGTGCCAGTAGAGACCGACAATTTCCACCGATTCGGCCTTGTCACCCGTCACGCGGTTCTTCTGGATGATGCTTCGTGTGACCAGCAACATGATGACGCCAACTGTGACGTGCACACCGTGGAAACCAGTGAGTGTGTAGAAGCTCGAGCTGAAGAGACTCGTGGTGAACCCGAGACCCTCGCGATAGAACGCGGTGAATTCATACACCTGACCACCAACGAATGTAGCTCCGAGCAATGCCGTGACGGTCAACCATAGGTTAGTTTGTTGATCGTTGCGACGCTGTGCTGCACTGACTGCCAACACCATCGTGAGCGACGACATGAGCAACACGAAGCTACTTACCGATGTGAACGGGATGTCGTAAATCTGGTTCGGGTGCGGGCCATTGGCCACGCGACCGCGATACAGCATGTAGGTGGAGATGAGTCCGCCGAAGAGCAGACACTCTGAACCGAGGAACAACCACATAGCCAACTTGTTGTTCGACAAGCCGGTTGAGGTGACATGGGCGCCGTGGCCGACGTCGTGTGCTGCGTGCACTGCTGTGTCAGCCATGGCTCGCCAACTCCTTCGACGTTCCGCCTGCGGGCGGGTCGTAGTCGCTGTCTTCGGCAACCGATGGTTCCATCACCCAGCCGAACGAAGACAACAGAACGATTGCTGCACCCAGAACCATGATCGGAACTCCGTAGAGCACGCCAAGTCCGAGGACGCCGACGCCGATGGCAAGCACCAACGGCCAGTACGAAGCCGATGGCAAGTGAATGTGGCTTTCGGCATTGGCTTCTTCGTTGCGAACGATTTCCTCACCTGTGGCGATGGCCTTCATGGTGTGGGTCGCTTCATCTTCCACGTACTTGCGGTGGAAGAACTCGTCCAGGTGGTGCACAGTTGGAATGCGGTCGAAGTTGTGTTCCTTCGGCGGGCTCGTGGTGATCCACTCGAGGGTGCGCGCATCCCATGGGTCAAGTGGGGCCTGCTTGCCCTTGCGTGCTGTCTGCACCACGTTGATCAGGAAAAGCAACACACTGAGTGCGAGCACGAACGAACCAATCGACGAGATGAGGTTCCAGAAGCCGAAGTTAAAGAAACCCTCGCCCGCACGAGCTTCAGTCCACACATACATACGACGTGGCTGACCCTGCAGACCAAGAATGTGCATCGGCCCGAACGTCATGTTCATACCAATGAACATGAGCCAGAAGTTCCAAGAACCGAGGCGCTCGTTCAACATCTTGCCGAACATCTTTGGCCACCAGTAGTAGAAGCCGGAGAACAATCCGAACACCATGCCACCGAACAACACGTAATGGAAGTGGGCCACGATGTAATAGGTGTCAGTCTGCTGAGTGTCTGACGGTGCGACCGAGTGAGTAACACCAGACAATCCGCCAATGGTGAACAACACCACAAGACCGATGGCGAACTTCATGGCCGTGGTGAACCAAATCTTTCCGCCCCACATGGTGAGGGTCCAGTTGAAGATCTTCACACCGGTGGGGATGGCAATTGCCATGGTGGCGATTGAGAACACCGCCACCGACACCGGCCCAAGACCAGCAGCGAACATGTGATGTGCCCACACGCCGAAGCCGACAAAGCCAATCGCCGCGCCGGAGAACACCACAAATGGGTAACCAAAGAGCGGCTTTCGCGAGAACGTCGGCAACACCTCAGAGATGATTCCGAATGCCGGCAAGATCAGCACGTACACCTCAGGGTGACCGAAGATCCAGAACAAGTGCTGCCACAGAAGTGGGTCTGCACCTTGAGCCACATCGAAGAACGTGGCACCGAATGACCGCTGGAACATGAGTAGCACCAACGCCACCGTGATGACCGGAAGTGAGAACACCAAGAGGAACTGCACCACGAGAATCATCCAGGTGAACACTGGCAACTTCATCATGGTCATGCCAGGCGCACGCATGTTGAGCACCGTGACGATGAGGTTGATCGAACCAATCAGTGATCCGAGGCCTGCAATTTGGAGACCAAGGGTCCAGAAGTCGACGCCGTTGCTTGGTGAGAACACCGGCCCAGAGTTCGGTGCATACATGAACCAACCACCATCGGCAGCTCCGCCCAAGAACCACGCTGCGTTCAGCACGAGTCCGCCGACCACCAAGAACCACAAGCCAAGCGCGTTCATGCGTGGGAACGCCACGTCACGCGCACCAATCTGCAGTGGCAAGAAGTAGTTGGCGAATGCAGCAGCCATCGGCATGGCGAAAAGGAACACCATGGTGGTTCCGTGCATCGTGAACATCTGGTTGTACAGATCCGCGCTCAGCGCCTTTCCGTCTGGGGCTGCGAGCTGCAAACGCATGAGTAGTGCCTCTACTCCACCAATGATGAAGAAGATCATGGCGAAAACGCCGTACATGATGCCGATCTTCTTGTGGTCGACGGTGAACAGCCACGACTTCCACCCGGTGGACTGCACCGGTCGACGTAGGTTGCCCAACGTCGTCGAAGGCACGACCACACTTGGTGTGATCGACACTTCAAGTTCGGTTGAGGGTCTTTCGATAATCGCCATGTCAGTGTTCTCCGATCACTTCAGTGTCAAGAGGTAGGCCACGAGTTTGTCGATGTCGCTCTCAGAGAGTGCGAGGTACGGCATTCCGCGGTACTTGCCGTCGGTCGGCTCGAGCTTGGTTGGGTCTGCATACATTGGCTTCATCGCAGGTGCGTTGCGCAACCAACGACGGAGGTCAACTTCATTGAGACAATCGGCGCTGACACCTTCGAGGTACTTCGCGCCGAACTCTTCAGACTTTGCGTCCCACACATTGCCGCGGCAGTCTTTCTTCAGAAGATCCCAGGTGGCGCCAGCAAAGGTATTGCGTGACATGAACTTTGACAGGTTCGGTGCAGCACCTGCGTAGACATTCTCATCGGGGGCTGCGATTGCTGCGGTTCCATCAGCCTTCTTCAAACCGTTGACTTGGTGACAACGCACGCACTGGTTGAGGAACACTGCTTCGCCCTGCTCTGCGAGTGAATCCTTCTCAGGTTCTTTGTACGCGGCCTGCTGATTCGTCACCCATGTCGCAAAGTCTTCCTTCGACAACGCGACTGCCTCCATACGCATGTTGCCGTGTGAGAGCCCGCAGAACTCCGTGCACTGGCCGGCGTAGATGCCTGGATTATCGGCGTGGAGGCGAAGCGTGTGAATACGACCAGGTACTGCGTCACGCTTTCCGTTGAGTGCCGGAATCCAGTACGAGTGAATCACGTCGCGACTGGTTTCACGGATGAGAACCTTTGTTCCTGCCGGCATGACCAATTGACCCGAGGTGATGATGGGCTTGTCAATGCCCCAGTCACCTTGCACCGGGTAGTCATATTCCCACCACCACTGCTGACCGGTGACGTTGATGACGAGTTCTGTGTCTTTGGTTTCGGCGAGGTCAAACACACCGCGGAAAGTGAACACACCAACGACCGACAAGATCAACGCGGGAATGATGGTGAGCGTGATTTCGAGTGCCGGCTTTCCGTGGCTCTGCTCGGGTATTGGCTGACCCTTGTCGCGGAACTTCGTCATCGTGACAACAAACAGCACAGTCATGATGACACCGACGACACCAGCGATTCCGAACACCATGTACTGCAAGTTGTTGATGTCGGCTGCGTTCTCGCCTTTTGGCTGGAACACGTCTTGCGGCGCATCCTTGGCACAACCTGCCAAGAATATGCTTGCACCGACGAGCTTGGTGATGGCCAATGCGCGAACGCGATGTGCGTTACGCGCGGACATTGCGTGACGACTCATGGGACGTACACCTCTATTTCTTGTCCTTCAAGACCGGGCACGATGAACTTGTACGGTCCGGCTGCTTCGCTCGACTTCGGAATGTTGAGTGTGAGCACGTTCACCTGATCTTCGCTAGTGAGCTGCGTGCACTGTTCAACTTTTTCCTTGACGCCAGTGTCGGCAACCGTCTTCTCGCCCAACTCGGCCACCAAACGGTGCTCTTCAGTGTCCATGTTGCGGAACAACACCTGCACGTTGTTCGAACGCGGAATGGTGACGGTTTCAACTGGTGTGTCAAGACCACTCAACGTTGCGACAGCCTTGCCATCACGCACGGTGATGGTGGCGAGTGTGGCGCTCTTCAAAGACACTGCGTTATTCGGGTGCTTGTCGAAGTACTTGTCTGCCTCCGCGCCACACGCCATGTGTGAGTAGTGATCTTCCTCGGCTGCTTCAACCAACTCGGCGCGCTCACCTGAAATACCGGTGACGATGCCGGCTCCGATGAGCGCGACTGCACCAACCGAACACAAAGCACCCACCGCACGACCCCGCATATTCGGCTTCAGTACAACAAGGAAGCCGACAACCAAGATGAGCGAGGACACGATGATGAAGACAACGGCGCCAGCCGACTTTGAAATGTTCAACATGATGCGTGAGAACGAAATGGCGATGATGCCGACAATCACTGCTGCTGCAACGGGGAACTCAAGTGGGTGCAGAAGACGACCACGCAACTGGCTGTTGAAAGTCGAGTCTGACGAGGCGCGACTTGCGTAGTCCTGCACCAGCCATTCCACGCCGCCGGCCACTAAGGCCACAATGCCGAGCACAAACACGATCGGGTTGGTGGCAATGCCGAACACCAACATGACGATGCCGATTGCAACAATCAACGGCCACACTGCAGCTGGTGCCGGCTGTTCGGCAGCTGCAACTGCTTCCTTCGCTGTGTGCGCCGTGGAATCGCGTGTGAATGAAGTGAGTCCACCAAGCAAAGCCGCTGCAGATGCCAGCGAGCCAAGTGCAACCGCACCGATGTCATTCGGGTTGACGAGCACCATGTACAGCACCATGGCGATGGTTGCGAGGGCGGTGACCCCGTAGAAGTACTTGGAACCTGTGGTGATCATCTCTCGCCTACTTCTGCACGTACACGACGAACCAAAGCGCCACGAAGATTGCCGTGAGCACATACCAATACAACGCGTGGGCATTGACGACTTCGACATCGTCGCGTCGACCGCCCACAGAACGGAACCACGTGACCGCAGTGAACACCATGCCGGTGACTACCAGGATCATCATTGTCGCGGTGATTGCATAGAACATGGTCTGGTACGCGCCGTCACGCACACCAATTCCCATTTGCGAATACACGGCGATCTGGGCATTGACAATTGCGGCGCCAAGACCAAATGTCACCAACAGTGCGAGAGAACGGTGCGAGTCGTGTCCGCGCTTCGCGCTGTAACAAGCCCACTGCGCCATCAACAGCAGCGCAAAGAAGGTGGTGAGCATCGTGTTGGCAGCAACTTCTGGAATTGCAATGTCCTTTGGCAACCAATCTTTGATGATGTACAGACCATCAGAAGATTCGCGAGTCGGGGCCGCTGCGCGGAAGCGCAGCCACACGGACAACATGCCACCCATCAATGTGATGGCAGCCACAGACAACACACCGACGGCGACCATTGCTTGACGCTTTGGTGCGGGCGTTGCAGCTGATGGAAGTGCGAGAGTCATGCCGATACTCCCTTCGAATCGAGAACCGGTTCAGCAGAGCCAACCGTTGCAAGTTCAGAGAAGTTGTTGTGCGGTGCCGGCGATGGCGTGGCCCACTCAAGTGTGTGACCGTTCCACGGATCGTCGCCAGCGTGTTCACCAGAGCGGAAGTCCGTGACCGCTGCGCCGATGAATGCAAGAAGTCCGAGAATGACAAGCGCGTGTCCGGCCGTTGATGCACCGTTCCACAGTGAAATTGGACCGTCGTAATCGAACGATGCGACAACTCCATTGGGCTGACCCTGGAAGCCGGCGATGTATTGCGGAAATGCCGCAAGTACGGTGCCAAGAAGAACGAGTGCTCCGGCACCAAACACTTTCTTGTCGGCAATCTTGCGCCCCCACAACTTCGGTCCCCAGAACGCAATGGCGCCAAGACCGGCAAGTAGCGACCCGTACGACACGTAGACAGTCGCGCCTTCTTCGAACACGGTGCCAGCCAAGTCGGTGGCATCAATGTTGAGTAGTGCGTTACCGAGCATTCCGACGAGAATCATTCCGACGCCAAGGAACGTGATGGCAAACGATGCATTCGGACGAATCTTTCCTGACTTTGCACCAAGAGCGCCGAGCGCAAGAACGACCAGCACCCCGAGGATTGGCAAGAGATTGAACAATGCGAACGTGATGAGCGACTGAATTTTGTCGGCAGCACCACCAGTAAAGGTGAGGACATGTTGCGACTGTGTGACTGCACCGAGCACTGCGGTGGTGACAAGTCCGATGCCGGCCAATGCAGCGCCGCGCAACGGTTGACGTCCGCCCGACACAACTGGCCCCATGTCAGCGAGCGCGCCGACAGCCATGACGACAAAGACGAACGTCAATGGCTGCGTGAGTGCCCAACCAAGGTGATCATTGACTGCGTAGTTGCCACCGAATGCAACGCGTGCGTATGTGTGGTCGACGTAGAGGTATGCGATGGTTCCGATCGCAACTGGCAACGAAGCAACAATCGCAAAACCGCCAGCAAGCACTGACCAGCTGAACAGTGGTGCACGCTCGAGCGACATTCCGGGAGCGCGCGCCGTGAGAGCTGTGACAACTGCTGACGTTGCGGCGGCGACAAGTCCGGCCGCAGTCACTGCGAGACCAAGGAGATACAGATCAACCATGTCGGAGTTGCCGCCGGCTGGACCACCGTTAGACGCGATAGCGATGATGACGGTGGCAACTCCAGTTATCCACAACCAAAGGCCCAACTGCGCGAGTCGTGGGAATGAGATGGAACGTGCTCCGACCTGGAGCGGTGCAACTGCGACCGCAATGCCGACGAAGGTTGGTGCGAGTACTGCATAAACGAGACCGAAACGGAAAACTGCCAGTAACTGCGGAGCAGCATTTGAGTTGATGAGTGCTGATGATGGAGTAATGCGCTCAAGTCCGATGAGTGCAGCAATCACTGCGGTTGCCAATGCGAGCAACCACGACAGCGCAATAAAGAGTCGGCCGATTTTCTTGTGATCTGATGAGCTCACCCAGTCGGCGATGCCGACGAGCAACTGGGGCACCGCATCACGTGAGGCCGATGCCTGCGCGTGCGTCTCGATGGTGGTCATGTCGTGGTAGGTCTCCCGTACCTCTCGCCTTGGGGGTCAAGGCAGGGGCACACAACGCGGTTATTTCCGTGTTTCACACTATCCACATGGGCTAGGTGGGCCCGAACTCCCCTGCGAGCACTAACGAACGAGGAGGTGACAGTCGTCGCTAGGCGACGAGCACGTCGATGGTCAGCGCGACGAACACCAAAGACACATATGTGATGGAGAACGAGAACAATCGCATCGATGCACCGGCCGTTGGACGACGACCAAGTGCAATTGTGCCGACGAGAAACCCGAGGCCGAGCAGCGCAGCCGTGATGCCATAGATCCAACCAAGGCCGGCGACCGGTACAAGTGCCAACGAGGTGACCAAAATGGCGACGCAGTAGCGGATCATCGACCTCACCACATCCTCAGTGGACACCACTGACGGCAACATCGGTACCCCAGCTGCGCGATAGTCGTCGGCGTGGCGGATGGCGAGGGCCCAAAAGTGCGGCGGGGTCCAGAGGAAGATGAGGAGAAAGAGGAGAGCCGCCGACCAGCTGAGCGAATTGGTGACCGCGGCCCACCCAACGAGCACCGGCACGGCACCAGCAGCGCCGCCGATGACAATGTTCTGCTTGCTCGTGCGTTTCAGCCACAACGAGTACACGAATACATAGAAAGCGGTGGCCGACACCGCGAGCACAGCGGATAACAAGTTGGCGCCAACCCACAGCAGAGCGAAGGCCGCCACCTCGAGAGACAGCGCAAAGACAAGCGCGTTGCGTGGCGCGATCAAACCGGTGACGAGTGGCCGATTCTTGGTGCGCTCCATCAGCGCATCGATGTCACGGTCGATGTACATGTTGATGGCGTTCGCTCCACCCGCGGCGAGGGAACCACCAATCAATGTCACGACAATGAGACCCCACGACGGCCATGAACCCTCGGCCAAGACCATTGTTGGAACAGTGGTGATGAGAAGTAACTCAATGATGCGCGGCTTGGTGAGTGCGATGTAACCGCCGACGACCGAGCGAGGTGCGCGTGACGACGAATGTGCTCCGCCAATACGCGAAGGCACGACAGGGCGCACATTGAGGGACATCGGAACCTATGGTACGAGCGCAACTGCGATGCGACCAATCGCAGGCAGACTATTCATGTGACAACCCCCGTCATCGCGAGCCAGCCCTCGGTTGCAGAACCGTCAGTCATACAAGAGGAGAACGTCGACACGACCGTCGACCTTGATTCACCCTGGATTGTGCTCGTATGGAACGACCCCATCAATCTCATGTCGTACGTCACATTCGTGTTCCAGAAGTTGTTTGGCTATTCACTCGAGAAAGCAACACAACTGATGCTCGATGTGCACGAGAAAGGTCGCGCTGTCGTGTCGACCGGCACTCGCGAGCGCGCAGAGATCGACGTCTATCGGCTGCATGAGCATGGTCTCTGGGCCACAATGCAGCAAGACAAGTGAACGAAGACAAGTGACTATGGTCGCATCATGGTGAGACGTCGACCACCGGGTCCAGTCACACGACGTGACGATGGCACATTCACCATCAATTTGAACGATGACGAGAGAAGTGCGTTCGTCAAGTTCTTCACCGAGTTCGAAGACCTACTCAATGGCAACACGCGTGACGAAAGTTTGCGACGACTCTTCCCTGTCGCCTACCACGACGATCACGAGAACGATGGCGAGTTCCAGCGACTGATGCACGATGATCTCGTCGCATCGAAACAGGCATCCCTCAACGTGAGCCGTCGTATCATGTTGGCATCACCTGATGACATCATCTCTGAGGCTGATGTGCTTCAACTAATGACCACATTGAATGGTCTGCGCCTGGTTCTCGGAACCATGCTCGATGTCGGGGAGGACGATGGCGACATTGATGACGATGATCCGCTAGCCGGTCAGCGCCACCTCTATGAATACATCGGTTGGCTGCTCGAATGGGTCGTTGCCGGCCTCCACGAAGGACTCGATCCTGAGGGAAAGTCGTAGGGGGAATCTCTTCTGTGTGCTGATAGCGTCACTTTCGCTCTCAACCGGAGTCGTCCTTGCCCCCATCGTCTAGCGGCCTAGGACACCACCCTTTCAAGGTGGCGGCACGGGTTCGAATCCCGTTGGGGGTGCAAGACCAGATGTGGTCAAACACATGTGGTCCCGTGGTGAAGTTGGAGTTCACGCCGGCCTGTCAAGCCGGAGGTCGCGGGTTCGAGTCCCGTCGGGACCGCCATGCTGGCGTGTCGCACGACAGTGCGCACGTCATCAACAACACGGTCGAGTAGCTCAGTTGGCAGAGCACACGCCTGAAAAGCGTGGGGTCACCGGATCGACGCCGGTCTCGACCACCATTTGGTGATCAGTTCGCTTCTTTGAGTCGCACCAAAACTTCTTGTGCCACTGTTGCGACGTGAGTTCCGTCTTCTGCGAACACGTAACCGAATGAAATGCCACGACCGCCGATGTACGTGTAACAGCTCATCTCATACAAGTGCCATTGGTCGGCTTGCACTGGGCGATGGAACCACACGGTGTGATCGAGGCTTGCTGAGAACAACATTTCTTGACCAGACACTGCTTTCAACTCTGGAACAGCTTGAACGACTGCATCGGTCGGCAAGTCATCGGAGATGTACGCAAGCGCACAGCGATTCATCAACTCGTCATTGTGAAAGTTTTGCTTGAGACGAAACCAACCTGCCGATGTTCCACGACCGTCACGTTGTGCTGCAGCCATGATGTCGTACGGCACCATGCGCCGATCGAAATAAGGGCTCCAAGAGTCATCGGCGAGTTCATCAGGTCGTGGAAGGTTTGACGCCATCACCACTGGTGACGCATCAGCAGACTCTTCTTCGACTTGGAATGAAGCTTCAAGATTGAGAATGGCTCCAATGGCCTGACGCGCGACAACACGACGAGTGCAAAACGATCGGCCATTGCGAATGCAATCAACTTCATATCGAACCGGTTCATTGAAATCACCGCGACGAATGAAATACGCACGCAAGGAGTGAGGCACGAAACCTTCATCGATGGTGAGGCTGCTCGCGCGCAATGCTTGCGCAACGATATGCCCTCCGTACAAGCCGCCCCACGGATACACATGCCCTTGCCCTACATACACGTCGTCACCGTGTGGTGACAGTGTGAATAGTTCTGCAAGGGTCATAGTGCTGTCACTTCACGACACATTGATGACGACAAGAACGTCTTCAGTGTGATGGCTCTCAACTTCGAATTCGCCGGCTTTGTCAGCCGTGAAAGTGATGGTTGCAGTTTCTCCCTTGGGTGTTTCACCTGGTGACAGGTCATAACCGTGTAGGTGGAATTCGTCATCCTCGTTCGGGTTGGTGAGCGTCAGTGTGACTTGCGAGCCAAGAGCAACTTGCTCAACTCGATCTGCTGCAGAGTCAACGCCGACCGTCACTGAAATTGTGACGTTTTCCGGAACCGTCACCGTTGAATCAGAGGTGGCGTCGGCTGTCGAGACAGAAGTGGCAGCGGCGATGGTGTCGACAGTTTTTGCATCGGGGGAACTTGAGCAAGCGCCGAGTGCAATCACTGCAGGCACAACGAGAATCAGACGAATATTCATGTGGTAACTCACTTGTCGGGGGATGACTCAGGATCCGAATTCAAATCCGAGGTCTGGTGCAGTCAGCATAGGTGCATAGGTGATTCCGGCTTCTTTCGCCATGTCTGCACAGGTGCCTCCGCGATCAACGATGACGGTGATGAGCACCACGTTCGCGCCGAATTCACGCACAGCATCAACTGCTTCAAAGATGGAGGTACCGCGCGTCACTGTGTCTTCAGTGATGACCACGTTGTCGCCATGTTGCAGCGCGCCCGCAATGCGACCTTTCACACCGTGATCTTTCGCTTCTTTGCGAACACTGAAGCTTCGAAGGGCATGCCCCCGAGTGGCCGCCACCGCGGCAATTCCGAACGCGACAGGGTCAGCACCCATGGTGAGTCCACCGATGGCATTGCCCGAAGCAGGTATGAGCGACAGCGCGACATCGGCAACCAACACAATGCCGTCGGGTCGGCAAGCCGTCTGCTTGGTGTCGAGGAACCAGCTGCTCTTGCGGCCCGACTTCAACGTGAAGTCGCCGGTCTTGAGCGAGTGGGCAAACACATGGTCGCGCAATGCCGCGCGGGCCGGGTCGAGCGGGGGTAGACCGGCTGGTGTGTGGGGGTAGGCGTTCGAGACCATCGATGTGACCCTACCTGCAGCCCCTTTTCAGCATTGCGAATAGGTTTCGTCTTACAACTGAATGGAAAATCAACCGTTTCGAATTGCTACTTCCGATAGGTGCCCGCAGATAGACGCCGTCCCGCAACCTCCAAGAAGACCTCCGCAGCCAAGAAACGGGCCCGCGCGACAGCAATGTCCGACAGCCACAAGCGAGCTCTCGCCAACGGTCGCACCGAAGGTCGCATCAGCTGGCAAGCATGGACCGAGTTTGGCGTGCCTCCCTTTGGTCACAGCACTCAACTGCGTGTATTCGTTGATCCGGACTTGTTGCAATTCGACGAGGTGTGGGCCGCAGCCGGAACGTGGAACGACAACTTCGGTGCAGCACCTGCAGACA
>VGCD01000023.1 GCA_016870215.1 Actinomycetota bacterium
CTCCGGAGGGTGCTTGCACCGTGTAACGAGCGGCGTGTGTACCAGCAAGTGCGAGGCCAGCAACTGTGATTGGCTTGTTCACGCCAACATTCTTGGAGGTATACGTACCTGTTGCTGCTGTCGAATCAAGTGTCACCGAATCGCTGCCGATGATTCCGTTCACGCTCGCCCCGCTGAATTGAAGTTGTGGTGTGGCACTGAGCGACGCGTCATACACGCGGCTCACTGTGCTGACTCCCGACACTGTGAGCACCTTCTGAGACACGGAGAAAGAACGCGTCAGGCTTGATCCACCGGCTGCTGTTGCCGCCTCGTAATTGATATTTCCACTTTGCTGGGCGACGACTGTGCACGTTCCCACATTGAGAATGCGGATGGTGAGTGCGCTCGGCACATCACAAACGCTGGTGTCAGATGAGGTGATGCCAACGCTGAGGCCAGATGTTGCAGTTGGCGTCACACTGAACTGTGCATCGCCGTACACCTTGTCTGAGATCGCAGCGAAGCTGAGGGTCTGCGCCGCCTTCGAGATTGTGATTGTGATGGGGTCACTTGTCTTCGCCTCGAAGTTCACATCAGCTGCTCGAGTGACAGTGACAGTGCACGTTCCAGCCATTAATGCGGTGAGAGTTGACCCAAGGACAGTGCACACGGTGTTGCCAGATGCCACTGCGTAGGTGACAAGTCCGGTTCCGCCACCTGTCGAGCCGGCGAGCATCGACAACGCTGTAGTTGCCGGAGACGGGTTCGGGCTGTACGTCAAGGACTGGCTTGCTGCAGTCACCACCAATGCAGGCTGAGTGGCCTGGGTGATGGACAACGACCCGTCTACATAGGTGAAGTCGTAATTCGCTGTGTCTCCAACTGACAACACCACTACCGAAGGTGAAATCAAATACGTTCCACGAGTGGTCGGAGCTGTCGTACTTGAGCTGTATGCAGTACCGCCTGTACCTGCGTAGGTATAGGTGACAGCTGACGGGGTATCCGACCCGACGAGAGAACTGTAGGTGAAGCCTGGCGTGAATGATCCGCCATACACAAAGCCACGATTTTCAGCAGTCACCGTTACCGGTTTCTGATTGACCTGCAGACTCACAGTTCGTGTGTCAACCGCATAGTTGGACGATGTCGGCGTGAAAGTCACAGACAACGTGCGTGATCCTGCATTGAGCAATGTTCCTGATGTGGGTGTGTATACGTACGAACCTGCAACTGAAGCCGATGCGTTCAACTGTGTGCTCGACAGAGTCGCACCGTAGGTAATGGCGCTTGGTGTTGCCCAAGCCAGACCTGCAGAAGCCTTCGTGATGTTCGCGACTGCAGTTGGCTGATTGACGGAGTAATTAGCTGCTTTTGTTCCGTCGAGTGTCACAGACGCAAATGTCACTGTCTTGCCATCAGCAGCATTTGCATCACTGAAGGTGGCCGTAAAACCTGTCTGCTTAATCGATACGTCGTCAGAGAATGACACACCGACAAGGGAAGCGGTCGAGAGATTTCCTGTTGCCGTGTCAGAGCCGTCGTACACCTTGTTCGACGCGGTAGCGCCAGTGATTGTGAGATTCTTCTGAGCAATGGTGAACGAGCGCGACAATGCTGAACCAACCTCAGCAGTTGCTGAGTTGTAATTGATGTTTCCGGCCTGGCTAGATGTAATGGTGCAGGACCCAGCAGACACAGTCGACACGTTTGCAGTTGTGGTTCCACCACTCAGAGTCGATGCACCAACAGAACACACACCAGAGGTGCCGGCAAACAATATGGTGAGCCCAGATGACGATGACGCGCTAATAGAGAATGACGAATCTCCATAGGTTCTACCCGAAAGTGCGGCGAACGTGATTGTTTGACCAGCCTTTGCGATTGTGTAACTGAACTCGCTTGAGGTCTTAGCTTCAAAGTTGGTGCTCAATGCCTTAGTCGCAGTGAGCTTGCATACGCCAGCCGTGAGTGCGGTGAGAGTGGAGTTGGCAATCGAACATACCGAACTGGTCGAGGTGACCGCATACGTGAACACTCCGTCACCATCCCCACCGGCACCCACCAAAGTTGTCGTTGCATACGAAGGACCTGGTTGCCAAGTCAGACTCGAGTCCGTCGCGCTCACCGTGACCGTCGACTGTTGAGCTCGAATAATCGTGAATGCACCAGCGGTGTATGAGAAGGCGTAGTTGTCGTCGATGCCACCAGAACAGGTAACGGCAGGTGTCGTGCCGGCATTGGATGTCGTTGTGTACGTGCTGCTGCAGGACGGAAGCGTGGTGAGCACACTCGTGGTCTCAGCGTTCACGAACCCAGTAATGCTTGCATTCAGTATTGGCGTGGCATCGCCATATGTGACGGTTGGCGACGGAGCGCTCACTGCGAGTGTCTTCTTCCCCACCGTGATCAACCCTGGAGTGAACACGAACGAATAGTTGGTTGCAGCTCCACCAGTACAAGTGGTTGCAACTGTTCCTGCACCAGTTGTGACCGAGTACGTGGTGCTGCACGTCGGTGCCGACGTGAACGACGTCGCATTCTGACCGTTCACAAACCCGGAATATGCCGGAGTGACCGTCGGTACGGCATCGCCATAGGTCACCGTGTGGTCTGATGCTGTGACAGTGATGGCCTTCTTCGAGATGTTGACAGATCCGGCTACATACGTGAATGAGTAATTGGATGCGATTGCACCAGAACATGATGTGCCTGGTGCGGACAAAGCGTTCGACGTCACGGTGTACGTGGTGGCACACGTCGTTCCGCTGACGACAGCCGAAGTATCGCCGTACTGAAACTCATTCGAATATGACGCTGATACGGAAGGTACCGCGTCACCGTAAGTGACAGTCGGAGACGAGGCCGTTACAACAACACCCTTCTTGTTGATGGTGGCTGTTCCCGCGACATATTGGAAGCTGTAGTTCGAAGCAGAACCTGTAGCCAACACGACTGACGACGGAGTAATTGAGTAACTACCAGCTGCCACCGGGCGAGTTGTTGAAGCTGAGTAGTTCGTCGACCCCGTTCCTTCGTACGTATACACAGCTGAATCAATGGAGTCACTGTTCGCCAGCCCGTTCGCAGAAACCGATTGACCCAGTGCAGTTCCGTACGTCACAGTCTTGTTGTCGGCAGTGATAGTGACCGTGGCAGCACCAACTTGAACTGCACCGACGTTGAATACGAATGAGTAGTTGTTGTCAGAACCACCGGAACAACTTGTCGACGGTGCTGATCCAACGGCTGACGTTGCGGTGTAGGTCGTGGTGCACGTTGGGGCAACGTCAATGACAGATGAGGTCTCGCTGTTCATCAGCCCGGAGAACTGTGGCGTCACGGACACCGAGTTCGCTGCGGTACCGTACGCAACGGACGGAGAAGACGCCGTCACCGTGATGGTTCGCTTTCCGATGGTCACCGAACCAGCGGTGTATGTGAACGAATAGTTCGCAGCGGTCGAGCCCGAGCACGACGTCAACGGCGCAGAACCTACATTCGATGTGACGGTGTATGTAGTTGTGCAATTGGTACCTGACACCACTGACGATGTCTCACCATTGACGAAGTCACTCGAATAGAACGGCGTGACTGCGGGAGATGCTGCACCATACGCCACGGTTGGTGATGATGCAGTCACCACAATGCCCTTGCGATTGATCGTGATAGATCCGTTGACAAACGAGAACGAATAGTTCGCAGCCACTCCCCCTGAACATGAGGTAGCGATGCCACTTGACGACACCGGGGTGGTGGCGACATAACTAGTGGTGCACGTTGGTGCAGTGGTGATAGCCGTAGCTGACTGACTATTCACAAAACCGCTGTAACTAGGCGTGGGGGTCGGTGCAGTGTCACCGTATGTAACTGTGTGCGAAGACGCAGTTGTTGTCAGAGCTTTCTTGTTGATGGTGATAGCGCCACCTGAGTACGTGAACTGGTAGTTACTCGCAGTGCCACCAGAACATGACGTTGCTATACCACTTGAAGACACGGGGGTGGTCGCCCCATAAGCGGTTGTGCAAGCCATGTTCGATACAACAGATGACGTGTCGCCATTGGCAAATGATCCGTATGACGCGGTCACCGTCGGAACTGCATCTCCATACGTGACTGTGTGTGAGGACGCAGTCACAGCAACCGTCATTTTTGCCACAGTGATCGACCCATCAACATATGTGAATTGGTAGTTGTCTGCTGTGCCACTGTTGCAGTACGTGGCATGAGTAGTGCCGGCAGCAGAGGTGGAACCGTACGTGGTCGAGCAGGTCATGCCCGACACCACGGCAGACGTATCGCCATCTACAAAATCGTTGGAGTAAGACGCGGTAATTGAGCCACGAGCATCGCCATAGGCACGTGAGGGTGACGATGCCGTCACTGTCACACTCTTCTTGTTGATTGTGACGGCACCATTGACATAGTTGAACGAGTAGTTCGCTGCAGCAGCTGCAGAACATGTAGTTGCAACTCCACTTGATGACACAGGTGTCGTTGACGTGTATGTCGTTGAACACGTTGGCGCAGTTGTCAGGTTCGACGCACTCTCACCAGTGATGAACCCGCTATACGACGCTGTGACTGTTGGTCGCCCATCGCCGTAATTCACGGTTGGCGATGACGCAGTGACGGTCAAGGTTTTCTTGTTCACTGTCAGAGTGACCGTGGTGGTTGCAGCCGCGTAGTTGGCTGAATCTGGGGTGAAAGTGACTGAGAGGGTGTGCGACCCTGCGGCTAGCAACGTGCTCAGTGCCGGCGTGTAGGTGAAAGTTCCAGATACCGAGGCCGTTGCGTTCAATTGTGTTGACGACAACAACGCTCCGTACGTGATCGCCGAAGGGTTCGACCAACTGAGCCCAGCTCCTGCTGCAGTGATGTTTGCTGTCAGTCCTGTTGGTTGCGACAGCGAGTAGTTGCCTGAATCATTTCCAGAAATTGCATATCCAGACACAGTTACAGCCTTGCCATCAGCCACATTTGCATCTGCGAACGTGGCCGATGCGCTTGACTTCTCGAGTGTCACAGCATCCTGACCAATGACACCAGAGAGCGCTGCGCTGCCATCTGATAGGGCCGCTGTCGTGTTTCCGTTGTACGTCTTGTTGTTCGCCGTCACTCCTGTGATGGAAAGTGGCGCACGGGTGATGTTCGCCGTTAATGATGGCTGCGTGAGTGTGTAGTTACCGGAGTCACTTCCGCCGATAGTGACTCCGGTAACCGACACGACCTTGTTGTTCTCGACTGTCTTTGTGGCAAACGTTGCTGTGGCGCCAGAAGCACTGACAGTTACATTCTCTGAACCCACCACTCCAGACAGACCAGCTGTACCTGTGAACGAGGCAGTTGTGTCACGGTCGTACACCTTGTCCGTTCCGGTGAGGCCGGTAACCGTCAACGTCTTTCGTGTGATGTCTGCTGACAGCGTGGGTTGGGTGAGTGTGTAGTTGCCAGAGTCACCACCGCCGATGGTGACTCCGACAACTGACACGACCTTTGAAGTTCCGACGTTCTTTGTGTCGAACGTTGCGCTAGCCGATGACGAATCAACAGTCACGTTGTCGCCGGTGATTTTCCCGACGAGGCCTGCGGTACCCGTGAATGCCGCCGTGGTGTTGCCGTTATAGACCTTGCTCGTTGCGGTCAAGCCGCTCACCGTCAATTCCTTTGCGGTAACGACACCAGTGATGTTGGTGGGTTGAGTAACCGAATAGTTCGCCGACTCGGCACCACTCACTGCAAGGCCCGTAACTGTCACTGGTTTACCAGTAGCGACAGTCTTGTCGTTAAACGTTGCAGTCACAGATCCGGTGCTGAGAGTGAGCACGTCATTACCAGCGACATTGTTGATGACAGCTGAGCCATAACTCAACGTTGCCGTGGTGGTGCGGTCGTACTCTTTCGTGTTCGCCGTGATACCAGTGACAGTGACAGCGCGCTGTGAGATATTTGCCTGAGTTGTTGGTTGCAGCAGGTTGTAGTTCGTTGCGTCACCACCTGAAATCGTCAACCCACTTACTTGCACCGTGATCCCGGTGGCGACGTTCTTGCTAGCAAATGTGCCCGAAGCAGATCCCGTGTTCACCGTCACTGCGTCACTACCCACCTTGTCGGTGGTGATAGTGCCGATGACGAGTGTCGCCCCATCAGTGTCGTCGTACGTCTTGTTTGCTGCAGTGATACCGGTAACAGCAAGGTCCTTGGCTGTGATGTTCGCCAATGCTGTTGGCTGGGTGAGTGTGTAGTTCGCAGACCCCGTGCCAGAGAATGTAAGGCCACTCACCTGCACTGTCTTTCCTGTACCGACGTTTTTGTCGCTGAAGACTCCTGTGGCCGAGCCGGTGGCGAGTGTCAGAAGATCACCCGACACGGCACCAACGAGAGTTGCACTACCTACATTCAACGACGCGGTTGTATTCCCGTTGTATGTCTTCGCATTGGCTGTAATACCGGTGACCGTCAACTCTTTCACGGTGATGTCTGCCGTGGTGGTAATCGGAGATGGCAACTGGTAATTGGCCGCCTGCGCTCCCCCGAGTGTCAAGCCAGTGATTGTGACTGTCGTACCTGTTGCAACGCTGACAGCACCAAAGGTTGCCAGGTAGCTACCTGAGTTCAGCGTGACGACATCGGAACCCACTACTGACAAGCCAAACGAATATGAGTTGAAACTCACCGTCGCTGTCGTCGTTCGGTCATAGGTCTTGTTTGCTGCTACAAGACCAGACAATGTGAGCGTCTTCTTGTTCACTGTGAATGTGCGAGTCACGGCCGTAGCAGCGGTGTAGCTGTCATTTCCCTCTTGGCTTGCAGTAATCGAACACGTGCCAGCAGCAACGATGGTGACCGTCGAACCGCTCACCGTGCACACCGTCGTGTCATTTGACGTGAATGTGACGGGCAATCCAGATGACGCCGTGGCACTCACTGTGAAGTTGGCGTCTCCGTATGTCTTTGCTAACAATGAGTTGAAAGTGATGGTCTGGCTTGCGACATTCACTGCGAACGTCGCAGCCGTTGATGTCACACTTGACACTGCACCATTTGCCCCTGTGTTACGCACAATCACTCGGTAATTGCCGGCATCTGCAACCACAGGTGATGAAATCACATACGAAGCCGACGTTGCACCAGTGATATTGACACCACCTTTTTGCCACTGGTATGTGAGAGTTGCGCCAGTGGCAGCTGCCGTCACTGAGAACGTTGTTGATGTTCCTGCAGAAACTGTTTGCGACGTCGGCTGAGCTGAAATTGTCGGCACATTCGCATACCGCATGATGACGATTCCCGAACCACCTGCACCACCAGCGGTACAAGCGGCAGTGCCACCGCCACCGCCGCCACCGAGACTCGCGGTGCCCGTTCCTCCGACAGTGCCATCTGCTCCACTTCCGCCAGACGCTCCACCGCCAGCTCCGCCAGCTCCGCCATTTGATGAATAGCCACCGCCGCCACCACCACCGCCGTAGTAGGTCGTTGTTCCGGTGATGTCACTTGTGAAGCCAGCTTCACCGGCTTCTGCCGCATACGTTGACCCCGAGCCATCGCGATCACCGATGCCGCCTCGTCCACCAGTTCCCGAAGTACCACCGGTTCCCGTGCCAATTCCACCTGCGGGGCGAGTTGTGTTCCACAAACTTCCGGCACAGATGTTGTCTGTCCACGCGGTCTGGCCTGCCCCGCCACCGGATCCAGTCAGCGTTGTTGAACCCCAAGTGATTGTTGAATCTGCACCTTGGCCACCATCGCGATCTGCGGATGCAGCTGTGGCGGCAAGTCCGGTTGCTAGACCTGCACGGCCTCCCGCACCAACCGTGACACGGAAACTGTCAGCACTACTTGCAGTCACGTTTCGAGCGTCGTAGCCGCCGCCACCACCACCGCCAGAGCCGACGTTTTCGCCACCGCCACCGCCACCGCCAACAACAAGAATGTCGACACTTTCAACACCAGTCGGTAACGCCGCGTAATCACACGTTTCAGTTGAGTTAGTGAATCGACTCACGGTGAATCGGCCGACAACAGATGTCGTTGGTGTGCAATCGCCAAACGTCACTGACGCTGTTTCTGCAGATGCAGTAGTCGCAGATGCGAACGTGCTGTCGCCGTTGTACGTGGCTGTAAAGGACGCTGAACCAATTGCTGTCGGCGTCCACGAACACGATGCAGCGTTACTTGACACAGTGACATTCACACAACCGGTGATGCTCGACCCATTAGCGAGGAATGTCACGGTGCCCGTTGCCGTCGCAGTGACAGCAGCAGAGATGGTAGCTGCGTATCCCTTGCGTGGGCTCACTGGTGCTGTCACCGTAATTGTCGAGGACTTCTTGGTGGTACCCGTCACGACAGATGTAGTTGGTCTGTTGCTTGCGCCAGAATCGACAGCTGAGACTCGGAAGTCGTACTGCGTGTCAGCGTCGAGCCCTGTCACGGTGTCACTGAGATCGGCGGCGCTGGCGGCTTCGCTCCAGGTTGTCCACGAGGAGTCCGCAGACTTCTTGTACTCCAACTTGTAGTCGGTGATTCCCGTGGTGTCATTCGGGGCCGACCAGGAGACATTCAGTCGATCACTAGCAGTGATTCCAGTTCTGTTGGTCGCCAATGACTTCGGTGTAAGCGGCAAGCTGGCAGTTCCTGCCTTGTTCACGCCGGTCAGTCCATACTTGCGCACGAGGTACGACTCAACTTGACGAATCTCTGCTGCACTTAACTTCTTCGAGAACACAATGACTTCAGCAACGTTCCAGTCACTCAATTCCCCGTTGTTGTTGACACCAGTTGAATAGCCGTAGTTGATTGACAGATCATCTGCTCGTGTCAGGCTGCTCCCGGTGACATTTGATTCTCCGCCGTTATGTCGGTACAAGAGGTGCTGGTCAACACTCAACAACCAGTTCTGGTGGCTTGCTCCACCACTGGTCGGTGTCGTCCCTAACCAATTGTTGTGATATGCCACCCCTGCGTTTCCTGACCAGAAGCCCGACAGCCAGTTCCAATTCGTTGCTTCAAAAATACGCCCCCTTGTTGCGCCTGAATATCGAGCAACGTTCACCAAGGTGTAGTCATCAACAGTGTTCGCACTTGCAGTTAAGAACTGCGAAGGAAATTGCACACCGGCAGCCGTTGTGCCACTCACCGTTCGCACTGTCTCAAGTGCTCCATTCCCTGTCACGGTTGTGACCGTCGGCGAACCCTTGAAGGTTGTTGCGTGGCGCGAGTTACCGGACGTGTCAATCCAACTACGACGGCTTGAGTCGAGATACTGAAATGAATCCGCGGTCATGTACGCGCGCAGTGACCCAATGGAAGCCGGGAATGCGTCGAGAGGGTCGGTCGCGTAACGGAAGATCACCGTTCCGCTACCTCCTATGCCTCCGTTGAAGCGGCCGCCATCACCAGCGCAACCAGCACCGCCACCGCCACCGCGATTCGCCGCACCTGCAAAACCTGCGGTGTTTGTTGCGGTGTCTGCGTCACATCCGTTACCACCGCCAGATGCTCCGGCGGCTGGGTTGAGATTGAATGTGCCATTGTTGAACGAACCACCACCACCACCGCCGCCGTATTCCACGCTGCTTCCACTCCACCACAGTTCTGTTCCGGTCTTACCTGCAGCTCCTGTTGATCCGTTACTCGACGCACCAGTACCACCAAGTCCGCCAGAGAAACCAATGCCAGCTGCAGACGCTGTTGCTGGACCAGAACCAGGGCTCAGAAGCCCACCCGGGCCACCCGCTGCAGTGAGAGTGGTACCGCTCACCGTGACGAACGAATCTTCACCAGCTAGCGCAGCATTTTGACCCCAACCTGCAGGCATGCCACCTTCACCTACGTACACATTCACTGTTCCGCCTGCTGTGACCGCGCGACCTTGAACGATGGCGGAAGTTCCACCGTTACCTCCACTGCCGCCGTCAGCGCCTCCACCACCGCCTGCACCTTGAATGAGGGTGTCGACTGCGGTGACGCCACTTGGAACAGTCCAGTTGCAGTGACCAGTCGCTGTTACTTGTTCCAGGGTGTACTTGCCAGACGTAGTAGTCGTTGTGACACACGCACCAAGTGCAGTAACAGTGACCGGAATTGAATACGTCAACGTATATGGCTTGAACTCAAAGACGGGTGCTAGTGAGCCAGTACAACCACCGTCATTCCAGAAGTTGGTGCTGAAGTTTGCGGTCAAACACCCTTCGCTGCCGTTTGATGGCTCGCTACCAGTCCAGTTGACATATGAACCATCGATCGCATTGGCTTCGGACGAAAACATCTTGTAGGCATCGCCGCCATCCATGACCCACTGACTCTCAGTCGTTGCGTCACCTCCCGCCGCCTCATCGCGACCATTTGCCCAGTACTGACCTGCCGTCACATTTGAAGTGATGAACGTGCGTTCGGCATTACTTAGCACTGTGGCGACATAGCCCTGTACACCACCAAACGTTTGCTGTGCTGCCGTAGTGACCGCTGATGAGAACGAAGTGCTGCTACCCAATAAGTAATAGGTGTCAGTTGCTGAGTTGTATTTGTAGCTTCCGACAGACACTTGTTTGGCGCGATATCTCACTGTGATGGTCGTGGTCCCCGCACTTCCAGGCGTGAGCGTCAATGTTGCCAAAACCGCATTGACGTTGTCGCGAGCACCTTCGAACGTCACAGTCGTTGAGCCGCTCGCACCTGCTGTCACCGTGGTGCCCGTTGTCGTTAATGTAAAGGTGCTTCCTGCTGGCACCGACACAGTCGCCGTCACCGTTTCGCTCTGATTGAAATGCGAGTACGGAATCGGGTTGGCACCACCTGGCGTTTCAATGCGAGATGCCTTGCCAACAGTTGCAGTTTGACCGGACAATGAGTAGTTGATGTCAAAGATCACTTTGGTCTTCAGCGGCTCTACTTCGTAGAAGGCATACCGCAGCGTTGCTCTTGCTCCGTTGTCATTCCAGGTGCCACCTGCGATGTAATGCACGTAGTCCTCAAGACCTGAGTGGTTATTTGGTTCACCACTCGCAGGCCAATTGCCGTACATGCCCCCCGTTGAACTGCCACCAACAGTTGCGTCTGCGACGACATCGGGGGCTTCCCAAGCAAAAGTATTTTCGACGACATCGTCGGTGAGACCAATCCACGCACTGTCAGCCACTGTGCGCACTGTTCCTGTGAGGAAGGAGTTTTCCGTTGAGTTGGTAACCGTTGCCAGGTACGAGTAGCGACCACCCATGGTGTAACTCAACGCATCTTCTGCTGCTTGGCCGATTGTCTTTTGCGAAGCACTGCCGAAGTCGCGATACGCGTAAAAGTGGCCGTTGGAATGCTTGAACGTCAGACCATTGATTGTTTGATCTTGCGCAGCTGCAGTGATGCGCATGGTCACTTGACCCGGCCCTTGGTTGTCTGTTGTGAGAGTTGCCGCATTCAACGTGTTGTTCACATCTGTCTGCGAACCAGTGATGGTGACACTCGTCGAGTTATTGCCACTTACCGATGCCGAGCCAGAAGCTGTTGCCCCGATGACTCCGTTTGTTGATGCCAACTGCACCGACACAACTTCACCGTTCGTGTAGTACTGAACTTGGCTCGTGCCGAGGCCCATGTTCGACGACGTCTTTGGTGCGACTGTCACTGTTCCGGTTGCAAACGTACGTGCACCCCACGAGTAGTTGTAACGAATGGCGACGACACCGTTACCACCGCGAGCACCGTTGTGATAACTGGCGTTTGCATATCCGCCACCGCCGCCACCGCCGCAACCATCAGTTCCGGCAGCAGCCACAGAACTGTTCGTTGCGGAGTTACCACCACCGCCTGGTGCGCCACCACCGCCACTTCCGCTTGCACCGGCACCGCCACCGCCGCCACCACCGCCAAACATTGAGGCACACGCACCGGGAAACCACTGCACTAATTGCCCGTTCCCACCCTCTTCTCCGAATCCATAGTTGGAAGTTCCAACACCGTCGCGACCATTCACACCTGGGCTACCTGCACCAGCACCGCCACCAGCACCTTCCCAGTCATTTGATCCGCCTGCTTGAGTTGCACCTGCACTCGTCAGAGTCGACCCACCGTCACCGGCACTTGTCGTTTGAGTTCCGTTGTATGTGCTCCCACCGCCGCCGTTACCACCGCTCGATGTTGTCGAGAATGCAGTCGTTGAACCACCAGCGGATCCGGTCGTTCCGCTTGCACTGCTCGACCCCGTTCCACCCGAACCACCAACGCCGATGATGATCACGTAGTCGCTGTTGGCTGTCACTGACTGCGAACGCAAACGCTTCACTTGTCCGCCGGCGCCGCCACCGCCGCCGCCGGCATACGTTGCGTGCGTCACTGCACCGCCACCGCCGCCGCCACCGCCAACGACCAATGCATCAACAAGCGATACTCCGGATGGTGCACGCCATGTGTACGTGCACGCGGTTGTGCTCGATGTATTTGTGAACGCGACGCGAGTGCCACCGCCGGCAAGTGACGTCGATGTCACAGTGCATGACGTGTCAAAGGACAGCAACACCACGCCAGATCCACCGCCGCCGCCGTAGTAGTTGCCGCTGTTGTTGTATCCGCCGGCACCCGCACCACCACCAGTCGACGCCATACCGTTGGCACCTGTGCCACCACCGGCGCCGCCACCACCATTTCCTCCGACGCCCGCTACGACACCGTCGTACACACCACCACCGCCGCCACCGGCGAAGAACACAGAACCCCCTACAACGTGGCCAATACCCAATGTCGAAGCTGACGTCGTGTTGAGAAGTGAGCTTGCGAGACCTACACCACCATTACCGCCACGGTTGTTGTCACCAACGTCAGCCGCTTCACCGGCCGCACCGGCACCACCACCACCGCCGCCACACCAACCGCCGCCAGTACATGTACCAGCACCACCCAGCGCTCCGTTGTTTCCTTGACCTGCTGTTCCTGTTCCAACATATGAACCGGATCCGTTCCAACTTGCGCCGCCACCAGACCCACCGTTTTCTGGCGAGAAGGACCATGACTGTCCGCGACCACCACCGAACGACTTTGCGATTTCAGTTCCGTTGCGAGCAAGTGATGAATCCGCACCAGACGTTGAGTAGGTAGAACCACTCGATATCCCGCCAATTCCACCGCCACCTACGGAAACTTTCATGACGTCACCAGGCACGGCAGCTTGGTTGCTACCCGTCAAATAACCACCAGCACCGGCACCACCACCATGTCGTGATCCACCCCCACCGCCGCCGGCAACCACTAGGTAGTTATACGAACCAACACCATTTGGCACCGTGTACCCACCAGCTGATGTGAGATACGAACGTGGAAAGGCCACCAGCGTTCGCACACCTTCAGTAGTTGTTTTTTTCACGTCAGAAAAGGTCGGCGAACCAACAACTGTGAGGTTCGTGCCAGCCGCAGCGCCAGTAATGGTGTTGTTGATGGTTGAGCCAGAACCTTCGTTGAAGTCGTAGTACAACACAAGACCACTCGCGTCAGCGGGGCCCCATGTGTTCATGTCAGCTTGTGCTTGTGCCTCAGTTGCCCGTGCAACGTTGTACACACGCACTTCGTCGATGTCGCCAGCAAATCGTTCACCAGCCACCCCGGTACGTGCACCGATTTCGAATACCGCGGTTGATCCCCGACTTGGGTTTGGAATTTCAGTGGCATTGGTGCGAGTGAACACTTGTCGTCCGTTGATTGACATCCACAGAGTGTTTGACGTTTTCGTGAACACGTATGACACGTGTTGCCACTGGTTCTGAATTGCCCTAACACCTGTGAAACGCCACGCCCACGAACCTGATGTGTTCATGATTGCGAACAGGTATTCACCAGCCCACACACTCAACAGCCAGGAACTTTCTTTGCCCCCAATCGTGCAGTGGCGGTTTGCAACGAAACACGCTGCAGCGGGTCGTATCCACGCCGAAAACGTCATGTTGCCTGTGAAGTCGAAGATCGAGTTGTTCGCCGCTTGGAAGTACTGCTCGCCACCGTTCAACGTGGCGTACGAGTCAATGGTCGATGACCCCGCAGCGCGCGCAACATTGCGCTCTACTCCGGGCAACTGCACCGTCGACACAACGAACGACGCGACAAGAGATACAGCAACAATCCGTGCGAGCAGACGCGCTCGCACGGCAGACCGTGACGATGAAATTGTCCGACGGCGGATCGACCAATTCATTCCTGTGAGGGGCGATCGGCGGAAAAGCCCCAACTCCGAATATTTAGTCTAGGAGAAGAATTTTGGAGGGGTCAAGGTGTTCTCCGACATTCGGCGACCTCTTATATGAGGGGTTATATGTGGGGTCCTAGAGGGGTGACCAGGACAAAAGTCGCGTCACTTCACCACGTTCACGAAGATCGTGCGCGAGCGTGTTTTCTGGCCCTTCGGTGTCACCCCGATGGTCACCGAGCACACGCCCACCTTCTTGCCCTGCACGCTGGTGCCGCTCGTCTTGCAGAACGAGCTGCCTGCTTTCGACACGGTTACTTTCACCTTCGAAGACTTCGGCGCACTAATGCCTGCAAACACCCTCATTGTTTTTGCATCCACCTTCTTGCCAACTTTGACGGACAACACACGACGCAATGTCGCAGGCGAAATCACAGGCGGCAATGTTGCAGATGGAGTGTCGCCAGTTGACGACGCGTTGGTCGTTGCACCAGAACCAGATGAACCCGACGTTGCTGGTGTCGCCGTTGCACCGGGCGTCAGCCCGCTGGTGCTCGACGATGAACCTTGTGCTTGCGCTGCATCGCCAGACGGAGTGGTGGTTGAAACAACCGGCGCGACAGTTGTCGGCGCAACGGTCGGCACTGTCACAGTTGCCGGCACACTGCCCGCCACCGTTGTCGGCGGTGCAACCGTTGTTGGAGACAGAGTGACCCGTGGAGCAGTTGTCGCAACGTTCTGCGCAGGCGTGATTCCAAACCCTGCAATCGTCACGGCAGTTGATGACGCAGAACCAACAGGTGCACCATTGCCCAGGTCGCCGGTTCCGTCAAACCCGGCACACAACAGTCGACCCTCCCACGTCGCAGCGCATAGTGAGCCGCTCTGCTTCTTGTTGGACCCGAATGCCATCACGTTCGACATACCAACCAATTTCTGTGCCTGCCATGAGTTGACTTGTGTTCCGGGCAGACGGCCAAAACACCACACTTGGCCTTCGGTGTCGGTGACACACGTGGCATCAGTTGACGCAATGACGGAGACTGCGCGCGTGCGAAGTCCATCGGCAATACGTGGCACAGCAGAAAACGGAGACAGAGCCGGGTCAAGCCCCATCTGTCCGGAGAGGTTCATTCCGAAACACTTCACAGCACCAGTGACCAACACGGCGCAGGTGTGCGCGGACCCCATCGACACATCGACTGCTTGCACGTCGACAAACCCGATCTCACGTAGTGGTCGACGACCAACGAAAAGTGGCTCAGCGGTACCTGTACCTAACTGCCCATTTGGGTTACTTCCCCAACACACCAACTCGCTAATCACATCGAGAACACAAAAGTTGTTGAACCCACCGGTGATCTTCACCGCGTTATTGATGTGCGGCAGAGTGACGGGGCCGCGAATGTTGTAGTCACGGTAAGCCTCCTGCGTCATTGTTCCTCGACGTCCATCACCCCAACAGCGAACTGCCCCGTCTCCCAACACCGCACAAGCGCTGGTCTGGCCAACTGCGATGTCAATTGCGGCTCCGACATTGGCAATTCGCGTGGGTGCTGCGAAGTAATTGCCATTCGCAGCCACAATTCGAGAATTGTTGTTACCCCAACAGAACACCTCACCACCGGCAATTGCACACGTCGCATCACCATGGCCCGACGACACCGCAGTAACGTACTGATTGTTTGGCATGGGTATACGTACGGGCAATGGCGACACACTCGCCGCCTGAACTTGAACCAACTCAGACGACGCCCGTCCCCAACACCACAGTGAACCTGCGTGGTCGATGGCGCACATTTCAGACTCACCACCGCTAACCACCACAGCTGCCTTTTCGCCAGGCGCGACAGAGAACCCAACCGGCAAGAGACGTTGCAGTGATTCTGCGGAAATGGCCGTGTTGCGGTCCATTGCGTCATCGGTTGACTCAGACCCTCCGCCACAGGCCGCGATTACTAATGCAGCGGTAATAAGCGCGGCAGCCGCGCGAGTGGACTTCATGATGCGAGACATCGTCACTTCCCCTTTGATGGATCCCCAAGCAACAGTATGTTCTGGTCTCCTCTGACGAACGCAGGGCCAGTTCAGTTCCGATGCTGTTCCGGAACAGACAACTTGTCTAGTATCATGCGTTGCGTCTTACTGTGTATATGGAGTCCCCCATGAACCGTCGTTCAACCTTCACCCGTGCCACAGCCGTTGTGGCGCTTGCCTTTGGCCTCATCACCGTCGGACACACCCCCGGCTTTGCCCCGTTGCCAGCCGAGGCGGCGCTGTCCGTCAATGTTCCAACAGATGTCGAGAAGCCTGCTGCCGGTGATGGCTTCCTTTGCGCGGTCGTTAGTGCGGACTACACATCAAGTGTGATGTGTTCTGGAAAGAACACCGTGGGCCAGTTGGGTGACAACACCACTACGAACCGCAACTACTTGATGCCAGTCAACGACTCAAGCAAACTTGGCAGCGCGCACCAGCTGGTAGCTGGCAAATCACATGCCTGCGCTCTCGCGGGCTACGGGTCGACTCCACCCGGCGATCAGTACCTCTACTGCTGGGGCGACAATCAATACGGTCAGTTAGGTACTGGAAATTTCACCAACTCCAGCGTCCCGGTATTGGTTGCGGACAATGGTTCGTTCACCAACTCGGGCATCATTGGCGTCATCGCTGGTTATAACCACACATGCGCTGTCAAAATCGTGAGCAGTGTTTACAAGCTGTTTTGTTGGGGTTTGAACAACAAAGGACAACTCGGCGACACAACAACTTCCAACAGCAACCTGCCAACACCTGTCGCTGGCGTGTTTTCCTCGACTGGAGTCTTCAGTGCCGGAGTCCGCTCCAAGCAGGCGATCGCGGCCGGTGCTGAACACACGTGCGCAACACAAGTGTCGACTTTCACCGTGTATTGCTGGGGAGAAAACGGCGATGGTCAGCTGGGCAACAACTCGCGAACCGATAGTTCAACCCCGGTATCAACATCCATGCAGGCAACCTCCGCCGGCGGTACCTACAACTCGCAGATTGCTGCAGGCCTCGACTTCACCTGCGCACGGCACGACTCTGGCGACATCAGATGTTGGGGCGACAACACAGTTGGCCAAATGGGTAACGGACTCTCTGCAGACCTTCTCATTCCTACAGCAGTTCCGAACAATGCGGGCTTTCAAGCAACAGGGGTTCAAACAATTGTTGCGGGGGGACAGACCGTGTGCGTGCAAGACAGTGACAGTTCCAAGATCATTTGGTGCTGGGGCGCCAACAACGCCGGCCAGGTTGGCGACAACACTCTTGTCAACAAGAACCGCCCTACTCGATTGCTTGATAACTCAGCAGCAAGTTTTACCAACGGACTTCTCGGTGGTTTCAATAACAACCACCGAGGAATGGCGGTGAGTAATTCCGTATCAGATGGATTTTCATGCCTGACGGTTTGGTGCTGGGGCGGAAACGCGACCGGTCAACTGGCTCAGAATAACACGACTGCACTCACGCTTCCGACAAAGCTGAAGTACGGCACCGTGACTTCCGATGATGTGACAGGTGCAGCCGCCACTGCCACGTACACAGCTAACGGCGTGGTCGTTACCTTCACTGGTGTTCCGGCATCTGGCCTCTCGTACGTGTCAATCACTGTTGCCCCGACCACGCAGCGACTTGCACCAAACCAACCCGGAGGCTTCGGAACCCCCATGTATGCGGCAAGAACGTATTCAGGTGGAACACTTCCCACAGTTTCCGGAAACTCGTTCTCAGTCACCGTGCCGAGAATGACTATTGAGACTTCATCGATGAGCGGACCACCGACTCAAAGCTCGGCGAGCTTTGAGCCAACAGGTTCGTACCACCTCATCTACACCATTAATGGCTCGTCAACTTCTGGTTACCCTGACGGATGGCGTATTCGCAAAGGCCTGACCACTGGTGACACCGTCACAGTTACCGGTACCACACCAGCTGCAGCTACTACTACGAAAACAACTGCAGCACCAACTACCACTACAACTGCTGCACCTGTTGCTTCACGTGTTGCAGGCACAACATCGACTGGTTCATATGCCACTGCAATTCCAGGTGTCACTGTCACCGACCCCACCGTGTACACCTCTGCACCTGTGAAGGTTGCCGACAACTCGGCAATCTCGGTGTTGACCCCAGCACAGGCTTCGACGATGGACATCAAGACGCTCACTCCAAGTGTTTGTCTGCCAAACGACGAAGATCTGGTGTTCATCGATCAGGGTCGTTGTATTGCACAGGTCGTCAATGCGAAGACGCGTGCAGTGCTGCGCACACTGAAGACGACCGTCATCGGCGATGACATCGCTGACTTGAAGGTGGGTAACGAGGTAGCCGTATTGGCACCTCTCTACTTCCATGCAGGCACTGCAAACTTCAAAGCGTCATCCATTGCTCGCTTGAAAAAGTTGAAGACTCGTATTGAGGCCGCAGGTTCAGTGCTGGTCGCTGGACACACCGGCAACCTGATGGGCAACACACCAGAGAATGTGACCTTGTCGAAGCAACGCGCTCAGGCAACTGTTGCTGCCCTGAAGGCTCGTGGCTCAGACGGCCCGTTTGCGATTGCAGCAATCGGTGCACTTGACCCGGTGAACAACGGCGACTCTCGTGCAGAGCAGGACAAGAACCGCCGATCAGTGATCGTGCTGATTCCGTAGAACTAACTGGCGCGCTCGGAGGGACTTGAACCCCCAACCTTCTGATCCGTAGTCAGATGCTCTATCCATTAAGCTACGAGCGCCGGTTGAAGCCCAAAGTCTACGGGTTTCCTGCTCTTTCGCCTCAATAACAAGGCAACGAGATCGTCGTCAGCCGCCCCAAGGGCCCCATCCACCAGCCCGGCGATACAACTGAAGAGCAGCCTTTGCGTTGACCTCGGCGTCGAGCAGGTCGTGCGCAGAATCAACACCCATACCCGCAAGCCATGACTTGTGCGATTCCCACTTGATCTGGAACAGACCTACACAGCACCTGCTGTACGCCGCAGCGTTCATCCGCGATTCGCGTTGAACAATCGAGAGTGCCTTTTCCTCGAGGCGATCGGGCCACACATCACGAATGATTTGACGTGATTGCTTGACCGTATAGATGCGTGCTGGTGCCGCGAGTTTCAGTGCTGTGGCATCAACTCCAAGCTTCGATGTGCGGGGTACGCACACAGTGTCACCAATCAACAGAAACGTTGTTGTCTTGGCGTTGTTCATTTTCAGCAACTCACCCATGGTGATTCCGGCTTTGGATGCGATACGGCTCCAACTGTCGTTTCGCACCACGGTGTAGGAACTTGCGGTCTTGTCACACGTGCGCGCTGGCGACGCAGAGACGACCGAAACAGAAGCAGTCGCGGTGACGGCGAGAATTGATCCGGTTACAACGGTGCGCCAGAAGGCGGGTCGAATAGCCATGGAAGATGACAGGTGTACTGGCGTAGTCGGCCAATTACAAGGCGGCCTTCCGAAACGCTTGAACGACAAGGAGAATGGCGGAGAGGGTGGGATTTGAACCCACGGTCCGCTTTAACACGGACAACGCCTTAGCAGGGCGCCCCATTCGGCCACTCTGGCACCTCTCCTGGGTAGGCAAAGCCTAAGCGGAACGGGAGGGATTCGAACCCCCGGGCCTTTTGAGCCTCCCGCTTTCAAGGCGGGTGCATTTGTCCGCTCTGCCACCGTTCCGTCCGCCAACCTACCGGCGGCGTGAATTCATCGGCGAATGCGTGTGCGAAGTTCGCTTACCCAGTCATCGGCCTGCTGCCACCGGGCATCGGCATGCTCTCGAGCAGTGTGGGCGTGTTTACCGGCAGCCGGATATGAACCCAAGAACTTGACGCCACCTTGCTTGGCGTGGAGATCTCGAAGGGCATCGGCCATCAACTCATCCTCGATATGCCCATCGGCATACATGATGAAGCAGTAATCGCCAAGACCACCGGCCTTTGTGGGTCGAGAGAGAAGTTGTTGCAAGTTGATCCGTCGTGCTGCGAACTCTTGCAAGATCGAAATGAGCGAACCTGGCTCATCTGCACGCTGAAACACCACGATGCCGGTGCGATCATGACCCGTTGCAGCAGGCACGACTCCTTTGCCCACAACGATGAAGCGTGTCTGGTTACCGGCATGGTCAGCAATGTCAGAAGCAAGAACTGACAAGCCATACAAGTCAGCGGCCACTCGCGGTGCAATGGCTGCCACGCCTGTCTCACCACTTTTCACTTTCTCGCCAACTTCGCGAGCTGCTTCGGCCGTGCTGTTCGCCGCATGAACATCTGCATTCGATAGTTCTTTCCGAACGTAGGCGTGACATTGAGCGGTAGCGACAGGAATTGAGTAGAGGTGTTTGATGTCTGAGAGCGAAGCACCCGGTGCGCCAAGGAGACAGTGCTCGATGTTCAGTACCACTTCACGCTGAATCAATAGATCGTGGTCGAACACCAAAGCATCTTGAGTGAAGTTGACAGTGCCCTCGATGCTGTTTTCGATTGGAACAAATCCAAGATCAACATCACCCGATTCAACCGCGTCGAGCACGTCGGGAACTGTGCGGTACGGCGTGCGAACAAGCTGTCCGAGGTCGGCCTGCAACAACAACGCTTGTTCGGTGAATGTTCCGGCTGGGCCGAAGTAGCCAATGGTGCGTGGCGCGGTAGTCACAATGCCAAGGCTACGCCTCGGCGTTGTGCTTGATGTGGTGAATTAGCGCTCGACTAGGTCAGCGCAAGCGCCTTCTTCACCGCGGCATCAACCTCTTCCAAGGACTTCTCCCCTGAACCGCGATACTTCACCAGACCGTCACCACCTATAACTACGAATGTTGGAAACCCAGTGACACCATACGCATAAGCGGCTTCGTTCTTTTCGCTGTCAGGAAGAGCGGCCCATGACCACTCCATGTCTTGAATCCACTTCGACGGTGGATAGTTCGGCTGATCGGTGCGAGTGCCGGTGGTGATGCCGATGACGTTCAAGTCTTCCGGCACCAGCCCCTGCTTCTGCCATTCGTTCAACACCGGAATCTCTGCATTGCAGTGGGGGCACCAGTGAGCAAGAAACACCAACATCATGGGCTTGCCATCAACTCCCGGATCAAGAGTGAAACGTTGACCGTTAAATCCGTACATCTGAAGTGCTGGCGCATCTTGACCGACAGCCATGTCATTGACGTCTGACTCAAACATCGGCAGATTGCCGTCGTACTGCACAGGTTGCGACTCTGCAGGCGCAACTGCTCCGTCCGCTCCAGTTGTGGTTGGGCCAGAAACGGTTGTGTCGGTTGATACCGAGTCATTGCCACCGCTTGACACAATCGCGACGACAGCGGCAAGAACAACAACCACCGCTACGGCAAGACCAATCGTCTTTCCTGAAAGACCTTTCTTTCCGTCGTAGTTCACTTTGTTCATCTCATTGTTCCTTTCGAGTCAGAAGAGTGACCATCAATGCGATGATCAACACAAAACCGCTTAGTGCCATGAAGGAGAGCGTCGCAAAACCGAATTCTCTGAACCAGATTGTCGTACAGGGCACATCAATCGAGCAGACATCTGTTTCGATTGACGGAAACCACTCAAGTAGGTAATGGTACGTGCTGATTCCCGCACCAATAATCGCTAACGGCAGTGCGTACTTCGTCACGCCTCGGTCTCGCTTGATTGCTGCAACAAGAAGTATCACGGCAAGTGAATACATGGCAATGCGTTGGTACCAACAAAGTTTGCATGGCACATATTCAGCCGCTTCGCTGAAGTACAGACTTCCAACCATTGCTGCGCCGGCAACAGCAAACGCGATCCAGAGGGCGACATCACGAACTCCAGCAAGAAGAAGCTCACCTCGAGAACGTGCACCAAGAGACACGAAGATGACGAGTGCCCCAGCAGCCGCGAGCACTGCCAACAGGGCACTGAACACTTGAACGGTGTCGATCACACCACCAGTCTGCCTGTTCTGAAGTGGATTTGGCTATCGCGTCGGTCGCATACTGCGATAGGCACGTCGAAGTTGTTTGGTGTACCTAAAGGTCTTCGTATTGCGAATGGCTACTAGTTCGCGCTTGAGACGTTCAACTTCAGAAGTTAAACGCTCAATTTCAGCAGAGCGTTGCTCTTGAGAGACGCTGTCGGCGCCGTGGGTGGTATCTGTCGAGGATTTTGGCGTGGCCACTATCTCAATTTGTCGAATCGGCAAGCCAGTGCAAATGTCGACAGGCTTCCGCACATAGAAGTCACCTGATATTTCATCCGACAAGCGAGGTGTGTAATGCAAACAGTCATCAAAGTAGTAATGCGTTACTTGCGACCACCGAACATCAGTATTCCCAGTTACAGGGGACCCACCATGAACAAGGTTCGCGGCCCAAATCAGAACGTCTCCCTTTGACGCCATGAACGTCTCTCGATGACATCCGTGGCTGCGCACATAATTATCAATTCGGTCTTCGTACACACCGTACGAGACTGGCTCGGTCTCAGCGGACTCTACGTCAATACCAAGATCGGCATAACCAAGATACGGAAGGTTGTGGCTTCCTGGGTAGTAGAACAACGGTCCGTTGTCCTCAGTGACATCTTGAAGTGCAACCCACACTCCACACATAAAGCCAAGCGGTCTTGAGCTGAAGTGAATGTGATCAGAATGTGACTTCTGTTGAGTTGCCGTTGAAAAAGTGAGCGTCTGAAACGGGTGAGGAGTCCTACCGAATAATTCCTCAAGAGTTGCCGTCACTCCGGATTCACCAGCTAAGGCTGCAACACTGGGGCATAGTCGCCATGCATCCTGAAAACGGCCGGTCTTTACATTTACGCCAGGTAGTTCCGGGCGTGCATCTTCAGTGGGAGATACGAAGGTCTCCTCGATCTCCCATCGAACGCGATCCAGCAATTCTGTGGAAATTGCATTCTTGAGAATGAGATACCCATTGCGTCGAAATGCCGCACGCAATTCACCCGACTCGTCAAGAGCGTATTTGAGACCTTGACTCGTCATACTTTGCACCATATTACTTGCCCTACCGAAGTGCAATGATGAAGTCGTGGTAGGAGAAAACGCGGGTACAGCAGCGCTTGCAGCTATGCGGCGTGCACGCCGAACGAACCGTATTGCAGAGCTTGAGTGGTTTGAAGCGCTCTACCGCGTCTACCTGGCGGCAATCATCGGCGGTGGCATCATCTTGTTTCTGTCAGGTCTTGTGGAGGACTCACCTGTTTCGCAAACGTCGATGGAGCAGATCCTTTCGCACGGTGCACCGGTCATGGGTCTGTTGCCTGCGCTCGCTGTATTCCTCGGACTTCGGAGCGGCACGCAAGGTGGTCCCGTTGCCGTGGAAGAGGCCGAAGTGCGTCATGTGTTGTTAGCCCCGGTTCCCTACTCGTCCTCGCTTCTTCAACCGGCCATTCAGCGACTTCGAAGCGCCACTTTTATGGGCGGGCTTATTGGCGCTGTGGCCGGACAACTCGCAGATCGACGCCTACCTGGTGGTTTCGGTTGGTGGGTGGCCTTGGGCGCCGTTTTTGGGGCATGCACTCTTGGTCTCTTCATGTCAACTGCTCTCATCGCACACGGACTTCGGTTGAAACGGTGGGTGAGCACCCTCATCGGCTCAGTTGTTCTCGCGGTGCAGGTGTTCGACATTGTCGAACCGACGCGACATCTCAGTCCGATCAATGCGTTGAGTGGCATGGTTGTGAATGGTCCTCTGAAATGGGAACTAGCAGGCATTCAGACACAACATGTACTTGCTGTCGCAACGTGTGCACTACTTGCGATAGCAGGAGTGCTGCTCTCGGCTCGGCTTTCCGTCGAGTCACTTGCACGGCGAAGCTCACTCGTCTCGCAGTTGAAATTTGCAGTCACGTTGCAGGACATACGCACCGTGGTCTTGCTTCGACGGCAGCTCAGTCAAGAGCACATGCGTCCAACTCCGTGGTTTAAATGGAAGCCACGACGCCGAGTGCACGTGGTTATCAATCGCGGCATTCGAAGCATTGCCCATTTCCCAGCGCGTCGACTTGGTCGCATTGTCACACTCTCTATTGCAGCGGCGCTTGCGCTCGTCTACACATTCGATGGAACCACTCCGCTCGTCGTCGTTGCAGGCATGTTGTGCTTCGTCATCGGCCTCGATGTCATCGAACCCTTGTCACAGGAAGTTGACCAGCCGAACTTCTCCGACTCATTTCCTCGTGAACGTTGCCTCACCATGGCGCAACACCTCGTAGTGCCAAGTCTCATGCTTGTTCCGTGTCTCGTCATCGGCATCATCACTGCGTTCGTCGCTCGCCCCGAGGTGAGCACTCTTGCAATGAGCGTTCTCGTGGGCGTTCCCGCTGCTCTAGGTGGTTTGAGTGGTGCAGCAATCAATGCGGTGAAGGGCGCACCTGACCCTGTGGGTGAATCGAACGAAGGCCTCTACATGCCACCTGAAGTCAGTGGAATGACCACAGTGATTCGCGCCGTGTGGCCTGTGGTGGTGAGCGTCATTGGTTCATTGCCAATCATTGGCGCACTCAGCGCAACACGTGATGGCACTGATCCCTTCTCTGCCGCGGCACGACTGTCGCTTGGTGTTCTTCTTGCTCTCTCGCTCGTTCCTATCTGGGTACGCAAACGCGATGACATTCACTTGTGGTGGCGACAAACACTCGAAGGAAGCAAAGCGCAGGCTGCGCAGAAAGGCCGCTACTAACTGTGAGCAGGCACCCCACTCCACCCCACCGTCGCACACAAGTTGACGTTGACACCAAAGTTGTCGAGGACGCACCAACAATCGACACAAGCCCGTGTGCCTTGCTGGCCATCGACGTTTCAAAAACCTACGGCGATGCACCCGCATTGAACCCGGTCTCTCTGCGAGTTGAGACCGGAGACAGAGTTGCGCTCATCGGACACAACGGCAGTGGCAAGACAACGTTTCTCAAAATGTCAGCGGGGCTGCTCGATCCGTCATCTGGCGAAGTCAGCATCAACGGCAACAAAGCAGGTTCGTTGGGTGCGCGAGCAGATGTGAGCTACATCTCAGATCAGCCGACTTTCTACGACGACCTCTCGGTGTGGGAACACCTTGAGTATGTCGCGCGCCTCCACGGTGTCGACGAGTGGGAACAACTTGCCGCCGATCTGCTCGCACACCTCGGTCTTTATGACCGAGCCGACGAACTGCCGAACCGATTTAGCCGTGGTCTCAAACAAAAGGCTGCCATTGCTATCGGGTTCATTCGACCGTTCGATGTGCTTCTCGTTGACGAACCATTTGTCGGTCTTGATGCCGCAGGCAAAGAAGCACTCCTTACGTTGCTTCAACAGGCAAGCGATGAAGGTGCGACCGTCATCGTGGCAACCCACGAGTTGTCCTTCGTTCACACCGTAAAGCGCATCGTCGCCCTGCGCGACGGACAACTGGTGCACGACGGCCCCGCAACGGGGGTCAATGTCGATGCACTTGTGCGCAATGAGGACCCCGCCGGTGAACACGACGGCGAGGGCAAGTAGCCTGACGGTTATGTACACATACGACGTTGTCTCAGAGTCTGTTCGCAACCCCCACGAACTTGCAGCCGAGCTCAGCCGCCGCTCGCAGCAGGGCTGGGAAGTCGTTGAGATCGTGTACGACGGTGGTTCATGGTTCCACGCATTCATCCGTCACCACGGTGATGTGGCAGTCGCTCCGTACCCCGGCGCCCCCACCCCTTCTCAAACTGGAAGTACCAGCAGCGCCGGAAGCGCCGGATGGGGCAGCGGTGCGGGCGGTTCCGTCGCACCGGGAAGCTCTGCTGCCGGTGGTGGTAGTGCGACTGGAACGTTCGACCCGCAGGGGAGAGTTCCAGGAGCAGTAGCCGCCACAGAGGCGGCAACTACTCAAGCAGTTCCGGACGTACCGGCGAACTGGTACAAGGACCCTTCTGGGCGCTACGAACTTCGCTACTGGAACGGCACCGCGTGGACTGAACACGTCGCCACTGGTGGCAAGCAGTCCGTCGATCCACCAAAGCCGTAACACTTCATGCAAGCCATCTCACTTGGCCACGCGGGCATTTTGGTGCGCGCGAACGGCAAGACCATCGTTTGCGATCCGTGGTTCGTGCCAGCGTTCTTTGCATCGTGGTTCGTCTTTCCTCGCAATGACCAGCTGTCAGACCAACTAATGCATGACGTCTGCAACCCTGACTTTCTCTACATCTCCCATCTCCACGGCGACCACTTCGATGAACGCTTTCTCGCGGAGCGGATGAACAAGGACACCACCGTCCTGCTTCCGGGGTTTCCAACACGCGAGATGGAACGAACGTTCAACTCACTTGGTTTCAAGAACTTCATCCGCACCACTAATGCCCATGAAGTAGACCTGGGTGATCACCTCACTGTTGCCATTCACATCGAAACATCGATTACGGATGGTCCAGGTGGCGACTCTGCGCTTGTGGTCAGTGACGGTTCATCCCGTCTTGTCAACCAGAACGACTGCCGCACGAACGATCTTGAAGCACTTCGGTCCCACGGTCCTGTTGACCTTCACTTCCTGCAATTCAGCGGGGCTATTTGGTATCCGATGGTGTACGACATAGACACCGCAACGAAGAAGCGACTCTGCGACGAAAAGATTGAGTCTCAGTTTGCCCGCGCACTTCGATACGTCGAGAGAATTGATGCGACACATGTCGTTCCATCAGCTGGTCCCCCGTGTTTTCTTGATGATGATCTCTTCCATCTCAATCGCATCGACGGCAGCGAGTGCTCGATTTTCCCAGACCAGACTGAATTCCTTGAACGGCTCAACGCCATCGGACGCAGCAACGGTGTTCTCAACATTCCGGGTACAACGCTCGATATCACCTCAGACAAGTCGCTTTCTGTCAGTCATTCGTTGCCAGATGACAGCGTGAAAGCAATCTTCAAACACAAAGCTGATGACCTCATCTCATATAAGTCTGATTGGCAATCCTGGATTGACGCTGAAAAAGCAACTTGGGCTCATCGCTCCACAGACCTTGTTGCACAATTGTCGCTGTGGTGGGAGCCGCTTCTCGCAATGGCGCCAACCTTGCGAAAGCTCGTAAATGGTAACTGTCTCATTCAAACCGATGGCCTAAACATCTACATCGACTTTGCCGAAGGTCGTGTGCGGCTACACGATGGCGAGGATTATTCATTCCGCTTCACCATTTCGCGTGACCTGCTCGAGACGGTGATTACACGGCGGGCTGTTGATTGGTCAAACTCGCTCTTTCTCAGTGCTCGATTCTCGGCATGGCGTGCTGGCGAATACAACGAGTACCTCTACAACTTCTTTAAGTCTTTGTCAGTTGAACGAATGAATAGAACTGAATCTGAGGCTGTTCGTACGACAAAGTCATCAGATGGTGTTGAAAGTGACGTCGAAATCGGTGACTTCGTCGTGCAACGTCGTTGCCCACATCGAAACGCAGATCTTGGTGAGTTTGGTCAGATTGATGGGGACAAATTGGTCTGCACCCTGCATGGTTGGCGATTCGACGTCAACACTGGCAAGTGCCTAAACGCTGCTGAGAGAAGTGTTCGAATCAGGCGCCGCAGCTAGCTCGCCGTGCTGACGGTGTACGCAAGTCGATAGTCACCAGGAGCAATCAGGTACTTCGGCAGAACGTCGGGGCCGCAGCTTGCAGTGCCAAGTCCGCGATGAGCGATGTCCAAACACACCACTGGAACCGGTGAACGCTGTAGTTCGGTTATGTCTCGCGCCGTATACAACTGCTGCGGTGTGTGCCACGAAACCGATGCATGAAACTCGGTTCCCTTCGCTGCCTCGACTCGTAATCGCTGAGAACTCGTCTTGGAGAGCAGCTCTATCCAACGACAGTTCATCCGTAAGCCGAACTCTTGCGGAACGATGTATGGCAACTCGTCGAAGTCGCCCTCGTGAATGGCCAGCAGAGCACTCGATTGACGGTCTGGGTAATTCTCGTGTGGCCCTCGTCCATACCAACGCCACTTCGTGAAGTGCGCGTCGACGGTGAACATCACGCCCACTCGTGGCAAGTCGCTTCCTTCAGGAACTGTA
>VGCD01000024.1 GCA_016870215.1 Actinomycetota bacterium
GGAATCATCATTACGGCCTCTGTCGCGATTGTGTCGTTCAACACTTTCGACAATCAGGTTCTGCAGGGTGTTGTGGTCATCATCGTCGGTGTGGCGATGCTGGCAGTCACTCTGCCGTATGCCCGCAAGAGAAAAACTCTCTGAACATCCCTAGCCACGCGCCGTCGTACGATGGTCGCTGATGGATCAACTACGAATAGGCATCATCGGCACCGGAATGATGGGATGCGAGCACATTCGTAACGTCATGGCGAACCCAGAGTGCACAGTGACGGCCATCTCTGATCCGAACGACGAACCTCTCGGTTGGGCACGGCTCGCACTTGGTGATGCGGCATCTTCAGTCAAAGAATTCCGTCATCACGACGAACTGTTGTCGTCTGGGTTGGTGGACGCAGTGATTGTTGCGTCACCGAATCACACACATCACAAGGTATTGTCTGACATCTTGTCGACAGACATTCCGGTACTGGTTGAAAAGCCGATGTGCACCACCGTGGACGACTGTGTGGACATCGTGCGTGCTGCACATGCGCGCGATGCGCTCACCTGGGTCGGCCTTGAATATCGGTACATGGCCCCCATTGCTGCACTGCTTGACGTTGTTCACAGCGGTGAGCTCGGGTCGCTCAAGATGCTTGCTGTTCGCGAACACCGTTTCCCATTTCTTGTGAAAGTTGACAACTGGAACAGGTTCTCGCGTAACACCGGTGGCACGTTGGTGGAGAAGTGTTGTCACTTCTTTGATCTCATGAACCTTGCAGTTGGCGCGCGACCAATGCGCGTGATGGCAAGTGGAGGTCAAGATGTGAATCATCTGGACGAGTGGTACGACGGTGAGCGTTCAGACATTCTCGATAACGCCTATGTCATCGTCGAATACGACAACGGCGTGCGCACCATGCTTGACCTCAGCATGTTCGCGGAGGTGGGTCGTCACGAACAAGAGATTGTCGCAATTGGCGACAAGGGGAAAGCTGAGGCATTCGTGCCCGGTGACGGCCACATCGTGGTGGGTAGTCGAGTCACGAGGGACATTCGAATAGTTCCCATCGCGATCAGTGATGACGTCAACTATGCGGGCGCGCATCATGGTGCGAGTTACATCGAAGTCATGAAGTTCTGCCGTGCGGTGCGTTCGAAGAGTCAACCCGACGTGTCGGTGAGTGATGGCCTGTGGTCGGTCGTCATCGGGGCGGCAGCACATCGGTCAATCGACGAACAACGCCCAGTGCTCATCAGCGAATACGCACTCGATTAGTCGGCTGAGGTTCGTCGTGGCCGCTTGGCGCGGCACGCATCGCTGCAGTGGAGAACGGTGTCCCAGTCACGCTCCCATTTCTTGCGCCATTCGAAGGGTCGCCCACATGTGACGCACGTCTTGGGCGGATGTCCATTCTTTGTCTGCGCAATGCGTGGCACAAATCCGAAGGGTACGGTTAGTGCGTGGCAAATGCAGTACTCATCGCGAACTTCGCTGCGACGTGGTCGATGGTTGGTCTGATTTGGTTCGTGCAGAACGTGCATTATCCGCTACTTGCCAAGGTGGGCCTCGATCGCGCGCGTGACATCGCCGTCATCCATCAGCGTCGTACGTCCCAAGTGGTTGCGTTGCCAATGGCGGTAGAGGGTTTGTCGACACTTGGTTTGCTCTTCGATCGCCCCGATGGTGTTTCGTGGATATTGCCGTGGATTGGCGGTGTCACGCTCGCTGTTGCTCTTGGATGCACGGTGTTGTTGTCGGTTCCGCTGCACGAGCAAATGGCAAATGATCCACGTATCGACACGGGGAAGCGACTCGTGCAAACCAACTGGCCACGAACAGTTGCGTGGACCGCGCACGGTGTGATTGCACTTGTGATGGTGGTGCAGGCGTGGGCCTAGGTTCAGCTCTCGATGGCTTGCTCGATGCGACCGTCGTTCCCGGGTTCTCGCGCATCGGGTACACCCTTCGGTCATCGGGTTTCACACCACTGACTCAGTATTCATTGGCAGGCAAGACCGTTGTTGTGACCGGTCCTACCTCTGGGCTCGGTGAGTCTGCGGTGCATCAGTTGGCTTCAATGGGAGCAGACCTCGTGCTCGTCGGGCGCTCTGCCGACAAGCTCGCACGCGTTGCCACTGACCTTTCTGCGATATCGCAGTGTGGTCGTGTCGACACGGTGGTGGCTGACATGGCTGATCTTGTTTCGGTTCGTAGTGCATCGCAGCGAATCGCAGAGTTGGCGCCCGCCATGCACGCTCTCGTGCACAACGCCGGAGCTTTGACGAAGAATCAAGTACTCACGGCACAAGGCATCGAGTCCACGATTGCATGCCATGTGCTCGGGCCACACCTCATGACGACGTTGTTGTTACCTGTGTTACACGCGTCGCGCGGCCGCGTCATCACGGTGTCGTCGGGTGGCATGTATGCGGCGACACTCACAGATATCTCGCGCGGGCAGTCACCACAGATGCCTGCATCGTCATACGACGGAACAAAGCAGTACGCCATTGCCAAGCGGCTACAGGTGACACTCAATGAAATGTGGGCTGAGCGTGAGCACGACATCACCTTTGCCGCCATGCACCCTGGATGGGCCGACACACCTGGTGTGCAGTCATCGCTTCCTGCTTTTCGGTTGCTCACCAAGCCTCTTTTGCGAACCCCGGCGCAGGGCGCTGACACCATTTCGTGGTTGGTAGCTGACGATGTTGTCACGACGCATTCAGGCAAATTCTGGTGCGACCGCGCCGTTCGCGACATTCATCGCCTACCTCGCACCAAGAAGTCAGACACTGAGAATGCGCGCATGGCGTTGTGGTCGTGGTGCGACGAGCAGATCAGCACCTACTTGTCGTAAGTCATCTAGTCGTAGATCACCGTTTTGTGCTCGTTGTGCTCAGCCGATGCGGTTCTTGAACTCCGCTGCCTTCTGAGGAACTGTGCGAGCAAGCAGTGGATATACATTTTTGCCAGGGCATGCGGTTTGACTCATGTCGCGATGCCCGGAAATCGGACGTGCTTTCACGCGCACGCCCTTTTTCCATTTGTTTGATCCGCGAGAGATAAACGACACAGTTTGTTTCTGATCAAGCTTGATGTCGTATCTCTCTCCGAGCCAACCAAGAAGGCGTGATAGCCCGTTCATCATCTCTTCAGTCGGTTCGGTCTTGTCGAAGTCACCCAGCAAACACACGAGTTGCGCGAAACCTTGACTGCCACCAGTGGCATCTGCCATCACTGGTCCTGCAAGGCTGCCGGAGCGTCCTTCCCACGCTTGTCCGTATCGATCAACAAAGAAGTTGTAACAAGTATCGGGCCATGCCTTCCGCGTGCCGGTGTGAAACAGGAAGATGTTGCGAATGACGCTCGGTACTTGCGCCTTTGAGTAGACAGTCGTTCCTGCTGAGTGATGTACCAAGAGAAATTTCACTTCTGGTTCAGGCTGTAGTGGTCGACGAGCACGTAGTTTTCCTGCCCATGCTTCTCGTGGATAAATAGTCAGTCCGGGTGCAACCTCAATGGGCTCGACACTCGCCGGTGTTGCTACACGGGGTACGCGTTTGGCGAGAAGCAGGGCAGGCACGGAGAGTGCCGCAGCGCCGAGAAAGGTTCGCCGCGTGGCAGCTTGTTGTAGTTCGCATTCACACATGGCTCACCTCAATGAGTTCATCGTAGAGTGTCAGCACGCGACGTCACCGGAGGTCTACATGGCACCGAATGCATCCACCAGCCCAGTGAAGTTGGCTCACGTCGTGCTCCGCACCTGCAACTACGACGATCTGCTCTCGTGGTGGAAGTTGGTGCTCAATGCCGAAGTGCGCTATGAAAATGATTTCATCACGTTTCTTTCGTTCGACGACGAGCATCACCGCATTGCCATCGTGAAGATGCCTCATCTGCAGGACGCCGCTAAAGACACGGTTGGTCTTGAGCACTTCGCCTTTACCTTTGCCGACCTCGATTTACTGTTGGCCAAATACGAACAGTTGAAGAGCGCCCGAATCACCCCGTATTGGACCGTCAACCACGGCATGACACTCTCCGCGTATTACAGGGACCCCGATGGCAATCAGGTTGAGTTACAAGTCGACACCATGTCACTTACTGAGGCCAATGCATTCATGTCATCTCCTGTGTTTGCCGCAAACCCCATCGGTATCAATGTCGACTTCGATGAACTAGTGGCACGCCGCCGCTCTGGCGAGCAGGTGACGGCGATTACTGCCTATAAACCACGTACCGAGAGCGCGTGAGACACTTCCGTGTAAAGGGTCTAGTGAAGAAACCAACCCCTCGGAAATAGGTGTTATCGTCAGTCGCATAACTGGGAGGGTCCAATGACATCACGTCGTTCCGCTCGTACCGCTTGTATTGCGGTCGCAACTTCACTCCTCGGCATCTTTGCCGCCCCGCACGTGGCAAGCGCCGCAGAGGTCGTCATTAAGGTGACTGACTCTGGCGGCACGAATATCCCGCGTGCATTCATCGCCGTGGTGGCAAGTGATGGAGACGCAGTTGACTCTGCCATCACTGATGCTGATGGCAATGCCACAGTTGAGAACTCTGGGGGAGCCTCGTTGTTGGTCACAGCTCCCGGATTTCAACCGAAGACCATAAGCAGCGTCACGGCACAGACCGTGTCGTTGACCGCATCCACTAAGACCAAGTTGTCCTTCTCAAATGCATTCGGTGGTCAGATTCGAAGGCTCGCAGCTGACAAGGAAAGCGGCGTGTTTTACGCAACGTCGGATGCACAGCCGACGGTCTGGCGTACGACTGACTACGCGGGAAGCTGGTCTCCAGTTCCAACAAGCGCTGAAGCAGACTCTGGCGCTGCACCAACATCAGCAACTGAAGTCTTCACGTCAGGCGTAAAGGGCGAAGTTGCCGTCAATACCGGCCAGTCAATCTCGTACTCACGCAACTACGGAAACACGTGGAGCCAACTCCCGTTGACCGGTGTTAATGGAAGCAACCAAAAGTTCTTCTGGGCACATGCAGGAACATCGTCGTACATGTTCGTGCGCACGGACAGCGGTCTGTGGGCGGCCATCATGCCGCAGGCAAATACCGATGCTGCTCCGTCCTTTGCGGCGGCAACTGGGTTGGGCGCACTTGGCGCTGCGAGCAAAGTTGCCTTTGCACCTGCAGCATCTGGAAATTCGATTTTCATGGCAGTCTCCGACGCAGCAAATGGTGCTGTTACGGTGTCGACCCTTGCCCCCGCTGCCTCGACAGTTGCAGGAATCACTGCTAGTGGATCACCGGTGTCAACAGGAATTTCCTTCACCGTAACAAGCAGCAGTGGTGACATGCTGATGTTGAGCACGCTTGGGTCAAGCGTGCCCAAGGCTGTCGTTGCATATGACATTGAGAGTTCTGCTGGAACGATCAAGGCTGCATCATCTAGCGACGGTACGACCTGGACTGCAACAAGCGGAATGGTTGGTTCAAATAGTGCAGACTCCAACACGCTGAGTTCAGTGACATCAATCGGGGGTAGCGGTTTAGGTCAGTGTGGTGAGAACGGCACGTCACCAGTTGGTTCAATTGCACCGGTAGCGCCTGCTGGGGCGATCACTGGGTTTACCTTTGCCGGATCAATTCGCTCATGCTTTTTCCTCGTGAACAACACTGGTAGCTCGGCGAACCTCGGATCAAGTGGTCAGAGTGTCGCTAACAATCGAGTTGCCGTACTTCCGATGTCTGGTGCAAATAACAACACTGGATTCGAATGGGATAGTGGCGTTGATTTCACCAGCAATATGGTTGCAATTTCTGGTGACGGTCAGTTCGGCGTCCGTAAGTCAGCGAACATCGCCGATGGTACAAAGTACCGTCCGAACTTCGGCGGGGCCGGTGGCACAGGTGGAACCAGCTACATCAACTCTCAAGCTGCTGCCGGTAAGTTAACAACTTCAGGTGGCATTGCAGTCAACGGCCTGGTGGCCCCCAACATCACTGACACGGTCTATTCACCGAATTCAACAGATGGAAGTTATGTCGTCACCTCAATGACAGAAACTGGTGGAAGCCGGACACTCTTGTCTACTGACGGCGGCAAGACATACAGCACAATTGGCGCCGGCGGAAGTCGAGCTGTCGATTGGTGGAACGGTGCAAGCAGTCTTCAGCACATTGTCGGTGCGTTCTCCAACAATTCAAGTGAATGGCTACATGTGAAGTCGTTCAATGCAACATCGGGTAGTGCTGCGTTGCAGATGGGTGACGAATTGGCCGCTACCGCCGCAGTTCGTGACGCGAAGACGGGTGGTTCACCATTCGTCTTCCCAAGCACTCTCAGTGGGTCAGTGACGCTCGCGAAGTTTGCCAACGCTGAAGCTGGCAAGTCACTGTTGACCAAGGCAATCAAAGGTGTGCCGGGCTACAACAAAATGCTCGTTGCTGTGAATCGCTGCTCAGACAACATCGGACCAACAGGTTGCAGCACCAGTGGCGGCTCTGTCGGAATGGTGACATTCACAGTTGACGGCACATCTGGCGCTCAAGCTGTTACAGAAACTCGCTACTTCGGTGCCGATGTCGCTGCTGCTGGCATCACCGCGGATGCAACCAGCAGCTTCGGTGTTAGCAAGAACTCCACATACTCGGGTGGTATCAACGGATTGGCCGTGTGTCCCACGGGCTCAGTGAGTCGAGTTGCTGACTCGGCATTCATTGCGGTTAACGGTCTCGGTATCTACAAGATCTCTGGTCTTAGTGGATCTACGCAGGCTCACTCAGGTCCGCTCGTATCAGGCACTTTCAATGATCTGAAAGTGGATTGCGATACGGGTCTGATGGTCGCAGCTGGTTCTGACGGTGCGTACTTCTCGCTCAATGGAACAACTTTCACAAAGATCAATACGTCGGCGGCACCGGCCGGTGGTGGCGGCGGTCCAAGCAATGCACCGACTGCAGTTGCTGTTCAGGCTGATGCAACATCTGGTGACGTAGTCATTGGTGTTGCTTCTGGCAACGGAGACATCAAGGCGGTTGAAACCAATTTCACACTGTTGGGTACCACGGGAGCTGCCATGGCAGCGACAGGTGCGGGCCCGACGACCCCAACTGCTGCAGTATCGCCTGCTGCAGACGCAATCAATGAAGTCAACAGCTCGAGCACAGGTCGTAACACAGGTGCTGTGAAGGACCTCGAAGTTCCGAAGTCGGCCACCGACAAAGTGACTGCAGCAGGAGTAAGGGTCATGTCTGTTCGTGCGATGGCTACGTCGTTGAGCCTTGCTGCCGGCACTGGTGGAGGAGCGTTTACGGCGCGTGTCAGTTCAGGTGGAAGTTCCACTTCGTCTGGTGGTTCGACAACCGCGACAACAGCTCCGACAACCGCAACAACTGTTACACCAGTAGTAGTGAAGACACCGACAGTTGTAAAGGGCAAGACCCTCACTGTGGTGTCTGCGCTCACAACCGCAGGAACATCAGTTGTGAAGGGCTCGAAGACCTCAGTGGTAGTTGCAACAGCATCAAAGAAGATCTGTTCGGCAACTTCGACCACTATTAAGGGTCTGAAAGCTGGCAACTGTTCACTCACCGTCACTGTCACCCCAGCAAAAGTGACAAAGTCAACGAACACAACCGTCACGAAGGGTCAGTCACTAACCATCGCTTCGATTGCGTCAACCAATAAGTTGCCAAGCACATCAAATGCAACAGTCGCGGTCACTGTGTCTGCAGGCTCCAAGCGCATTTGCACCGTGTCGGCGAACAAGACGGTGAGGGCCATTGGAAGCGGCAAGTGCACACTCACCATCTCGGTGACTGGCAAGAAGTTCACCAAGAAGTTGTTGGTGAAGGTCAGCTGAGGCTGACCGACAACATCAACTAATAGAAGTAGTCAGCGACCGGCGCAGCCCCTCGGCTGCCCGGTCGCCGATCTTCTGGAATGCTGCACGCAAGAACACGTCGGCGGGTTTTAACAGTCCGTTGAATGTGAGCTCTGCGATGTAGGTGACGTCGCATCCGTGCTCGTTCGGAACAACTGTGACCGTGTCAACCGATGTGAGCAGAGCATTCTTTCCCCGCACAGTTACCGAGTGTGGAGCATCGAAAATCGTCGTTCGGTAGCGCAGTGTTGCAACCCGACCTCCGGTCTTGACGACCACATCAAAGACAGTGTCGGGGCCAGGCCCATCACCCTGCACTTGCGTGACCTTGACAACGCCTGGGTCCCACACCGCAAAGTTCCGTAAATCTGCCATGAACGCGAATGCCTCGTGCGCCGACATCGTCGATTGCACCGTGGTTTTGTATGTCGCCATAGCTACAACCTATGGCGCACTACTGTCACTTGCATGACCGCAGAGGCCTCAAGCACTGAGAGTTTCGACACAGTGACAGATGCTGGGTGCATGTCATGCGGTTCGCCCATCTACAAGGAATTTCAATCTCGCGAAGGCACCGTACGAATGTGCCCAGCGTGTGCGGTGATGAATGGCATCGGTTGTCCATGATGTCGAAAGGCAACGCATGACGAAGAAGACAGCTGTCATCACTGGTGCGGGACAGGGGCTTGGTCGCGCCATGGCTATGCGGTTGGCTGCAGACGGTTTTCATGTCGTCTGTGTCGATGTGAATTCCGATGCCGCAGCAGAGACGGCTCGCATGGTTGGGGGAGAGCCACACGTGTGTGACATCTCCAACCGCGATGCAGTGCACGACCTCGGGGCCAAGGTGACTGCCTGTGACGTGCTTGTGAACAACGCAGGTATCTGGTCTTTTGAGTCGTTGCTGGAATCGACCGAAGAACAAGCTGAACGCGTGATTCATGTGAATGTTCTCGGCACCATGTGGTGCACACAGGCTTTTGTGCCACACATGCGACGCGCCGGCGGAGGATCCATCATCAATGTGTCATCTGCTGCGGCGTGGACCCAGTCACCGGGCATTGGTGTGTATCCGGCAACGAAGACTGCGGTCGAGTCGTTGACGAAGACATTCGCGCTAGAGCTTGGGCCAGACAACATTCGTGTCAATGCAATCGGTCCAGGTCTCATCGTGAGCGATGGAACCGCCGCGAATTATGAAGGCAATCGAATGAACGAACGTGCGCAAGGTGTGCCGATGCGTCGTGTGGGGTCGCCGGTTGACATCGCGAACGTCGTGTCATTTCTTGCAGGTCCCGACTCGTCGTATGTGTCTGGACAAGTGATGTACGTCGACGGTGGCATCAGCGCAGGAACGCAGAAGCGCTAGTCGCGCTCAATTCTGTCGAGCAAGGTGATCATCGAGGTCACCGATTCATGGCGCCACATCGCGACTAACCGCGCCGCTCCCGTGGTTGTCGCTACGTCGTCGTCGAAGTCACGCGCAATCTCTTCAAACACGGAACGCTGCCGCTGCGCCAAGTCGACATTCGAGAGACCACGCCGACTTCGACACACGAACTTTGCCAACAGCTCAATGCGTGCATCTCTCGGGTGAGACACCACGCTGTCGAGCCAGCTCGAAACTTCTCGTGTGCCACGAGCAGTGGTTCGATACACGGTTCGTTCGGAACCTTGGTCACCCGCCTCGGTTTTCGACGCACGTATGAGCCCACCGTCGTTAAGCGCATTCAGAGATCGGTACACAAGCGGTCGACGCACATGCATGACTGCAGCAAGGCTGTCATCGCTGCTCAACAATTTGGCTATAGCGAAACCGTGTGCCGGCTGCTCATCGAGGAGCGCTAGCACCAGATGGTCAAGCACAGACGGGCTGTATAGTCTCACTGTGACTAATCTAGACACCAAGCAGCCGAATATGTTGCGGCGCGGTGTTGTCTGTGTCGTGCTGGCTGGGGGTGTGTTGTCGGCGAACGCGACGATTACTCATGCCAGTTCCCGCGCCACGTCCTCGACAGCGCAAGGTTCGATCACCGTGTCGGCAGCAGCTTCGCTGACTGATGCCTTCAGAGCGCTCGCACGCGAGTTTCGAAGTGAACATCCGAAAGTTCGCCTCCGCTTCAATTTCGGATCCTCGTCCGCGTTGGTGTCTCAGATTCAGGCAGGTGCGCCGGCAGATGTGTTCGCTGCCGCAGACACGTCAAGTGTCGACAAGTTGGCAGCAAGCGGTCAGGTCAACAAGACCCCACGGATCTTTGCGAGAAACTCGTTGCAGATTGCCGTGAAGCCTGGGAACCCTCTCAAGATCACCTCTCTTGTGGGCCTTTCCAAGGCACGAGTGGTGGCATTATGCGCAAAGACCGTTCCATGTGGTGTGTATGCCGCGACCGCACTTCAACGGGCTGCCGTGGTACTTCCTGAATCGAACGTCTCGCGTGGTGTCGATGCCAAAGCAACCATTGGTGCAGTAGTCAATGGTGATGCCGATGCAGCAGTTGTATACGCAACAGACGTGAGGGCTGCAGGCCGGTCAGTTGCGTCGGTGACAATTCCAAAAGCTCACAATGTGACTGCAATGTATGCGATTGCATCACTCCGTGAGTCCAAGAACGCGAAAGCTGCGCAGGCATTCATTGACTTCGTGATGTCCTCGGTTGGACAGTCAACCCTTGTTCGTTTCGGATTTGCGAGGCCGTGAGATGTCAACCTCGAGTGTGACATCACGAATTCCCCGTGGTCTCGGGGTGCTCGGGGCTATCGGCGCTGCTTTTTTATTGCTGCCGCTTGTAGGCATTGTGCGCCGGGTTGCGTGGTCATCGCTGTGGCAGCAACTCACGAGTCCGCAGATAACAGAGGCACTTCGACTCTCCGTCACCGCGTCGGTAGTGGCAACCCTGTGTGCTCTTATTCTCGGGTTTCCACTTGCGTGGCTTCTTGCTCGTGTCAACTTTCGTGGCCGATCATTGCTCCGAGCGCTAGTGACATTGCCAATGGTCATGCCGCCAGTTGTTGGCGGCATCGCATTACTTGGCGTGTACGGACGCACAAATGGTCTGCTCGGATCCTTTCTGTTTGACACGTTTGGTGTGCAAATCACATTCAGTCTCACCGCGGTCGTGATTGCGGAAACCTTCGTGGCATTGCCCTTTCTTGTACTCGCCATCGAAGGTGGCCTCCGCAGTATTGACCCTCGTCATGAGGAAGCAGCAGCTGTCATGGGGGCAGGCCCTTGGCAACGCATGTCGTTGGTGACAATTCGATTATTGCGCCCCTCGCTCATTGCAGGAATTGCAGTGGCATGGGCACGTGCACTTGGCGAATTCGGTGCCACCATCACCTTCGCCGGAAACATCGAGGGACGCACGCAAACCACTCCGCTCGCTGTGTACATGTTGCTCGAGTCTGAGCCCGAGGCCGCCTACGCACTGAGCCTTGTGCTCGTGCTGGTGTGTGTTGGTGTGCTGTTCGCACTGCGAGACCAGTGGCTGGGGCGTCGGTCATGAGCCTCGTGGTGAATGGACGGGTAGAGCGCGGCACGTTCTCACGAGATGTTGACCTCTTGGTTGATCATGAAGTGCTCGGAGTTGTCGGGGCAAATGGTTCTGGCAAGACTTCGATGTTGCGCGTGATCGCCGGGCTGGACAGATTGAAAACGGGAACTCTCAGTGTTTCAAACACTGCGTGGGATGTTCCGGACGCTGGCGTGTTCGTAGAGACAGAGCAGCGCAAAGTGGGCATGGTGTTCCAAGATCACACGCTTCTTCCCTTCGCATCTGTACTCGACAACGTTGCGTTTCCTCTTCGCCGAGCGGGGCAATCAAAGGTCGATGCTCGTAAGACAGCCCGAGCGATGTTGGTTGACGCCCAGTGCGAGCACTTGTGTGACGTCATGCCAGCTCAGCTCTCTGGGGGCCAAGCCCAGCGAGTGTGCATCGTGCGAGCGTTGGTAGCCAAGCCGTCCGTGATTTTGTTGGACGAACCGTTGTCGGCAATTGATGAAGGCAGTGTTGATGAGCTTCGTAGCTGGCTTCGTCAGCAGCTCACAGCTACAGGAGCACACTGCATCTTGGTGAGCCACTCACGTTCAGATGTCAACAGTTTGTGTGATCGGGTAGTGGAGCTCTCCTAGCGCGATTAGAAAAACGCTAGATGAGAGCCGATGCAATCTCGCTGTAGAGCGGAATTCCAATGATGAGATTGAAGGGGAATGTCACGCCGAGTGCAGCACCTAATGACACCCCAATGTCAGCTTCGGGAAGTCCCACTCGCACCGCCGCCGGCGCAGCGATGTAACTGGCGCTTGCTGCCATGGCGGCGAGAACTGTTGCCCCGCCCTCAGACATACCGACGAGTGATGCAAGGAATACTCCGATCACACCGAAAACGATGGGCAACACGGTTGCAAATACGAGTAGCCGCGCCCCTGCACGACGAATGCTGTTGAACCTTTGCCCAGCAAGCGTGCCGAGATCAAGAAGGAACAGACACAACAAACCCTGGAAGAGACCAATAAAGAAAGGTTCAACTCGAGTGAGAGCTTCTTGGTTGGCGATGGTGCCGATAATGAGACCGCCGAGCAGAAGTACCACGCTCTTGCCGGTGAGCACTTCGTGGATTGCTGACGACATCGAACGCACTTGTCGCGCACGACTTGCAATGACCAGAGCCACCACAATTCCCGGGATCTCAAGTACAGCGACCAGTGCGGGGAGGAAGCCCTCTTCAAGAGTTCCGGCGGCTCGTGCGAACGACTCTGCAGCGGTGAAAGTGACGGCTGAAACCGAGCCGTAGTGCGCGGCCAATGATGCGGCGTTGATGGTGTCGAGTCGTACGAACGCCCGAGCGACGATGAACGCAACGAGGGGAGTGGCGACACCGAGTATCAGCGTGATCACGACTGGCCACGCAAGTTCGGAGACAGAACTCTCGCGAAGTCGAAGGCCGCCCTTCAGTCCAATGGCAAACAAGAGATAAGTGGAAAGAAGTGACGTGACTTGCTCTGGAAAACGAAGGTCGCTCTTAATGAACGCTGCGATGACACCTAGTAGGAAGGCGAGAACAACAGGCGATTCAAGATTGAGAGAGACCAAGTCGCTGATTGACACTTGGTTCACACTACTAGATATAGATTACCAGAAACAAATTACAGGTATTATTTCAGCCGCCTGGCTACTGAGTGTTGGGTTATTGAACAGCGCGGAGGAGGTCGCCGACAGTCTGGTGAGACTCGAGGGGGTGGCGAAGGCGGGCCCGCCTGTTGACGGTGTAGGTGTTGCGGCGGCCCACACGGTCGATCTTCACAACGCCTTCAGCCTCAAGGTCTGTCACAATCGAGCTCACCCGGCGTTCGGTGATACCCACATCGGCTGCGATGTCGCGTAGGCGTGCCTCCGGATCACGGGCAAGGCAGACCAGCACGTGCGCATGGTTGCTGAGGAAGTTCCAGTCACCGGTCGTGGCCACAACCTCAATGTAGCCCCCTGTTTCTGGAAACAGGTTTCGTTAGACCTTATGTGGTGTCAGGCGCACCTTCAGGTGCGCGGGTCCGCGTGCCCAGAACACCGGAACTTCGTCGTACACACCCGGCTCGAACACTTCGCAATGTTCCACTCGCCGCAGGAACTCTTCAACCGCCACCCTTGCCTCGAGGCGCGCAAGTGCGGCACCGGGGCACACGTGTGGTCCGCCACCAAAGCCGAGGTGGTTACGAGGGTTCGGTCGGTCGAGGCGGAACTCGTGTGGGTTCTCGTACAACTCTTCGTCACGATTGGCCGACAGGATGCCGAACGCGACCTTGTCCCGCGGACACATCGATTCGCCGTGCACTGTGGTTTCTTGCTCGCAATTACGCATCAGCACTTTGACAGGTGGGTCATGGCGAAGGCTCTCTTCAATGGCGTTGTTGATGAGATCCGGATTATCTCGAAGCGCTCGTTCGATGTCGGGATTATTGACGATGGTCCACAAGAGGTTGCTGATGAGATGACGAGTGGTCTCATTGCCAGAGATGAAGAGAAACACCAGTTGCGTTCGAGTCTCGATGTCGGTGAGGCGACGACCGTCAATTTCTGTGTTGATCAGTCGCGTGATGAAGTCGTCTTTTGGTGTGACTTTGCGTTCACGAATCAACTCATCCACATATGCGGTGAACTCCGGGTGAGCACCCGCTAATCCTTCACCGCGTTCATTGCGGTTCTGAGTAGGCCACGTTCCCTGAACCACCTCATCGGACCAGGTGGCCCATTTGTTGAAGTCCTCACGCTTTGCACCGAGAAGCTCGGCAATAACGTTGTTAGGAATAGGCATCACGTAGTCATGTACCAAGTCGATGGCTCCATCACGACTCAGCAAATCATTAAGTAGTTCGTTGCTCAATTCTCGGCAGAAACCTTCCACGCGCGTGATCTTGTGAGCGGCAATAGCTGAGTTAATGACCTTGCGTACCTCGCCATGACGAGGTTCGGGAATTTCATTGATGAGCTGTTCCTCGTCGGGCACAACCACGCCAGGCTCGCGGAAGCTTGCACGAAAGGTGTGAACATCCTTGGTGGCGGCGAGCACATCGGCATTCCGAGCCAGAAACCATGCGCCGGATGGTGTGCGCGACACCGGGCATGTGGCTCGCAGATGGGCAAGTACCTCTGATTCTGCAGGCTCGGCCAACTGGTCAATTCCGCTTACGTCCATGGCTTCCCCCCACGCGAATCAAAGACTTCGACACAGTTTGGCACATGACCAGAATTCACTTGTCGTTCACCCCCTCAATATCTCTCAACAAACATTGAGAGATATTCTCGCCACATGGACCGCGCTATACGAGCTCGTCGACTTGCTGCAGTAGGCGACCCGCATCGACTCGAAATAGTTGATCTCCTCACGATGTCTGATCACACTCCAAAAGAACTCATGGAATGGTGCGGCCTGACATCGAGTTTGTTGGCGCATCATCTTGATGTACTGGAAGATGTATCGATCATTAGGCGGCGGCAATCGTCTGGTGATCGTCGTAATCGATACGTAGCCCTAGTCCCTCGTTCAATGAACGGGTTATTGCCTGAGTCTCGAACTGAGCTTGCACCTGCACACCTCAAACCTCTTAGGGCGCTCTTCGTCTGTCGTAGAAATTCAGCACGGAGTCAACTCGCTGCAGCATTGTGGCGGTCGAACGGCATGGGTGAGGCTGACTCGGCCGGCACTGAACCCGCCGAGGTGATTCACCCTCTAACCGTGAAAGTGGCACAAAAAGCGAAACTGAAGTTGCCTTTGGTCAAGCCCCAGCACATTGATGACGTGCACACCAAGGCCGATGTGATCATTTCAGTCTGCGACGAAGCTCGGGAACATGTCAACGCACATGATGAATGGCTTCACTGGTCAATACCAGATCCGGTGAAGGCGAGGTCAGTAAGCGCGTTCGAACGAACGATTGACGACTTGAACGAACGCATCGCACTGTTTGGTATGAGTCAAATTACAAAGCCAACATTGGGGGGAAACAGGTGATGACGATCCGAGTAGGTATCAATGGATTCGGCCGCATCGGTCGACTTGCTGCGAGGGCAATGGAGGGCAATTCCAAGATCGAGCTTGTTCACGTGAACGAAGTGAAAGAGGGCCCTGAAGTCGCCGCCCACCTTCTTGAGTTCGACACCGTGCACGGACGCTTTGACGCGAAAATAAAGACAAAGAACAGTCACATGACTGTCAATGGTCGAAAGGTGACATTCACTTCGTATGACCGGCCAGAGAATATCCCGTGGTTGGACTTGGGGGTCGATGTTGTCATTGAGTCAACTGGAAAGTTCAAGACGGATGTCGATCTTCGACCTCACCTGGCTCGTGGTGCACAATCTGTAGTGGTTGCGTGCCCAGTAAAGAGCGACGATGTATTGAACGTGGTAATGGGCTGCAACGACCATCTTTATGAACCTGGGAAACACCGCATCGTGACAGCAGCGTCGTGCACCACGAACTGTTTGGCGCCAGTTGTGAAGGTATTGCATGAGTCTGTCGGTATCAAGCGCGGAGCCATCACGACAGTGCACGACGTGACCAACACGCAGGTCATTGTGGATGCACCTCACAAGGACCTTCGACGTGCTCGATCTGCTTTGAATTCACTCATCCCCACGTCGACGGGTTCTGCAACTGCAATCACCATGATCTACCCAGAACTGCGGGGCAAGCTAAACGGCATTGCTGTTCGTGTGCCGTTGTTGAATGCCTCTCTCACCGATTGTGTGTTCACATTGGCGAACAAGGTGACAGTTGATGAGGTCAATGATTTATTCCGCGAAGCTGCAAAGGGGTCCCTCAAGGGAATTTTGGGCTTTGAAGAGCGTCCGCTTGTGTCTGCTGATTTCACCAATGACACGCGGTCTGGGATTGTCGATGGCCCATCGACGATGGTTATCGACGGGCGCATGGTCAAAGTGCTGGTGTGGTACGACAACGAAATGGGCTACGCCCACAGACTTGTCGAGCTGACAGCCAAAGTCGCTGCATCGCTGAAGTGACCCGCGCATGAAGTTACGAAACTATGCCCTCGTGACCGCGGGGTACTGGGTGTTCACACTCACAGACGGCGCTTTACGCATGCTCGTTTTGCTGCACTTCAATGAACTTGGCTACTCAGCTGTTGCGATTGCATTTCTGTTCCTCGCATATGAGTTCATGGGGATCCTCACAAACCTGTTGGGAGGTTGGGTCGGCGCACGAAGCGGCCTCAATCGAACGCTTGTGGGCGGGCTCATGTTGCAGGTCGTGGCGCTGTCAGCACTCACGTTTGAACAGCCTGGTTGGCAGCAGTGGCTTTCAGTTGCGTTCGTCATGGGAATGCAGGCACTCGCTGGCATCGCAAAGGACTTGACGAAGATGAGTTCGAAGAGCGCCGTCAAGTCTGTTGCCGGTGATGGGTCATTGTTCAAGCTCGTTGCCATTCTCACCGGGTCGAAGAATGCGTTGAAGGGTGTTGGGTTCTTCCTCGGTGCAGCGCTTCTTGCATGGCTCAACTACGACGGGGCGTTGTGGGTCATGGTTGTGGCCCTCATTGTGACAGTCATCATGTTGCTCATCTTTCTCAACGAAGACATTGGAAAGGCAAAGAAGAAGCCTCCGCTTCGATCGGTGTTGTCGAAGTCAGCGGCTATCAATCGACTGTCGGTAGCACGCTTCTTTCTCTTCGGCTCGCGGGATATCTGGTTTGTTGTGGCGTTGCCAGTGTTCTTGTCTGACCAACTTGGGTGGAGCCACGAAGGTGTTGGCGGCTTCCTCGCTGCATGGGTGATTGGATACGGCATTGTTCAGTCGGTCGCACCACGCCTGTTGGTGATGAGTTCCACGACAAAAGACGAAGTGCATGCAGCACGACGGTGGGCGTTGGTGTTGGTGGTGGTGTGCGCAGCAATGGCACTGTTCGTGGCCCTTGATGTCGCCAAAACAGTTGCCATCATTGGTGGTCTCCTGGTGTTCGGAGTGGTGTTTGCAATGAACTCGTCATTGCACTCGTTTCTTGTACTGGCGTTCTCTGACGATGACGGAGTGTCAATGGATGTCGGCTTTTACTACTCCGCAAACGCGGCTGGGCGCCTTGTCGGCACCATGCTCTCGGGTCTTTTGTATTTGTGGGGTGGCCTCACACTTGCTCTCTGGGGCTCGACGGTGTTTGTCGTGTTGACGTGGCTTGGGGCCCAGCGTCTACCTGCCATGCCCGAGAACATCTCGGTGTCTCTTGTCGACGCCGACGGTGGGGACTAGCGACTAGACAAGTACACGTGAAGCGCAACGTCCTGCTCATCACTCTCGATCAGTTCAGGGGTGACTGTTTCTCGACCACACGCGACACCGGTGTGCACACGCCCGGACTGCACGAACTTGCGCGACACGGTGTGCACTTCGAGCGTCATTACAGCCAAGCAAGCCCGTGTTCGCCGGGGCGAGCATCGCTGTATACAGGCATGTACCAAATGAACCACCGTGTGGTTGCAAATGGAACTCCACTTGATCGCTCGTTCGACAACCTTGCATTGGCCGCGCGCCGAGCCGGATATTCACCCGCACTCTTCGGATACACCGATCAAGCTGTTGATCCACGTGACACGGTTGGGGCACACGACCCACGACTTCAATCGTATGAAGGAGTTCTTCCGGGGTTTGACTCTGTACTTGACCTCACCGGACACCATGCGCCGTGGGTGGAGTGGCTCGCAACACAAGGTGTTGATGTGAGTGTTGGGCTTGGAATGCTGTTGTCAACCGAAAGCGAACGCGATGAAGCGCTGAGTTTGTCAACGTTCATGACCAACCAATATTTCGATTGGCTCAACACGCAGGCACAGGGTTGGTTTTGTCACCTCAGCTACCTGCGTCCACATTCCCCGTATTCGGCTGCGGGTTCGTTCTCAAACATGTATGACCCCAATGACATGTCGTTGCCGATAGCACCTTCTGATAATAGGCATCCGCTTCATGAGTTTGTCCTTGATTTCTCAGTGACGCGGGCTCCGACAGATGAGCAGAAGATGCGAGACATGAAGGCGCAGTACCTCGGCATGATCTCTGAAGTCGACAGTCAGTTGGTCCGGGTATGGCAGAAGCTTCGAGAGCGTGGGGAGTGGGACAACACCATCATCATTGTTTCGTCAGACCATGGCGAGATGATGGGTGATCACGGGTTGAAAGAAAAGGTCGGCTACTGGGAGCAGTCGTACCACATTCCCTGCATCGTGAGAGACCCACACCGCACGCAGGCGCACGGTGTAACTGTTGATGCATTCACAGAGAACGTCGACATCTTTCCCACATTGTGTGACCTTCTCGACATTCCGGTGCCGACGCAATGTGATGGCCACTCACTGGCGCTGTTTCTTCAAGGCGAGCAGCCCTCAAAGTGGCGAACGGCAGCCACGTGGGAGTTCGATTGGAGCTCATATCTTCTCGATCGGAAATCGCAGAAGTGGTCTCCATCGCTCACGGAGTGTTCGCTGGTCACACGACGAACCGAGTCGCATGCGCTTGTGCAGTTGGCTGACGGAACAACGTTGTGCTTCGACCTCCATGCAGATCCGACATGGCGAGCTCAAACAGACGATTCATCGGTCATTCTTGACCTTTCTCGTCAACTTCACGCCTGGCGCATGCAGAAGAATCGCCACCACTTCACTGGTTTCCTCGTGGATAAGGGCGGAATTGGCCGTTGGCCGGAAGGCGTCGCCTGGCGCGAGAGCGGCCAGTAAAGCACCACCATTTCAGTGCATACACTTGAGTCGATGTCTCACCCCCTCACTGACGCAGATGTCGAACACTTTTGTCGCACGGGTTGGTTATTGACATCGCCCTTTACTGAGATCGAAGTGAAACAGCTACGTCAATGGGTAGCAGAGATTCAGAAGTGGGAGATTGACAACGAGTCTGGGCGTTGGTTGCACTACCAAGAACGCACAGAACACGGTCCGAAGTTGTGTCGCACTGAGAACTTCACCCCCTTTCACCAGGGCATGAAAGCCGTGCTTCGCAGCGGAGTGTTGTGTGACATCGCGTCGGGCTTATTGGGAGAGCAAGCAGTTCTCTACAAAGAAAAGATCAATTACAAGCTCGCCGGTGGCGCTGGGTATGCGCCGCACCAAGATGCTCCTGCCTACCGATTTGTCGATACGCATGTGTCGTGCATGATTGCTATTGACGATGCAGATGAGTCAAATGGCTGCCTTGAAGTTGTCAGTGACATGCATGCAGAAGTTCTGCCGATGGACGACAAAGGTTGTATCGCTCAAAACGTTGTTGACACGTTGGTGTGGCAAACCGTTCCAGTTCGCGCAGGCCAAGTTCTGTGGTTTCACTCACGCACACCACATCGCAGCGGTGCCAACACATCGACTTCTGATCGCCGGGCGATGTACCCCACCTACAACGCACTTCGAGAAGGAGATTTGCGTGAGGCTTACTACGCGCAAAAGAGCGATGAGTTTCGTGCACGCGGCACCTCTGGTGAAACAGTTCAGGTCTCACTCATCGGTGACTTTCAGGGAATTCCTGTATGAGCACACTCTCAACTCTTGATGACATCGTGTCTCTGTATGAGAAGTTCGGTCACAACACATATGACGAAGCGGTGACGCAGGTGACACACGGCGTGCAGTGCGCTCAGTGTGCAGTTCGCGATGGCGCACCAGTGCATTTGGTTCTCGCAGCGCTGTTGCACGACATTGGGCATTTGCTCGAGATTGAGCAACGCCAGTCGGGAATTCCGGTGCGTGACGAAGACATGCGCCATCAAGACAAAGGGGCCGATGCACTGGCTTCGCTCTTCGGGCCAAAGGTGACGGCACCTGTCCGTATGCACGTAGAGGCAAAGCGTTACCTGTGTGCAGTAGATGAGGACTACGAGAGTGGACTGAGCCCAGCCTCCATTGCGAGCCTGGTGTTACAAGGTGGCCCGATGTCCATTGAGGAATCGGCGAGTTTCCGCACGCAACCTGGCTGGGAAGACGCCATTCGTCTACGGCGTTGGGATGACGAGGGAAAAGATGACGGCCAACCCTCAGCAACATTGGCTGATCTGCGTCGACTACTTGAAGCCGGAGTGCGTTAGGAAAAACGCTGTATCGAAGCGTGGTGCGTCATCGCAGAACCTGCGGGCCCGAGGGTCATCTGCGCTCTGAGATGACGCTTGTGAAAGATGTGCAGTAACTGCAGGTCGAATTCACCTGACGACGCGTTTGCAAGCACAAATTTCTCGAGCTCCGCTTCACCTTCCAGCCAACTCTCTGGTCGATGGCCTAACAGCGGGGTGAGATCATCAAGATCTTGTTCCGACAGCTCATTGCCAATTTCGTCTAGTCGTTTGGCATGTCGCGCCATTCGGAACATGGTCCGAAGTTGATATCGAGTGAATTCATCATCAACCGAAATAGACCCGAGTTGTCGCACAAGATGGTCGAGAACTACCTCGCCACGGCTCTCGTGAGGGTGTGGCGCATCCACAGTGGGCAATTCGACTTGCAAAATGTCCGCCAGCGCTTCAGTGGCAAAGAGATTCGTCTCATAACACCATTGCAAGTTGGTCATGAGGTCACTCTCAGGTGCGGGTGTGCGTGTGGCAGGTCCAACCGAGAGCTCGTTGGACAGACAGAAAAAGAAATGGTGTCGCATGAGAGCATCAAGGTCGACTTCTGCGCCGCTCAGTTGTTCATAGCGTGCGTATAGCTTCGCAAAGTCGCCGTATCCGATGACGGTGTCTCGCTGTCGCCATGCAGCAAGGTCCATCATCGGATCTCCAATGTGACCAATCTCTACGTCGAGAATTGCGGTGAGATGTGTTCCGTCATGGTGGAACTGTCCAGAGTCCCACACAATGACCGACTCACGTCCGAGCGACTTCGGCGGATTCCGCTTCAGCCAAGCCAAGGCGAACTCGATGAAAGGGTTCGGAACCTTCTTCATTGCTCGCCAGTTCCGTTCGTACTGTTGCATACCGAGCAGACCAGATTCGGCGGGCGACGGCGCGCGCATGATGCCGCGCGCAGCAAAGGAATCAACAGGTAGTGAGTGCAACGTGGCGAGCGCTTGTAAGTATTCGTCGACAACTGCGTCACGAACTTCATCGGTGCACTTGCGGAAGTCGTTTTCACCCGGTGCGTAGTCCATGACATATGCACGGAGGTCGCAGGACGCATCCTCAATCCAGCCATGAACTTGTGGAACGGGCAGACCATGACGGTGCATCTCATCTTGCAGGGACATCTCGTGAGTAAGAGGGAAGATGAGAGTCATGTCCACGCGGTCGCCGCGCACACAGAGCCTCTTCGGGCCATCGTGTGTGTCGACATCCACCCACCACACCGGACGCCAGCGAGGCTGCCGTGTGAGCGAGGTGACAGTGCCCGGAAAACGTTGCTCCACCCACGCGGTGATGATGTCGGCTGCGCTACTCATGACCGACCAAGCAGTGGCAGAACAAGATCTGCAAAGCGAGTGCATTCAACTTTGTGTGGGTATCCCGACAAGATGAACATGTCGATACCCATGTCGCGATAGCGGTTTATCTTGGCTGCTACTTGCTGTGGGTCACCAACAATGGCCGCCCCGCAACCACTGCGCGCGCGGCCAATGCCTGTCCACAGGTTGGCTTCCACAAAACCATCGTCTGATGAGCTCTCGCGTAGCTCGGCCTGCCGACGCACACCAGTGCTGTTCGCATCAAGCGATCGTGCACGAATGCGAGCGCCTTCTTCGGCATCCACCGCCGCAATGAGGTGGTGTGCCGCTTCGTGTGCCTCTGCTTCAGTTTCACGAACGACAATGTGACACCGATAGCCGAAGCGAATGTGGCGTGCGAGTCGCTCAGCTCGTTGACTCACGTCGCTCATCGTCTTCGCAATCTCATACTCAGTGTCCGGCCACATGAGATACACATCAGCGCCAGCCGCCGCAACATCACGCGCTTCATCGCTGAGACCACCGAAGTAGAACTGCACATCCGTAGGGTTTTCCACGCAAATTCGCGGCGCATCAAGGGTGATGTCGTAGAACTCGCCGTGAAAGTCAACGGGTAAACCTTTCATCAGTTGACGCACGATGGTCATGACTTCCAATGTGCGCCTGTAACGCAATGGGCTGTCGAGGGTTTCACCTGGCATCTCAGACGAGATGATGTTCACTGTGAGTCGCCCATTCAGTGTTTGATTGAGAGTGGCTAACTGGCGCGCTAACTGGGGTGGCCATGTCTCGCCACAGCGCACCGCCACCAACAGATTCATCGAATGTGTCAAGGGCGCCATAGAGGAAGCGAACGATGTGGTGTCGATTCCAAGTGAGTACCCCGACGGAAGAAGGATGTTGTCAAAACCACATCGCTCTGCTTCGAGAACGATGTCGCGACAGTGATTCCAGCTACTTCTGAGGTCATCTCGCACGACGCCGAGTTGTTCGTAGTCGTCGTCACATAGAGCACCGAACCAAGCAATCTCAGCGGGGGTGCGTGTCGGTGTCACGGAAGAGGTGCACCTTCACTGGCCTCGATGATGTCATACACATCGGAACGCGAGAGGTTGATTGACAGTGCTGTTACCGCTTCACGTAACCTCTCAACCTTTTGAGTACCAAGAAGTGCAACTGGCCGAGACGGGTGAGCCAACACAAAACTGAGTGCTACCGCTGTTCGGCTCACGTGTTCCCGTGCTGAAATGCCATCGAGCACTTCAAGGAGTCTTTGTCGTACGCCATCGCCACTTGCAATGCGGCCACCAGCGAGCGGGCTCCACGCCAGGGGGGTCAGGCCAACTTCCATGCACAGGTCGAGTGTGCCGTCACGTAGCGGAGCCAATGTGTGCGCAGAGAATTCAGGCTGCGTGCTGACCAAGGGAACATCAACATGTCGCAGTAGAGCACGTGTTTGGGAAACGGTGTAATTCGAGACTCCGAACATGCGTGCAAGCCCGCGGCCGTGAAGTGATTCGAATGCTCGTGCAACTTCTTCAGGATGAGTGAACATGTCCGGGCGGTGAATTTGGAACAGATCAACGTGGTCCACTTGAAGTCGTCGAAGAGATGCCTCGCACGCTGCCACCAAATAGGAGGCGGATGAGTCGTAGGGAACGCCGGGGATGATGCCGCCCTTCGTGGCCAACACAACTTTGTCGCGCAAGTTGCGGTGCGAAGCAAAGACACGCCCGAGCGCTTCTTCGCAGGTTCCAAAGCCAGTGCCACCCCAATCAAGTCCATAGACATCGGCGGTGTCGAGCAAATTCATTCCAACATCGACGGCGGTTGACACGAGTCGTGCATTCACGTCGTCGGATTGGCCGGTGAAACGCCAAAAGCCGTAACCAATGGGGCCGATAGCAACAGTCTCATCGAGTACCCGAGGAGACGCATCGACGAGGCTGGTTTCCATGGGCTCAGGTTAGTCACGTGAAGAATTCGCATTTATGGTGAGTTCGTGAGCCCGGACTGCCCAGTACCAGTTCGACGTGCCGTCATGGTGCAGAAGTGGTGCGACCTTGCGTATCTCCACTGGCGATACGA
>VGCD01000025.1 GCA_016870215.1 Actinomycetota bacterium
TCACGATGGCGCGCACACGCTGGATGTTTGGATTCCAACGACGCTTGGTACGCACGTGCGAGTGCGACACCGACATGCCCCAAGATGGACCCTTGCCACAAACTTCGCATACTGCTGCCATAAGGATTTCCAACCTACCAGTGAGGACGAACCGACCCCAACCACGAGCGGTCAGTACGATGATGGCGTGCCTGTTGTGCAGCACTTGGGGGCAACTGACCTGCGTCGGACCGTGATCGCCTTCCGAGACCTCATGAAATCCCATTCCGAGGGCATCAATCGGTTGAACGTGTACCCGGTCCCTGATGGCGACACCGGCACCAATATGTCTCGCACCCTCGATGCCGTGGTGGCCGAGCTCGACACTGCTGGCGAGGACATGGGGGCTGTGTGTGGCGCGATCTCTCACGGCTCCTTGATGGGGGCGCGGGGAAACAGCGGAGTGATTCTCAGTCAGATTCTGCGGGGCCTGTCATCCACGCTTGCGAAAGTTGACGGAGTAGTCGCTGTCGACACTGTCGCTGCCGCGATGAAGGCCGCATCGGTTGCGTCATATGAAGCGGTGTTGAAGCCCATCGAAGGAACGATTCTCACCGTCGTGCGCGAGACCGCCGATGCAGCAGTCGCTGCAAGTGGCGCGGGTGCGTCACTCGAAGAGATGTTGCGTCGTGCACGCGATGCCGGTCGTGATGCGTTGGCTCGCACCCCCGACCTGCTGCCTGTGTTGAAAGACGCCGGTGTGGTCGATGCTGGCGGCGCAGGATTTCTTCTTCTCATGGATGCTGCCCTGCATGTTGTAGCCGGCGATGCGCTTCCTGAACCAGAAGTGGTGAGTGGGCCATCGGCGGCACAGCTCGACGCTGCAGCGCATCGTGTTGCTGACGGCGGCGTCGATGTCAGCGAACTGCGCTTCGAGGTGATGTTCTTTCTCGACTTGGACGATGTACGGGTCGGCGAGTTCAAGACTGCATGGGGAACAATCGGTGACTCGATCGTCGTTGTCGGTGGCGAGGGTTTGTACAACTGCCACATTCATACGAACGACATCGGTGCCGCAATCGAGGCACCCATTGCTCTTGGGGGTCGCCCGCGACAGATTCGGGTGACTGACCTTTTCGAAGAAGTTGCCGAAGAGCACGCAGCGCGTGAGTCTGAGCTGGGCGCAACTCCTTCAAAGTTGCCGACGTCATTGCCCGCAGTCACTTGTGCGGTGGTGGCGGTGGCAAGTGGGGACGGCATCGCAGAGTTATTCGGACAACTCGGAGTGCACGGTGTCGTTTCTGGTGGCCAGACGCTCAACCCGTCGACAGCTGAATTGCTTGCCGCTGTCGAGCACATGAACTCTCGTCAAGTGGTCATCTTGCCGAACAACAAGAACATCATTCCGGTCGCACAGCAAGTTGACGCACTCACCACAAAAGATGTGCGAGTCGTGCCGACGTGTTCGATGCCTGAAGCGCTCGCAGCACTCGTGTCGTATGACCCTGAGGCATCGGCCGAATCGAACGCGCGGAACATGTCAGTAGCAGCCGAGTCGGTGTCCACTGGTGAAGTGACTCAAGCTGTTCGTGACACAAATAGCGAAGCAGGACCAATCACCGTTGGTGATTGGATCGGCATCGTGCGAGGCGATGGCATCGTGGCTGTCAGTGGTGGGGTCGTCGCAACATCAACGAAGTTGCTCGACCATCTCATCGACTCGTCGAGTGAACTGCTCACCATCGTCACCGGTAGCGACGCCACCGCTTCGAATACCGATGCAATCACTGAGTGGGTTGCCTCGAATCGCTCGGACGTGATGGTCGAAGTTCACCGCGGCGGTCAGCCGCTTTATCCATATCTCTTTGGCGTCGAGTAAGGCCTCAGCGGTGGTGGACGTCGCCGGGCCGCTCACGTATCGAGAGTTGTCAGAGCTCAGCGTCGAACGCATCAAGAGTGTCGGCGAAAAACGTAAAGACGCACTCGAGAATTTCGGTATCTCTTCGATTCTCGATCTCTTGCAGACGTATCCCCGCCGTTGGGTCGACCGTACAAACGAGGCTCGCATCGCTGACATCGTCCTTGGTGTCGAAACAATGGTGCTGGTCGAGGTTCGATCCGTTGCCACTCGTCGCATCAAAGGTAATCGCGTGATGGTGAACGTGAACACTGGTGACGGAACTGGGCGTTTGTCGTTGACGTTCTTCAATCAGCCATGGCGTGAGAAGCAATTGAAGACCGGTGCACAGATTGCTGTGTTTGGAAAACCTGAGATGTATCGCGGGTATCTGCAGATGACAAACCCCGTGGTCGATCTTGTTGGTGACCGCACTGGTCGCATCGTGCCGATTTATCCGCAAAGTGAGAAGTCGAAACTGCACTCGTGGGACATCGCGGCGTGGGTCGAGTCGGCCTTGAACAAGTGTGATCCTCGAGGGGTGGCAGACCCGGTGCCGGTAGAGATGCTGCAACGATTGAACCTTGTCGATCGATTGTCGGCACTTCGTGGTATTCATCTTCCCGACACCATGACGATGCGTGATGATGCGCGTCGACGCCTTGCATTCGATGAAGTGTTCCGAGTGCAGACCATGTTGGTGGGTCGCAAGCGAGCACTCGAGCATGAATCGAAAGCGGTGCCACACCGAATTACAGGTCCACTCATCGAACGATTCGCAGCTTCGTTGCCGTTCCCGCTGACGAAGGCCCAACAGCGCGTCATCGACGAGATCACCTCTGATTTGGCAAAGTCCACCCCCATGCATCGGTTGTTGCAAGGTGATGTCGGCAGCGGCAAGACCGTGGTGTCGGTGTGGACGTTGTTGTGTGCCGTGCAGGGTGGCTTGCAAGGTGCGCTCATGGCGCCGACTGAAGTGCTGGCTGAGCAGCACCACAGCTCAGTGTCGGCACTTTTGGACGGATTACTGGTTCCGGACGAAGCGAATCTCTTTGGTGATCGACCGCTACAAGTGCGATTACTCACCAACAAAGTCACGGGTGAGGCTAGACGAAACGTGCTGACCGGACTCGCAGACGGCACAGTCGACATCGTCATCGGTACGCACGCGCTCATTCAAGAAGCAGTCGAGTTCAAGCATCTCGGAGTTGCAGTCATCGACGAGCAACATCGTTTTGGTGTGGAACAACGCGCCGCATTGCGCGAGCGAGCAATGAGAGGTGCGCAAGACACCATGCCGGACGTGTTGTCGATGACGGCGACACCCATTCCGCGAACTGCTGCGATGACGGTGTACGGCGATCTTGATGTCAGTGTCATCGACGAGTTGCCGCCTGGCCGCACACCTATCGACACGAAGTGGGTGAATGGGCCTTTGATGGAAGCGTCGATGTGGGCCCACGTGAGAGAGCACGTTGAGTTGGGGGAGCAGGCCTATGTCGTGTGCTCGCTCATTGAGGAGAGCGAGAAGTTGGAAGCTGCATCGGCAGAAGAGACTCATGCGCGACTCAGCAACGGCGAGCTCAAAGGTCTGCGTGTCGGACTTCTTCACGGGCGTATGAAGTCCGATGAGAAAGAGTCAGTGATGACGAGCTTTCGCAATCGTGATCTCGATGTGCTCGTTGCCACCACGGTCATCGAAGTCGGTGTCGATGTGCCGAATGCGACAACGATGGTGGTGGTCGACGCGGACCGGTTCGGCATCGCCCAGTTGCATCAGCTGCGTGGCCGCGTTGGTCGTGGTGCGGTCGCTTCGACATGTTTCTTGCAGACCTCTGCCGATGAACCGGGTCCGCGGGTTGAAGCATTAGTGGAGAGCACGAACGGATTTGAGTTGGCCGAGGTCGACCTGGCATTGCGTGGTGAAGGAACGCTCATGGGTGCAGCTCAAAAGGGCCGAAGTGACCTGAAGCTGGCCTCGTTGCAACGAGATCTTGATCTCATTCAGATGGCACGCGATGCGGCATTCGAAGTCATTGACGCTGACCCGACATTGTCGACGCACCAACTTTTGCGTGATGAGCTTGACTTGCTGTTCTCACAAGAGGAAGAAGACTTCCTCTTCCGCGGCTGACCAGTCGTTTGTTAGTCAGCAGGAGGGGACAGATCTTCTTCGGTGAGAATCAAGTCCCAACGATCACGACAGTCTCGACATCTGTAGGTCACGATGTCTCCAACCGTCCACACTCCGTCTTCCCGCGGATGGGTAATGAGGTGACATGGCCCGCCGCAGTCGACGCACACGATGGACTCTGAGGGACCGTTCACCCTCGTAGTCTGCATCTCATGCGCGTCGTTGCCGGTGACCTACGAGGGCGACGGATCGAATCACCTGTCGACGATGCAACACGTCCCACCACTGACAAGGTGCGAGAAGCCGTGTTCAACGCTTTGATCAGTCTCGGAGTGGTTGAAGGGGCGGTGGTCTGGGACCTCTTCGCGGGCACTGGTGCGATGGGAATCGAAGCACTCTCACGTGGGGCAGAACGTTGCGTGTTTGTCGAGAACAACCGGGCTGCGCTCAATGTGTTGCGCTCGAACATCGAAACGCTCGGGCTTGGTTCTCGGTCGCGTGTGGTGTCGGGCTCGGCAATCGGCCAGTCATGTGAAGATGCAGACATCGTCATCGCTGACCCGCCGTATGGCTTCGACAAATGGGATGACTTGTTGACGCGTGTCGGTGATTGTCTGGTCGTGGCGGAATCTGGTGGATCTCTTCCAGCCGTTGATGGCTGGGATGTGTTGCGTGAGCGCAAATACGGCAGAACCATGGTCACATTCCTCCGTCGGACCAGTGCCCAGCCGGTACCGTGAGGGGCAGATGAGCACGGTCATTTACCCGGGCAGTTTCGACCCTTTCCACCTCGGACATCTTGATGTCGTCGAGCAGGCGGTGCAGTTGTTCGGCGACGTCGTTGTTGCGGTCATGCACAACCCGCAAAAGCCGAGTGGCCAGTTCACTGCCGACGAACGGGTCGACATGATCACGGCCTCAGTGGCGAAGTTGCCTTCAGTTCGCGTGCAGGCATTCTCTGGGCTGGCCATCGACGCAGCGGAAGCCGTCAAGGCATCGTGCATTGTGAAGGGTCTCCGTACGCCCGCCGATTTTGAAGTTGAGCAGCAGATGGCTCACACCAATTACACGGTGTCGGGAATTCGAACTGTGTACGTGCCGTGTGCGCCCGCCTTGGGTTTCATCAGCAGCCGTTTCATCCGAGAGATTTCTGCTCATGGGGGAGACGTCTCGTCGATGGTGCCATCGGCCGTCTCCAAAGTTCTGCAGGCACACCACAAACGGAGTTGACCATGGGTTTTGACGATTACGAAGACGAGTTCGATCTCATCGATGACTCGTACCCCCAGCCGCTCCCGGCACATCCCCATCTCGGTGACAGCGAAATCTTGCTTCGCCGAGCAATCGACATCATCGCGACTGCACCAAACGTTCCTTTGTCGAGCACGCCTCGCATCGACCGTGATGAAATCATCGAGTTGTTGGAAGAGGCGGTCACACGAATTCCGGAAGAGATTCGTCAGGCGCGTTGGATGCTGAAAGAGCGTCAAGAGTTTCTCGAGAAAACCAAGCGTGAGGGTGACGAATTGCTTGGCGCCGCGCGCCAACAAGCAGAGCGCATGGTTCAGCGCACCGAAGTTGTTCGGGCGGCTGAGGCTCGTGCACGTCAGGTCATGGAGACGGCAGAAGAAGATGCACGTCGCTTGAAGAACGAAACAGAAGATTTTCTCGATCAACGGTTGGGCAGTTTCGAAATTTTGCTCGACCGTCTGCAGCGCACTGTTGCAAATGGTCGTCAACGTTTGTCGATCGGCTCTGGTGAGGACGACAGTCGAGGCGTCGAACGGCCGACCGCCGCAGGCGACGCTGACGGTGACCTCGGCGGATTTTTCGACCAAGACAACTTCTGACTCAAAGTCAACATAAAGGTCTCAGTCATGGCTAAGCCACTCATTGTCAATGTTCTTGAGTTGTTGCGACGACCAGGTTCCACAAAGGACGTCGACGCCGCAGTCTCTTCCGCGGACATCGAGTTTGGTGACGACCGCATCACTGACAAACCAGTGCGTGTGAATGTTCATCTTGAGTCACTCACCGACGGAGTTTCGGTAACTGGCTCGGTGCATGCAGCGTGGCACGGTGAGTGTCGACGCTGTCTCGTACCAATGAACCGCGATATTGAGGTGGCCGTCACCGAGATGTACCAAGTGGTGGTTCAAGACCCCGACGCGCACGCCATTGAACTTGACCAGATCAACTTGTTGCCCATGGTTCGCGAGAACGTGCTTCTTGCCCTTCCACTTGCACCGTTGTGTGTCGAGTCATGTGCCGGACTGTGTCCGTCGTGTGGCGTCAATAGAAATGACACCCCGTGCGCCTGCGAAGAGCCCCCCGCCGACAATCGCTGGGATGCCCTCGACAGCCTCAAGTCGCGCCTATCTGACTCCCCAGAGGGGTGACCCGAGCCGGTATGTGGCCGGTGGAGTCCGCTGTTCGGGCGGTTATCCTTCATCCGCCCCCGACGGTGGGGATTAGCTCGACAAAGGAAGACCGCCGTGGCCGTTCCCAAGAAGAAAAAGTCCAAGTCGAAGACTCGCATGCGTCGTGCGAGCAATTGGCGACTTGATGCACCGTCGCGCAGCAACTGCCCGCGGTGTGGCGCAGCAAAGATTCCTCACACTGTGTGCGGAACCTGTGGTTGGTACAAGAACCGCGTCGCTGTCGCCGTCGACTGAGCGTTTCACTCGCTCGCATTCTCTCGCGACCCATTGTCGGTCGTTGAACCTGTCACCTCCTAGGGTCATGGTTGTATGAAGCCAATCGCTGTTGATGTCATGGGTGGCGACTACGCACCCTCGGAAATTCTTGCCGGAGCCCATCAGGCCGCAGAACTGGGAATTCCCATTGCATTGGTCGGACCCGCTGATCTTGCCGACACTCGCGGGCTTCCACTCATTCCAGCAAGTGAAGTCATCGACATGGACGAAGACCCAGCCGGTGCCATTCGTCGCAAACGCGATTCCACTCTCGTTGTTGCTGCTGAAGCCGTGCGTGATGGAAAGGCCAGCGCGATGATCTCTGCCGGCAACACCGGCGCCACCATGGCGAGCGCGTTGTTGCGCATGGGTCGCATCACCGGGGTGCAACGTCCAGCTATCGCAACGCCGGTTCCAGTGCCCGGAAGCACGCCGACGGTGCTTCTTGATGCAGGTGCCAATGCTGAAGTGCAGGCCGCCTGGTTGGTTCAGTTCGCAACGATGGGTGCTGTGTACTCTCGCCGCCGGTTCGGAGTCGAGAATCCACGCATCGGACTGTTGTCAATTGGTGAAGAGCCGGGCAAGGGCGACAGCCTTCGCAAAGAGGCCTATGAATTGTTCTCCGACGCGAAGGGCATCAACTTCGTCGGCAATGTCGAAGGTCGCGACATCATGTCGACCGATGTCGATGTGGTGGTGACAGACGGCTTCACCGGAAATGTTGCTCTCAAGACAATGGAAGGCACATTGAAGACCGTCATCAAGTCGTTACTCACGGCCATCGGAGCGCCTGAGTACAAGGAACACGCCGACGCGATAATGCCGGCATTATTGCCGTTGTACGAGACATTTGATCCCGACACCTACGGCGGTGCCATTCTCTTGGGCGTCGATGGCGTTTGCATCATCTCGCACGGCTCGAGCAGTGCGCGCGCGATGCTGAACGGAATTCGCTGCGCAAAGGACATGGTCGAAACAGGAATGGTTGACGAGATCCGCACTGCCATCGCTGCGACTACAGTCGAGTGATGCCAATGGATCGAAACGACGTCTCATCAACCGTGTTCGAGTGCCTCGCTGCCGTGCTCGAGATTGATGCTTCGACCATCTCAGAGTCTCAAAGGTTTGCCGAAGACCTCGATGCTGATTCCATTGCGCTCGTAGAGTTCGTCTTTGACCTTGAAGAACAGTTTCGCAAGTCGGCAGGTGACTTTGCCGTGAACGACGATGATCTCGCTGAGTTGAAGACGGTCGGGTCCGTCGTCGATTACGTGCACGCAGCGCTCTCCAAGTGATCACGCAGCTCTGACATGGGCGAACCACTCGAAGACCTCTGTGACCGACTGGGTCATCATTTTGCAGATCCGTCGTTGCTTGAGCTCGCTCTGGTGCATCGCTCATGGCTGGCAGAGAACAATGGTGGCGAGTCGAATGAGCGTCTTGAATTTCTCGGAGACGCAGTGCTGGGTCTTGTCATCGCTGACGTCGCGTACCAACGGCTCGGCGATTCGCCAGAGGGCAAGTTGTCAGATCTTCGTCAATCGGTGGTGAATGCGACTGCACTCGGTGAGGTCGCGAGGTCATTGCGACTCGGTGAGCATCTCACGCTCGGACGCGGTGAAGACGCGGCTGGTGGGCGTGACAAGACGTCGATACTTTCAGACGCTCTCGAAGCCGTGATCGGTGCGGTGTATCTCGACGCAGGTCAAGAAGTAGCCGATGCGATGGTGCGTCGCTTACTTCATGATGCTGTTGAGCACGCAATTCCGAATCTTGAAAGTTTTGATTTCAAGACACGGTTACAAGAACTCGCAGCACAACGTGACCTCGGTGTTCCTCACTATGTGACCCACGGGGAGGGACCAGATCACGACAAGGTCTTCACCGCAACTGTCCGTGTCGGAAGTGAGTCGTTCGGGCCAGGCGCCGGTCGCACGAAAAAGTCCGCCGAGCAAGTTGCAGCGCAGGCTGCAATTGATCATCTGCGTGCGCTCGACGACCCAACTCATTCGTAGACCAAGACATTTCAGACGCTGCTGTGCCTGAGTTACCTGAAGTCGAAACCGTCAGGCGGGGCATCGAGTCTCTCGTTGTGGGTCGCCGAATTTCCTCGGTGACCGTTGGACGCGAGCGCTCCGTTCGTCGAGTGGGTCGTGAAGCAGTCATACACGGACTCACGGGGACCACAGTGACGACGGCTGGTCGTCGTGGCAAATATCTCATTTGTTACTTGGAGAGTGGCGACCGCATGATGATTCATCTGCGAATGAGTGGTCGCGTGCTCATTCATCCGCCAGATCATCCGCGACCACCTCACACTCATGTGGTGTTGACGCTTGAGCCGGATTCCCGAGAGGCACGCCGAAGTGTCACGCACGAGTTTCGCTTCGTTGACCCACGCACATTTGGCGAAGTGGTGGTGTATGACCCGATCGATGAGCGCGATGTGTTGCCCGAGCTCGGTCGATTGGGCGTTGACCCACTCGTTGACCACTTCGATGACGATGTCGTGTGGAGGTTGCTGCACCCACGACGGCGTGCCATCAAAGCGTTGCTTCTCGACCAACATGTCATTGCTGGTATCGGAAACATTTATGCAGACGAAATTCTTCATCGTGCAGGCATTAAATGGGACAGGCTCGCGAGCTCGTTGTCTCGCGAGCGAGTGTCGCGCCTGCGGCAGTCCGTTACTTCGGTTCTGAATGAGGCGGTGGCAGCGGGTGGGTCGACACTGCAGGACACCCAGTACGTCGATGTGGAAGGTGAAACGGGGTGGTTTCAGCTCGATCACAGGGCGTATGGCCGCGGAGGCCTGCCATGTCTGACCTGTGGAAAAACCACCATCACGCGCGTCGTGACGAACGGCAGATCAACGTGCTTTTGCCGCATCTGTCAGCGCTGAACACACCGAGAACATGGCGCGAGGAGACTAAGTCTCACGAGGCGTAGTCCATTACTCTCGTGAGTGCCGTGTTTCTGAAGACTCTCACTCTGAAAGGTTTCAAGTCCTTTGCCGACACGACGGCGATGGAACTTGAACCCGGTATCACCGTGGTCGTCGGACCCAACGGTTCCGGCAAGTCGAACGTTGTCGATGCCATTGCATGGGTGTTGGGTGCGCAGGCTCCGAGTGCTGTGCGAAGCCAGAAGATGGAAGACGTCATCTTCAACGGAACGTCGAAAAAGTCGGCGCTTGGTCGCGCTGAAGTTCTCCTGACGCTCGACAACTCTTCGGGCGTGCTGCCGCTCGAGTTCACCGAGATCACTCTTGGTCGCACGCTCTTCCGAAATGGAGACAGTGAGTACTCCATCAATGGTGTCGAGTGTCGTCTGCTTGATGTTCAAGAAATGTTGTCCGATGCCGGAGTCGGACGTCAACAGCACGTCATCATTAGTCAGGGTCAAATTGACGCAGTGCTGAACGCACGAGCAGAAGATCGCCGTGCAATCATCGAAGAGGCCGCCGGTGTTCTCAAGTACCGCAAGCGCAAAGAACGCGCCGAGCGGCGTCTCGAGAGCACTGAAGCAAATCTTCTTCGTGTTCAAGACCTCATTCGTGAAGTTCGTCGTCAATTGCGACCACTTGAGCGACAAGCAGAAGCGGCCCGTCGACACGGCGAGATCGTTGCTGAATTGCGCGCATTGAAATTGTTCTTGGCCGGACGCGAACTGGCCTCCCTGCGCACGCGACTCGAGACTTTGGCTCGCGAGAAGGTGACAGGAGAAGACACAGAACGTTCTCTGCGAGCACAGCTGGCAGAACTCGACACGGTCGTCATGACCGCAGAAGCAGAGTTGTCTGCTCGGGGTGACAGCGGTGTCAGTGATGAATTGGTGAAAGTCGAGCAGCTGCGCGAGCGCGCGCGAGGCCTCGCAGCCGTCATTGCGGAGCGCCAACGGTCGATGGAGCGTGACCGCGGAGCGATGATGGCTGAAGACGTTGTTGCATCGCTCGAAGCCGATGCTGCACGATTCAAGTCTGAGTTGGCCGATGTCGAAGCAGGTCTTGCAACGGCGCTCGCCGAGAGCGAAGAGCTCGGGCAAGAAGAAAACGCCTTTGCGGCAGAACGCGGACAGACAGAAGCATTATTAGAGGGTGGTCCGTCGACGACGACGGCCTCTGCGGCGGCTGCCGAAGTACGTGGCGAACTGCGCACGCTCCGAAACACCGTTGAGCTTGGCGCCGCTGAAGTGCAACGTCTTCAGACGCGCATTGAGCAGATCGAAGAACAAGACGCTCGTTTCGTTGCTGAAATTGACTGTCTCCAGGCTGAGCTCACCGAAGTTGAGAACGCATTGTTCGATGCAAAGTCTCGATTGACATCTGCGGAATCTCGTCGAGCAGACGCTGAAGTGGCAAGCGATGAGGCGCAACGTCTGCGCGCAGAGGCTGAAACCGTGTGGTCACGATGGAACGCTCGACTTGAAGCTCTGCAGGCTGCAATGGCCACGTCTCGTGCTCGAATGGGGGCGGAGCATCTCGCATCCGTCGAGGGTGTTGTCGGGGCGCTCATCGACCTCGTCACTATCGACGACGGATTCGATGCTGCAGTGAAAGCCGCGCTCGGCGAGGCTCTTTCTGCGGTAGTGGTGAACGACGCAAACATCGGTCGACGCGCACTCACTGAATTGCGAACCGCTGGTCGCGTCGGAGCAATTCTTGCGCTTGATCACATGCCATCAACCGGTGTCGGCATTCCGTCCGGGTCGCAGTCATTGCGCTCGCGAGTGCGCACAGTTGCATCTGCTCCGCGCGGCCTCGATGGACTACTCGATTCGCTCTTGGCTCGCGTTGGGTATGTCGACACATTGGACGAAGCCATCACTGTGGCAATGACGCAGCCGGCCGCGATAGTCGTGACTCGAGGTGGAGACAGGCTTACCGCTAACGGTTGGCGCATTGGCGCAGCTGACGAACTCGGTGCAAAGGAAGCCGTTGATGAAGCTGCCGCATCGGCTACACGCGCATCGGAAGAGCTCGACCGGCGCAGTCGCACCCTTGATGTGGCACGCAACGAGCTATTAGCGGCCCGTTCTGCCGTTGCTGAGGCAACGACATCGGTGCAACGTTGCGATGGATCGGTTGATGCTGCATCAGACGCGCTCACGAAAGCCGTGAATGACCGGCGAGCACTCACCACCGAGCGTCACATCTCTGGTGATGCATTGAATGACACGCGTAGCCGCATGCTTCAACATCTTGAGCGAGTTGCCGAACTTGAAGCGATTCTTCCTGGTCTCGAAGAGTCAGAAGCCGCCGAACTTGCTGCTGCCCAGGCATATGGCGAAACTCGCGCCTCGATTGATGCGAGGTCAACTCACCTCGGTCTGCGTCGTAAGGACCTCGATATTCGAATCGCAGGTTTGCGTGAACGCGAGCAGTTCTTGCGCGAGCGAAGTGACGACCTCGAACGTCGCCTTGCCGCCGACGCCACCGCCCGGGCCGAAGCTGGCGAGCGTCGTCGCAACGTTGAGCGTTCGCTCACTGCAATCGTGCGACTCGCACAATTAGTGGAAGCCCACCGCAATGTCACCGAAGCCCGTCTTGCTGAATTGCACGAAGTTCGCCGCCGTCAGAGTGATGAAGTTCGCCAGTTGGCACAGAAGCTCGACGAAGCGCGACGCACTCGACACACGGTGGAACGAGAACTCGAGGCGCACCGCGAGCAGAGTCGTCGGGTGGAAGTCGAAGAGACAGAAGTGCGCATTCGACTCGAAGGAGCGGTCGACTCAGTGCGTCGCGAACTTGAGGTTGAACCAGAAGTTGCTGAAGCTTCGCCGCTTCCAGAAATTGCCGATGGTTCAAGCCCCACTGATCGCGCACGGATGCTCGAGCGCGACCTGCGTTTGATGGGCCCCATCAACCCACTTGCTCTCGAAGAGTTCACTGAGTTGCAAAAGCGTCACGAATTCCTCGAAGAGCAGCTCACCGACGTGCGCAATACCCGTCGCGAGCTGATGCAGATCATCAAGGCCATCGATGAAGAGATTCAGACAGTGTTCGCCTCCGCATTCGCAGACGTCAGCAAGAACTTCACCGAGTTGTTCGGAATGTTGTTCCCTGGTGGCAAGGGTCGTCTCATTCTCACAACGCCGAACGACCTGCTGAACACTGGTATCGAAGTTGAAGCGGCGCCACCAGGCAAGAACATCAAGAAGTTGTCGCTGCTCTCTGGTGGAGAACGCTCGCTCACCGCACTCGCGTACCTGTTCGCCGTCTTCCGCAGTCGTCCGTCGCCGTTCTACGTCATGGACGAAGTCGAAGCTGCACTTGACGACGTGAACTTGTACCGATTCCTAGGTCTCGTTGCTGAATTTCGTCGTACTGCCCAGCTGATCATCGTGAGCCACCAGAAGCGCACGATGGAGGCGGCCGACGTGCTCTTCGGTGTCAGCATGCAGCCAGGCGGCTCGTCGAAAGTCGTCGTGGAACACACGCCAAGCTCCTTAGCCTGACAGCGACATGATCGCCGACCAGACACCCGTCATCTTTCTCGTCCTTATCGCAGTCGTTGTGGTGTTCGGCGGCGGAGTCGTCGTTCTCTCGCGTCGCCGATCGTCGCAAGGTCGGGGCATCGCCGAGTCGGCGACTCCGGCTGACTCGCTGGCGACTTCGCTTACGCTCAACGTCGCAGCTCCGTCACCGGAGACCCCGACTCTCGCGGCGGACCTCAACGTCGCAGCTCCGTCACCGGAGACCCCGACTGTCGAACAGGAGACGGCGACGGTCGCACCCGAGATCGAGGTGGAAGAGCCGGTTGTTGAGGTGCCGACGATCGGTGGACGCATGGGGCGGTCGCGCTCCATCTTTGCGACAGCGTTCGCGAAGATTCGCGGGCGTGACACCATCACGCAAGACACCTGGGACGAACTCGAAGAGACCTTGTTGCGTGCCGATGTCGGCGTCAAAGTCGCCGATTCGCTCCTGTCGTCGTTGCGAAACTCCGTGAAGGATCGCATCATCACAACGCCGACTGAGTTGATGGACGCGCTTCGCTCGTTAATGAAATCTCAACTGTCGGTGGCGTCGCGCGAGTTGAAACTGGACTCGTCCTTCAAGCCGAATGTGTGGCTGTTTGTCGGCGTGAACGGTGTCGGCAAGACCACCACCATTGGCAAAGTCGGTGCAGCGCGCGCGTCGGAAGGGGTCTCGGTACTCATGGCTGCAGGCGACACGTTTCGCGCTGCGGCTGCTGAGCAACTGGAAACGTGGGCGGAGCGATGTGGTGCAGCATTTGTTCGTGGTGGCGAAGGTGCGGATCCGGCATCGGTCATCTTCGACGGCATTCAAAGTGCTGAGTCGCGTGGAGCTGATCTGGTGTTGGCAGACACCGCGGGTCGACTGCAGAACAAGACGAATCTCATGGATGAGTTGCGCAAAGTGCGCCGAGTAGCCGACAAGGCAGCGGGCGGTGTGACTGAAGTTCTTCTCGTGATTGATGCAACTACCGGCCAGAACGGGTTGTCACAAGCCCGTGAATTTGCCGACGCAACTCAGGTCACTGGCGTTGTGCTCACGAAACTCGATGGCAGTGCAAAAGGTGGCATCGTGTTCGCCATCGAGACCGAACTGGGAATTCCGGTAAAGATGGTTGGTGTGGGCGAAACCCAGGCCGATCTCATCGCGTTCGATGCCGATGCGTTTGTTGACGCGCTGTTCGACTGACGGGCAAGTGCTCGCACCATGCGGAATACTGTTGGCATGAAATTGCGTCTGGCGACCATCTGCCTTTTCATCATCGCCTTGGCATCGTGCGGGGGGGAGGACCTGGCGGTTATCAATCTGTCCGGTGCTTCATCTTCTGGTGGAAACACGAAGTTGGCGTCTCAGGAATCGTGTTTGCCTCCACTTGAGTGCGCAGACGCCATGTATGTCCCGACGGAGTTTGTCTATGAAGCAGGCGTCAGCGAATGGCCTGAACTGGGTGGGTCGCAACCCTCGTGGCGCTTGAAGAAGCACAAGGCGACTGATGCTGACTTGATTCGTATCGCCGATGTGTTCGGTGTGAGTGGTGACATCTCCTCGTTCAGTTATGACAAGAACTCACGATTCATGGGTGCCGAGGACTACTCAAAGCCCACTGTCACCACCTACTACGACGGAATCTCGTCGTCGTGGAACTACAGCGCCAGCACAAACATCACGATGAGCTCACGAGGTGAGAAGGGTTCGGGTTCGTCGGGTTCCGAAAGTCCGGCAGACGCTCCAGACATATCGGTCGAGCCACCAAGACCACCGAAGAATGTGCCAAGCGAAAACCAGGCGACATCGTTGTCAGAGCAGTTCATGAAGAAATTGGGGGTCGACACCGCGAATCTGAAGGTCGATGCATACGCAGATGACTGGGGAGCATCGGTCACTTACAACGAGTTAATTGATGGGGTACCTGGTCTTCGTTATTGGATCTTCACATACGGTGGCGAACAGGAATTGCAGTATGCAAGTGGGCCACTGAGCGATGTCCTGAAGGGTCCCAGTTATCCGACAGTCTCGGTAGACGAAGCATTCAAGCGTCTCTCTGATGAACGGTTCGGTGTGTATCCGGCTGAGTACCTGAGAGCGAACTCCGCGACTATGACGAGGACTGGTTGGTCCCAAGACGCTCCGAATTCACAAAAGGTCGTCACGTTCACACTTACTGGCGCACGTCGTTCAGTCACAGGCATCTATGTGGAGAAGTTCGGCAACATCATGATGCCGGCGTACACGTTCACCAATGAAGACGGTGACGTCGTACGAGTCATTGCAATTGAGGACAAGTACCTCTCATTTGCATCGGTCCCAGTTCCAGACTCTGTACCAGCCGTGACCGAACCCATCCCAAGTGATTCGGTTCCTGGAGCGAATGAGCCAACCGCAATCTCGCAGAGTGACGCTGACTCGCTCGTTGGATTGTCGTTAGAAGAGGCAACCAAAGTTGCTGGCTCTCGTGGATGGACGATCCGTGTCGCCTCTGTTGATGGCAAAGAGAACATGTTGACAACGGACTATTCGTATTCACGCGTGAATGTCTCTGTTGTGGATGGCATCGTCACAGCCGTCACCATCGGATAGTCGCGGCAACGCGCCGATAGCCTGAAGACGTGTTCGAATCGCTGAGCGACCGCCTCCAAGGGGTAGTCAAGAAACTTCGCGGCAAAGGCCGTCTCACCGAGGCTGACGTCGATGAAATGCTCGGCGAAATCCGCACGGCACTTCTTGAAGCCGACGTCAACCTGTCTGTCGTGCGCACCGTGGTGCAGAGCATTCGCGAGCAGGCCGTCGGTGCCGCAGTGTCAGAAGCACTCGACCCAAGCCAACAAATCATCAAGATCGTCAATCAGGAGCTCGTCTCGCTTCTCGGTGGCGAAACACTGAAGATCACTTATTCCAGCCAGCCCCCGACGGTGGTGCTCATGGCTGGCTTGCAAGGTTCGGGCAAAACAACAAGTGCGGCAAAGTTGGCTCGATGGTTCAAGTCGCAGGGTCGTCAACCGTTGCTCGTCGGTGCTGACCTTCAGCGACCAGCAGCAGTCGAACAGTTGCGCACCTTGGGCAATCAAGTTGGAGTGCCGGTGTTCAGCGAACCAGGTGACCCGGTGTCCACTGCGGCACGTGGATTAGCCGAGGCCAAGCGACTCGGGAAAGACGTTCTCATCGTCGACACCGCAGGCCGTCTGGCAATCGATGAGGAGATGATGCTGCAAGTTGCTGACATCTCGCGCGCAGTTGAGCCGAAGTACACATTCCTCGTCGTCGATGCGATGACCGGACAAGACGCGGTCACTGTTGCTGAAGCGTTTCATGCGACGCTCGAAATTGACGGTGTCATTCTCTCGAAGCTTGACGGTGATGCACGTGGTGGTGCTGCACTGTCGGTGAAGCATGTCATCGGTAGGCCTATCGCATTTGCCGCAACCGGTGAGCGCATCGATGCATTCGAACAATTCCATCCAGATCGAATGGCAAGCCGTATTCTCGGCATGGGCGATGTGCTCACCCTTATCGAGCAAGCGGAGCAGGCCTTCGAGAAGGACAAAGCTGAAGAAGCTGCTGCGCGATTGTTCGAAGGGCAGTTCACACTCGATGACTTCTTAGAGCAGTTGCAGCAAGTGAAAAAGATGGGTCCGCTCTCGGGCATCATGGGAATGTTGCCTGGTGTTCCGAAAGAGTTGAAGAACGCCCAAGTCGGCGAAGACCAAATCAAAGTCACCGAGGCAATCATTCGGTCGATGACGCCACAGGAACGTGCTCATCCGGAAGTCATCAACGGAAGCCGACGCACACGCATCGCGAAGGGAAGTGGCACCGAGGTTGCAGACGTGAACCGTCTCGTGAAGCAGTTCTCTGAAATGCAGAAGATGATGAAGCGCATGGGTGCACTCATGCCTGGCGGCGGAAAAGTTGGTGGCAAGGGCACAGCCGGCAAGAACAAGGCTGGCAAGAACAAGGTTGGCAAGCGCCAAGCCATGCGCCAGATGCAAGACATGCTCGGCGGCGGTCAGTTTCCCGGTCTCGGAGGCCCCGGTAATGGCCCTGGAATGTTCCCGGGCGGGCCTAGCGAGGGCGGATTTCCCTTCAAGTGATCACGCCCCATCGTTGGGGACTTTGGTGAGTCACCGATAACCTCACAGGGTCTCGACTTGGGTTCGACATCCCACGTCACCGATAGGAGTCTGTCTTCATGTCCGTCAAGTTGCGTCTCACACGAGTGGGCAAGACCAAGCAGCCGCAGTACCGCGTCATCGCCGCCGATTCACGTCGCGCCCGCGATGGCCGTTTCATCGAAATTCTCGGCCAGTACAACCCACGTTCCGAGCCATCGACGTTGAACATCGACAACGCGAAGGCAGTGAAGTGGCTGCAACAGGGTGCACAACCCACCGAGCGAGTTCGCAAGCTGCTGGAAATCAGCGGTGCGTGGGCCGAGTTCACCGCGTCGAAGAAGTAATCAACGTGGCTGACAGCAACACCATCCCGGCGCCAGTCGCCACCGCAGTTCTCACGCACGTCGTGCGCAGCATTGTTGACGATCCGGAAGCAGTTCGTGTCGAAACTGCCGATGTCGACGACGACAAAGTCATGCTTGAGGTTCGTGTCGGACCTGGTGATCTCGGACGTGTCATCGGACGTCGTGGTCGCACAGCCATGAGCATCCGCACGGTTGTTCGCGCTGCAGCAGCGAACGATGGCGTCGATGTCGACGTCGATTTCGTCGACGAGTGACCCGACTTCTCGAGGTTGGCCGTATTGGCAAGCCTCACGGCGTTCGCGGAGCGCTACACATCACCTTTTCGAGCGATCGACCTGAACGCCGTACGCCTGGTGCCACGCTTATTGCGCAAACATCTGCCGGGGCTCGGGAACTTGTCGTGGAAACTGCGCGACCTGCATCAGACCGTTGGGTCGTCACTTTCGTTGGTGTTTCCTCGCGTGAGCAAGCCGAAGCGTTGGTGAATGCACCCCTCATGGCTGAGCCCATTGAAGACCCCGAAGCGCTCTGGGTCCACGACCTGATTGGTGCTCGCATAGTTGATGCGAGCGGCCTCGACATCGGTACCTGTACCGCGGTGGTCGAGAACCCTGCGCATGCGTTGCTGGAAACGGACAGTGGCGATCTCATTCCGGTGCCATTCGTTGTGTCGCAGTCAGATGGCGTCATCGTCGTGTCGTTGCCACCAGGGCTGCTTGGCTCTGACGACGCTGAGTAGCGTTCTCACCATGCGTATCGACGTGTTCTCGGTGTTTCCATCGATCGTCGATGACTTCTGCTCGGCGAGCTTGCTCGGCAAAGCTCGTGAGTCAGGAACGGTCAACTTGTCGTGTCACGACCTGCGTGACTACACCCATGATGTGCACCGCACCGTCGACGATGCCCCGTTTGGTGGCGGGGCGGGCATGCTCATGCGACCTGAGCCGATATTCGAAGCAGTCGAGGCTGTGAAACCCGAGCGTCCGTTGTTGCTTCTGGGGCCAGGCGGTTCACCATTTACGCAGCGCACTGCTGAACACTTGGCCGGTCTGCCCGGTTTCAGTTTGTTGTGTGGTCGTTACGAAGGGGTAGATCACCGTGTGCGTGAACATTTGGTCGATGGTGAAATCTCCATCGGTGATGTGGTGCTCGCCGGAGGTGAAGTCGCAGCGTGTCTCGTCATCGAAGCGGTCAGTCGGTTGCTACCTGGTGTCATGGGTAATGCTGTCTCGCCAGTGACGGAGAGCTTCGGTCAACATGGACTGCTCGAGGAACCCCAGTACACGCGACCTGCTGATTTTCGCGGCTGGGAAGTGCCCGAGGTGCTTCGTGGGGGAGACCATGCCAAAGTCGACCGCTGGCGCCGCGCCCAGGCGTTGAGGCGTACGTTGGCTCAGCGACCCGACCTGATCGAGGCCCGGGGCGGCCTGACAGAGGATGAGAAACGACTGTTGGAAGGCACCGAGTCCGTCTCGTATCCTTCTCCTTTCCCGTCGTAGACGGGCACACACCAGCTGATGACCCCCAGCCCTATCAAGGACGACTCATGAAGACCACCGACATCGTCGACAACCAGTACAAGCGTGAAGACGTTCCGGCTCTTCGTCCCGGAGACGAGGTCAAGGTTCACGTGCGCGTCGTCGAAAGCGGCAAAGAGCGCATCCAGGTCTTCCAGGGAAACATCATCGCCATCAGCGGCTCTGGCATCGCCGAGACCTACACCGTGCGCAAACTCAGCTACGGCGTCGGCGTCGAGCGAACCTTCCCAGTGCACAGCCCATCAGTGGCCAAGATCGAACTCATGCATCGCGGCGATGTTCGTCGCGCCAAGTTGTACTACCTGCGTGATCGTGCGGGTAAGTCGGCCAAGGTTCGCGAGAAGCGCGAGTCGTAGTCGGTGGACACCGACGACCTTGAAAACTTCGAGGCTGAGCGAGAACTACAACTCGCTCAGGAATATCAAGATGTCGTGTCCATGTTCCGCTTTGCGGTGGAAACTGAGCGACGCTTCTATCTCGCCAATGCGGTCACGGTGAATGTCACCGGCGATTCAGCGCGGCCTCTCATCGAGGTGGAAATGACTGATGCATGGGTGTGGGACATGTACCGCAAGAGCCGATTCGTGCCGAAGGCACGCGTGCTGAGCTTCAAGGACGTGAACGTCGAAGAGTTGCCGACCGACGAACTTCTCGACACCGGCAAGCTCTAGCAGCGCAACGACTCGCCCGCGCGAGATGGGCCGAAGAACTGGTTGCACGTTGGTATCGACAGCACGGTTTTGACATTCTCGCCATGAACTGGCGCATGTACGGAGGGGAACTCGACATCGTCGCGCGACGCGGCAACCTGCTTGTGGTGTGCGAAGTGAAGGCGCGAGCAAACAATGCCTTCGGTTCACCGGCGGAGGCTCTTACCCCGCGAAAACAGCAACTGGTTCGACGCGCAGGACGCGCTTTTGTTGACGAGCAGGGCCTGACGCGCTGTCGGGTTCGCTACGACTTGGCATGCGTCACGGGCACTCAGCTCGAAGTGCATGTCGATGCATTCTGACTCACTCGACGATGGTGATCTCTTCCAAATTGGTCGAATCCTGAATGCGGAAAAGTCGAAGCGAGGTGTCGTTATCGTCTGCGCGGCGGGGAAGCAATCCCATGAAACGCTGAACACTGTCGCGTTCAATGGCTGCAGATAGCCCGACAATCACGTCACCATCGGCCAAGGCGAACCAATCATCACTTGCTATCGCAGATTGAAACTCTCCGCGCACCAGAATTTTGCGTTTCTGCGTTGCAATGTCGGGGTCGAGCTTTGCAGTGACGGCACCACCATTGATGATGAAGTCCGAGAGAGGACGACCACGTAGCGAGTCATGAGGAGTTTGTGAATACAAAGGTTCGAGCACATCGGCGGGGTCGGTGAGTTGATGACCTAGAACCTTGGTTTCAGAGAAGAATTTCTGGGCGTCATAGGTGACCTTCTTCTCTTTGCGTTTGCTCGCGCCAAATGGCTGATTGACGAAATACAGAGTCTTTGTTGAAAGTTGGTCTTGCGATTTGTCTTTGGGTAACAACCCGTCCATTTCCCACGGCACGCCAAGGTCAAGCTGCTCATTCAGAATGGGCAAGAAGTCAACATTCTCGACATTGTTGTCGTCGATTGCTCCGTCGGTCTGGCCGGGAAGATGAACGAACAGAGGCACGCGAATGAGGTCGGTGCCGTTGGAGTAGTCGCCCACGGCAGAGCGGCGATGTGTGTTGGGGTCAAACGATGCACCGTGATCTGCTGTGACAACGACCAGCGATTGATCAA
>VGCD01000026.1 GCA_016870215.1 Actinomycetota bacterium
TTTGTAGTTGTTGGAAGTGACACAGCAACTCGTATCGAGTCGTGGCATCGGTGGAACGAGTTGGCCAAGATCGCAACATTTGTAGTGATTACACGCGATCCCGAAAATCTGACCCTGCCGTCGACGATCAATTGGATACGTGTCGACACCCCAGTTATTGAGTGTTCGAGTACAGACTTGCGCCGGCGTTTGCATGCCGGGGAAGACACGACGCACTTGCTGTCGCAGTCAGTGTTGAGTGTTGTTCATGCTCGTCATTTGTATGGCGTCAATGATCACCATTCACCTGTGTCGGCTGGCCACAGCATATGAGCGCAATCCCCGAGCGTCGTCGTCGGCGCATGATGACCGCAGTCGCACTCGGTGTCATCGCATTGCTCGCCCTTCCCGCGGGACTGGTGGTAAGTGCTGCGACACTGCTCAATTCGACTGATGGGCGCAATGTCACTGCTGACAGCACCATCAAGATTCCGTCGACACCTGTTGCACTACTTGCCGGAGTTGACTCGCGTGACGACATTGCGATGATCGCGGTCTTCGCACTCTCTCCAAGTGGGCGCGGAGGCACCATTGTGTCGGTGCCCGTGGGTTCAAACGCTCGCATCGGTCGCACGGGCACCATTCACCGCATTGCCGAAACATACCGAGAGTCAGGTTTTGACGCCTTTGTCATCGATGTCGAGGGACTGCTCAATGTGTCATTCGCTGCATCGCTGAAAGTCAACGTCAATGAGTTGACGGCGATGTTGGAGCCAGTCGGTGACCGCACTGTCGTTGTTGACTCGGATGTGTACGACACGGGCATTGACGGTTCGGTGAGGCAAATTGCTATTGCCGGCGAGCAAGTGATGACACCTGAACTGATGGCAACTGCGCTACTTGCCAGTCAACGCGGCGTGCCAGAGAGCCAACGGCTCGCCCGAATGAAGTCATTGTGGACTGCAATCGCTGGTACGTCGTTGACGTCACCAGCAACATCGGTGCCAACTACCGATGTTGATGACACATCGACCTCATCGACTGTTGTCCCCATAGAAGTCTCCGGATTCTTCTCAGCATTGCGCGACGGACCGATCCAGCTGTGGCAGTTCGCCGCAACACCAGTTCCGGCGGGTGAGCGCAACCCGATGAAACTCGACTTGTACGACCTGGATAGGGCCGAAGTCGTCATGGTGATGGCGAGTGTCGCCCCGAGCTCGGTGTCGGTGTCGTCGACCAATGTGTCTTTCATGGTGGACAGTCCTTTCGCCGATGCATCCATCATCAAGAAAGCAGTTGAGCGATTGATTCTTCTCAAGGTGAACGTGTTGGTGATACGTCAAACCGGTCAACCTGCCGGCGCAAACACTGAACTTTTGTATCGTGATGTCGAAGTTCGCGATGCAGTCGAGAATTACGACCTGTATTTCGGCCCGGTCGTCCTGCGGCAGCCAAAAGAAAGAGTCGAGGGAATTGACGTGCGACTCGTCCTTGGTGAAGATTTCCGCACCTACTTGAACACACCGGCAGGTCAGGCAACACCGACCACCACCACCTCATCGACGATTCCCGATTAGAAGAAGAGACAGAAGCCCTTATGGAAGCCGCACAACCCGTCGACTCAGACATCTCATCACGTGACCTCGCGGTGCTTGCTGCACAGGCCATGGACGAGAAGTTGGCGACTGATGTGGTCGTGCTACCCGTAGGTGACGTGTTGGCGATCACCGAGTACTTTGTCATCGCGAGTGCATCGAACAAACGGCAAGTGAAGGCGCTTGCAGACGCTGTGCTCACCGCGGTGCGAGATCTCACCGGCCGGTCACCGCTTCGCTCGGAAGGTGCCGGTGAGCAGCAGTGGGTCCTTATCGACTACGGCGACGTCGTGGTGCACGTGTTTGCCGATGAGACGAGGCGTTTCTACGAAATCGAACGGCTGTATAAAGACGTGCAGCCGATTTCGTGGCAGGCCTAGGCCAAACCGCTATCGTTTGGCTTTCCAGTTTCGGGGCTGTAGCTCAGTTGGCAGAGCGCTTGCATGGCATGCAAGAGGTCAGGGGTTCAATTCCCCTCAGCTCCACTTTTGAAGTTGCGTAACTTCTCAACGCGACACGTCGGAACCGGTGGTGTGTCCACTTCTGCCAACAAGAACCTCATGGCCATCATGCCGCGGACGTGGCCGGCAGTGCTCAGCCAGTTGTCAACTCCGGGGTTGTTGGCGCTGATGTGGAATCGCACCGAGCCATCTGGGCCGGTCGCAGCGTTGTCTCGCGTGTACAAGCCGTATCCGCTTCCGTACGGATGACTCTGTTGTAACACCGAGCCCAAGTAAAACGACCAGTAGCGACATGGTGGAGGGGTGACCTCGACGACGAGTATTTCGTCATCCTGTACTTCGTAGTTGCCGAACACGTACAAATTGTCGACGGTGGGGTACATGTGGCCACTGGGTCGCCCTTGCGGGTCGAGACCGCCTGGAAGTGGTGGATGAAACACGTTGGCAGGTGCTTGTGTAATGCGACCGACAACCACGTCTGACATTCCCCACATGGCGTCAAAGAAACGTGTCGCGGCGACGACTCGTTCGGATAGTGCCTCGTCTGTGAGCAGGGGCGGTGGACCACTTGGTGTGACAGGTTCAAGTCGAACCATCGACGCTGTTTGAGAAAGTGGATGAGAGAAATACTGACGAATGATTATCGACGAGGCACCAGTTGGCAAGGGCAACACATCGCCTGTTCGAGTAGCGACCGATGGATCAAGTGTGATGTTGAATCGGCCGTGTGAGTCGAAAGTGATGTCGTTGTCGTTGAATGAGCCAAGCACCAACTTCGGCATCTCCCCGCCGCGCTCGTTGCCTTCGCCGTAAATGGTCACACCGAGATAAATGGAGTCATTACGAGAACCGAAAAACTGATACGCGATGTGATCATCAAGCGGAGCGTAGTGATAGGTGGTGTACGGATTGTCCCAGCCCCACTTCATCGTTGGTCCAATCATCTCGGTGATGAGTGGTCGCGCAGGGTCTTGGTTGTCCACGTGCAAATCCAGTGCGAGCTTCGCTAACTGGAGTGCGTACCGCTTTGCCTCTGCAGCAATGTTTGCTGGGAGACCGTATTCATCTGCTCGCTGTGTCGCGGCGTTGACGCGATTCCAGAAGTGCTCAAACACTGTCGGCATACATCTGAAATTACTGCACAACCATTCATTGTTAGGGTTGGATCATGAAGCTGACTCCTCGTCATACCGGAATTTGCGTCTCTGACCTAGGCCGCGCCTTGCGCTTTTGGTGTGACGGTCTTGGCTACAGCACCACGTTTGTGCCGAAATCGGGACCTGAGTGGGCACCGGTGTTGGAGGTCGACGGTCATGTCGAATTCACATCACACTTCATCTCAAAAGGCGACAGCACTTTTGAATTGCTTGCCTTTGCCGAACCAAAAAGTTTCGGATCACCCAGTTCAACCAGGTTGCACCACGGCCTCACCCATCTGTGCGTTGAGGTCGGCTCAGACGAGAACTTTGATGAAGTCATTGATCATCTGGTTGAGCACGGCGGGACGTTGGTGGAGACGACAAAGAAAGTCTTTGACACCAGTTTCATGACCGCAGAAGTGGCATTCGTGGCAGATCCAGACGGAACTCGCGTGGAGTTGCTACGCGTCACAATGAAGTCTGGTCAGAACGCCCCGATGTTCTGAGTCAACTTTGTGCTTGAAGAAGGCCTCCAGCGCTGTTGATCAGCGCTCGTGGCTGGGAACGTAGCGAACGAACTCATCATTGATGAGTGGTGACGTCATGATGAAGTCAGCCGTCGCGCGGTTGCACGCCACAGGAATGTTCCACACCACAGCGATGCGCAACAGTGCCTTGATGTCAGGGTCATGTGGCTGTGGCTCGAGCGGGTCCCAGAAAAATAGCAACACATCAATGTCGCCTTCGGAGATTCGAGCACCGATCTGTTGGTCACCGCCGAGTGGCCCACTGCGAAGACGTTCCACGGAAAGACCGGTGCGTTCATTCACCAATCTGCCGGTGGTGCCAGTGCCGATGAGGGTGTGTTTGCCCAACTCATCCTTGTGTGCTTCGGTCCACTCGAGAAGCTCATCCTTCATGTTGTCGTGAGCGACGAGTGCAATGACTTTGTGCTTCTTGCTAACGAGTGGTATTTCGGTGCTCATGACATCTCCAGGTGTAGATGGCGTCACTTGATGACGATGTTCACCATACGTCCTGGAACGACAATGGTCTTCACAATCTGTTTCCCATTGGTGGCGGTACGTACTTTTTCATCAGCCATCACCGCGTCGATTACCTCTTGTTCACCGGTAGATGCGCTGACGACGAGGCGAGAGCGAACCTTTCCGTTGATCTGCACGGGCAGTTCGATGGTGTCGCTGACCAGTAGTGCCGGATCGGCGACGGGGAATGGCACGAAGGTGATGGACTCTTGGTGGCCGAGACGTCGCCACAGTTCCTCACCGAAGTGCGGGCACAGAGGCGCAATCATCTGCACCATCGGCTCGACGATCTCGCGCGGTGTGGCGTTGCCTGCATTGATCCACTGAGTGAGCTCATTGTTCAACTCGATCAACTTCGAGATAGCAGTGTTGAACTTGAGGCCGTCCATGTCAGAGTCGACTCCGGCGATGCACTTGTGCAGATGACGACGGAGCTCTTCAGGGCAGGTGACATCTTGCGCCTTGCACGCACCGGTGTCTTCGTCGACGACGTTTCTCCAGAAACGTTGAAGGAAGCGCTGCATTCCGATGACGTCGCGTGTGTTCCAGGGGCGAGACACTTCGAGGGGCCCCATGGACATCTCATACAAGCGGAAGGTGTCGGCGCCATATTCGTCGTACATCTCATCGGGAGTGACGATGTTCTTCAGGCTCTTTCCCATTTTTCCGTACTCGCGTGTGACTGCTTCACCGTTCCACGAGTACGAACCATTTGCCTCGATGACTTCGTGTGCTGGCACTGCTTGGCCGCGTGCATCGCGATACGCATAGGCCTGGATGTAGCCCTGATTGAACAACCGGTGGAAGGGTTCTTCGCTCGACACATGACCGAGGTCGTAGAGCACTTTGTGCCAGAAGCGTGAATACAAGAGGTGTAGTACCGCATGCTCTACACCACCGACATACAGATCGACGCCGCCAGTGTGACCAGGTGCGCTTGGTCCCATCCAATATTTCTCGACCTCTGAGTCGACGAATGATGTGGTGTTCGTCGGGTCGAGGTATCGCACTTCATACCAACAGCTGCCGGCCCATTGCGGCATGACGTTCACTTCACGGCGATAGCTGCGTGGTCCGTCACCCAAGTCGAGTGTGACGGTGCGCCAATGTTCGACGCGGGCAAGTGGGGGGATGGGTTCGGTGACCGCATCATCGGGGTCGAGAGCTTGAGGTCGAAAATCGTCGAGCTCGGGCAACAACACTGGAAGCTCGCTTAAGGGCACGGCATGTGCGCGACCATCGTCGTCGTACACGATCGGAAAGGGTTCGCCCCAATAGCGTTGACGGGAGAACAACCAGTCACGAAGTTTGTACGTGACAGTCGGTTCGCCGAGGTTGTGTTCAGCAAGCCATGTGTTGATGATGCTCTTTGCATCTGCCATGGAACGCGGGCCGTCGAGAGTCACTTCGTTGTTTGCTGAATTCACGTATGTGCCTTCGCCAACAAATGCCTCTGGCCACATCGCGCACGACACACTCGGTTCAATGCCGTGCTGCTCAAACCAGGAATCTGGCGGCATTTGCGTGGCGACAATGGAAAGATCGAAGCGTCGAGCAAAGTCAAAATCGCGCTGATCGCCTGAGGGAACCGCCATGATTGCGCCGGTGCCGTAGCCCATCAGTACGTAGTCGGCGATCCACACGGGAATAGCCGCACCATTGACTGGGTTCGTTGCATAAGCGCCGGTGAAGACCCCAGTTTTTTCGCGACTGTCATCCATGCGTGCGGTGTCGCCAGCTGCAGCTGCTTCTGCGCGGTATTGATTGACGAGAGTGCGCTGCTCGGTCGTCGTCAGCGACTCGACGAGCGGATGTTCGGGGGACAACACCATGAACGTTGCACCGAACAATGTGTCGGGCCTTGTGGTGAACACTTCGATGTCACCGACTTGCGTGGCGAAGCGAACACGTGCGCCTTCGCTACGGCCGATCCAGTTGCGTTGCATCAGCTTGATGGGCTCTGGCCAGTCAAGGCGATCAAGGTCGTCTATGAGCCGGTCGGCATAGGCGGTGATGCGCATTGTCCATTGGCGCATGTTGCGTTTAAAAACCGGATAGTTGCCGATGTCGCTTCGTCCCTCGGCGGTGACTTCTTCGTTCGCGAGGATGGTGCCGAGACCGGGGCACCAGTTGACCGGCGCATCGGACAGATACACGAGGCGATGACTGTCGATGATGTCTGCACGTTCATCGTTGCTCAAGTCTGACCACGAGCGACCGTCGGGTGTTGATCGACGACCGCTCGAGAATTCATCGACAAGGTCATTGATGGGTCGTGCACGTCGTGCATCGGTGTCGAACCATGAACCATGAATCTGCAGAAAGATCCACTGCGTCCACTTGTAGAAGTCTTCGTCTGTGGTGCACACACTGCGACGATCGTCGTGACCAAGACCAAGTCGACGCAACTGACGCCGCATGTTGGAGATGTTTGCGTCGGTATTGGTGCGAGGGTGCACTCCGGTGGCAATTGCGTGCTGTTCGGCGGGAAGACCGAAGCTGTCGTAACCCAAGGCGTGGAGAACGTTGAAACCCTTCATGCGCTTGTAGCGCGAGTACACGTCGGTACCGATGTACCCGAGCGGGTGGCCCACATGAAGGCCGGCACCTGACGGGTAAGGAAACATGTCGACCACGAACAACTTCGGACGACCGGCAACCTTCTGCGGCTCGGCAAGTGGCCCAGCGGGGTTGGGTGCCTCGAATGTGCGATGTTGCTGCCAATAGTCCTGCCACTGCGCTTCGATGCCGGAGGCGAGAGCGGCCGAGTACCGGAACTTCGGGATACTCGGTGACGTCGGGGGTTCGTGGGCTGACATGAGACCCATATCGTACGGCGACGTCGGTACGGTAGAGGTGTGTCGCGTCAGAACTCTCGGTCCCGTTCGCGCCAACCCAAGGGTGGCTCATCGCACAGTTATCCCCGTACGGCACGGCTGAGCGAAGTGTTGCGCGAGATCATCGCCGACGAACTCACTCGTATCGATGACGAGCGACTCGAGTTGGTCACCATCACCGCCATTGATGTCGATGCAGAAATGAACCGAGCCATCGTGTTCTACGACTCCATGGTCGGCGAGGAAGGTGATGAGGGAATACTCGTCGCACTCGGTGAGCACCGCTCGCGCATTCAGTCCTCCATCAACCGACAGATGCATGCACGCAAGACGCCGGTGCTCACCTTTAAGCCCGATGAGGTCATTCGCGCCGCAGAGCGCATTGATCGAATTCTGAAGAACCCGAGACCATTCGAGGACGACGAGAGCTGACCGTGGGGCGTCGCACTCCACCAACGGTGCACGGTCTCGTCATTCTCGACAAACCCGCCGGCTTCACCAGCCACGACGTCGTGGCGCGACTTCGCAAGCACTTCGGTGAGCGTCGTATCGGTCACGCTGGAACTCTCGACCCGAGCGCAACCGGAGTACTACTTGTTGGGGTGGGCAACGGAACGCGCTTGATGCGCTTTCTGGAGACGATGGACAAGAGCTACACCTGCGACATTGTTTTTGGCGTGACAACGTCAACACTCGATGCAGATGGTGAAGTTCTCGTCACGAGCGACGTACCCGTGCCTTCAATCGATGACTTGCGATCTCTCGTAACCGCAAACCTCCTTGGTGCGATCGAGCAAGTTCCACCGATGGTGTCTGCTCTGAAGGTTGACGGCAAGAGATTGCACCAATTGGCTCGTGAAGGCATCGAAATCGAGCGAGCAGCGCGACCGGTAACAGTTCATGTGTTTGACATTGAACCAACAGATGATGTGCGAGTCATTCGTGCTTCAGTGACGTGTGGCTCCGGCACCTACGTGCGTTCCCTCGGTGCCGATCTCGGCGACCTTGCAGGATGTGGAGCTCATATTCGAAACTTGCGACGCACGACGGTGGGGCCTTTTGCTCTTGCGGATTCGTCAACTCTGGACGATCCTGTGTTGCATGATCCGATCACTGCTGTGCGCGATATGCAGCGTGTGACTCTCGATGCGGCTGGCATCGACAACGTGTTGTTTGGCCGACCATTGCCGTCGTGGCAGGGTGACGGCCCGTGGGCAATTCTCGACGAGGCACAACAGCTGGTTGCCGTCTATGAGAAGTGGAAGGGCGACTTGGCAAAGCCCGTTGTGGTGTTCGGCGGGCGGTAGGTTCCAGCGTCGTGCAGGTCATCACAACCGTCACTGACACACCATTTCATTCAGGGTGGTCGAATGAGCGTTCAGTGGTCACCATTGGGGTGTACGACGGAGTGCACCGCGGACATCGCGCAGTGATCGCTCAGGTCCGCGAGCGCGCAAGACAACTCACAGCAAAGACTGTCGTTGTTACCTTCGATAGGCACCCCGCAAGTGTGTTGCGACCACAATCTGCACCACCATTGCTCACCAACATTGATCAGAAGATCGAGCTGTTGTCCGGAACAGGAATCGACGCTGTCATGGTGGTGCCCTTCGACGAGGAACAGTCACACGAGACGCCAGTGCATTTCGTCGAGCGAGTTCTCGTGAATTCGCTTCGGGCCAAAGTGGTGATCGTCGGCGAAGACTTCCGGTTCGGCCACATGCGCCAAGGCAACATCACACTGCTTCGCGAGATGGGTGAGCGACATGACTTCACCGTTGAACCCCTTCCACTCGTACCGCGCACCGACGGCATCGATGAACCCGTCAGTTCAACAGCGATTCGGCGAGCGCTAGCTGGTGGCGAAATCGACACCGCCACTCGCATGCTGGGTGGCTTTTATGAGGTGAGAGGCCAAGTGGTCGACGGCGACAAGCGTGGTCGAACCATTGGGTTTCCCACTGCAAATGTCGAAGTGCCACGAGAGATGTGTTTTCCCTCTGATGGCGTCTACGCCGGTCTGTACCGTCGACCGAACGGCGACGAGCACATGTGTGCCATCAACTTGGGTCGCAGGCCAACGTTTTATCGAAACGCGGACCATGCCCTTCTCGAGGCGTATCTCTTGGATTTCTCCGGTGATCTCTATGGGGAAGCGGCAAGTGTGAAGTTCGTTGCGTTCTTGCGCAGCGAGCGTCGATTCGATTCCGTGGATGATTTGCGTCGCCAGTTGTCAGTGGACATCGAACATGCGAGGTCAGCAATTCACGGTCGCCGTTAGGCGCATTCACTCACCAACTGAAGCACTCACGCGCCCGTAGGACGTGGTGCGTTGGCTCAATTGGCGATTGAGTGGCGCGATGATTTCGCTAAAGCGCCCTTCTGTCATCGCTTGTCCGTGGTTTGCTCCGGCCGCACGCGAGATGTTCTCGTCCATCAATGTTCCACCGAGGTCGTTGCAGCCACCCTGTAACAACTGGGCTGCTCCGTGCGTGCCGATCTTTACCCAGCTCACCTGAACATTGTCGATGAGTCCGTCGTAAGCAATGCGACCAATGGCGTGCATCAGTACTGTTTCGCGGAACGTTGGGCCACGGCGTGCCTTCTTCTGTAAGTAAATGGGAGACGCCATATGCACGAAGGGGAGTGGAATGAACTCGGTGAAGCCACCAGTCTCTATTTGCAGGTCTCTTGTGCGAACAATGTGACGCGCCCATGAACGTGGTGACTCGACACTTCCGTACATGATGGTGATGTTTGAACCAAGTCCGACAGAGTGTGCCTGGCGGTGACATTCGAGCCACTCATCTGTGTTGACCTTGCCGGGGCACAGAATTGCGCGAACATCATCATCGAGAATTTCCGCAGCGGTACCAGGCAAACTCGCGAGACCCGCATCTTTCAGTCGAACGAGATAATCACGCAATGACTCGCCGTTTCGCCGCGCACCCTCGGTCACTTCCAGCGCGGTGAAGCCGTGCACATGCATGTCGGGAACAGCTGACTTCACTGCTCGTAGGACATCGATGTAGTAGTCACCGTCGAAGTCCGGGTGAATGCCGCCTTGGAGCGTGACTTCAGTTGCACCCATCTCCCATGCTTCAGCGGCGCGTTGTGCGATGTCGTCGAGGGTCAACAGGTACGGAGTGCCTCGCAGATTGAGACTGAGCGGGCCCTTGGAAAAGCCGCAGAACTTGCACTTGTATGTGCACACGTTCGTGTAGTTGATGTTGCGATTGTGTACCCAAGTGACAACGTCGCCAACGGCGCGGCGCCGAAGGTCGTCGGCATAGTCCGCAATGGCTGTCACCTCGGGTCCGCGCGCACTGAACAACGTCACCAGGCCGTCTTCATCAACCGTTTCACCTTGCTGATGTGCATCGAGCACGTCAGCGATTGCTCCACGAATGACGCGTCGTTCTGACGGAACGAGCGTCGGTGGTTTCACATTTGAGCCGCTGTACCACTGTGTCGACTTGTGGCCGACCAACACCACTTCTGCGCCATCGTGCACCACATCAGCAGCAGTGACCTTCTCTGGCCACAATGCGCCCGGATCATCTCGACCCAATCCTTCGGCATCGCTTCGGTCGAGTACTGGGAATCGAAGACTGGCATCGAGCCATGCCTCTGGCTTGGTGGCGTACTCGGGATAAATGGTGAGACGGGGCGCAAGCGTGAATCGACGAGCCTCAGTTTCTCTGCGCAACACTTCGAGTGCAGGCCACGGACGTTCGGGGTTCACATGGTCCGCAGTCACGGGTGACACTCCACCCCAGTCATCGATACCGGCATCGAGCAAGACACCGAAGTCATCTGACAGGTTTGGCGGAGCCTGCAAGTGAATGTCGGCAGGTAGCAACAGTCGAGCGGCAGCGATGGTCCACAAGAACTCGTCCTCTGGACATGGCTTCGCGTGCTGCATTCCCGTGCGTGGTTTCGGCAGGAAGTTCTGCACGATGACTTCCTGCACGTGTCCGTAGCGGTGATGCACCGCAGCAATGAGAGACAGTGCCTTCACTCGATCTTCGCGTGTTTCTCCGATGCCAACGAGAATTCCCGTCGTAAAGGGAATGGACAACTCTCCGGCGGTGCAAAGTGTGTCGAGGCGCCGTTGAGGATGCTTGTCGGGTGCCCCCTTGTGGCAATCGAGATCGGCGCGCAAAGTTTCGAGCATCATCCCTTGTGATGGCGACACAGCGCGAAGCATCGCCAACTCATCGTGGTACAACGCACCGGCATTCGCATGCGGAAGCAGGCCGGTTTCAGAAAGCACCAGCTGTGCCATGTCGTGCAGGTAGTGCACGGTCGAGTCGTAACCATTTGTCTTGAGCCAATTCGCGGCTACTTCGTACCGAAGCTCGGGACGCTCTCCCAACGTGAATAGTGCTTCATGGCAACCGAGTCGAGCGCCGGAACGCGCAATTGCGAGAACGTCTTCGGGCAACAGGTACGGCTTTTCAAGGCGTGCAGGTGGTTGGGCGAAGGTGCAATAACCACACTTGTCGCGGCACAACATGGTGAGTGGAATGAACACCTTCGGCGAGTAGGTGATGCGTGTGCCGTGGTGACGGTCGCGCATATCACGCGCTTGTGCCATGAGATCAGGCAAGGCGGCCGTCGACACGACATCGAGAAGAGTCGAGTCCACGGGATAAGAGTGCAGAAACTCGTCTGCAGAGAACTGGCGCGACAACACGCAACACCTCCAAGGTGTTTGTAATGAGCGGATGAATTGTGTGCCAGTGCCGGTCAGACTTCACACGAGAGTTAGAACCGTGCGTTGCCCTTGTGACCGAGCAATACCAACTGTAGTCCTCTGGTGCTCAAGTTGAAAGAAGCAGGGCGGCTTCAGCCGTCGGCAAGTGCCCGGAACAACGCCCGGGCATTGTCACCTGTCATCGGTACGCGATGGCCGACACGACTGATGAAGCCAAGCTGCACCCCAGATGCCGGGTCCATGACAGTGAAGACCTGCTCGTGGCCGTCATTGTCCACGATGACATCGGTGAGGCGCGGAACGCCCGCTGAGTCGAGTGCGTCGCGAGTAAAGCCTGCGTTCAGTACTTCGATTGCGATGTGCTGAACGCCAGAGCCATGTTCGGAGAGATACTTCGCGATGGTGGGATCATTTCCTGGCCCGACGAGCACGACGGCGACACCACCAGCTTCTGCGGTCACCACATTGGAATCGTCAGTCGCCTGAATACGAAAGCCCATGTCGGCGAAGAAGTGGCGTGCGGCGTCGATGTCGGCAACGGCAACTACGACGTGGTCAATGCGACAGGCGACCGTGTCGAGCTCACTGCGGTTAATTTCGCCAGCAGACTTGCTGGGAGCAGGCACAGGATGCGCGTCGGCAACTTCGATGCGGTGTGTCTCGGCAAGAAGTGTGCGAAAGATGTGTTCCGCAAAGTCAGCATCGACACCCTCATCGATGGCCCACTGGCGACGACTGGAGAGCACGCGTCGAACACGGTCGGGTTGAATGACAGTGGCCCCAGTCTGTTCCTTGAGCGCTGCAACATCAGCGCACACACGAAGGCGGCGTGCCAGCAAGGCAACGATCTGTTTGTCGATGTCATCGATGTCTGCGCGCAGGTCGTCAAGAGAAGCCATGGTGAATCGGTCAGTCCTTCACAACAAGGCGCTCAACATGCTTTGCAAGCATGTCCATCTCGATGTTCACTTTCGACCCCGCAGGTCGATGTCCGAGAGTCGTCACTTCGGCGGTGTGCGGGATGACCGCCACTTCGAAACTGTCACGCGTGAGGTTGAACGCCGTCAGGCTGATGCCATCGACCGTGACTGAGCCCTTCTCGACGAGGTAACGCATGAGGCGTTCAGGAATACGAACGACCAGTTGTGGAGCAGGGGAGACAACGACGCCGACTGCATCGACATGTCCGAGCACGATGTGGCCGCCCAGTCGTTCACCGAGCGCCATCGGACGCTCAAGGTTGACCTTGTCACCAGATGCCAATTCGCCGAGTGTCGTGCGCGAGAACGTCTCATCGCTGACGTCGGCTTCCCACCAGTCATCGCCACGTGACACGACAGTCAGGCAACAGCCGTTCACTGCAATGGATGCTCCGAGGTCACTGCCGTCAAGCACTGTGGTGGCGGCAATGCGCACTCGAGAGCCCTCGCGGGCTGCAACGGTGCCCAATTCTTCGACGATGCCGGTGAACACCGCACGAACACTAACGCCCAGACAGGTTGTCGGCTGTGGGACTTCGCCCATAGCCTGACGGAGTCCGTTTGGGGCTCCGGCTCTGACGTGATGCCACTCGCATGGTGCGAGCGGCGCCCTCACAGAAACAGAGGCTTTATGTCGACGCAAGACTCGATTGCTCAGTACCGCCACCACGACAAAGACACCGGATCAGCCGATGTCCAGATCGCATCGTTGACGGAACGCATCAATCATCTCACCGATCACTTGAAAGACCACCCAAAGGACCACCACAGTCGTCGTGGTCTTCTCATGTTGGTGGGCCGCCGCCGGCGCATGCTCGATTACGTGCGTGACCGCGACGTCGCCCGCTACCGCGAGTTGGTCGCCAAGCTCGGCCTTCGTCGATAAGACATACGTCCCCTTCGGCACCTTTAGAGAGTGTCGGTTGTCAGTGGAGAGGTCCGTGCATGTGGCACGGGGTTGTTCACTGGGAACCGGCTCCTGCTGGCGGGGACACCGCACAACAGAAAGAAGCATTCAATGGCTGACGCAATCCGCGTGTCGGGTCCCGTGTCGGGCACCGACAAAACCCTCTCATTCGAGACGGGCAAACTCGCCCAACAATCACAAGGCGCAGTAGTCGCCTCAATCGGTGGAACGATCATCCTCGCCACAGCAAACGCCGCTCGTGGCGTGCGCGACGGCATCGACTTTTTCCCACTCACCGTCGACGTCGAAGAGCGTGCATACGCCGCTGGCAAAATTCCTGGCGCATTCTTCCGTCGCGAAGGTCGCCCATCTGAGCAGGCGATTCTCACGTGTCGTCTGACCGACCGCCCGTTGCGTCCGGCTTTCCCAGACGGATACCGCAACGAGACACAGATTGTCCTCACCGTTCTTGGTGTCGACATGGAAAATCCGCATGACGTCATTTCCATCAACGCTGCATCAGCGGCGCTCATGGTGAGTGGCATCCCATTCGAAGGCCCCATTGGTGCCGTTCGTCTCGCGTACTCGCAAGACGGTGAATGGGTTGCGCACCCGACGTATGAAGAAGGCAACACCGGCACGTTCGAAATCGTTGTTGCTGGTCGCGAGCTCGACAACGGCGATGTCGCCATCATGATGGTGGAAGCCGGTGGCACCGAGAAGAGCTTCGAGTTCTACGAAGCTGGCTCACCGAAGGTGAACGAGTCGGTCATCGCTGACGGTCTCGAAGCGTCGAAGCGTTGGATCAAAGAGTCCATCGCGCTTCAGCGTCAACTCGTTGCCAGCGTCATCGCCACCAAGGGACCTATTGCTCCTCTCGAATACACAGCAGTTCTTGACTACAGCGACGAAGTGTTCGCTGCTGTCGAGCAGGCCGCAACGTCGAAGTTGTCGACTGCAGTGTCAATCGCACTGAAGGCCGACCGTAATGCCGCCACCGATGCAGCAGCAGATGAAACCGTGGCTGAGTTGTGTGGCACCGCAGCTGCACCCGGCAAGTTCCATGGCCAAGAAAAAGCCGTCAAGGAAGCAGTGCGCAGCCTCACCAAGAAGTTGGTGCGTAAGCGCATCGTCGAACAAGGCGTCCGCATCGACGGCCGTGGTCCGCGCGACCTTCGTCCGCTGTCTGCAGAAGTCGATGTCCTGCCTGGCGCTCACGGCACTGGTCTTTTCCAACGTGGTGAGACCCAAGTGATGAACGTGTGCACCTTGGCCATGCCGCGCATGAACCAGTCACTCGACACTCTCGGACCTGACACCGAGAAGCGCTACATCCACCACTACAACATGGCTCCATGGGCCAATGGTGAAACTGGTCGTGTGGGTTCGCCGAAGCGTCGCGAAATCGGACACGGTGCTCTCGCGGAGCGTGCGTTGTTGCCGGTGGTTCCGAGCCAGGAAGAATTCGCCTACGCGATTCGTCTGGTTAGCGAAGTCATGTCGTCCAACGGTTCAACATCGATGGCATCGGTGTGTTCATCGAGCTTGTCGCTCATGGATGCAGGTGTTCCTGTGAAAGCTGCAGTTGCAGGTATCGCGATGGGACTTGTGTATGCCGAAGGCAAGTACACCACTCTCACCGACATCCTCGGTGCAGAAGACGCATTCGGTGACATGGACTTCAAGGTCGCAGGCACCTCTGACGCAGTCACTGCGTTGCAGCTCGACACCAAGATCGACGGCATTCCTGCCGATGTTCTCGCAGCGGCACTCGACCAGGCTCGTGAGGCGCGTCTCAAGATTCTCGAAGTCATGAACGCTGCCATGCCAAGTGCACGTTCATCGGTCAACAAGAACGCACCGAAGATCGTCAGCATCACCATTCCGCTGGACAAGGTGGGTGAAGTCATCGGGCCTAAGGGCAAGGTCATCAACACCATTCAGCAAGAGACCGGTGCAGACATCAGCGTCACTGATGATGGTGCAGTCGGAATCGTCACGATTGGTTCACCCGACAGCGAGAAGGTCGAGGAAGCACGTTCGCGCATCCTCGCCATCGTTGATCCGCCGACCGCTGACCTCGGCGCTATCTACAACGGTCGCGTTGTCAGCATCACCAAGTTCGGTGCGTTCGTGAACATCCTTCCCGGACGTGACGGACTGGTACACATCAGCAAGCTCGGTCGAGGCCAGCGCGTCAACCAAGTTGAAGACGTGTTGACACTCGGTGAGGAAATCGCCGTGCGTGTCGATGACATCGACGACAAGGGCAAGATCAGCCTCACCCCAGTTGGCCCCGACGGTGAAGACCTGCCGGGCAGTGGCGGATCGGGAGAGGATCGCGGCGAGCGTCGTGAGCGCTCTGATCGCGGTGATCGTGGCGGACGTGGTGATCGCGGTGGTCGCAATGACCGCGGCGGACGTGGCGATCGTGGCGATCGCGGTGACCGACGTGATCGTGGTGAGCGCTCTGACCGTGGTGATCGCAATGACCGTGGCGAGCGTCGCGGTTCGTCGGACTCATCAGGAGACGCAGTCGCTGTGTCATTCGAAGACGAGTTCGATGCAGAGCTGCGCAGCGACTTCGGCGACTTGGGTCCGGGTCGTCAAGCACGTCGCGACCGTTAATACGTGGGGTCGTGAGACTCCTTCAACATTCGAAAGAGCCAGCACGGGAAACCGTGACTGGCTCTTTTGTTTGTAGCGACTACGGTCAATCACATGATTCGTGTCGGAGTTGTCGGTGCAAACGGGCGCATGGGCGCAACTGTGTGTGATGCAGTCGCTGCGGCCAAGGACATGGAACTTGTAGCAGTGGTCGACACAGCTGGTGGCGGAACAACTTCGCATGGGCTCACGGTGGCAACAGAATTGAAGGCACTTGCCGACGCCCGGTGCGACGTGGTGGTTGATTTCACCGTTGCAGACGCTGCCCGTACGACGTTGCCGTGGCTCGCACTTCACGGAATTCACGCGGTGGTGGGCACAACCGGCTTTTCAGATGATGACATGGTCGCATTCTCTTCCGCGTTCACCCGCAGCAACTGCCTGATTGCGGCGAACTTCGCCATCGGTGCGGTATTGATGATGAAGTTTGCTGAACTTGCTGCACCACATTTTGAGACGGCAGAGATCATCGAGTTCCACCACAACGCCAAAGCTGATGCGCCAAGTGGCACCGCGATGGCAACAGCACGACGCATGGCCGCAGCAAGTGATTCATGGGCAGACGACCCGACGAAGCACGAGGTGGTTTCAGGCGCTCGCGGTGGCACGGGCCCAGGAGGCATTCACGTACACGCGGTGCGCATGGTGGGCATGACTGCATCGCAAGAAGTGATTCTCGGTAGCGCTGGTCAAACTCTCGTTGTTCGACATGACTCGAATGATCGCATCAGCTTCATGCCGGGCGTGCTGCTCGCGTGTCGACGCGTCGCAGAGCGACCGGGCCTCACCATCGGTATCGACGACCTGCTCTAGGTCGCCGTTTCAGAGTCACCAACAAGGTGACCCCTGCTCACTTGAGAGCGTTGACCGCCGCGTCGTAGTTCGGCTCTTGACCAATGTCGCTCACGAGTTCGGCGTGCAGCACTTTGCCATTCTCATCAGTTACGACGACCGCGCGCGCCAAGAGACCAGCGAAGGCACCTTCAGACAATCCGACTCCAAAGGTCTTGCCGAAATCGGTGCGGAACGACGAAGCATTCTGCACGTTGCTGAGTCCCTCTGAACCACAGAAGCGACCTTGCGCGAATGGTAGGTCTGCAGACACACACAACACCACGGTGTTGTCGAGACCGGAGGCCAGTTCGTTGAATTTGCGAATACTTGTTGCGCACACCGGGGTGTCAACGCTCGGGAAGATGTTGAACACGACACGCTTGCCGCTGAAGTCAGCATTGCCGACGTCGGAAAGCGTTGAGCTCGTGAGACTGAAAGAGGGAAGTGTCGAGCCCTTTGCAGGAAGGTCGCCAACGGTGTTGACGGGATTGCCGCCGAATGAAGTCTGTGCCATGCGGTCAGACTGTCACGATTCGTCTGGTGGTGCCAAAGGCTGCCGGCGAATCGACTGAATCATCGTGATACCGAACAAGCCGATCACGATCCACCATTGGTAGCGCTCGATGGCGTCGAGGAATGAGCGAATCTGGTCTTCGAGCAGCTTCCCCCCAAACCACAATGTCGCGAGTTTGATGACAATGCCGATGGAGGCAAGGGAGATGAATTTTCGAGGGGGCAGCTGGCGATGTCCGACGAAGAGGCACACGATGTTTGAGCCGGGCATCAAGATGACTGCGGCCCATCCGGCCTTGTCTGTGAAGCGTTCAATGAGGTGATAGATGCGAGGCACTTCACCCACCTGCGATTCCACCCATGACAATGCGCGATGTCCGTACCAGCGACCGACGAAATACAGGCATACCGCTGCCAAGAGCAGGCGGGCGAAGCCAACGATGGCATAGGGAAGTGCATCAATGAATGGCACTGAGCCCAACAAATTTCGGTTGCGTGAGCTGAGCAGCAACGTGAGAAGCGGGCGCTCATCAACCAAAGCTGGGCCGATGTTCGAGCCCACCGTGCCGATAATGAAGAGAAAAGAGGTCAAGGCGACCACGGCACGACGCATCAGACAAAGGTATCGGTCAGCAGCCGCCTGTGTCGGTTCGAGCGCGAGTGTGTGGCGACTATCTTGACTCCACCCGCCGCGGGCGGGATGCGCAACATCACTTGGGGGTGCCATGAAAGGCTTGATGCAGTCGACTCCGCTCACGATCAACTACTTGTTCGACCGGGCCGAGAAATATCACCGTGACAAGACCATCGTTACAGCCACGGGGACAGGTCGCGAGCGCATCACGTACGGTGATTGGGCGAAGCGCACGAGGCAGCTCGGCGGAGTGCTGAATGATCTCGGAATTTCATCTGATGGACGTGTCGCAACATTTGCGTGGAACACAGCTCGACATCTGGAGTTGTATTTCGCAGCGCCATGTACAGGTCGCGTGCTGCACACGCTGAACATTCGGTTATTCCCTGAGCAGATCACCTACATCGTCAACCACGCTGAAGATGAAGTGATCTTCGTCGACAAGTCGATTTTCGGTCTCATCGCACCGCTCTTGCCGACCTTCAAGACGGTTCGACACCTCGTCATCATGGACGACGGCAAGGGAGAAGCGCCGGCGAGTGTCGACGGATTCGAAGTACATGACTATGAGAAGTTGTTGTCATCGGCGAAGGAAGTCGACTGGCGAGTAACTGACGAAGACCTTGCGGCGAGCATGTGTTACACGAGTGGCACGACCGGAAATCCGAAGGGTGTCGTTTATTCGCATCGCAGCACCTACTTGCACACGATGGGCGCGATGATGGCTGACTCCGTCGGAGTTTGCGAACGCGACGTCATCTTGCCGGTGGTGCCGATGTTCCACGCGAATGCATGGGGGCTCGCACATGCCGGAGTCGCCTCTGGCGCGGACCTTGTGATGCCAGGTCCTGACTTGAGTGGGAAAGCGGTCGCAGATCTCATCGTCGAAGAGAAGGTCACAGTTGCTGCAGGTGTGCCGACGATCTGGATGGGAGTTCTGCCTGAGCTGAAGGGCCGTGACACAAGTTCTTTACGTGCAATTCCCTGCGGAGGGTCAGCAGTTCCAAAGGCACTCAGTGAGGCGTACCGCGCACAGACCGGTCTTCCGATTTTGCAGGCATGGGGCATGACCGAGACATCACCGGTTGCAGCCGTGTGCACGTTGTCGCGTGCCGATGAGAAGTTGTCCGATGAGGAGAAGGCCGAATTACGCACCACGGTCGGACGCATCTCTTTCGGTGTCGAGTGTCGTGTCGTGGAACCCGACACTGTGAATGAAGTTCCGTGGGACGGAGAGACGAGTGGCGAACTACAGGTGGCTGGTGCATGGATTGCTGCGACCTATTACAACGATGAGCGCGCGGGCGACAGCTTCACCGCAGACGGATGGTTGCGCACCGGAGATGTGGCGACGATGGACGCTGAAGGGCGCATTCGTCTTGTCGACCGCACAAAAGATCTCATCAAGTCTGGTGGAGAGTGGATCAGCTCAGTCGAGATCGAGAATGAGCTGATGTCTCATCCGAACATTCGTGAAGCTGCCGTCATCGGAGTGCCGCACAGCAAGTGGTCTGAACGGCCTTTGGCATGCGTGGTGCTCGAAGCCGGTGTTTCGATGACGAAAGAAGACGTGTTGGCGCACGTGGCTCCGACCCTTGCCAAGTGGCAGATGCCAGATGACGTGGTGTTCATCGACGAAGTGCCAAAGACCAGTGTCGGCAAGTTCTCTAAGAAGACTTTGCGCGAACGTTTCGAAAACCACAAGTTGCCCACCGACCAATGACCGACACCATTCGGTTGAGGTGATGGCCACGAAGAGCCGACGCGACATGAGCAAGGTCTCACCTAATCCCGACCATTTCTGTCGGGATTAACCCGTTGACAGTGAGACGAAAATTGTTTTAGCGTCTCAATGTGGCGTTGTTCACAGAAGACCGACTGACAGGTGATGCGGTCGTTTTCGCGCGTGAAGTCGCGGGGGAGTCGCCGGTCGACTCCATTGTTCTTGCTGCACGAATGTCGGTGCGTCGTTGGGGCTGGGACAAAGTCACCATGGACGACATCTGCGCAGAAGCAGGCGTCTCGCGTGCAACGTTGTATCGGTTATTCCCGGGTGGCCGCGATGTTCTCTTTGATGCCATGCGAGATGTTCGTCGCCGAGAGTTCTTCGAAAAATTGCACTCGAGAGTCGAGGGCGCTGAGACATTTGAAGACTTCATTGTCACTGCAATCACAGTCGCATCAGTCGAACTTCGGGACGA
>VGCD01000027.1 GCA_016870215.1 Actinomycetota bacterium
CTCAAAGATGTAGTCACTGCTTTACCCTCACTTCACGTCTGCAGGTACACCGAAGTGTTCCATGTATGTGCCGAATCCAGCTCGAATGTCCTCAGGTGTTCGCCCAAAGTCAGCGCGCACGTCGTATGCGATGGTGGGTTCTTCACTCGCCTGCCGTGCAGCAATCCGAGAATCGATTGCTTGGGTTGCTTTGTCGCCCACAATGTGACCGGCCCAACCAAAAATTGACCGAACCATTGATGATTCGTCTGCAACGAACTCACGGAAATGACAATCGAAACGTTGCCTTGGTGGAATGCGCTCAACATCGCGAACGGCGGCCGTCAACAAATGACCGACACGATCGGTCCAGTAGTCGGCATACCACTGCGGATCAACCGTTCGATACGACATCCGTGCGGCGTACGCAGTCATCGTGGCGGCTGATTGCACGACGGCTACGGGGTCACGGTGAGTCATCACTACACATGCGTCGGGAAACACTGACATCAGTGGCCCAAGTTGCTCAAGATGCTGCGGTGACTTCAGAATCCACCGCTCACGAGGCCTGAACCATGTGAGCACCTTCAACACTGTCTTCATGTATTCGTAGTGGGACGTCTGATCTGTGGCAACGTAAAAGTCCCGCCACTTCGGAACACGCGCGATCCACTCGAGGTTGTACGAGGAAAAATCAGGCAGCATCAACTCAAGTTCTTCGTGCACATGATCAGGGTTCATCGGGTGCATGTACTGAACGAGAGGGCTCATCATCTGCATGGAGTCCCACTCGCGAAGGCATCTCTTGAATCGTGGGTCGACTCCGTCAGGCCCTGGTCCTTCCCCTCGTCGCGGGACCGGTTCGTAGCTCTCCCACAGGGGCATCGAACGCAGAGAGTCGTCGGCAGAGAGAAGATTGACAAGGTTGGTTGTTCCGGTGCGCGGAAGTCCGACGATGATGATTGGGCGACGAATCTCAATGTCATTGATTTCAGGATGGCGTCGCAGAAGATCATTGACCAGCAGTCGATTCGATACATATCGAACACAGGAATTGCGCAGTGAGAGCCGTCCGACGTTCAGACGATCTGGGTCGCCACCAACTTCATCAAGCCACATGTCGAGCCGAGCCACAAAGTCCATTTGCCCGAAGTCGACAAGTCCTGTTCGCTGTGATGCTTCCTCAAGAATCGAGGCCGATGACATGTCGATACTGAGTTGTTCGCAGTAATCGATGGCTGCTGTCTGCAGGGGGGACAACTCGGGAGAACCGAGATCAGTGATGCGAATCTTGCTTGCCATAGCCCCGAAGCGGTCATAGTAACCTGACGCCGTGAACGCGCTTCGCCTGGGAATCGTGGGATGTGGCGCCATCTCCGAGTGGCACGCCCGGGCGCTGAAAAAAGCAGAACGCACCACCGTGGTGGCGTGCATCGACCCGGTCGCAGAACGTGCCGAGCACTTGTCCTCGCTCACCGGTGGAGCACCCTGCGCGACACTCGCAGAAGGCGTGGCCCGTGGTCTTGATGCGGTTGCCTTGCTCGTACCCCATCACCTGCATGAACGCCTTGCTCTTGAAGCTCTGAACCTGGGCTTGCACGTCGCACTAGAAAAGCCGATGTCGACAGATCTTGAATCGTGTGAACGGATACTCAGTGCGGCGGCCGGGCATCCGAATTCGGTCTTCATGCTCACTGAGAACGCTCAGTATTGGCCAGAAGTACTCGCAGCAAGAGATCTCATCGACAGTGGCGCCATCGGCGAGGTGTTCACCGCCCGCGCTTGGCACCACCATGGTCCGCCCAAAGAATTCTACCCCGACAATGACTCGTGGCGCTTCAGTGCAGAAGCGTCCGGAGGTGGCGTCGCACTCGACACTGGCTCACATTGGATTCGTCCGCTGCGCATGATGCTCGGGGAAATCGAGGAGGTCGTCGCTATTACCGAACGACTGTGGGACGAGATGGAAGGCGAATCACTCGTACGTTCGCTTTTACGTTTTCAGAACGGTTCCTCCGCAAGCTTCGACGTGATACTTGCTAAAGGCGCTGTTGCGCTGCAGCCTCACTTTCAGCTCAGCGGAACCAAGGGTGAAATCGTCATCACCGTTCTGGGTGAGGTGTTGTTGTTCGACGGCAAGGACTGGCAGGGCACCTGCGTACACCGCGGCAATTACATGGACAGCTACGCCGGCGTATGGCGCGACTTTGAAGCCGCTGTTCTCGACGGGAAAGAACTCGATGCGGACGCTCGTTACTCACTTGGTGAGGTACGGGTGGCACAGGCGATTGTGCGAAGTGGTGAGACACGCCAGTGGGAAAAGGTGTGGCGCTGAACATGGCAGCCAACGAGGTTCGTTTCGATTTCACCGGCGCGAAAGTGCTGGTGACGGGCGGATCTAACGGTATCGGCCTTGGTATCGCGCAGGCCTTCACTACTGCTGGTGCTCACGTGACAATCACCGGAACACGACAATCAGCCACCGAATACGACCACGATTTATCATCGTTCGACTATGCGCAATGTTCGATGTCAGACGTAAGTCAATTGACTGACCTTGCGAGCAAGTTTTCTCAGTTAGATGTGCTCGTCAATAACGCTGGCCAGGTGATGCCACGTAGTGGAAACGAATATGACCCCGATGTCTTTGACGAAGCATTACAAATAAATGTCTCAGCAGCCTTTCGCCTCAGCCGTCTTCTTCACCGTGCCCTGAAGGCTTCATCGCTTGCAAGTGGGGCGAGCATCATCAATGTCGCGTCACTCTCCTCATTCTTCGCAGTCGAATTTGTGCCTGGATACGGTGCCGCAAAGGCCGCCGTTGTGCAAATGACGAAGACCCTTGCGGTTCACTATGCACGAAACAACATTCGGGTGAATGCAGTTGCACCCGGAGTCATCGAATCAAACATGACAGCTCCGATGCTCGCAATTGAGTCCATGGCAACAGCTCAACTGGCACGCATTCCCCAGGCACGAATCGGATCTCCTGACGACATCGCCCCTGCAGTTCTCTTTCTTGTGTCGTCAAACGCCTCGTACATCACCGGCCAGACGTTGCTCATTGACGGCGGCTTCTCGGTGCTCGGATAAGGAGACTCACATGACACCAGTTCGATCAGTTACTCAAGAAGAAGTTGACACTTTCTGGCGTGACGGTGTCGTCTGCTTGCGCGGCATCATCGAACCGGCCCGCGTGCTTGCCATGGCTGGTCCGCTTTCAGCGATGCTCGACACACCAGAGCTGGCAAACCTCACCGCGATGGGTGATGCGCTTGCCGCAAGTGGCAACAGCGTGCTTCGCGACGCAGAAGCAAACACGAAGAAGGGTCGGTTTGTTGCCGGCGTGGATCACTGGATTTCTCACGAGGAATTTGCCGACTTTGCGCTACGAAGCTGTCTTCCAATTGTTGCTGCGACAATTCTTCAATCAAGCAAAGTGAACTTGTGGGAGGACAGCGTGCTCGCCAAAGAGCCCGGTACAGCAGAGCAGACGGCATGGCACCAAGACCTCCCCTACTTTCATGTCGAAGGTAAGAATGTCTGCACAATGTGGTGCCCGTTGGATCACGTCACTCAGGACTCCGGCGCGGTGAAGTTCGTGAAGTCCTCACACTTGTGGCCAGATGTGTACCGACCCAACTTCTTCGTATCGAATATGTCGATTCCAGGTTCACCGGGCGAAGACGTACCGGATATCGATGCGATGTCAGCTGAAGGTTCGTGCGAGATTCTCACTTTCGAGACTCAGCCAGGTGATGTCACCATTCACCATGCCCGCACCATCCACGGAGCGGGCGCAAACACATCAGACCGTTGGCGACGCGCAATCAGCTTGCGCTATTGCGGCGACAACGTGGTGTACCAAGAACGCCCTGGTACACCGTTGAAGGCACATCACGTGAACTTCGTTGCAGGCGCACCGTTGCACACCGACGACTGCCCCGCTGTTCAGCGGAGCTGACGCGTCACGGCTTCGGTGCCGCCACTGTCGTTGGCGTACCAGGTTGACCCGGCTGACCCGGCTGACCTGGTTGACCTGGTTGACCTGGTTGACCTGGTTGACCTGGTTGACCTGCACCTTGCTGGCCAGGCATCCACTTGAAGTGCGTGCTGTTCAAGGCCCGGTCTGCAGCAGATACTGACCACTGACCAGCAGTGCCCTTGCACGTGCTGACATCGGCGGTGACCGTGATGAAGTTCGCGGGGCTTGGTACCGCGTCAGTTGCGGTGTCGGTGAAGAAGGATCCTTTGGAACCGGACTGAACGGTCAGTGCGGCACCTGCGCTCGTTGCAGCGCTTGTGATGGTGCATCCACCTGCAGGTCCAGTGAAGCTGTAGTTCAAACCGCCAACGTCCATCCATGTGCTCTCGCTCGTACCAATTGGCATGCGCTGCGGTCTCCAGAAGGTGAAGGTCACGGTGTTGCTTGCCGGAGCCATCATGTCGGCCGTGATGGGGTTGGCGTTCGTCGTGTAGTCCAGTGTGGACGTACCCCAACTGCGCACGTTCGGTGAGGTCTGCATGACTGCTGAAATCACTTGCGTCGAGGAATGAACAACCGTCTTGTTCGACTTGGTGATTGTGTACTTGAAGGTGTCGCCCACCTTCAAGCCATCTGAACCAGACATGCGGGGCTTGATTTCATTGGTCCATGCATCGCCGGACTGCAATGTTGCGACGCTGGGGATGATGTTGGCGAATCCGTCACCATCCGGATCACAAGTGGAGAACAACCACTCAGTCATCATCGATGATGCCTCATCCCAGGTGAATGCACCTGGCCATGTCGCGGGCTTCGACTTCTGCACTTGGCCATTCACCACCGTGTTTGTCGGTGCGACGACCTTCGAGCCACACAACTTGGTGTAGTCCGTATCAGGCAAGGCGTTAGAAGCCTTCTGAGATGCCGTCGGATAGTCAGGTGAGATCGTCGCGGCTTGTGCGGCAGCGCCAGAACACCACTTGATGCCGGTGCAGTCGACATTGAAGGAACCAATCGTGGACATCGTTGCTGGCAGAGTGAAATTCTTCTGAATTGCTGTGGTGTTATAGATGAAGAACACTCCTTGGAATGTGTTGATCATCGTGTTCAACGCCGTCGCCACTGTTGGGTTTGCAGATGGCGACGTGATATTGAATGCATTCAGGTTCACGCAGTTGCCACCGCAAATGAGACCAGTTCCGATGAGCGCGTCACCTAATTGCGAGCCATCATCTTTTTGAGCAGTGTTGAAGAACTTGTCATCAACCAAGTCGAGCTTGCCGTCGTTGTCATCATCGACGTCAACAAATGAGGGAAGGCCGTCGTTGTCCGCATCGGCTCCGGCCTTGTTCACCGTGGGGTCTGCGAACTTGCGCACACCAGCACCGCTGACGCCAGTTCCCTTTCCGAGGTTGGCACGTGCCGGTGGACGACCACCACTGACAGCGATAGATCGACTGAGCACAGCCGACGAAGGAGCGGCCTTTGCCAAACTTGCGAATGTCTGATCGCTCGAGACTTTGATGGAACCAAGACTCACGGTTGAGCCACTCGCCGTCTTCAGATTTGTGAAGCCCTTCGTTGCTTTTGCCGCGGTGGTCTTCTTGCCCTTGGAATCGGTGTAACCGAGCATCACCGGACCGACGTATGCGCCGTCAGAGTTCAACACCGACAACGTCATGCCGTTTGTATCGGACTTTGGAATACCAGCGAGTGAAACTTTTCCACCTGTCGAGCGCGCAAGGTATGCCTTGCCCGACGATGCCACGGCCAACAATCGATAGTTCGATGCGAGAGACGCTTTGATCGTTGTTGTCTTCGAAGCCGCTTCAACCTGGCCTGACAACACAACGGAGCCGCCAACCACAACGGTGGCCACAGCAAGCAAACCTTTGATGCGACGAATGTTCATGACAACCCCTCCCGAGGAATCTGATGAACTAACGATAGCACCTACCGTGAGAGGTCGTCATCGACGCGCCAGAGCCCTATGGCATTAAGTAGAGAACGGGAAGTACCGCCGAGACGGTTGCCGCGGCAGCCACCAGCCACGTGGACACCCGGCCGCTCACGTGCTGCCCCAGTAAGTAACGACGCCGGGACAACAACAAGATCACCACGATGAACGGCGGCGCAGCAAGGCCATTCAGAATGGCGGCCCAATAGAGCATGCGCACGGGGTTAGTGCCAATCATGTTCATCAGCATCCCCACAACCATTGATCCAACGATGACCATGTAGAACGCCTTGGCCTGTGTCATTTTGAGACCCAAGCCCTCTCGCCATCCGAAAGTTTCTGCAATTGCATACGACGTCGACCCCGCCAACACGGGCACTGCAAGAAGACCGGTGCCCACTATTCCGAGCGTGAACAACAACCTCGCGGCACTTCCTGCCAATAGTTCAAGGGCCAACGCCGCTTCCTCAGCCGTGCTGACAGTTGTGATGCCGGCTTTGCCGAGTGTTGCTGCTGACGTCACCATGATTGCGAACATCACCAATACGCCTGATGACATACCTGCCACAACATCGCTACACATCGCTCGCAGATGTGTGTCGACTCCGTCACCATCACCAGAGGCCATTCCGTGATCTTGAAGCTCTTCCACTTCCTCGCTCGTCTGCCAGAAGAAGAGGTATGGCGAAATAGTTGTACCAACGAGCGAGATGCACAACCATCTCTACACCTTCGAGTACTTGTGATATCGAATGACAATTTCAAGGGTCATCATGAAGAGTCCGAAGATGACAACCAATGCAATAATTGGAAGCGGAATCAACATGTGAGTTGCAGCCGCCATCGACCCAAGGCCTGCTCCGATGTTGAAGGTATTTGCGACCGTCACAAGTGCAAGTGAGAAATACAACACCCAGCGCGGCATCTCGCGTTTGATGAGCGATGCGAGACCACTTCCAGACAACAGGCCGAGTCGTGCTGTTGCTTCCTGTACCGCTATTGCAAGAGGGAGTGCCACCAAAGTCGACCAGAGCAAACCGAACCCGAATGCCGCGCCGACTTGCGACTAGGTGCCGATGCCCGAGAGGTCATCATCAGCTGCTCCGGTGATGAGCCCAGGGCCCACTCTTTGGAAGTAGCCCGTACCGCTAAGTCGTCGACGATGCGGGTGGTGACGAATCGACTGGGTGTTCGCGACTTTCTCGACCTTTCGATTCACAATGACAGAATGACACGATGAGCGAGAAAATGAAATCGTTCTCCCACAACAGCGACGTGGTGTCGGGTTCCACCGGACAGCTCGCGCACCGAATCGCCTTTGAGCAAGTTGGTCGGCTCGAGCGCCGGCTCTATTCGGTACGACCCGGCGTGTGGTCTCTGGTTGGCAATGGGCTTTCGAACCAAACATTTATCCAGGGTCCCGAGGGCATCATCGCTATTGACACAGGTGAATGCGTAGAGGAAATGCGCGCTGCACTCCAGGAGTTGCGCTCTCACACAGACATCCCGATTGTCGCAGTTCTCTACACCCATTTTCACTACGTGGCTGGAACAGCGGCGATCGACTCTCCTCTCGGCGCCACGATGCCGATATATGGCCACGAACGCATCGTCAGCAATATTGCGCGCGCGTCAGGAGAAATCGGCCCGTCATACGCCCGTGGTTTGGTGCAACAGTTCGGAACCGCACTACCTCTCGACGGACCAGACGGACTGGTCAGCGTCGGCCTTGGCCTCTACTACCGAAATCCGGACCATCGTCCGTACACGCCAGGGTTCATTCCTCCTACAACGACATTGCGAGGAGGTGAAGTTCTCTCAGTTGCGGGGCTTCGCGTTGAGACGTCGTATGCGCCGTCTGATGCAGATGACTCGCTCACGTATTGGTTTCCGGAACTCGGCGTGTGTGTTCAGAACAATGTGTGGCCAGCAGTGTTCAACGTTTACGCAATTCGCGGGGAGGAATACCGCAACCCTCAGAACATGTTGCCAGGTATCGACCATGTTCTTGCATTGCGACCAGAGCACCTCATTGCAACGCACGGTCCGCCATTGTCCGGCGCAGATGACATTCGCAAACGCGTCATCAAGTACCGCGATGTCATCCAATTGATCTGGGATCAGACAGTGCGCCTCATGAATCGTGGACACACGATGGACGAAATCGCACATCTGGTCGAGCTTCCGCCCGGCTCAGAGGATGACTACTTCACCACTCAGCACTACGGCCTCGTGGAGCATCATGTGCGTCAGGTCTACACCGGCATTCGTGGCTGGTTCGATGATGACCCCGAGTGGTTGTTCCCAGTCCCCCCACGAGAGCGCGCCGACAAACTCGTTGCGGGTTTTGGGGGACCACACAAAGTGCGACTTGCCGTCGTCGAATCAATTGAGTCAGGTGATTTGCGATGGGCGCTCGAGATTGCTTCATGGTTGTGGAAACACAGTGATGTGGAAGACACAGACCGATCACTCCTTGCTTCAGTGTTGCGAAAGATCGGCCAACAGACGACTGCAGCGAACATTCGCAATTGGTGTCTCACTCGAGCGCGGGACATCGAAGGAACAGAGAGGCTCGACCGACATCGGGTTCACCGTTTGCGTGAGCGACAAGTGCTCGGAATGAAGGTGATTGATTCAGTTCGACTTCTGCGTGTTCTCGTGGTGCCAGAGCGTGCCGCCGGAATAGATATTCATCTACGACTTGTCATTTCTGGCGAGGTTGTCGGCCTGCATGTTCGTAACTGCGTGGCTGTCACCACCGACGCAAGTGAAGCAACGGACACCGTCACCGTTGACAAGACCGTGTGGTCCAAGTTACTCGGGGGCACGATGACAGTAGATGATGCACTTTCGCAAAACGCTGTGATTGTCGACGGAGACACCAACCGAGTTCGTTCTGCCCTCGCAGTGTTCGACGTACCCGGACTCGAATGACATGACAAAGACACAACTGCCGCACACCGAACCACCGTTCACCGGCAACATTGCTCGTCTTCTAAAAGATGCGACACCAACTCGATTGAGCCTGAACAGCGCACCAAAAGGTGCACCGAATGTTCTCGTCATCCTGCTCGATGATGTCGGTTTCGGGTCGTTCAGCACATTTGGCGGTCCGATACCAACGCCAACTTGCGACACGCTTGCTAGCGAAGGTTTGAAATACAACCAGTTCCACACAACCGCGCTCTGTTCACCGACGCGAGCAGCATTGCTCACTGGCCGAAATCATCACTTTGCGCACATGGGTGGCATTCCCGAGAATGCGAACACATTCCCGGGTTACGACACTCGAATTCCAGAATCAACCGCCACCATCGCCGAAGTGTTGCGACTGAATGGTTACGCCACCGGGTGTTTTGGCAAGTGGCACCTCACCCCGACGTGGGAACAAGGCCCAGCCGGACCATTCGACCGCTGGGCTACGGGGCTTGGCTTCGACCGCTTTTACGGCATCATCAACGCAGAAGCTTCTCAGTACGAGCCGCCGGTGTATGACCAGACGACACCGGTGTTTCCCTACGTTGGTCGCGAGGATTATCACCTCACAGAAGACCTCATCGATCGGTCAATCGAATGGATTGACCGAGTGCGTTCCACTGCTCCAGACAAACCGTGGTTCATGTACTTGCCAACACCTGCAGTACACACTCCACATCATGTGCCACAAGAATGGATCGACAAGTTCAAGGGTCGTTTTGACGGCGGCTGGGATGCACTTCGACACGATATTTACGAGCGGCAACTGTCGATGGGCGTTATTCCACCTGGCACAAAACTGACACCACGACCAGAAGGAATTCCATCGTGGGAGGAATACCCAGACCGCTACAAGCCGGTCGCCTCGCGCTTGATGCAAGTGTTTGCTGCGTTCCTTGCGCACACCGATCACCACATCGGTCGACTCATCTCGCACATTGACGCGATAGGTGCGAAGGAAGACACACTTGTCATCTACATCACAGGTGACAATGGTGCATCGGCTGAAGGCACTGTGAATGGTGCATGGGCAGCGCCGTCTTTCCAGAATGGAATTGCCGAAGATCCCGAGTGGCTTTTAGAACACATCGATGATTTTGGATCAGCAAAGTGCGAGAACCACTACAACATCGCGTGGGCATGGGCTCTTGACTCCCCTTTCCAATGGATGAAACAAGTGGCATCGCACTTTGGCGGCACGCGCAACGGCATGGTCATGCGCTGGCCGAGCCGCTTCACCAAACCAGGTGAACTTCGATCCCAATTTCACCATGTGGTTGACATCTGGCCCACTGTTCTCGAAGCTGCAGGTATCAACCAGCCCGACGTTGTCAATGGTGTTACACAAGACCCTGTCGACGGCGTGTCGATGGAGTACTCGTTCAATGATGCCGCTGCCCCGAGCAAACACACCACTCAGTACTTCGAAATTCTGGGAAATCGTGCGATGTATCACGATGGCTGGATTGCATCTTGTTTTCACGGTCGCCCGCCTTGGATTCGATTCATAGCGATGCCGTTTGACGGGCCGCAAGAAAAATGGGAGCTGTACAACATCGAGGATGACTTCTCACAAGCTGTTGACCTTGCTGACAAGTATCCGAAAAAACTTGCCGAGTTGATTGAACTCTTTGATGCCGAAGCTAAGAGATGCTTCGTGTACCCACTTCGAGACCCAGGCTCAGGACGTCACCCAGACCTCGTTGTGCCGTCGGCTCTCGGTGCCCTGACATCAATGACATACAACTGTTCGCATGTGCGCATACCAGAGCCAGTAGTTGTCAATCTGAAGAACTGTTCCTTCCGCATCACTGCAGAAATCGAGACGGGCACTTCAGATGACTCCGGCGTCATCTGTTGCCAAGGCGGAAACCTCGCAGGCTGGTCTCTCTATCTCGACAATGGTGCTCCGGTGTATTACTACAACTTGTTTGGGCGCGTCTTCACCAAAGTTCAAGGGAAAACACTTCTACCCGGTGCCCACCAAGTCATCGTCGAGTTCGACTACGACGGTGGCATGGGTGCAGGTGGAACCGCGTACTTGACAGTTGACGGTGACCCACAGTCATCAGCTCGCCTCGATGCCACAGTACCGATTGTGTTTTCGATGAGTGGTGAAACGTTCGACGTCGGCCTCGACACGGGTGCGCCCGTCGGGCCATATCCTCACGTGTTCGAATGCACCGCCCAGATCAATTCCGTCACACTCGAACGACTGAGTGAATTGTCTGCTGACGATAAGAAGCGACTTGCGGACATGGAATTCCGAGCCCACATCTCATCGCAATGAGCGCAACTGAAGGTGAGCGCTCAAAGCACTTTTCCGCTATCGAGAAGAAACATGGAAAACCTGCGTCGCACTGGCTGGGACTGTTAAAGAAGCTCGGCGATGCGAAATACCCGGATCAAATCGCATTTCTCCGCGAGAAGCACAGTTTCAGTCAAGCTCATGCCAACGCACTCGTGATGCACCATCGTGGCTCGACCACTTCCCGGCGTTTTGCCACTCCAAAGGACTATTTCGCATCCCTTGCGCCGACACATGCAAAAACAGCAAAGAAGATATTTGGAGTCATTCAAAAGAAGTACCCGACATTGGAACTGGTCGTTGCATGGAACCAGCCGATGCTGAAGAGCGGCGACACTTACGTGTTCGGCCTTTCCGCATCGAAGAACCACTTGACAATCAACATGTTCAGCCCCACATTGCTGAAATCTTCATCGGATCAGCTCGCCGACTACAAGGTCAACAAGCACACGTTCATCGTTCCCGCAGACTGGGACATTGATGCTGCATTACTTATTCGCTTGATGAAGGCGCGGCTGGCAGAATAAAGAGGTGACTTCATCGACGGTGCTCGGAACATGTCACCACGACTGTCCCGACTCATGCGGCTGGGAAGTGACAGTCGAGGGTGGTGTTGCGGTCAAGATTCGCGGCAACCCAGCTCATCCTTACTCACAGGGCGAGTTGTGCCCCAAGGTCAATCGCATTCTCGATCGCGTATACAGCCCCGACCGCATTCTCACCCCTCTCATTCGTGACGGAGCGAAAGGTGAGGGCAAGTTCCGTCAAGCAAGTTGGGACGAAGCGTTGGCGCTCGTTGCGACGCGACTCGACGATGTGATCACTTCATGGGGCGGTGAAGCCATTGTTCCGTGGGGCGACGCAGGCACACAAGGGTCACTCATGATGAACTCGCTTGACCGGCGTTTCTTCGCCAAGCTTGGTTCGTCTCGCCAAGTTGACTCGCTCTGTGGCGGAACTGCTGCTTATGCGACGGTCACTGCAATCGGATCTCCACTTACATGCGACCCACTTGACGTTCGCTATTCCAAACTCGTGTTGCTGTGGGGAACGAACACCAAGCTGACGAACCGCCACCTGTGGCCGTTCATTGAGGAGGCACGCGCCAATGGCGCGAAGGTTGTTGTGATCGACCCGGTTCGCACCATCACCGCAGACGCTGCAGATCAGTTCATCCAACCACTGCCCGGCACTGACATCGCCTTGATGTTGGCAATGATGCACGTGATCATCCGAGATGACTTAGTCGACCATGACTATGTCAGCAACCACACAAGTGGTTTTGAAGAGTTGGCTGCGCATGTCGCAGAGTGGACACCCTCGCATTCGGCGGCGATTTGTGGAATCGAAGCAGACGTCATCGAGACGCTTGCGCGAGAGTACGCCACGACAACACCTGCGTTCATTCGTACCCTCATCGGAGCCGAACATCGCGAACATGGTGCACAGTTCTTCAGAACCATCGTGTGCCTCCCCTCTTTGACTGGTGCGTGGAAACTCAAAGGCGGTGGGTACTCACGAAGTGTGGGTTCATACGTCAATGATTTCGTGAACGACTCATCATTCGACGCGCCACACCTTGCCGCGGGGAAACCACGTCGCCCGATCAGCATGAACACCATCGGCTGGGCGCTCACCACAAAAGAACTGAACCCACCGGTGAAGGCACTATTCGTCTACAACGGAAACCCGGTGGCCACTGCCCCACAGGCAGGTCTCACCATGCAGGGACTCTCGCGCGAGGACTTGTTCACTGTGGTGTCGGAACAATTCATGACCGATACAGCACGTTTTGCCGACGTCATCTTTCCGGCATGCACGCAGCTGGAACAAGACGACGTCGTCACTGCTTGGGGCCACCTATACCTCGGTTACAACCACAAGGCAATCGAGCCCGTTGGTGAAAGCGTGCCGAACACCGAGCTATGGCGCAGGCTGTCACGTGCGATGGGGTTTACCGAACCAGAGCTGTTTGAATCAGATGACTCGCTACTTGAGCGCTATCTCACCGGCGTCGATGTCGACACTCTGCGACGTGATGCGGTCATTCGACTTCCCGTGCCTGATGATCTTCGGCCATATGCAAATGGCGGCTTCGCGACGACATCTGGACGACATGAATTCGCCAATGCCGAGCTCGAACGTCAAGGGCACGGTCGCCTTCCGCGGTTCGCCACAGCGAACGAGGGCCCAGCCGGACCAATGTCCACCACATACCCGCTTGTGTTGATGTCGCCGAAAACTCATCAACGCTTTCTCAACACGTCGTACTCGCATCTTTCGGCGCACGCTGACCCAGAAGGTGAGATGTATTGCGACATCACCGCCGATGATGCGCGGGCTCGGGGCATCCAAGACGGCGAACTGGTGCGCGTGTTCAACGATCGTGGTTCAGTTGAGGTCGTTGCGCGGGTTGCATCTACTACTCGCACACGGCCTGGCATGGTGATTGTTCCGTTTGGTTGGACATGGTCACGCACCCGCGACAAGAACACGGTCAATGTGTTGACAAGTGACACCCCGACTGATTGGGGCGGAGGTGTTGCGTTCTACGACACTCTCGTTCAAGTAGAAGCGGTACCATCGCGACATGAGCACCGCTGACGCGACACGCAATCCATTTCTTGAAGGAAATCTTGCACCCGTTCGCGATGAAGTCACCATCACTGATTTGAACGTGACGGGGCTATTGCCCGAGGAACTTGACGGTCGTTATTTGCGCAATGGTCCCAATCCGATCGGCGAAGTCAACGCGGCGAAGTATCACTGGTTCACTGGCCACGGCATGGTGCACGGCATCCGCCTTCGTGATGGTCGAGCCGAGTGGTACCGCAATCGCTGGGTGCGCAACCCAGAGGTATCTCGCGCACTCGGAGAAGATGCGAAACCGTCTGATTGGCCCGCAGATCACCCCACGTTCGCTGCGAACACAAACGTCATCGGTTACGCGGGCAAGACATTCGCCATCGTCGAAGCTGGTTCACCACCGGTGGAGCTGTCATACGACCTCGACACCATCAAGGTGTCGAATCTGGAGGGAACACTTCCCTACGCCTTCTCGGCGCACCCAAAGAAAGACCCACAAACAGGTGAGCTACACGTGATGACCTATTGGTGGGGCTGGGGCAACAAGGTGCAGTATCTCGTTGTTGACGCTTCGGGTCAGGTGCGCAAAGCCGTCGACATCGACGTGCAAGGCGGGCCAATGATTCACGACATTGCCTTCACTGAAAAATACGTGTTGGTCTTCGACCTTCCTTGTGTGTTCAACCTCGACGCAGCGATGGGCGGGTCATCATTGCCGTACTACTGGGACCATGAGTACGACGCACGTGTCGGTCTTCTCCCTCGCGAAGGAACGGCCGCCGATGTGAAGTGGGTGTCTATTGACCCGTGTTACATCTTTCATCCGATGAACGCCTACGACGACGGAGACGACGTGGTGCTAGATGCAGCGCGTCATCCGAAGATGTTTGATCGTGAGCGTCGTGGACCAAGTGAAGGCGACCCCACTCTCGACCGCTGGCGGCTGAACCCACTCACCGGCAAGTCGTCAACAACACGTGTCTGCGACAGGCCACAAGAGTTTCCGCGAATCAATGAGTCACTCATTGGCCTTCCCTATAGATACGGATACTCAGCAGGTGTCGGGAAACAATTCGCCCAAGACACGCTGATTAAGGTCGACCATCACAGTGGTGCGATTACTGCTCGTAGCGACCAGCCGCGATTCGGCTATGGCGAACCGGTGTTTATACCTCGCGAGAACTCGCAACAAGAAGACGACGGGTATGTGATGGCTCTGCGTCATGACACGTCATCGAATACTTCAGACTTGGCGGTTTTCGACGCACAGGCACTTGATGCTGATCCGGTGGCGGTGGTTCATCTTCCCGTTCGTGTACCCAACGGCTTCCATGGAAACTGGGTGCCCGACACAACCGCCTGACGCATCTCACACCTCGACAAGTAGCTGCGAGCATTGGTGTCGTAGCGTTTGATACCGTGGTTGAAACGTTCGAACTCAGTGGAAAAGTGGCGCTCGTTGCAGGTGGCACGGGGGGAATCGGCCACCTTGTGGCTGAGCAACTTCGCCAACAAGGTGCAACCGTTGTCTCTGTTTCCCGGTCAAGTGTCGATTCACCAAGTCACGTCGTGGCAGATCTGAGACTTCCAGAGAATGCCGACCATGTGGTCGACCACATCGTCAATCAATACAGACATCTTGATGTCGTCGTTAATGCTGTCGGCATCGTCGCTTTCGGCGATGTCAGTGCAACAAGTACAGACACGGTCGAGGAGCTGTTTCTCACAAACACTTTCGCTCACATCTTCCTGTGCACAGCTGCGCTACCAAAAATGTCGAAAGGTGGTGTCATCGTCGGAATCTCAGGTGTCATTGCTGAACAGAACCTTCCGGGCATGGCGATATACGGAGCATCAAAGGCGGCGGTGAAGTCTTTCAACGAAGGATTCAGCCGTGAGGCACGTCGACTGGGTGTTCGAGTCATCGATGCTCGACCGCCGCATACTGAAACTGGTCTCGCTACTCGAGCTGTCGCAGGTACAGCGCCACGTTTCCCTCAAGGACTTGAACCCGCGAACGTCGCCAAACGAATTGTCGATGCCATCGTGAGTGGTGAAGCTGACCTTCCTTCCGGATCATTCTCAAACTAAGGACCCTTGATTGAAGAACATCGTTGCTTTCAGTGGCTCGACTCGCGTCGGTTCGTTTCACACGCGCATTCTCCGATCACTTCAACAGTTGAGCCCCGCCGATGTGACTGTGACGCTTTTCGACCTCAGCGCTGTGCCGTTCTACAACGAAGACCTCGAAGGCGAGCACCTCCCTGACGCAGTGAAAGCACTTCGACACGCCGTTGAAGCCGCAGACGGTGCCATATTTGCCGCACCGGAATACAACTTCTCTTACTCGGCGCTCACAAAGAACACCATTGACTGGCTGACGAGACCCAAAGGTGCGGGGGCTCTTCGTGACAAGAAAGTGGCACTCATCTGCGTCACCCCTGGTCCAAGTGGTGGCAAGAACATCAGCAAGGCACTCAGCGACCTGCTCCCCTTCTTCGGCAACACAATCGTCGCCACAGTCACATCACCCGGCATCGCAGACAAGGTCGCCTCCGACGGAGATGTCATCGCCGACCCCGCCATTCGCGATGCTCTCGCTGAGTTGCTCGAGGCCTTCGGCTGAAGTGCGACAATGCAGTGCGAAGCGACAACCGATTGAACGAAGGACACCACTGACATGGCTTACAACGCAGACGCAGACACCCGACTCGACCCTCGAGTACGGGCAATCCTCAACTTGATGCCGTCAGGTGAACCGCCTGTCTATGCGTCTCGCGAGGACGTGCTGGTAGCAGCTCAATCGCCGGAAGCACTGAAGCTTGTTGAGGGTCAGCGCCAACTAATGGAAATCTGCGACACTGAAGATGTGGCGACGGCCAAAGGTTTAGAGATGTGGACCGAGAAGATCGAATCGCAGCCTGATGGCAACGTCATTCATCTCGAGGTCACTCGTCCCATCGGTGATGAGGTTGTTCCGTGTGTGTATTACATCCACGGCGGTGGCATGGCATCGCACTCGTGCACCATGGGCAACTACCGCGCCTGGAGCAAGATCATTGCGCATCATGGCATCTGTGTTGTCATGGTCGAATTCCGCAACTCAATGCAGCCAAGTTCAGTGAATGACATTGCACCCTTCCCCGGCGGGCTAAACGACTGTCTTTCAGGGTTGAAGTGGGTGCATGCAAATGCTGGTGCACTGCGTGTTGATAACACACGCATCGTCGTCAGCGGTGAAAGCGGTGGTGGAAACCTCACTCTTGCAGTTGGCCTGAAGTTGAAGCGGGATAATCAACTAGATCTCGTCAAGGGCCTGTATGCGTTCTGTCCATACATTGCGGGTGAATACCCGCGTCCTGAACTTCCAAGCACGGTTCAAAACAACGGCATCTTTATTACACTTGGTGGCAATGGTCCTGCGCTCGCCTACGGAATCGAACACCTCGAGAAGCGTGACCCGGTTGCGTGGCCGTACTGGGCATCCACCGATGATGTCTCCGGTTTCCCACCAACCGTCATCAGCGTGAACGAATGTGATCCTCTTCGCGATGAAGGCATCGCCTTCTACCGAAAGTTGCTCGAGGCTGGCGTGTCAACGCGTTGTCGCAATGTGCTTGGCACCATGCACGCAACTGAAGTTATTCCGATTGTGTGCCCCGAAATCACCGCCGATGCCGCTGCACACCTCGCGGCTTTTGCAAAGAGTTGAGCGAGACTATAAACATCATAAAATCATGGATTACCGGACTCGTTCAATAAGCGTCTCGCTGTTTAGGCAAATGATTTTCGCTTTCTCAGCAATTGTACCGATTACAAGCGCATCGCTCCTCCAACCTCTGGAGGCATCTTCAAATTCTTCGGATGAACTAGTCACGGCAAATTCTTGCGGGGTTCGGGTCTATATGACCGCATCTGGTCCTGGAACTGAGGACACAACTAATGATGCTGCAGTAAAAGCTTCCCTTGAGTCTGGCACAAACCTCTGTGTCACAGTTGGAAACCCCTATTACACCTTGTCAACTGTTGCTGGCACAGTGACAACTTCGAATTACGACGTCGTCTACTTACAAGGTCAGAATAATTATATCTCCTCGTATCTCAATCAATTTGACGCAAGTGATCTTCAAGTAATTGACAACTTCCTTATCGCAGGCGGTGGGATGGTCATTGGCGAATGGCAAGCCTGGAATGCATGTGCAATGGCATTCGCCGGCGCATGGGGCGGGTTAGATGCATTAATGCCAACCCAAATCCGGAATGGTTGCGCGTACGGTTCGAATCAGAAAGTGCGTTTCTATCGTTGGGAACGACCACTCTCGACGTTGATTGACACCGGCGTTAATTCTGATTTTGTATTTCAGCCGGCAGATTATAATGGTTCACTAAGTTTCCTAACTCTCAAAACCGGTGCTACTGGCTTTTACTACGCAACGTGGGACCCAGTGGTCAGCAACATTCCAGCCGCGATTTCGCCTGGTCAGCTTCCGATTGGTGGTGCCACGGGTGTCGGGGGTGTCGGCATGGCTGGTTGGGTCCCTGCAGGAAAGACTGGTCGAGTGTTTACATTTGCCACTACAAACGGAGCGGCTGAGTTATCGGACACCTCGGCGAGCAATTCTTTTCGTCGTCTTCTCGTAAACGCGCTTGGATGGTCTGGAAGTGTTGGAGGATCTCTCAATCCAGACATCGTGGCGGTTACGGCTCAAGCAGGAAGTAACGTGCTCACACCTGTGTTGGTCCCGAGTCGAATGACAGGGACAGTTGCGTACTCCATTATCTCGGGAACGCTCCCGACAGGGCTGTCCTTAAGCACCTCAACAGGTCAAATTTCGGGGAGCACAAATCAGAATGCCACGGTGACCGTGACTATTCAAGGTGTCGGGTCCATCTCAGGTCAGGCCACCTCTGTCATTTCTTTCACTTTCACAGGTGGCGTCACTCCAACATCAAGTACAAGTACGTTGACTACGACAACCACGACTACAACGACGACGGTTCCTCGGACAACGACGACGACTGCAGCGCCAACGACGACTGTTGCTTCGGTGACAACAACTAGTGAGGTTGCACCAACGACAACGGTGTCTCTTCGTCAGACACAGATCGCTCGCGTGGTGACGAGTACGACAACGGCAGAGCGTGCAACGAATACAACTCTTGCCGCAGCTACGACTACGACGGTGCCCCGACCTGTGGCAACAACTGCGGCAACAACAACCACAACGACGGTTCCTGAGATTGCTGAAGCTGCTCCTGGTGAGGCGTCGATTTTGGTTGGTGGTGAACCTGTTGAATCAACGTTGTCACGCAGCAATGACCAGTTGGTTGTTTCTGCAGGTGATTTGTCAGCGACAATTTCTGCTATCACAGCTGATGGTGCTGTCGCACCGCTTGACTCAGAGGGCAACATCCGACTGAGCGAAGGTGACCAAATTCAGGTTGAAGCATCTGGTTTCGCACCGAACTCAGATGTTGAAGTGTGGTTGTTCTCGACGCCAACATTGCTCGGAACTGTGACTGTGAATAGTGAGGGCACGGCTTCTGCAGTATTTCCGCTTCCACGTGGGGCTGAGAGCGGTAATCACCGCGTGGCCTTGAACGGCAAGAACGTTGCAGGAGATGACGCATCATTTGCAGTTGGCATTGTGATTGGCTCGAACTCTGGTGGTGTGTCCACTACTGGCAAGGTGCTGATTGCGATTCCGATTGCTCTCGCTGTCCTCTTCGCGTTGGTCATTCCGGCAAGACGTAGACGAGGGGGAACGCTGGCTCGCCCGTGAGATCGGCGGCTACGTCGGCGAGGTCACCGACGCGGTCGATCTCACCGTCGCCGGTCTCCTCGACGAGTGGCTCGAGACGTCGCGTCACGATCTCTCGCCGACGACTCTGCGGACCTATCGGCGAATGATCCCGATTATCAGCGCGGCGATCGGTCACCATCGAGTCACGAAACTGACGCCGCGCATCATGGAGCGGTGGATCGCCGATCTACACGATCAGGGTCTCGTCGGGGCCAACGGCCGTCTGACCTACGTTCACCGAGCCGTGGCGGGAGTGACGTACCGATCGGTTGGAGAGATCACGGCCGCCATCGGCGCCAGTCGATCACTGCTGGTCTATCTGGGTCCCGACACAGGGACCTCGACAGACATCGATCAGCGTGCCGTCCAGGAGGAATCTCAGAGTCTGGATGAGAACATTAGGCTCGTCACTGCCTGCGCCATGCGGATCCCGGCCGAATTCCGCACCTATCGGGGGGCGTGGTCCCACCGGCGGAGGCGGCGTTCCGTAATCCCACATCACCAACTTGGCGGAGGCATCGCCATAATCGACGATCGGCTCGATTCCCCAGAGGGGGACCGAACTGAGGCTTCGTCCCTCACGAAGAGCGGGGGAATGGACTCGGGCTCCGATCGTTCGCGCCAACATCTCCGTGGACACGTTCGCCACCTGGTGATCTCCGAACGCCTCGACCAGAAGGACCACTTTGGGGTCGATCCCGTCGTACGTGTTCGACGTCA
>VGCD01000028.1 GCA_016870215.1 Actinomycetota bacterium
AATTTGTGGGTTGCTAGGCCTGGATCTCAGCGGCGCGTGACCGTCTTCTTCCGCATGGTTCTGGCGGTTCCCCTTCTCCTTCTCGAACAAGTGTGGAACTCAGTCATGCAAGTGGTCGCAGTCATCCAGTGGTTCATCGTTGCATTCACTGGTAACCGCAATGCTGACCTTCGGAAGTTGCAACTGCAGTACCTCACGTTTGCTACGCGCACGTACACATATGCCGGGTTGCTCTACGACTCATACCCGCCGTTTGGAGAGTCGGCATCATCTCCCGTGCAATTGACAATCGATGAGCCTGGTTCGCCGCGACGGCTATCAGCGATCTTCCGACTCATTCTCGCCATTCCAGCCTTCCTTGCTGCTTGGTTTGTCGTCATGTTCGGCTCACTGCTGACAGTTGTTTCATGGTTCGTTGTGCTTGTCACAGGCTCGTTACGAGAAGGTCTCCACGGGATACTTGTGAAAGTTCACCGCTACGTCGTGCGTCTTGTCGCATACGCAACGTTGGTGGTTGATGCTTATCCCAAGTGGAACTGACGAGATCGAGACATCACTCGAAGTACAAGTCAAACGTTTGCCGCATTGGCATGTCAGGCTGAACTACATCCGCCTGTCCGATGTTCACCCCATTCGGTGGCCCCGATTGCGGTTCAATGCACGTCGCATAACTTGTCATGTCGTACATCACCCAATGATCGCATGAACTTTCTAAGCGAACATTCACATCATCAATGGCGAATGGCAGTACCTCGCCCCCAGTAAAACAGTCATCCCACGGTGGGTCAGTTGGCTGTACAAGATCTGCTGTTGTCGAGTAATCGTCGGCTCGTACATACATGGAAGTGAAGGTGCTGTCGATAGCTGCCGGCTTGACAAACCATGGATGCCAGCCAACTTGAACTGGCATTGCCTCGTGCGCAGTGACTTCAAGCGACATCGACACGTGACCTTCCTCAACTGAAATGGCGTGTTTGACGAGTCCTTCATAGGGCCAACCATGTCGAGCGATTGAACAGCTCATCTCGATGTGACTCTCCGACACACCATTCACCCACCACGGGGTGCTGAAAACTGTGCCGTGAATTGCGTGGACACCTGAGTTCAGGTCAAGACGAATGTCCTCTCCATTCCAGTTGAATTGACCGTTCGCGATTCGTCCGCACCACGGCACCATGGGGTAACAACCCCATGTACGAGGGTCTGTTGCCATTGAATGGTCAGGCCCTACGAGTAAATCAACTCCGCGATGGGTGATGCTCGCCACACGACCACCAACCTCAGGGGCAACCGCAACAAGAGTCTCGCCGCCAGAAAGGTGAATCACGCTCATACGCTACAGAACCTATGAAGCGTGCTCTCTTGGCCATCGCCTGCGTATCGACTCTCGCTGCGTGTTCGACATCATCGTCCACCTCAACAACCTCCGTTGTTGACTCCACTGCCTTTACCGACACCGTCGATATGAGCACAACCAACACCGTGGCCATCACCACAACAACATTGTCAACAATCGAAGAGAAGGTTGTTGAATGTGATGAAGATGTCATCAGCGCGGACATAAAGACCAAAGTGAAGATGGAGCGTTGTACCGAGAATTTCGGCATCGGCAACACCGACAAAAACACGTGGAACTGCCCAGACGATGGGTGCCGTGAGGCTTCATTGTTCAAGCGAGTGAATGGCACGTGGAGCACCAACACGATGTGTCGCAAGGACCAACCGATGGTCACTCCAATGCGACTGTGTTACCGAACCGACAAGGCAGCTGTTGCCACCGACGAAGACATCTTTCCACCGAAAATTGCCTGTGCGTTGTGGGATGCAAACAGTGCTTTGCGTTTTGTTTCGTTCACGGGTTGTGAGCCGAGCGCAGCAGCAGTCAAGGAATCGCTGACGAAGAAGTGCCAAGGTGAATGGGTGCAGAATGAGTACCTCCCGTTTGAAACCTGCGACAGTGGCCCCATGGTGAAACATGCCCAGAAAGCCATGCAGGCTGCTGGGCTAACAACTGAGCTTGACGGTTTCTATGGGTCTGACAACGCCAAGCAGATCGCTGGTTTCCAAGAGAAGAACGGGCTGCGCAAGACGGGCATGCTCGACATAGACACGTGGAAGAAACTGGTGGCGGTTGCACCTGTCAAAGGAACCGACCGCGACGGCGATGGGGTCATCACTCCAGACGAGATGTAAGCACGCCACCTAGAGTGGCGAGCGTCGACGGGGAGACAACATGAGCAATATTCGATTCGACGGCAAAGTCGTCGTCATCACGGGCGCCGGTCGCAACCTGGGGCGCGAGTACGCACTCGCCTTCGCATCTCGCGGAGCCTTGGTGGTCGTGAACGATCTTGGGGTTGGCATCAGCGACACCGACGGCAAAGCACCAGCGCCTGAAGTGAACCCTGCAGATGAAGTTGTCGCTGAGATCATCGCGCAAGGTGGCAAGGCTGTCGCGAATTACGACACCATTGCGACACCTGAAGGTGGGCGAGCAATCATCAACACAGCTCTTTCCGCCTTTGGCACAGTCGACATTGTGGTGAACAACGCAGGCCAAGTTCGTATGGCGCCATTCGAAGATTTCCCCGAAGAGAGCATCGATGCACTCTTGAACACACAACTTCGCGGCACGTTGAATGTCAGCCGACCTGCATGGAAGGTGATGCGCGAAAAAGGTGGCGGACGCTTCGTCAACGTGTCGTCTGGTGCGGCATTCGGTGGTGTTCCGAATGGCTCGGTGTACGGCATGGCAAAAATGGGAGCCATTGGCCTCACACGCGGAATGGCCGCCGAAGGAAAGCCACTCGGAATTGTGTGCAACATCGTTGCGCCATATGCAAAGACTCGACCAGGTTCTGGTTTCGGACCTATTCCCTGGTCAGAAGAACTTCAAGCATGGCTGCACCCGAAGTATGTGTCCCCGTTGGTGCTGTGGCTTGCACATGAGTCATGCCCATACACCGGTGAGACATTTTCCGTGGGTGGCGGCTGGTACGCAGGCATGAACATCACGCTCGCGCCAGGCATCACGTCACGTGATGGTTCGCCGGAAATTTTCGTGGGTCATGGACAAGAGCTGTTCAGCGGTGAACACTCGATTGTCACTCCGCAAGCCTCGCAGGCTGTTCGCAGTTTGCTGAAGGGCTTCCGCGGGCCAACATGACGCGCCGTCTGCACCCAGATGTCATTCGCGCTCATGAAGAGGCCGTATCACACGGTCTCGACTACTACATCGATCCACACAGCAAATTGCTGGTGATGACGCAGTTACACCATGAGAATCGGGGGCACTGCTGCAACAACGGTTGTCGACACTGTCCATATGACGAGTCAAGTCGGTGACACCTGAGAAATGAAAAAGGGTGCGGGACGAGCCCGCACCCTTTCCCAGTGGGATGAACCTAAAGGTCAGTCCTGCATTGAAAGTGGCAAAAGCACTGCGTCAATGACGTGAATAACGCCGTTGCTCGCCTCGACGTCCGCAGTTGTCACATTGGCAACAGCCTTACCGACAGTGAACGACACTGCGCCATCCTTGCTCGACACGGTCAGCTTCTCGCCACCAATGGTGTCAGCCTGCATGCCATCAAGTGCTGCGGTGTCTGCAGCCAAGACCTTGCCCGAGATGACGTGCGCCTGAAGAACTGCCTTCAAACCGTCAACATCTTTTGCGAGTTGTTCCTTCAATTGCTCAAGCGTAGCGCCTTCGCCAATTACCTGGGCAGCAAGTGCTTCGAATGCTGCATCGGTTGGTGCGAGAACGGTCAACGGACCTTCGCCTGCGAGTGCGGTGTCAAGACCAGCAAGTGTTGCCGCTTCAAGCAAGAAGCCGAACGAGCCATTTGCTGCTGCTACTTCCACAATATTGCCGGCCGGCTCGGCTGCCATCGTGGTGTCTGTTGCGGCCATCGTCGTGTCGGTGGCTGCGTTGTCCTCGTCACTGCCACATGCGGCAAGTCCGACGACCATTGCTGAGGCAGCAAGTGCTGCGATGATCTTTTTCTTCATGAGTTTCTCCTTGGGGGGTTTTTTGGGGGCCGAAAAACACTCAATACATGAGGTTTCTCTCCTTCACATTGCCCCATTTAGTGAACCTACGTCCATCTGTGCCCTGATCTGAACGTCGAATCAGACACAAGTAGCATTGTCCCGTAATGAAATTGACTCGTACGCCCGTCGACATGTCGAACCAAGAGCACATCGACCTGATTGCTCGAGTGGGCCTTTCATGGCGTGAACTACGCCGTGCGGCCACCACAACGCACATGCGCGAGCACATTTTCGGAACCGGCGAAGGCGCACTCGAGCCTGGGCAAATGGACACGCTTGATCTACTCGTGCAGCAACCCACGTGGCGCATGGGAGACCTCGCAGAAAAGTTGCGCGTTGACCCCAGTACGGCAACTCGTGCCGTGCAGCGTCTGGTCAACATGGGACTTGCTGAACGCCTGACCGGAAGAGATGATGGACGTGTCGTTCAAGTCGCAGTGACAGAACAAGGACGTGAGCGGCACACATTGGTGAGTGCTCGTCGCATGGAAATGATGAAAGTCATTTTTGAGAATTTCACTGATGATGAACGTGCAGATCTCGCACACTTGCTCGAGAAGTTGGTGGCATCCATTGACTCGGCACTGAAAGAAGTGTCCACCTAACATCGCTGACTAGTCGGGCGTCAGCCGACCGAGCGTCACGGAGAGGAGGGCTCTGCATGGCACAACGCGAAGAATTCGTCGAACAAGCGATGCAATACGCCTCGCACCTTTACCCCGTTGCACTTCGTATGACGCGAAACCGGGCCGATGCTGAGGACCTCGTGCAAGAGACGTACTTGAAAGCATGGAGAAGCTTTGCCACATTCCATGAGGACACGAACTTGCGTGCGTGGCTGTTTCGCATCATGACAAACACCTTCATCAACAACTACCGCGCCAAGCAACGCCGCCCCGACGAAGAAGGACTCGAAGAAGTCGAGGATCTATACCTCTACAAACGCCTGAACACTTTCGACCAAAGCCGCATGTCGGCGAGTGCCGAAGACCAGATGATGGACCTGTTCCCCGACGAGGACATCCGAGCCGCACTCGAGGAACTGCCCGAAGTGTTCGGTTTGCCGGTGCTTTTGGCCGATGTCGAAGGCTTCTCCTATAAGGAAATTGCGGACATTCTCGACGTTCCCATCGGAACCGTCATGAGCCGCCTCTCCCGGGGAAGAAAAGCGATGCACAAGTCGTTGTATGAGTACGCGGTGCGGCGTGGCTTGACTCAACCCCCTGCGGGCATTGCCGGCACCACACAATCGACCACCAACTAGACCCTTTACCGGAGCCAACACACATGTCGAATTGCGACGAGACACTTGAAGAACTTCAGAGGTTCCTCGACAAAGAATTGCCCGACGGCATGTTGCAGTCGATTCAGACCCATCTTGGCTCTTGCACCGACTGTCTTCAGGCGTTCGAATTTCATGCGGAGCTTCGCACCGTCATTGCGCGAAAAGTGCTCGCCGAAGAGATGCCAGAGGGCTTAATGGACAAAATCCGCAGCTGCTTTGGTGACGAACTCACCGAAGATATGCCCTAGTGCTGTCACTCTCGCTACGATAAACAACATGTTCGCAGCGCAACCCTGGCACTTCTGGCTCGGCCTCGTTCTTCTCGTCGCTGGTGTCGGTGCGGTGTTGCAAGCTGTCGTCGGCTACGTGGTGAAGGTGACCGGGTCGAAGCATCCGCCGAAGCACCGTCAACCACCAGCTCAGCAATAGGAATTCGAGAGTTCCGTCGTGGCTGAACACGACGAGCATCCACTACTCGTCTCGCTTCTCTCTCGTTGCGCGTTTCCCGCGCCAACCACACCCGTCGCACTCGCAGTTTCCGGCGGGGCCGACTCTATGGCCTTGTTTTTCCTTGCGTATGCACATGGACTGGACGTCACTGTCCACCATGTCGACCACCAATTACGTCCACAGTCGCACCGCGACATCGACGTCATCGCACCTGTCGCTGAAAAACTCGGCGTTGAATTGCTCGTTCACGTGGTCAGTGTCGACCCTGGTCCCAACTTGGAGGCGCGCGCTCGTGACGCGCGCTACAACGTTCTTCCAACTGACGTGATGACGGGCCACACAGCCGACGACCAGGCAGAGACTGTTCTCATCAACTTGCTTCGCGGTGCCGGAACACGTGGCCTCTCTGCGATGCGACCAGGCCACCGACGACCGCTACTTGCAGTTCGTCGCTCCGAAACTCGCACGTTGTGTGCCGCACTTGATGTCATGCCTGTGGATGACGAGACAAATACAGATCCGAAGTACTTACGGAATCGCGTGCGTGGCGAATTGTTTCCACTGATGAATGACTTGTCACAGCGTGACATCGTTCCGTTGCTCGTGCGTACTGCCGACATGTTGCGCGACGAACACGACTTTTTGGAAGAACTCGCTGCAACTCTTGATCCCACTGATGCACGTGCGCTTGCGCAAGCCCCACTTCCCCTGGCACGCAGGGCCGTGCGCGCATGGCTGTCTCACCCGTATCCACCCGACGTGGCCACGGTCGAACGAGTGCTCGCGGTCGCCAGAGGCGACGTTTTGGCCTGCGATGTGGGTGGTGGACGAGAAGTTCGTCGGTCGAAACAACGGTTACACCTCGCAACTATTGGCTAGTGTTGAAACGGGTCGTACGGCCCGAGTGACGACATCACGCCAGATTCAGCAGACGACAAGGACGACGAGGGAAACGAATGCCACCGAAATTGCGCGGAAAGTGGGCCCTCGGAATCACCCCTCGAAACTTCACCTGGATCATCAAAGACAAGGTCGCCATCTGCGAGCGACCCGGCGGTTACGGCGACAACCACCGTCGTGTGCGACGCCAAGAGGAAATCATCTGGCTACGTGAGAACCGCTTCGACCTCGTGGTCAGCATCATCGCGGCACCGCACAACCTCCACGCCTACCAAGAGCTGAACATGCCCTACCGCCACCGTCCGCTCAGCGGTGCCGACGACCTCGATGCATGGCTGCGAGTGTTTTACGCCGAGCTGCGTGACCTTATTAATAACGACTCAAAGATCATGATTCACGCTGAAGAAGTCGGCGATCGCATCGTCGGAATCATGGGCGGGTACGTCCGTTGGAGCGGAATGCTCGACGACCCCTCACAGGCCATTGAAATCACCGAACGCATCTGCGGACGTCAACTCGATAGTTGGTCACGCGAATTGATTCTGCGCGTTCACGAGATTCGTTGACCCCCACTGCCGGGTCACTGCTCGTAAGGTTGAGGGCGTGAAGACCCGCAAGGTGCTCATCACCGGAATGGGTGGTGAGCTCGGCTCATTGATCGCGTCTCGCTTTGAACAAGCAGAGTGGGCCGGCGACATTCGCGGCTTCGACATGGACCCACCACGGCGACGACTTCGTCATGCCTCTTTCACGCGCATTCTTCCAGGAGACATCGACCAGATGTCGCAGTTCATCTCCGACTTTCAACCTCAGGTCATTGTGCACGTGGGTGTGTGGGAACCTCACGCGCGACTAGCCACTGATCACGCTCGCATTGCCACAGGAAATGTGGCGCGTGCTGTATTCGACGCCGCTCAGCAACTCACGTCGTTGGAATCAGTTGTCGTGCGAAGCGGCATCGAGGTGTACGGCGCTTCTTCACACTCACCGCACATTGCCACCGAGGAAAGTGACGTTGCACCAACCACCGCGTACGGACGCATCTGCGCCGACCTTGAAGCCCGTGCGAACTCCCTACATGCTACTCGTGGTGTGAACACCTGCATATTGCGTCTCGCCCCAGTGGTGGGACCACATGTTCCAAGTCCGCTCGGACGTGTGTTGCGTATGCCTGCAGTTCCGTTTCATGGACTTGGCAACCCTGCGTTTTGTGTTGTTGAAGACACCGATGCTGCTGATGCATTCGTGTCGGCCGGGACTCGTCACGCACACGGTGTCGCAAACATTTGTGCGAATGGCGCGATAAGTGTTCTCCGCGCGATACTCGCCGGACGTCGCATACCCGTTCCGACAATTGGTCCTGCGTGGTGGACTGCACGTGCAATGTCTGGTGTTGCTGGTGCACCAATTCCTGATCATGTGTCTGAGGTGTTGCACAAAGGCCGATTGGCAGCAAGCAATGAAGCCGCTCACCTTCTTCGATTCGCTCCGCGCCACACCACCACTGAAGTAATTGAGCGCCTGTACGAATGGCCGAGCATCGAGCATGTGCCCGCGAAGAAGCAGGTTGCCTGATGCCCTTCACCAACGCAATTAACGGCATTCGTCTTCACTATGAAGTGACAGGTCGACGCAACGGTGCACCAGTGCTACTCATTCAAGGGCTTGGAGCCGAGAAGAACTCGTGGAACTTGCAACGCGCTGCACTTGCGTGGCGCCACCGCACAGTCGCGTTCGACAATCGCGGCTCGGGACGCAGCGACAAACCGACGCATGAGTTCACTCTCGAACAAATGGCAGACGATGCAGTTGCCGTTCTTGATGCCGCCGGTGTCGATGCAGCCCATGTTGTCGGCCTTTCTATGGGCGGTGCTATCTCGCAGATTGTCGCTTTGAAATACCCACATCGCGTGCGTTCGCTCACACTCGTGGCAACGAGTTGTCGTAACCACACATGGCGCGAAGAGTTGCTGCAAACCTGGGCCGACAAGGCTCGCACCGATGGGCTGACTGCGATGAGCAAAGAAGCTGCACGCTGGATGATCGGGCCCCGCTCATTCCGTCGTTTGCTGCCAGCGATGGGAATTCTCGGACCACTCGGGCTCATCAGCCCTGTTGAAGGTTTCACCGGCCAAGTCAAAGCAATTGTCAGCACCGACGACAATGACGTGCAAGCGATGCTGGGCACCATTTCGTGCCCCGCTCTCGTGGTGGTGGGAAACCAAGACATTCTCACCCCGCGTGGAGATGCTGAAGAACTTGCCGACCTCATTCCGACAGCTGAGCTGGTGGTCATCAGTGGAGCAGCTCACGGTGTGACCATTGAACACGCAACCACGTTCAATCGAATTCTGTTGTCGTTCCTGAAGCGCGCCGAGGCAGCCTTCGTGCCGCACGGTGACGCCGTGCTGAACGTCATCTGACAGGCTCGCTGAATGCACATCGCCGTCATCGGCGCCGGTCTCAGTGGTTTGTTGGCGGCGCGCAACTTGCAGCGTGCAGGTCATGACGTGGTCGTGCTTGACAAAGGTTCTGGTGTTGGTGGCCGTATGGCAACACGACGTATCGGAGATGCTGTTGCCGACCATGGTGCACAGTTCTTCACGGTGCGCAGCGATGCGTTTGCAGCAGAAGTGAACGATTGGGTGTCACACGGCGTGGCTCGCGAATGGTGTCGTGGATTCGCTGATGTCGACGGGCATCTGCGTTACACGGGTGTGAATGGCATGACCTCGATTGCGAAACATCTGGCAGGAGGTGTCGATGTTCGCCTCAGTGTCACCGTGTCGACCGTCAACTTCAATGAAAACAATTGCAAATGGACAATCACTTCTCGTCTCCGTGACTCAAGTATTGATGAACACGTTGCTGACGCAATCATCGTCACGGCTCCATTACCTCAGACCATTGCCCTTCTTGGTGCGGTCGCAGATGACTTGCCGCGCGATCTCCACGACATCGACTATGACCCGACGTTGTGTCTTCTTGTCACCCTGAAACAACAGGTATTCGTGAGTGCGTCGGGGGCACTTCAGTCGCCTGATGATTTCTTCTCTTTTGTGTGCGATAACATGAGAAAAGAAATTTCAGTGACACCCAGTATGACTTTTCATGTTGAACCGGGTAATTCAGCGAAACACTACGACCAAAGCGTAGCTGAACTACTTGCACTGATGCTTGAACACACCACTGCGTACTTCCCCATCGATGACATGATCGAGGCACATGTGAAGAAGTGGCGTTATGCCACACCACAAAACACTTTTAATGCACCGTGTTGGTCACATCCGCACCTACCACTTGTTCTGGCGGGTGACGCTTTCGATGGACCGCGCATTGAAGGTGCGGCACTCAGCGGCCTTGCCGCCGCGTCGGTGTTCAGCTGACGCTGTCGAGCAACACGACCGGGGCGTCGCGCATGGCGCCAACTCGCGCGGTGGCAGGCAATGCATCACAGGCTTCATGAGCCTGCGAGACAAACGAACGTGCTTGTTCGATGGCCTTCTTGACTCCGCCGTTACTGCGCACAATGTCGAGCACCTTTTCGCGCTCTGCATGATCAAGAGGTTTGCCCAGAATGCCGTTCAATTCGCTTGCAGCAGAACCACCGGCTGCCAGCGTGAGAATGACGGGCAGCGTGTACACACCTTCGACCATGTCGTGCCCAGCAGGCTTGCCCAGTTGTTCGTCTGTGGCAGTGACATCAAGGATGTCGTCGACCACCTGAAACACCATTCCATATGCATCGCCGAATGCTGCGAGCGCGTCGATGTGTGCGCGGTCAAACCCCGACACCAACCCACCAATGCGAGCAGCTGTTCCGTACAACGACGCGGTCTTGCCGTCGATGGACGCGAGGTATGCATCCATCGGCCGCGCCACGTTGTAGGTGTGACGTAGCTCGAGAATTTGTCCCTCGCACAAACGACCAATGGTGCGCGCAAGCAACCCGGCAACTTCAGTACCAAGTGACGCTGCAATTTCCGATGCCTTCGCCAACAGGAAGTCGCCAGCGAGAATCGCCTGCAAGTTGCCCCACTTGGCGTTCACTGTTTCCACGCCGCGGCGCACGTCAGATTCATCCATGACATCGTCGTGGTACAAAGATCCCAAATGCACCAGTTCGCAGGCGACGCCCCCCATGACGGCATCGTCAGACACGGCACGGTCATCTGCGGCTGATGCGACCATTGTCATAACGGGGCGCAAACGCTTACCGCCAGCGGAAATGAGGTGGGACGCGATTTGTGTGAGGTAATCGTCGGGCGTGCGAACGGCCTGCAAGATGGCGTCTTCCACACGCGCGCGATCGGCATCCATGCCGGGCAACTCGAGCAGTGGGGACCGGCTCACTTCGTCAGGCTACGCCACTACGACATGACTGTTCCCAACCCTGCCGGTACACTTGTCATACGTCACCGACACAACATTGTGCCGGACACAACAACAAGGTGGTCATCTTGTTCGAACGCTTTACCGACAGGGCCCGCAGAGTGGTGGTCCTCGCCCAAGAAGAGGCGCGGTTGCTCAGTCATTCCTACATCGGAACAGAGCACATCCTCCTCGGGCTCATTCACGAAGGTGAAGGCGTTGCCGCGAAGGCTCTTGAGTCGCTCGGAATCTCCCTCGAGGCCGTTCGTGCCCAGGTGGAAGAAATCATCGGTCAAGGTGGCTCATCGCCGTCCGGTCACATTCCTTTCACTCCTCGTGCAAAGAAGGTGCTCGAGTTGTCGTTGCGTGAAGCGCTGCAACTTGGCCACAACTACATCGGCACCGAGCACATTCTCCTCGGGCTCATTCGTGAGGGTGAAGGTGTCGCCGCGCAGGTTCTCGTCAAGCTCGGGGCCGATCTTGGCCGTGTGCGTCAACAAGTCATCCAGTTGCTGTCTGGCTACCAAGGTCCTGCCGGCAAAGCCGAGACTCAGCCCTCCGGCGGTGCAACATCTGAAAAAGGTGAAGGTGCCGGCGAAAAAGGTGGTAGCCAAATTCTCGATCAGTTCGGTCGCAACCTCACGCAACTTGCTCGCGAGAAAAAGCTCGACCCGGTAATTGGTCGTCAACGCGAGCTCGAGCGCGTCATGCAAATTCTGTCGCGTCGCACCAAGAACAACCCGGTGCTCATCGGCGAGCCTGGCGTTGGCAAGACCGCCGTCGTCGAAGGTCTTGCACAGCGCATAACCAACAACGAAGTTCCGGAAACTCTCACTGGTAAGCAGCTGTACACGCTCGACCTTGGTGCACTTGTTGCCGGCAGTCGTTACCGCGGTGACTTCGAAGAGCGCCTGAAGAAGGTCTTGAAAGAAATCAAGACTCGTGGCGACATCATCTTGTTCATCGACGAAATCCACACGCTCGTCGGTGCAGGTGCAGCGGAAGGTGCAATCGATGCCGCAAGCATCTTGAAGCCCATGCTCGCGCGTGGCGAACTGCAAACCATCGGTGCCACCACACTCGACGAATACCGCAAGCACCTCGAAAAAGATGCAGCGCTCGAGCGTCGTTTCCAGCCGGTGAAAGTGGAAGAGCCGACTGTTGCACACACCATCGAAATTCTGAAGGGTGTTCGCGACAAGTACGAAGCGCACCACCGCGTCACAATCACCGATCAGGCAATCGTGGCTGCCGCCAACTTGGCCGACCGCTACATCTCTGATCGTCACCTTCCCGACAAAGCCATTGACCTCATCGATGAAGCCGGTTCGCGTCTGCGTATCAAGCGCATGCAAACACCACCCGACTTGAAGGAACTTGAAGTCAAAATCAAAGACGCACAGGAGGCCAAGAAGAAGGCCGTTGAAGAGCAGCGTTTCGAAGACGCCGGTCGTTTGCGCGATCAAGAGAAGTCACTGCTCGACGAGCGTGCCGCCAAAGAAGCCGACATCAAGGCATCAGGCGTCGACTTGTTCGACGAAGTCGACGAAGAGGCAATCGCCGAAGTGTTGTCCATTTGGACTGGCATTCCGGTGTACAAGCTCACCGAAGAAGAGACGCAGAAGCTGCTCAACATGGAGACCGAGCTGCACAAGCGCATCATCGGTCAAGAAGACGCAATTCATGCGGTCAGCCAGAGCATTCGCCGCACCCGTGCCGGTCTGAAAGACCCACGTCGCCCTAGCGGTTCGTTCATCTTCCTCGGGCCCACCGGCGTCGGCAAGACCGAACTTGCCAAGACATTGGCTGAGTTCTTGTTCGGAGACGACGATGCTCTCATCTCTCTCGACATGAGTGAATACATGGAAAAGCACACCGTCAGCCGCCTCGTCGGCTCGCCTCCCGGATATGTCGGTTACGAAGAGGGCGGCCAACTCACGGAAGCAGTGCGTCGTAAGCCGTTCAGCGTGGTGTTGTTCGACGAAATCGAAAAGGCTCACCCCGACGTGTTCAACACGTTGTTGCAGATTCTCGAAGAGGGTCGCCTCACCGACAGCCAAGGTCGCACTGTCGACTTCCGCAACACGGTGCTCATCATGACGTCGAACCTCGGTACCTCCGACTTGCGCAAGGCCAACGTCGGCTTCAGCAAAGCCGACGAAGCCGTGTCGTACGCACGCATGAAGGAAAAGGTCAACGACGCGCTCAAGCAGCACTTCCGCCCTGAGTTCCTGAATCGCGTCGACGAAACCATCGTGTTCCACGAACTTGCCAAGAGCGAAGTGGTGCAAATGGTCGATCTCATGATCAAGCGTCTTGCCACACAGCTCGAGAGCCAAGGACTTGGCATCGAGCTCACGCAGAACGCCAAAGAACACTTGGCTGAGAAGGGTTACGACCCCACTCTCGGCGCTCGCCCACTGCGTCGCGCCATCCAGCGCCTCGTCGAGGACGTGTTGTCCGAGAAGATTCTCTACAAGCAGTTCTCTGCTGGCGAAATTATCGTGGTCGACTGCGAAGACAACCCAGAGGAACCAGGCACACAGCACTTGGTGTTCCGTGCAGTCGAAGGTTTCCAGCCGCCGAGCAGCATCGAACTCGCCGGCGACGGAGCCGGACCTGCCGAGTGACGTCGTCGTCACGCACACGTCGCATCGCCGCGGCGACAACTGTTCTTCTCGCAACACTGTTGTTGTCGTCGTGTCGTGTCGACACAAACATCGGGTTGTCCGTCAAGCCGAACGGTTCAGGTGACGTCACCGTCGAAGTTCTCGCTGATGCCGACGTTGTCACGCAAGCACCGGGTCTCGATACCGACTTGCGCCTCGACGATGTACGCACCAGCGGCTGGAAGACCGACGGGCCAGAGAAACGTGAAGACGGCGGCATGCGCCTTGTGCTCACCCACCCGTTCGACAATCCGGTTGAAGCAACGGCGATTCTCAATCAGTTGAATGGCCCGAAAGGTCCACTCAAAGCAATCGTGCTTGCGCGCACTGGCAAAGACAACGACTCCACGTGGGACTTCACCGGTCAACTCGCCATCAACGGCGGCACTGAAGCGTTCATCGATGACGCCACACGCGAGCTGATCGGTGCGGCGCCGTACGCAGGCGATATTCGCCGCTCGGGTCAAGAGCTGGGTCAGGCCGTTGGCGTCACTTTGCGAGTGTCGTTGCCCGGTGACATTGTCACCACAACGGCCCTTCAAGAAGAGGGCAAGTTGGTGTGGCGCATCCCTATGGATGGATCGACCACCGAGATCGCCACACAGACCAAGGCCGTCGACGTGGCCTCCACCGTGTCGCGCTTCTTCAAGCCGGTGCTGCTGGTGTTGCTGGTGGTGTGGGTCGTCGGCATGGTCTTTCTATACACAGTGGTCTCTGGCGCCCAGCGTCGAAGGTCTGCCACAGGGCGCTTCTAAAGTCCCTCCGTGGCAAAACTTCGACTCGTCTATCGCTGCTCCGACTGCGGAGCCACACACCCCAAGTGGTCAGGCAAGTGCACTGCTTGTGGCGCATGGAACTCGCTCATCGAAGACGTCGAAGGCCCCGACGACTCGCTTGTGTCTCTTGCAGCCGGCATGGCGCTCGTTCCTGCAGGTGAACCTGCACCCATCGACTCGATCGACGCCACCATCGGTGCGCCAGTAGCAACCGGAATTGCCGAGCTTGATCGTGTGTTGGGTGGTGGGTTGGTTCCGGGCTCGGTCACTTTGCTTGGCGGCGAACCCGGCATTGGTAAAAGCACATTGTTGCTACAACTACTAGCTGCGGCGCAAGGCAAAACATTGTACGTGACAGCAGAAGAAAGCGCACAGCAAGTTCGACTGCGCGCCGAACGCCTTGGCGCACTCAAAGACTCTCTGTGGTTGCTGCCAGAAATGTCGTTGCCGCACATCGTGCGGGCAATTGATGATGTGCAGCCAACACTTGCAGTCATCGACTCAATTCAAACAGTGGCCGACCCCGAACTTGGCTCGACTCCAGGTTCTGTTGTGCAGGTGCGAGGTTGTGCACACCGACTCGTGCAAGAAGCCAAACGTCGAAATCTTCCTGTGGTGTTGGTTGGCCATGTCACCAAAGAAGGTGGGCTCGCTGGGCCACGCGTACTTGAACACGTCGTCGACACGGTGTTGTCATTCGAAGGTGAACGTCATCACGCACTTCGTCTGTTGCGAGCAGCGAAACATCGGTTCGGCCCCACCAATGAACTGGGACTGTTCGAAATGACGGAGACTGGCCTTGCGGGGGTTCCTGATGCCAGTTCGCTGTTCTTGGCAGATCGACGCACCGGCGTGCCGGGCTCAGTGGTTGTTCCTACGCTCGAGGGGCAACGTCCACTGTTGGTGGAACTGCAAGCACTCACCAACTCCATGAGTGGTGGTGTGCTGCCACGACGTAGTGCTCAAGGCGTTGACCATGGGCGGTTGTCCATGTTGTTGGCAGTGCTCGAACGCCGAGCACGCATCAGCCTGTCGCAACACGAGGTGTATGCATCGGTTGTAGGTGGCATCAAGTTGAACGAACCTGGTGCTGATCTTGGGTTGTGTCTTGCATTGGTGTCAGCAGTCACCAACACACCACTGCCGGCAGACCTTGTGGTGTGTGGTGAAGTTGGTCTTGCAGGTGAGGTGCGCCAAGTGGGTCACATCTCGCATCGCATCACGGAAGCTGCACGGCTCGGGTTCACTCGCGCGATTGTTCCGGGTAACTCGCCGGATACAACGTCAGGCATCAAGTTGCAAAAGGCAACTACGTTGAGTGAAGCCCTCGCAGCGGCAGGTCTAGCTCACAAATCTGAACCCACGAAGGGAAATTGAGTCGGCCTGGTAAGAGGGCGAGGCCGCCGGACAGCACTGTCGACGCGGGGGGTCGAGCCCGAGGTGCGCAGTGCTGTCTTCCTGCGTATGACGGTATGGCTCGGTCGGTAAGGAATCGGTAAAGAAGCCTCTGAGACCCTTCTATGTCTGGAGTTTTAGGGGCTCATACCGCAGTGCAGGTTCCGCCGCCCATGAAGTTGTAGGAGTCACTGATGGACTTCGTCAGCACTGTTTGTGCTTGGCCATCAGAAACGGTTACCCGAACAGTGAATGCTGCCCCACCGCCCTGCTTGACGCCGTAGAATGTGTAGTCGTTCCCCGACACAATGTCAGCGTCCTCTGCATACGTCGGCGTATTGATGTAGTTGTTGGAACTTGGTTCCTCGAAGAGAATCGTCACGAAGGACCCGTTCGGATCACTGGCAATCAGCCGCAACTTCAGTGACGATGCGCTTGCCGAGACGCATGTGAACGTTGAAATAACGGGTGGCGAGTTCGTCGTGGTAGTTGGCCCTGGCGTTGTAGTTGTAGCAGCTGGAGCCGATGTTGTTGCTTGGGTTGTTGAAGGGGTATTCGTACCGGTAGTGACCGACGAGACTGCGGTGGTCGTCGACGTGGCTGGAGTAATGCTTGAACCAGAGGTCGACTGAACTGTGATTGCCTGCTTGAACCCTCGTTTGCTTTGTGGTGCGTACACAGCAAGGGTGTGAGAACCAGCCGTCAATGTTGTGGGAACTTGACCGGATAGTGCGACCTTCCCAGATGCACTCGCCTTCTCAACATCGATCACTTGTGGTGTCGAAGCAACGATCAATTGCACCCACTCGTTCGGCTCAAACCCTGTATATGAAACAGATACTGCTGCACCTGGACTAAAGGTCGATATGGTCGACAAGTTGCCGGACTTCAGCGAGCTGACGGTCGATACAGACGGTGTGGATGTCGGGGCCCCAACAGGAAGGGTTGTAGTTGTGACAATGGTTGTCACTGGAGCAACTGTCGTGGTGGTTGCTGCCACCGTCGTTGTTGGGGCGGAACCAATTGAGTACTGCTGGACATAAGCAGGGTTTGATAAGTCACGCTCAACACGAGGAGTGAGGTTGCCACGCACTTCAGGTACCGCTAGTTCATCAACTTTGGCCGGAAGCACCGAATTTAGGGGCTTATCTCGATTCTCAACGACTGGCTTGTCGCCCCCGCCAGTGATGACAACTCTCGGCTTGTCAGCATCGACCGAGATTGTTCGCTCTGACCCTTCTGATGTGGTCAGAACATCAATGCGATCAGTCTCAATGTTGATTATCGCATCGGATATCAACGTATTCACAGCAAGATTCTCTTTAGCAACGACGATGTCTGTGTCGGTGCCAGTAAAAGAGATAGACTTATCTTTGAAGACGATTGGTGTGCGCTTCTTCTTGCCTGTGGCCCGAATCTCAGTTGTTCCATGAACATTGTTGACGTACACGTTTGCAGTGCTGTTCAGTATCAATTCAAAATCTGCTACATCAATGCTCACGACACTGTCGGTCACTGCGTTTAGGGCGCCTCGCAATGACGTGACTCGCACACCTTCAACTTGTTCAGCAGACGTCGCTGTCACCAGACCGTTCTTTGTCTTGATGGACCAGTCTCCATCGACCGAGCGAATCGTCAAGATGGTGTCACGTACAACGGTTTCGCCTCCACACATGGGGCATGTGGCGTTCGAACGGGAATCCATCGGGGTGATGTCCATCGACCCAGAATTCCCCGACCATGCTGATGCATCCTTTGACGGGTCAACATTCGGATCAGGATTATCGAAAGAAAAGAACCACATATCTGTCGCAAGATCAACCACCACTTTGCGAGTGATACCTGGCCAGTTGGAGTCATACAACAAGATGTCAGCGCGCTCCGGCGTGGGGAACTCAACGGCATATGGCAGCACCGCATGTCCACCGTTGGGCGAATACACACCCAGGGTGTAATTCGTCGTGCCACTCTTAAACGCGCTCACTAATTCCGCGACGATGTCTTTCAGAGAACGCTTTGACCACGTCTTCGTCGACTTTTGAACCTCTGGCAAGAATTGCGTGGCAAACGCGCGCATAATGCCGTGCGTGACATCACCCTCGTTTTTCAACGAAACCGTCTGGGGGTCAAGCTTGGCGCTGTAGCGAATCGCCGCCTGAACCACGAGACCCTCACAGTGGCCGACCGCCCGTGAGTCATTCACCATTCGAGCCCAAGCAGCAGCTTCTTCTGTCGGAACACAGGGGTCGACCACACCGTCGACACACACAGACTCACCGAACATCTCAACGAGATCGCTCTCATCAAAGATCTCTTGTGAAGCCGACGAGCCGAAGTTGGCAAAGGCGAAGCCATTGCTGTCGGGCTTCAACCCTGACGATGAGTTCACTGCCTCGAGATCGGGGGCCGGAGCGATGTCAACCGAGCTACCGCCACCGCCGCTGCATGCAGACACCACCAGACAGGAGGCAGCCATCAACGTGGCTAATCCCCTCTTGATGGAACCCATGTGACCCCCTTGGACGTACCTCAATTTAGAGGTGCCGACCTCCGGCCGACGAAGGTTTGACGA
>VGCD01000029.1 GCA_016870215.1 Actinomycetota bacterium
GAATGAACTCAATACCGGTGACGGCGTAGCGATGGCATTACGTGCTGGTGTGCCCGTCGTCGATATTGAGTTCATTCAGTTTCATCCAACTGTGTTGTGGACAGGACCAGATGCAACTGGTCAACAAGCTCTCATCAGCGAAGCAGTGCGGGGCGAAGGTGCAGTACTCGTCGATGCGAGTGGTGCACGCGTCATGGAAGGCGTGCATCCGCAGGCAGACTTGGCACCTCGCGATGTGGTCGCAGCAGCTATCAGTGCCCGAATGGCGCAGTCGCCGAACGGCGTCGATGACCACGTGTTTCTTGATGCACGATCCATTGGTTCGGAATTCGAAACACGTTTTCCTTCGATAACGGCATCGTGTCTCGCGGAGGGAATCGACCCGGCGGTCGATCTCATACCTGTCGCACCTGCCGCTCACTATGTATGTGGCGGAGTGAAGGCGAACCTTGACGGTGCAACCGAACTTGTTGGCCTCTATGTGGTGGGAGAGGCGGCATGCACCGGAGTTCACGGCGCAAATCGTTTGGCCTCGAACTCACTCACCGAGAGTGTCGTTGCAGGTACGCGCGTGGGTCGTGCACTTAGTTGGTCACTGCCATCGAAGGTTGAACCAAAAGACGACGAGCGCCATGCAGCGTTGTTGAGTGCTGATCTACGTGGTGAACTTCGCTCGACAATGTCAAAGTACGTCGGAGTGTTACGAAGCGCCGACGGATTGGCAACTGCAACCGACCGGCTTGCTCGACTTGAGGAAAAGACTGATTCAAGCATCGAGCCGTCACGTCGTTCATTTGAAGCGACCAACATGCTCACACTTGCGCGAGCCGTGGTGGCAGCAGCTTCTGCGCGTGTTGAGAGTCGAGGTTGTCATCGACGTGCCGATGCGCCCCAGTCGTCAGACTCTTGGAAGCGTCACTTGTATGTGGTCGACTCAGACGTGACCGTTGTGGAGAGCCTGTGATACTTCATTCACTGTCGACTGAGCGGCGTGAGCGCCTGACAAAAGCCGGGCTCGATGCCAACCAGGTCGAAGACCTTGTTCGGCGCACGATCGAGGAAGATCTTGCTGGCGGCGCCGACATCACCACGGTGGCGACAGTTCCAGCGCAACAGCGAAGTGTTGCAACGTTCACGACGAGAGCACGCGGAGCACTAGCAGGGCTCGACGTGGCTGCTGCTGCAGTCGAGATGGTGTGTGGGGTGGAACAGTGCGCATTCACGATTGTTTGCAACGACGGAGATCGAGTCGTTCCGGGTGACGTACTTGCAAAAGTCGAGGCCCCGACGCGTGGGCTGCTAACTGCTGAGCGAACAGCGCTGAATCTCCTGTGTCATCTCTCCGGAGTCGCTACCGCGACTGCAATGTGGGTCGATGCCATCGCCGGCACCGATGCCAAAGTGCGCGACACCAGAAAGACCACGCCAGGTTTGCGCAGTCTTGAGAAGTACGCAGTTCGCTGCGGAGGTGGACAGAACCATCGCATGTCACTGTCCGATGCAGCCCTAGTGAAGGACAATCACATTGTCGCTGCAGGTGGCGTCGCGCAAGCTTTTGCGCTCGTCCGTCAGTCAGCACCCGACATGGTCGTCGAGATCGAAGTCGACACTCTGGAACAATTGAAAGTGGCACTCGACGCAGGCGCTGACTTGGTGTTACTTGACAACATGGCTCCTGCCACAATGCGGCAAGCAGTCGACATCGCCAGGCGTCATACATCAACTACCGCACGTCACGTGTTGCTTGAGGCGAGTGGCGGGCTGACACTCGCAAACGCCAAGGATGTCGCGGCGACGGGCGTCGACTTCATCTCGGTTGGCGCACTGACGCATTCGTCGCCGATTCTGGACATCGGTCTCGATGTCCACACTGTTCAGTGACGTACTGACGCCAGCCATTCGGCTTCGAGGCGACCGAGCTCGGTGGATGCAGGTGAGTTGGTCATCGGCCACAGTTCTTCTGCAATGCGTCGGTAGTTGCCGCGTGCACCAAGTTGTCCGAGGAGTGCGTACAAGCCAAGGTTGATTCGCTGAATGAACACGAATGACTTCGGAACTGTTGCGTACTGAGCGATGGGGGATGAACGATCGAAGGTGTGCCGAACGATTGAAGTTGCGTATTCGCTTGTCCATGTCATGTCGCGAGACTCGCTCACCGGCTCATAGAAATGGGAGAAATACGAACCTGCGTCGTCAGTTGTGATTGGCGCTTCTTTTCTCAACAGCCCGGCATCTTCGATGATGTGACGGAATTCTTCGACGTCGTGGTCGATAGCTGCGGCCTTAATCATGCGCTGGAACGTGTCCATCTCTAATTCGCTGAAGTACTTCACAAGTCCGAAGTCAAGGAATGACACTCGACCGTCGTCGTGGAAGACGTAGTTGCCCGGATGTGGGTCACCGTTGAAGGCGCGAAATCGGTAGAGGCTTCTGAACACAAAACGGAAGATTGTCTCGGCGACTCTGTCGCGAGAGTCTTGATCCCACGTCAGCACCTCTGACCATGTTGCGCCGCTCACCAACTCAGTGGTGAGAACCTTCGATGTTGACATCGAGGTGAAGACTTTGGGCACATGAATGAAGGGGTGATCACGATAAAAGTCAGCAAACAATTGCTGATTGTTGGCTTCGCGTGTGTAGTCCAACTCTTCTGTCAGGCGTTCCTTGATCTCGGCAACCATTGCTTCTGGGTCAAGTGACTTGAATCCGAATGCCAACAGCGTTCCCAGCAGATCTGCTGTGCGAATGTCAGATTCGATGGCGTCAGCCACGCCCGGGTATTGCACTTTGACGGCAACTGCAACCTCGTCCTCACCAACGCGCAGCACGGCGCGATGAACCTGACCGATGGACGCTGCTGCAATCGGTTCTGGGTCCCACGCGACGAATAGTTCTGTAGGTAAGGCACCGAATTCAGCCATGAACACCGCATCCACCAGCTCGTGCGACATGGGTGGTGCAGCGGCCTGCAGTTGGGCAAGGGTCAGGCGTAGAGGTTCTGGCAGGCCATCGTCGAGATAACTCGCCATCTGCCCGATTTTCATGAGCGCACCTTTCATGTCACCCAATTCCGCGGCTACTTGTTGTGCGGTGCGCAACTCTCGCGCACGTGACAGTTGTTCTTTGCGCGCAGCACCGGCGAACACTTTTCGCGCTGCAGTTCCGGCATGACCAAGCCCGACTCGCGCACCGAGCGCAGCGATGCGCGCATTACGGCGAAGTCGAGTGCGTGAGCGAATGGCATGTCTCATGGCAGGCCGTCACCGAACTACGTGTGATGACTGTGAAGCATGCGCGGTGTTGTTGACATGCAGACACGCCTCGACGAGTGTCGGAACGAAGTGAGGTGCCTGCGCGATGACAGCATCGTGTCCTCCGTCGACTCGGAATGTGCGTGCAGTCGAAATGAGGCTGGCGAGGTGCTCTTGGCGAGCGGTCGGAACTGTCTGGTCACGTGTGGTGATGATGACCGATGTCGGCACATCGATGCGAGGCAACCACCGACGTGCGTCGTACAGGCCGAGTTCACCGCCAGCCTCGAGTACATGTCGCCAATCGTGACTTGCGGCCTGTTGCACAGCCCATGGCTCCCACATCGCAGTCTTTTTCTGTATGAAGGTCTGCTCGCTAATCCAGTCTTGGGCGGCTCGTGGTGTGAAACGTGCGAGTGCGCCGAGACCTTTCAAGCCGAGAAAACCAATGCGCTCTTCGCGCGACTCGACAAAGTGTCCGGTGGTGGCGGCAAGGACGAGACCGCGAACCCGAGATTCGTGTCTCTTCCACAGCAACTGCGCAACAAGGCCACCCATGGAGTAGCCGACAGGAATGAAAGTTTTGATGTCGAGTTGATCTGCAAGTGCAGCAACGTCGTCTGCGCAGTCAGACAACTTGAACGGTTGCGTCGAGCGAATGCCACGTCCGTGACCTCTGTGGTCGATTGCTACGACGCGGAAGTGCTCGCTGAGTGCTTCGTAGCAGGTGAAAAAGTTGAGGTCGGCCGTTGCGGTCCAGCCGTGAAGCAAGACGACCGCTGGTGCGTCGTGGGGCCCCTCGATGTGGCGGACATACGTCGTTCCGCGACCCGGAAGATTGACGTGTTGTCCGGGCGGTAGCGGGGGAATGAGGGGTTCTCCGGTCATGTGATTCAGACGGAGATGTCGACCACCGTCACTCCAACTTTCGCACCGTTTTCGAGGGTGATTGAAACTTTGTCGCCTTTTTTATGACCGAGCAATGCAGAACCGATGGGGGAAGCGGGGCTCATGATTTCGTGACCCGCGCCATCTTCTTCGATGTGGCCGATGAGAAATGTCTCGGCATCGCTCGGGTCATCGCCATCGAACAAGACCTTGACGGTGGACAACACTGTGACTTCATCAGCAGATGGTGCGGGTGCGATGGCAGCATTTTCGAGAATTCCCTGCACGCGCACTCGTCGGTCGTTGAGTAATCCGTACTCATCTTTGGCGGCGTGGTAGTCGCCATTCTCGCTGAGGTCACCCAATTCGCGGGCCCGACCGATCTTGTCGGCCACTTCTGGCAAGCGGGTGTGTTCGAGGTCGAACACCTCAGCTTCGAGGCGCTTATACGTGTTTTCTGACAACAGGTGTTTTGCCATAAAGGAAAGGCTATCGGCGGCTCGTACGATGGTTTTCCTATGTCACACAAGATCGCAGTCATCGGCGGCGACGGCATCGGACCCGAGGTCGTCCACGAAGCATTGAAGGTGGTGCGTGCCGCAGGCGTGCATTTTGAAGCCACCGACTTTGATCTCGGTGGTCAGCGTTACCTACGCGACGGCGAAGTGCTGTCAGACGACACGCTTCACACGCTTCGGTCTTTTGACGCAATCTTGTTGGGGGCCGTCGGCACACCGGAAGTTCCACCCGGGGTCATCGAGCGTGGGTTGTTGCTCAAGATGCGATTTGAGCTCGACCTGTACATCAATCAGCGTCCATTCCTGGGCATTGCTCCAGGGCACGAACGTCCACATGACTTTGTTGTCATTCGTGAGAACACCGAGGGGCCGTATGTCGGCGAAGGCGGAGTGTTGCGCAAGGGCACCATCAACGAAGTCGCAACGCAAGGAAGTGTCAACACTCGTATGGGAGTCGAGCGTTGTATTCGCTATGCGTTTCAGCTCGCCGCATCACGCGAGCGCAAGCACCTCACATTGGTGCACAAGACAAATGTGCTCACGTTCGCCGGCGACTTGTGGCAACGCACATTCAATGAAGTTGCAAAGGAATTCCCGAAGGTTGACACTGCATACAACCATGTCGATGCTGCGTGCATTTACTTCGTGCAGGACCCGCATCGTTACGACGTCATCGTCACCGACAACTTGTTTGGCGACATTCTCACCGATCTCGGAGGAGCAGTCAGCGGAGGCATCGGTCTTGCATCATCGGCGAACTTGAACCCGGCCCGCACCGGGCCGTCAATGTTTGAACCAGTCCATGGCTCTGCACCAGACATCGTCGGCACTGGCAAAGCCAATCCGACGGCCGCCATCTTGTCCGCTGCCTTGATGTGCGACTTTCTTGGCGAACACGCCGCCGCAAACCATATTCGTGAGGCGTGCACAGAACCCACTGAGGGCTCGACCATCGACATTGGAAACGCAATCGCAGCCCGACTACACAAGCACTAGCCTGCCCCACACACGATTCAGAAAGTGACCCAATGCCCACACTTGTTCCCACACCGAAAATTTGGATGAACGGCTCACTCGTCGAGTGGGACAAGGCCCAGGTACACGTCCTCACGCACACGCTTCATTACGGCACAGGCGTGTTCGAAGGAATTCGCGCGTACGAAACACCCAAGGGTGCAGCAGTGTTCAGGCTCACCGAGCACATTCAGCGTCTCCACAACAGCGCGAAAATCATGGGAATGGAAATTCCGTACTCGGTCGATGAATTGATCGCCGCCACGAAGGAAACGGTGGCTTCCACCGGACTTTCGTCGTGTTACATACGCCCGATCGCGTACTACGGATACGGAGAGATGGGTCTCAACACATTGCCGTGCACAGTCGACGTAGCCATTGCATGTTGGCCATGGGGTGCGTATCTCGGAGATGACGCCCTCACGAAGGGTGTTCGCATGAAGATTTCGTCATGGACACGTCTCGACCACAACATGTTGCCTCCTGCATCGAAGACGGTCGCCAACTACGCCAACTCTTCGCTCGCAAAAGTCGAAGCACTGAAGGCTGGTTACGACGAAGCAATCTTGCTGAACCAGGCTGGTCTTGTCAGCGAGTGCACCGGTGAGAATTTGTTCGTGGTCCGTGGCGGGCGAATTGTCACGCCACCAACATCAGCAGGGGCCCTCGAAGGCATCACCCAGCACAGCGTCATGCGCATCGCGCGAGAGCTCGGCTACGACATCATTGTCGACAATGTCGCACGCAGCGACCTCTATGTGGCCGATGAAATCTTCTGTTGCGGTACTGCAGCAGAAGTCAGCGCCATCAACTCAGTCGACGACCGCGCCATTCCGTGCCCAGGACCAGTCACAAAAGCCGTTGCCGACATGTACGGCCGGGTTGTGCGCGGCCTCGAGGACCGCTACACGGAATGGTGCGAGCTCGCCGTCTGAGCCCTTTTTCCACAGAATTTCCCCAGGAAACCCCCAGTTTTTGGTGGGACATGTTGACGCCGGAGGGAAGCGGGGCGAGACTATCTCTATGATGACGACAATCACTCAGGGCCTCGGTGCTGGGCTGTTCGCCGCCATCATTATTCGGTAGCGCACGTCGATTGCGACGTGCGCGAATCAGCCGCCCTTCGTGGGCGGTTTTTTCGTTCCCAACGCAGTTCGACGGTCAATGAAGATCCAGGTGACACATGACGACAACTGAGACCAACAACAAGAGCCAAGTTGCCACACAGAGCGGCGACATGGTGGAGGTGTTCGACACCACCCTTCGCGACGGAATGCAGGTCGAAGGTGTGTCGGCGACTGTCGAGGACAAGTTGCGCATTGCCGAGCAGCTGGACTTCCTCGGTGTGCACTACATCGAAGGCGGCTGGCCAGGAGCCAACCCGAAAGACGAAGAATTTTTCGCCCGGGCTGCATCTGAACTAACTCTGAGCACTTCGACACTGGTTGCTTTCGGTTCGACGCGTCGCCCGCGTGGAAAAGTCGACGACGATGCAACATTGCGCAACCTTCTTGCTGCAAACACATCGGCTGTGTGCATCGTTGCGAAGTCGTGGGACTACCACGTCACGTCGGCCCTGCAGACAACGCTTGAAGAAGGTGTCGCCATGGTGGGCGACTCAGTGCGATTCCTGCATGGAAATGGTCGACAAGTTCTCGTTGACCTCGAACATTTCTTCGATGGCTACAAGCGCAATCCTGAGTTCGCGTTGCAGGTGGCTGAAGCCGCGGTCATGAATGGTGCAACGCACCTTGTCATGTGTGACACCAATGGTGGTTCGTTGCCCCACGAGGTACATGACATCGTCACAGCAGTTCGCGCTCATGTTGGTTCAGATGCTGTTCTTGGAATTCATTGCCACGATGACACGGGTTGTGCGGTGGCCAATTCGATGGCTGCCGTACGCGCTGGTGCGCGTCACGTGCAAGGAACTCTGAATGGTCTTGGCGAGCGCACTGGCAACACCAACCTCACAACGGTCATCCCTAACCTCGAGTTGAAGATGGGGCACACGTGCCTTCCGACCGGCAATCTGTCACGACTCACGTCGGTGAGCAATCACGTGGCAGAGGTTTTGAATCGCCCGCTCAACCCACAAGCGCCATATGTTGGTACGTCAGCATTTGCACACAAGGCGGGCCTGCACGTGTCGGCAATTGCACGCGCGAAGGATGCGTACGAGCATGTTGACCCAGAAGTTGTCGGCAACGGCACACGCTTCGTGGTGTCTGAGATGGCTGGTCGAGCCACCATCCAGATGAAAGCCGATGAGCTGGGTCTGCCCATGGACGGACCAGCAGTGAATCAGGTGATCGATGATCTGAAGCGTCTCGAACACGAGGGGTATCACTTCGAAGCAGCAGATGCGTCTTTGGAGTTGCTGATGCGACGTGCAGCGGGATGGACGCAGGATTTCTTCCGCGTTGAGTCGATGCGCGTGATCACTGACGAGACGACGAGTGGTTCATTCACCACTGAAGCAACGGTCAAAGTGTGGGTTGGCGATCGTCGCTTTGTGCACGTGTCGGAAGGTAACGGTCCGGTCAATGCAATCGACACAGCACTTCGTGCGGCGCTTCTCGGGCGGTTCCCGCGACTCGCGCGTGTGCACCTCACCGACTACAAGGTGCGCATCCTCGACGGAGCCACTGCAACCGGGGCCGTGACTCGCGTGCTCATCGACGCCACCAATGGTGACCGCACTTGGACGACGATCGGCGTCTCACCGAACATCATCGAGGCGTCATGGCGGGCGCTCGAAGAGTCACTCGTCTACGGCTTGTTGCACGACACCGAACTCTGACCACAACGCGCCTAGTCTGAGCGTTCATGGCAGCACCACGTTTTGCACCGGTCTCGCCGGTTGAAGAAGTTCGTACGTACGAGTCACCCGAGCACATCCCCGATGCCTGGCAGCCGTCGCGACCCGCCGACATCACGGGTCGTCAACCTGTAGGACCGCGCCTCGGGTATCAAGGCCCCGATCAGGGTTATGTGCTCACCTTGGCCAAGCACATGCGGTCTCGAGTCGTTGTGAGCAGGGGCGAAGACATCGACGACGCTCTTCGTGGATGTTCACTTATTGCCCTGCGACGCGCGTCGCTGTATGGTCGCGCACCCGTCATGGCAGATCTCGAGTTGGCTCTCAGCATCTGGGGTTTTCTCGACTCGAATGCACCCGCTGACTTGATTGCAGCACGTAAATCACACTTTGAAGGAGTGCGAAACACTCTGCACCATTATGCGGAAGCGCGCGAGCTTGCTGACTTGGTGCCCGAGACAACGTTGAGGCTGACGCCGGTTGCGGCCCGCACGCGCATGCCTTCTGAATGGCGCGCGCTCACCGGCGCCTGACATGACCGCGTACAAGGCTCCACTCGGCGACATTGATTTCGTTCTCAACCGTTTCTGTCGCCTTGGTGACATCTCGCAGTTGCCGGCCTTCGCCGGAGTCGACGTATCCGTCGTGTCTGAGATGTTGGGCGAGGCTGCTCGATTCTTCGAAGAGTCCTTCGCACCGTTGAATTCAGTCGGTGACACCGTGGGATCACATCGCAATGACGATGGAACTGTCACCACGCCACCTGGTTTCAAAGAGGCATACAAGGCTTACGTTGATGCCGGTTGGGGCACCGTTGGTTTCGAGCCCGGATTTGGCGGTGGTGGGTTTCCTTGGATTGTCAATATTGCGATTCAAGAGATGATGAATTCAGCGAACATGGCACTCACCATGGCACCGCTGCTCACGCAGGGTGCAATTGATGCCATCTTGCATCACGGCGACGAAGTTCAGAAGATGACGTACCTGCCAAAGATGATCAGTGGTGAGTGGACAGGCACGATGAATCTCACCGAGCCCGATGCCGGAAGTGACGTCGGGGCTGTTCGCACGAAAGCAGTTCGCCAAAGCGACGGTACGTATCTCATCAGCGGTACAAAGATCTACATCACCTTCGGCCAGCACGACATGGCGGACAACATCATTCATCTCGTTCTTGCGCGCACGCCCGATGCTCCACCAGGCACGAAGGGCATCTCGTGTTTCATCGTTCCCCAACGGCTCTTGAACGCTGACGGTTCACTCGGCAAAGAAAATGACGTCACATGTGTGAGCATCGAGCACAAGACCGGCATTAAGGCGAGCCCGACATGCGTGCTTTCCTACGGTGACAATGGCGGTGCGGTGGGGTATCTCATCGGCGAAGAAAATCGTGGAATGACGTACATGTTCACGATGATGAATCAGGCGCGCATTGGTGTGGGTCTCGAAGGTCTCGCGCTCATCGAACGTGCATATCAGCAAGCACTTGAGTATTCCGTACAGCGTCGACAGGGTCGTGCGCCGGGTTCGCAAGGTGCTGACAGTTCTCCCATTGTCGAGCATCCCGACGTGAAGCGCATGTTGTTGACCATGAAGAGCACTATCGAAGCGTTGCGTCGGCTTATTTACTGGAACGCTGGTTGTCTCGACATCGCAAAGCATCACCCTGATGCAGTTGAACGGGAGAAGGCGTCCGATATGGCGGCGCTGCTGACTCCACTGTCAAAAGGCTGGGGCACCGACATGGCAGTCGAGCTCACGGGTACTGCGGTGCAAATTCATGGTGGTATGGGGTTCATCGAAGAAACTGGTGTCGCACAGCACTATCGCGACGCGCGCATCACCACCATTTACGAGGGAACAAACGGCATCCAGGCAATGGATCTTGTGGGGCGCAAAATCGGGTTGAAATCCGGTGCAGTGGTCATGGGCTTATTTGAAGAAATTGCTTCGATTGACGCCGACCTTGCTGCACGCGCAGACCTGGTGCAGACTCGAAGTGAGCTATCTGCTGCGCTCAATGCAGTGCGCGGAACGACACAGTGGATTCTGGAACACGCGGGTAATCCGCTTGACGTGCTGTCCGGTGCCACGCCGTACTTGCGACAAATGTCAGTGCTTGTCGGTGGCTACTGCATGGCGCAGTCTGCGCTGTTGGCTCTCGGTGCAACCGATCTGCCAACCGACGTCACATCTGCAAAAGTCGGCACCGCGCGGTTCTTCTGCGAGCAGATCCTTCCGCAGGTTCACGGACTGAGTGGGGCAGTGATGGGCGATAGTGCCTTGCTGATGTCATTCAACGCCGAAGCGTTAACGCTCTGACGTTCAGGCGTCGATGGCGTGACCCTTCAGTGCGTCAAGGTCGCAGAATTCAAGTGCGGCCATGTGTGTTGAAGCAAGTCGTACTTTTGGTGCTCGTCCGGCCTCGAATGCTTCTTGCCATCGGGGGGCGCATAAGCACCACTGATCACCATCGACAAGCCCTTTGAACCCGTACTGAGGCATTGGCGTTGAGAGATCGTTTCCCATTGACTTCGAGAATTCGAGGAATTCACTGGTCATGATGGCGCACACCGCATGTACACCGGTGTCGTCGCCGCCCACTTCGCAGCACCCGGATCGGTAGAAACCAGTCAAGGGGTCAAAACTGCAGGACTGCAATGGTTCACCAAGCACATTCAGTTGATCGGTCGCGGTGTACTCGGTCATGCCGTGACTGATGTGTTGAGCAACGTTCCGATGAGATATGTAGCGCCACAGGCGACGAGCATGATGAGCACTTGTCGTATCGCTAAACGAGCAACTGGACGCTCGGCACTTACGCCAATGGCGCCGCCCACGAACAGTGCTGCGATGCCACCAATGACGATTGATGCAACACCAGCGGCGGTTCCGGAACCAATAAACCAAGGCACAACCGGTAAGAGTGCGCCAACGACGAAACAAAGAAATGAAATAGTTGCCGCAGAAATGGCTGAGGGCATGTCATCGGGATCGATACCGAACTCTTCGCGCGCATGGACAATGAGGGCCAGTTCCGGCTTGGCCATTACTTCTTTCGCGGCTGATGCGGCCTGATCCTTGGACATGCCGTGTCCTTCGTAGAACGCAGCAAGCTCACGAGTCTCGAACTCGGGGTTGTCTTTCAGTTCTTTGCGTTCCGCTTCAAGTTCGCGCTCCACAAGTTCGTTCTGGGCAGAGACAGAGATCCATTCACCCGCCGCCATGCTTGCGGCACCTGCGACTGCACCGGCGATGCCAGCAAGTCGCACGACGGAAGAAGATACGCCGCCACCCGCAAAGCCGATGACGAGCGACACGTTGGAAGTGAGGCCGTCGCTGATGCCGAACACTGCTGCACGAGCAAGACCACCGGCGACAGAACGGTGACCAGGGTGCGGATCTTTGGTGCGTGCCACAGTCTCAAACTAGCGGTGATGTGACTCGCACTGCTTCGTCGAGAGCAGTACCAGTAGCCTTGCGGAAGAATGTCACACACGCCGCGCTATCGCTTTGCGCCATCTCCCACCGGTTTCTTCCACGTTGGTGGTGCGCGCACTGCCCTATATAACTGGGCACTCGCTCAGCGTGAGGGTGGTGTGTTTGTGCTCCGTATTGAAGATACTGACGAGTCGCGCAACAGTCCAGAGTGGACAAACGGCATCATTGATGCGCTCGCTTGGCTTGGCATCGATAGTTCGTCTTCTCAGTTCGAAGGTCCATATTTTCAATCGGACAACGCCTCGAAACACGTCGCAGCTGCTCACCGTCTCTATGAACTTGGCCATGCGTATTGGTGTGACCTCACGCCAGAGCAAATCCAAGAGCGTGCAAAAGCCGCAGGAAAACAGGGTTACGACGGATACTCACGCGATCGGGGACTCGAGCCTGGTCCCGGGCGAGTTCTGAGATTCCGTGTACCAGAAGGAACGACAGTCGTCCGAGACTTGGTGCGCGGTGATGTTGAGTTTGACAACACCACTATCGAAGATTTCGTGCTCCTACGTGGAAATGGCTCGCCGATGTTCCTGTTGGCCAACGTGGTTGACGACATCGACATGAATATCACCAATGTGGTGCGTGCAGAAGAGCATTTACCGAACACTCCGAAGCAACAGTTGTTGTGGCAGGCGCTTGGCCATGAGCCTCCTGTGTGGGCGCACGTGCCGGTGTTGGTCAATGAACAACGCAAGAAGTTGTCCAAGCGTCGCGACAAAGTGGCGCTCGAGCAGTACAAGGACGAAGGAATTCTCGCTGAGGCGATGGTCAACTATCTGATGACGCTTGGTTGGGCGCCGCATGGTGACACCGAGATTGTGCCGTGGTCGACCATTGTCGAGCAGTTCCGCTTGGAAGACGTCAACCATTCACCTGCCTTTTTTGATGTGAAGAAATTGCAGGCCTTTAATGGTGAGTACATCCGGGCTTTGTCATTGCCGCAGTTCATAAACGCTTGTTCACCTTGGTTAATGGCCGAGGATGTGTCATGGAATGCCTCACAGTTCAAGCCTAAAGTGTTCGCGGCTGTTGCCGAGTTGATTCAAACCAGAGTTGTCATGCTGAGCGAAGTGTCCACCATGGTCGACTTCCTGTTTCTTGATGCGCCGATTGTCGACGAGCAAGCATTCACCAAGACTTTCACCGCTGACTTCGCGCGACCAATGCTCGAGCATTGTCGTGATGCCTACGCAACAATTAATTGGACTCACGAAGATCTGAAGGCACACCTTGATGCGCTCGCCGAGGAGCTTCAGGTGAAGCTCGGAAAATTGCAGGCACCGCTTCGAGTGGCAATCACCGGACGAACAATCGGCCCACCACTATTCGAGAGCCTCGAAGTTCTCGGGCGTGAGCAAACATTGCGGCGCATCGACGCTGCACTTCTGCGAACGGTCTGAGCGTCATGCGTGTCCTTCGTGGCTCGCTACTCGTCACTGCCGCGGCAGCAACGACACTTGTTTCATACCTCTTCATTGTCTTCTGCTCGGTTCTCTATGTCGGAGCGAGTGATGACGCAGCGAAGGCTGATGTCATCGTGGTGATGGGTGCGGCTCAATATGACGGGAGGCCGTCGCCCCAGTTGGCAGCCCGACTTGACCACGCATTGCTTCTGTTCAATGAGGGACGTGCACCGCTCATCGCGGTCAGCGGCGGTAAACGCCCAGGAGACCGTTTCACCGAGGCCGAGGCGTCACGCCGCTACCTGAGGGCCAGAGGGGTGGAAGCATCGAAAATCGTGGCCGAGACCGCCGGTGCTTCAACATGGCAGTCCGCGGCAAATCTTTCACCTGTTTTGCTGAAGGAGGGCGTGAGGTCAGTCATCGTCGTTACCGATCGGTATCACGTGCAGCGCACGGTGTTGTCCATACGAGAGGTGGGGTTTGAGGCATCGGGAAGTGCGACTCGCACCAGTCCGGTAACTGGTGCTCGCGCCTTGGCACATGCTGCGGAAGAGTCAGTTGGCGTGGCAATTGGCCGACTAATCGGTTTTCACCGTCTCTGGCGAATCACCGGTTGACCGAACGTTGACAACCCAGAACGCAAGAATGGGGTGCTCGTTCGTTGACTTTCGCACTAAAAGTCAGGTCTTTGTCTCTCGTGACTCTTGTCATCACCAGCGTGTGTGTGGTTAGTATCTTTGTACCACGCACGACAGTTAGGTGCTGCTCGTGGAGTGTCACATCACATTGAGGGGGAAATTCATGAAGCATGCGAAGCGTCGCATTCTCGTAGCAGCTGCACTGGCTGGAGGGTTGTTCGTTGGTTCAACTGCACCAACACAAGCAGCAGGCGAGCAGGTGTACATCATCACGGCGGTCGAGACCAAGGGCGAGAGCGCCGTTGCGATTCCCGACACCGCAGACGGTGCACAGTTTGCTATCGACCAAATCAACAAGGCCGGTGGTGTGACCATCAAGGGCAAGAAGACGAAGATTAAGTACGAGCGCATTCCCGTGGGCTCAACCGCAGCACTCGCTGAGACCGCTGCACGTCAGATTGTCGACAAGAGGCCGACCGCGGTCTATGGTTTCATCAGCACAGCACACAACCCAGGTGCTGCGCCGGTGATGAAAGCTGCTGGTATTCCAACAATTTTCGCGAACACTGGTGCGACGCTCGCAATTGGTGCTGCAAGTTCTGTCGGAGCGCCAAACTTGTTCCGCATTCGGCCGACTCAGTCGGCTCTTGCCGCGGAACAATTCAACTTCATGGTCAATCAGTACAAGAAGGACACTGGAAAAGATCTCACCAAGATCGGCATGATCTGCGTGCAAGGCGCATTTGGTAAGGCCGGATGTGACGTGTACGGATTCCTTGCAAACCAGAAGAAGATCACCATCGTGAGGCGCGAAGAAAACTCTGTCACAGCGACGGACCTCTCCTCTCAAGTCACTGCGATCTGTAACTCGGGTGCGGAAGCCATCATGTCGGTGAACTTCCCCAACCCTGCTGCCGCATTCATGAACGAAATGGTTAACCGTGGATGCAAACTTCCGATTGTGGAAGGTGCATCTGGCGACATCGCCGTCATGAGCGGTGCATTTACTCCGCCATCTGGTTTCAAGCTTTACGCTGCCGTTGACTGCCACCCGGCAGCAGCGGCCAAGGGAACTGCAGCAAAGAAATTCGCTGACGCCTTCACCAAGAAGTATGGCTACCCAGCCGGATATTCAGCCGGTGAAGCGTATGACGGCATGTACCTGCTGAAAGCCGCCATCGAGACTGCTCAGTCAACAAAATCAGCTGACATCATCAAGGCGATGAAGAGGCAGAAGTACAAGGGTGTCTGCTACGACAAGTACTCGCCGGTCGCCGCAGCAACTGGTGTGACCAGCAACATCTTGGTGAACAAGTCTTCGATGGTCTCGTACAACGGAAAGACACCGACGGTTGTATCCACGGTGGTGCTGCCTAAGTGACCTGAAGCGACGGGTTTTGAAGGCCTGTCACGACATTCGTAGGGGTGGTGGCGCGAGAGTGCCACCACCCCTCAGTTCATAGGGGGATGAACATGGGTTTCTTTATAGAGAACCTGATCAACGCGCTCAGTTACGGAGCGGCAATCACACTTGCTGCGTTTAGTTTCATGGTTCCGCTAAAGGCGACGAACATCGTGAGTTTTGCCCAGGGTGACTTCATTTCCCTCAGTGCCTTCATTGGTGCCTGGCTCATCACAGACAAAGGCTGGAACTGGTCGATTGCATACGGAGCGACTTTGGTCATCATGTTCGGGGCTGGCGTCGTGTTTGAGCGACTGACACACGGCTCCTTGCGTGGCCGACCCGTTGACGAAGTCATCATTGCCACGCTCGGTGTGGCCTTTATCATTCGCGGGTTCATCTCCCGGTGGCGTGGCGCCAACCCCCAGAGTCTTGAGTCACCGCTACGTGGGAAATTTTTCACGTTTGCTGGTGCAGCTATTCCGTATCAGCGTCTTGTGATCATTGGCGTAACAATCGTCGTCACTCTGGTGTTGTACTACGTGTTCCAACGCACCGCATTCGGTCTTCAACTTCGAGCGCTCGCCACAGACCCGGAAGTGGCTCGACTCCATGGTGTGCGCACTACTCGCTTGGCAATCATTGCCTTCGGAATCTCGTCGTTCCTCTGTGGTCTCACAGGTCTTCTCGTGGGAAGTCTCACGTCATTTGATATCGGTCTCGGCTTTGCCATCATGCTCGGGGGGTTCTGCGCGGCCATCATTGGTGGCTGGGGTTCGATCGCTGGTGCGTTTGTTGGCGGCCTCGTGCTTGCGCTCATTGAACGACTCTTCGGGGCCTATTACTTCACTCATTTCCGGGAAATGTTGCCGCTCGTGTTCTTGTTCTTGTTCATCGCCGTCCGTCAGCGCGGCATCTTCCGAGGAGCCGAGAGCTATGGGCGTCTCTAGTTCATTCGAGCGCCGCACGTCGGCGCCCGGAGCGAAAAACAACATCCGGAATATTGGTATTTTCGCTGTCATTGCAGTGGCGCTTGAGTTGCTGATCGGGGACAGTCTCACACAGGCAAACTTGGTCAACTTGTGGATGTTCTACGCCTGCGTCTCCATCGGGTTCTACTACCTGTTTGGAGTATCGGGACAGTTTGCGTTTTCACAAGCTGCAATGACCGGAGTGGGTGCGTACACCTCGGCTTGGGCATCTCGAGATCTGCCAGTCATTCCCGCAATCATTTTTGCGACGGTTGTCACTGCGGTCATTGGTGGAGTGTTCGTACTTGCGCTGCGAAAAGCAAGCCATTTCTATTTCGGTATCGGCACGCTCGCCTTGTCTGAGACGTATCACATCCTGGCGATTCAATGGAACTCGTTCACAGGTGGAGAAGGTGGTGAGGTGTATGGCATCAAGGGTCTCTCACTCTTCGGCATTGACTTCA
>VGCD01000030.1 GCA_016870215.1 Actinomycetota bacterium
ATGCAGACACCACCAGACAGGAGGCAGCCATCAACGTGGCTAATCCCCTCTTGATGGAACCCATGTGACCCCCTTGGACGTACCTCAATTTAGAGGTGCCGACCTCCGGCCGACGAAGGTTTGACGATTGCGGAGACCAGATTGGTTCCTGATCAGAGCGGCCCAGCCGAACATCTAAGAGAGGTCAACAGTGAATACACAGATCTTGCTCTGGTCAGACCAACCAGAGTACGAAGGTCCACATCGACGCTGTTCAAACGATGGGTAGTACATATCGTTGCTCTGAATCGAACTGCTCCCTGCCCCAGGACCGAATGACACATACTTTCCAGCAGCATTCCTCACTCGCACAAAGAGGAAATCGTTGAGGGGCACACTCGCGGTTGCATTCTGGCATCCTGAGACACCCACACAGTTCCACTCATCCCACACCTGATCCCACTCTTGTGCCGATGATCCCATGTCCACACGCAAATTTGAGATTGATCCAATCACGACTACCTTGAAAGTGGCCATCTGAATTGGCGCAACAGTTGTCGGTGCGGCTGTCGTCGGTGCAGCTGTAGTCGGCGGCAAAGTTGTCTGCGACTGATTCTGTGAGACAAGAGTGGTGCTTGTTGTGGAGGTTGACGTCCGTACCGTCGTCTGCGTTGACGTGTTCAGACTCGACGTGATGGTCGTCGTCGGCGTCGTCAGAGTTGCTACTGACGTGACAGTGGTTGTCGGGGCAGCCACTGTTATTGACTGCTTGAATCCACGTTTGCTCACGGGTGCGTACACCGCCAGAGTATGTGACCCAGAGCCCAGACTGCTCGGAAGTGCGCTGCTCAATGTCACACGACCAGATGCATCGGCCTTCTCTGTGTCGAGTACTTGCGGAGTTGAAGCAACAATCAATTGGACCCATTCATTTGGCACAAACCCACCAACTGTCACTGTTGTTGCCTGACCTGGCTGAAGACTCGATGAACTTACAAGAGGTGTTGAGGGGCGTGGTAGCGCAGTAACTGTGGACTCTGCCGGCACCGTCTTCGGTGCACCGACCGGCAGCGTTGTAGTTGTTGACGTCGTAGTGCTTGTCGACGACGTCGTAGTTGACTCAACAACTGTCGTAGAGGTCTCAAGTGTTGCATTCCGAACTCGAGTTGACGCCTCGGCCGCTAGTTGCGACACGTAGTTGGTGTTGTTCAGGTCACGATCTGCCGTTGGTGGCAACACACCCTTCACATCTGGTGGCGTCAGCTCTGGAGCCACCACGGTGACGACTTCGTTAAGACCAAGATTGTTCGTTGTCTGTTGCACTGTTCCGTTCTGAACCGATACTTCCACTTGCGGCTTGGACTGATCGACAACCACTTGTTGTGTCTCGCCGCCCACATTCACTTCCACCACTATCTGAGTGTCTTCGATGAGGACCACAGACTGATCTGCACTCACGGTTGTAGCGAGGTTGTTGTTGGCGACAGTCAACTTTGTCGATGGGTCTTTCACCTCAATGCGATCGCGGGTGATTTTGACCGGAGCACGGTCTTTCTTTCCCTCTGTCTTCACTTCCACCATCGACGTGCCGTTCGAAATGTATGCCGATGATGTATTGGGCAACACCAGTTCAATCTCAGGCTCATCGGCGAGAAGCACGAACTCAGGAATTCGTACCACTTCTTCACAAGTAGCCGTTCGAATGGCCTTACCACTTACTCCATCGACTTCTGCCGAGTCAGCGGGACTGAACGTTCCGTTCTTTGTCTTCACAGACCAATCAGTGTCGACTGAGCGAATCAAGAGAACTGTCTTGGCAACCTGGGACTTGTCACCACAGAAGGGGCACGTTGCCGAAGTACGAACATCCATTGGCGTGAGATCCATGTCGCCTTCGCCACCGGTCCATGCACACTCGTCAGCTTTGGGGTCCTTGCCATTGAACGAGAAGAACCACTGCTTCTCTTTCAGATCAATGACGACATATCGCTCGGCGCCTGGCCAGTTTGAGTCGTACACCTTGATGACGGCAAGTTCGTCCTCGGGGAACTGAATGGCATATGGCAGCACGGCATGGCCACCCTTGTCGGTGTACACACCAAGCGTGTAAGCGGTACTGCCTGCTTTGAAACTGGTAGCCAATTCATTGACGATCTCTGCCAAGGACTTCTTCGCCCAATTGTTTGTCGCTTCCTGCACTTCGGGCAGAAACTGAGTGGCGAATGCACGAATAATTCCGTGTGTGACGTCGCCTTCATTTGACAGTCGGACCGTCACCGGATCTGACTTTGCGGAGAACCGAGAAGCGGACTGCACAGCCAATCCTTCACAGTGACCAGACGCGCGAGCTTCGTTCACCATTCGCGCCCACGAGGCGGCCTCTGCCGTGGGCACACACTGTGTTGTGTTCTCATCAACACAGGCCTGCGCACCGAACATTTGCACGAGATCGTCAGCATTGAACACTTCTGGCGTGGCCCGTGAACCGAAATTGGCAAATGAGAACCCATGCTCCTCGGGGATCATTCCAGACGAGGCATTCTCATTGATAACAGCTGTTGACCCTCCACCACCGCTACACGCAGTAAGGGAGAGGACAATTACAGCTGAAATCGAGAGGCGAAGGGCGCGCATCAGGCACCCACGTGCTTTGAGGCCGAGCGGCGCTGACGAATGACGATTGACACAAGTACCGACACCGCCACGACGCCCGGCACACAGCGCGTCCACATTGCTCGAGCCATGTGGCCCCCCTTATATTTGAACTCTCATTCAACCATTGAGACAGTGGCATTACAAGGCGGGTACTCTTCACCCATGGCGGAGTCACCCTCTCGCGTTGTCACGGTTAATGGTCGCAAGCGTCGGCCATGGGCACTCGCATCTCAGGACAAGCTTCTTCAAGCTGCAACAGACGAAATTGCATCTGTCGGGTTTGAGCGGGCCCGCCTCACTCACATCGCCAAGCGTGCTGGCATGACTCCGGGTTCTGTGTACACGTGGTTCAAGAACAAGGAAGATCTGTTTCGCGCCGCTCTTGAGCATGCTCTCACCAAACAAATCGAGAGCAATGCCACTTTTCTCACGAATGCTCTGAACGCCGATTACAGTGATTGGCTCGTGCAAATTGCTGGGCTCGTGCCGCGTAACGCGGGCGACACCAGACCAACCGCAACACAGAAGTTGTTAATCGAGGCATATTACGCAGCGTGGCGCGACCCGAAAGCCAGAAAGAAGTTGGTGCCTCGCATTCGCGAGCACTACGCGATGTACGAGCGCGTAGTCACCAAGGCCAAAGAGGCCGGTGCCATTGGCGCAGTGTTCGATGTACGCCTCGTCGCAATGGTGTTATTCGCAATTCCTACTGGCATGGCCATGTTGACCATGGCTGGTCTTGAGCGCCCCGAAGACGTCGCATGGCTTCCGGTATACGACGCCCTCGGAAAGACACTTTCCTAGTTCGAACTTTTTTGTTCGCTAGTTCACTGACGCTTCGTCATCGCTCACTTTGCGACGACGGCGGGCAATGACCAACAGCAGAAGCAGGAGAACAACTGCGATGACCACATATATCCACGTGTTGCTTCCACTGGTGGTTTCGTCAGCCACGACGCCAGTCACTGCGTCAACAGGCTCGATGCGCTGAACCGGATACTCGGTGACGGTTGGTTCGCTACCGGCTTTTGCCACGGCGATCTTGAACACTTTTGCATCCGTTGGGACGCTTAGTCGCTGAGGAGTGAGCCGTGAGAGCGGGATGAATGCTCCGTTGTCAAAGCTGACAGCGACAACAGCTGACTCAACATTGAGTTCCTCAAGAAGTGCCGCCACTGCGCTTGGCGACACAGCAACTGACGTAGCCGCTGAAGTAGCAACAAGTGCACCGTCTTTCACCACGGATGCAATCGGCGTTGCTGGTGGAGCGATTACTGGCGTTGACGTTGTATCTGCGGCAGGTTCATCGTCACCAGGTGAAGGAACGTCGGACAACTTCACCAACCATTGTTGTGGGTCAATGGCTTGAGTCGCATCCGCTGGCCACTTCCCGTTGATTATGCACATCGAACCGACCCACCACCATGGTGAGCTGCTCTTGACAGACAACTTGTTTGATAGTTCTCTGAACCCAGCCCCAGTCGACGAGTAGAACAACCTCGCCTCATCATCGTTTTGTTGACGTAACAAAAGGTCGGGTTGCAACGCGAGGAACGGCGATGCAACAACCATCGTGTCGTATCCCTCTCCCTTCGAGGCGCAACGGTCCTTTGCTTTCAACTCAACAGAATCTTCAGTACGAGTGAGGGTGACATTGTCATCGGTTGTGTCTGACTGACATTCGTCGTCACAGCTGAGAAGTTGTTGGGAATAGCCGATGTATCCACGTCCACCACTAACATCGTGAACAAGCACCTTTGCACCGACTTTGTGTTGTGCTGGAAACTTTTGAATGATGTACTCAGCATCAGGTGACATCGATTCATCAAACTTTGATGTGACTGCGATTAGCCCGTATTTCACGTAGTCGCACTTGGCGCTAAGAGTCTTGACACCATCCACTGCTGCCGACAACGTGAACAACTTTGGGCGACAGATATTGGGATCATCGAAGAAGGGTCCCACCACCAATTCCTTTTCGACTGATGGCACGTCAACCACAGTGAACACACCTTCAGAAGGCTCAAAGACCAAGCGGAAGACGGCCTTAACTGCCCATGTTCCTTCGTCGAGAACGAAAGTCACTTCACCACTTGTAGAGGTGGTGTCTTCACCATTGTGAAATACTTTGCCTGGCTCTTCATTTCCCAAGTTCGTGGCTTTGATGTACGTCTCAACACGACGAAGTTGCGGAGTAGTAATGGCACATGCCAACGATGCAACACCGAGTAACTCTTCATTTGCGGTGTAGGTGTTGTCAACGTCTAGCACTTCTTTCACGTCGAAAGAAACGTCCTGGCCACACTGTTGCCCGAGTGCATAGATGGCTTCGTTATCAAGACCGCCATCATCTGCTACCGGCAGTTGATTGGTGTTGTCTCCGCCACCTGTTGGTGTGCCACCATCACCACCAGAGGGATCCGTCAGTGGCTGGCTGGTTCCCCCGCAGAAGTCAACGACAATTGGCTGGTCACTCTCGTCGAGCCGTTCAGTTGAGACGTTTTGACCATCAACCGTGATTATTGAAGAGTCGATGTAACCACTCGTTGAACACGACACGGCCTTGTAGGTGGTCTGGTTTGTGGTGATATCGACTGCAATAAATCGACCAGTTCCCTCAGACAATTGCTGCTCGGAACCACCGAGCGAGTTGTAGCTGATGTCATAGTTTTGCAGCGACACTTTTGTTGCTGCATCACACACTCTGATGCGCAAGGTCTGCGACCCAACCGAGCCGACCAAGTCTGCTGCGGCAGCTGTTACACACGGTGGCGCCAACCCCAGAGGATCTGTTTGAGGTCCACTTTCTAATCCGGTACCTGGGTCACCGACACATGCTGGCGCATCATCAATACGTGCCAAGGCCTCGTCACGATCGCGTTCTGCCTGCTCGATTGTGGCTCGTAACGCAGCTACTGCCTGTTCCTTCGACGCACGCTGTGCATCTTCTAGCTCTTTGTCTCGCGTGAAAGCCTCTTGCGCTTCAGTGACGGCCTCTACGTAGGAGGCCTCGTCGGCAAATTCTTCGCGAGGGATACCACCGCTCACGTCGAGAGCAGGAATGACTTCTACGGCCTCCTCTCGAGCCAGTTGTTGCCGTAGTTCCTCAAGACGATTCGACCAGAACGTGGTTGCTTCTTCGCGGGCTCGAGCCCGCTCATCATCGGTCGCGTAGCAATTGAGAACAAGGTCTCCGCCGGTATTGCTAATGAGCGCATCGTTGCGAGTGCGGGATGATGACTCTCCGCCACCACAACTCGACACGACCATGGCTGCGACCAACGACAGCGCGACAGCAGATACTCGACGATTCACGATTCCCCCTAGGAGTAAAGGAGCATTCAGTGTGACACAAGTTCACACTTCTCGTTGGTCACCCCTACTGTGGCGTTATGTCGAAGCGCACGAAGTCCCTACTCGCCGTCGTAGTTGCTGCCGTCGTGCTCATCGTTGGCGGACCTTGGGTGTACATCAACCTCATCAAGGAAGATGCACCCGATGAATTGAGCCTTGATGCCACTACCGCAACACAGCCGGCTGACACCAACCAAACCTCAGCCGACAGTGGTGATGTATCCGGCACCTGGACCATTGCTCAAGATTCAGTTGTTGGCTACCGCGTGAAGGAGGTGTTGTTCGGCCAAGACACTGAAGGTGTTGGTCGCACCTCCCAGGTGACAGGGTCACTCACCATCGCCGACAATGCGGTGAGCGCCGCTGAGTTCACTGTCGACATGGCAAGTATCGAGAGTGACTCTGGCAAGCGTGACAGCCAGTTTCGTGGTCGCATCATGGACACCGTCACTTACCCCACCGCAACCTTCACGCTGACATCACCCATCACACTCCCCGATGCAGCGACGAGCGGAACCGAGTTCGCTATCGATGCCACCGGAGATCTGTCACTCCGTGGGGTCACCAAGTCGGTGACCTTCCCATTGGAAGCTCAACTCACCAACGGCGCTGTTCGCGTTGCCGGCAAGATCAATGTGGTGTTCGCCGATTGGTCCATTCCCAATCCGGGCTTCGGTGGCATCACCACCGAAGACAATGGCGACCTTGAATTCCTGCTCTCCTTTTCGCGTTAATTCATCGATTTCTTTTGCATGGTGAATAGGACCCTTCTTTCACGTTTGCAATAGGAGAGGTGCGCGAGTATTCGCCCACGCCCTTGGTGCGGGAAGACCCCGTGGCGAATAGTGTAGACAGCGAAGGAATGTCGCATGACAAACAGGGGGAACGCATGACGAACGTCGATATTGATTACATCCGTAGGGCCGTGCAGTATTCAGACTTGGCAGCCTTGCGTGTTGCCGCATACCAAGCGAGCAAGGACGAAGAGTTACGCGCCTTCGGCCCGGTGAAGACTTTGACGCCGGAAGACAAAGAAGCGCTCATCGAGAAACTCACGAATCTTCTGCACGAAAAGATTGACTCATTAACGCTGAATGTTCCAACCGACGATGAATTGAAAGACCTCATGTTCGTCGCATTCGGTCAAGAAACGAATACAGCAGAAGACTTTGCAATCCGTAAGGAGCTTCTCAGTTTCAAGGATTGGCCTTTCTTGAAGTTTTGGCCAGAAGGCATGGGCAAGAAAGACGTACCCAAGGACTTCAGCGTTGCAATCATCGGTGGTGGTTTCAATGGCATTGCAACTGCTGTTCAACTCGAGCAACTTGGAATTCCCTACACCCTGTATGAAAAGCGCCACGAGCTTGGTGGCACTTGGAGCATCAACAAGTACCCCGACATTCGTGTCGACACGATGAATGCGTCTTACGAGTTCGTGTTCGACATCAAACACAAGTGGAGCGAGTACTTCGGTCGTGGTGCAGAAGTGCGCCAGTACTTGGAAGACACCACCAAGAAGCAAGGTGTGTGGCCTCACGTGCGACTCGAGCACGCACTCAAGGAAGCCCGCTTCGACGAGACTGCCGGCATTTGGCATCTCACTTTCAGCAAGCCCGACGGCTCGACGGTGACCTCACAGGCAAACATCATCGTCAGTGCCTCTGGTTTGTTCGCCAACCCGAAGAAGCCTCAGTTCAAAGGGCAAGAGAACTTCAAAGGCATGGTGGTACACCCCACCGAGTGGCCCGTTGGCATGAGTTTGAAGGGCAAGAAGATCGCAGTTCTTGGTAACGGTTCAACTGGTGTTCAGTTGCTGAAGGTCGTCGCTGCAGAAGCCGAGCAGGTGTACGTGTGTCAACGCACACCTCAATGGATGGGTGCTCGCGACAAGTACGGCGCTCCCATGGAACCGGAAATTCACTGGCTGAATGAGAACATGCCTGGCTACTGGAACTGGTGTCGCTTCACCGCAATCATGCACCTCTTCTCGTATCACCAGGACTACCTCATTCCTGATCCGGAATGGCAAGCCAAAGGTGGTGGCATCAGTCCCATGAGCGACGCGGTGCGCGACATTCTCATCACCTACATCAAGAACGAAACCAACAACCGCCCCGACCTGTACGAGCGTCTTATTCCTGACTACGCACCAATGTTGCGTCGCCCAATTGTTGACAATGACTGGTACAAGACGCTCACCCGCGACAACGTTGAATTGATCACCGAAGACATCGTCGGACTTGGCGAGAACACCATTAAGTTCGCCAATGGCACCGAGCGAGAGGTTGACATGGTGGTCACCGCCACTGGCTTCGACATTCTCAAATACCTGTGGCCCGCTGAATACATCGGTCGCGGTGGCATGAACCTGCACGAGCGTTGGGCAGAGGAAGATCCGCGCGCGTACATCGGCATGATGGTGCCGAACTTCCCGAACCTCTTCATCATGTACGGACCAAACTCACAGCCTGTCTCTGGTGGTGTGGCGCTTCCTACCTGGTACCAAATGTGGGCCGGATACGTGGCAATGGCAGCCATGCACATGTTCAAGAACGGGCACAAAACGGTCGAAGTCACTGAAAAGGCCTTCTGGGACTACAACAACCTGATGGACGAAGAGGGCCGCAAACTGGCATTGGTCACCGACAAGAACCAGGTTGAGAGCAACTACTACATCAATAAGGACCGCATGCAGGTGAACTGCCCGTGGGAAGTGAAGCAGTTGTTCGCCATGTTCAATGAACTGAAGCACGACGACCTCGACTTCGCATAGCACTGCATCGTGCCTTAGCGTCGTCCACGACACGAGAGGAGAGTGACGTGGCCTTTGACCTTGGCTTCACTGCAGATCAAACAACAATCGCAGACCTCTTCAATGGGTTCTTTACCAACGAATCGCCTGCTGAGGTGGCGCGCGCTGCCGAGCCACTGGGTTTCAATGCAAACCTTTGGCAGAAAGCACTTGGCCTTGGTGTGGCCGGCATGGCAGTGCCAGAACAACATGGTGGCGGTGGTGCGTCGCTGAGTGATGCCGTCATTGTTGCTGAGGCTGTCGGAGCATCCATTGCGCCGATCCCCGTTGTTGAGCACATCGTCGCGGCACGCGCCCACCCCATCACTGACTTGGTGGAAGGCAACGTCATCGGCACTGTCGCGCTCACGCCCGCTGTTGACGGTACGTGGTCTTATGTTCCCGCTGGTGCCATCGCTGACATCGTCATCGGTGTCGACGGAAACGAAGTAGTCGCTGTTCGTTCATCAGCACCTGGTGTCGCCCCACGTAACCACGCGTGCCAACCGCTCGCCCACCGTTCGTCGCGTCATGGAGACCGAACCGTTCTTGGCAATGTGTCGTCGTTCGAACGCATCGTCGCTGAATGGAACACACTTACTGCAGCAGCACTCGTAGGCATCGCCCAACGATCGCTCGATATTGTGGTGCAGTATGTGAAGGAACGTCACCAGTTCGGCGTGCCAGTGGGCTCTTTCCAGGCCGTTCAACATGGACTTGCCGATCTTCCTGGGCTCATCGACGGAAGCCGCATACTCACGCACAAGGCTGCTTGGGCGTCGCAGCCTGAGGTTGCGCAAGTAGTCGAACCTGAATTCAACGAATACACCGATTTCAAGGTGGTGTCATCTATGGCTTTTCTCTTCGCCGGCGAAACTGCCGTTCACGCAACCGACCGAAGCCTTCACTTTCACGGTGGCTACGGATTCTCTGAGGAATATGACATTCAGATGTATTACCGACGAGCACGCGGGTGGCGCCTCATCGCGGGTGATCCGCGAAATGAATACGTCGCGCTGGCCGACAAGATGTTTGGAGACAACTGATGGACTTCGCGCTCTCCCCTGATGCTGTCGCCTACCGCAACTTGGTGCGCACGATCATCGCCGACACTGTCACCAACGAAGCGATTGACGAAATTCATCGCACCGGCACGTTCGACCTTCCTGCGTTGAACTTTGCGCTCGCAAAGCACGGTCTACTTGAGCGCGCCGTACCTGGCATGGGCAAAGGCGATCCGATTGAACTGTGGATCTTGTTCAACGAACTTGAAAAAGCGGGCGCCCCGTACGACGGCATCGCCGTGAGCCTCATGATTGCCGGCGTTGTGAATGCCGTCGGAACCGAAGAACAGAAGCAGCGCATCATTCCATCGATTGTTACGGGTGAAGCCGGTGTCTGCATGGGCTACTCCGAACCCGACTACGGCTCTGATGTTGCATCAATTGTCACGCGCGCGGTTCGCGACGGTGATTCCTGGATCATCAATGGCGCCAAGATGTGGACCACCATGGCGCACGTTGCCAAGTGGCTCATTCTGCTCACCCGCACCGACCCAGATTTGCCAAAGCACCGTGGCCTCACCATGTTCATCTTGCCGATGGACACACCCGGTATCACCGTGAAACCGGTGCACACGATGGCAAGTGAACACACCAACGCCACGTGGTACGACGATGTCACCGTTGGCGACGAAGCTGTCCTCGGTGAAGTGAACGGTGGTTGGCGCACAATGACCGTTGCTCTTGCATTCGAACGCGGCGTGATGGGTGGCACCAACCAAGGTGTGCCATTGCTCACGCACTTCACCAAGTGGGCACAGCACGTTGGCCTCGCGCAAGACCCCGCAGTGAAGGTGGAAATGGCGAAAGCAGCAATCGACATGCACGTGTCCACATTGCTCACTCAGCGCGCGGCTTGGATTGCGGCAAGTGGTGGATTACCTGGCCTTGAAGGGTCGATGGCCAAGTTGTTCGCCACCGAGGCCTACCAACGTGAAGCTCGTGCCCTCCAGCATGTTGCGGCACAACCTGGGTTGCTTGGCTTCCATGAAGATGGTGCTGCTGCCGAAGGGTTCATCGATTACGACGCGCGTCACTCGCCCGTGACCACCATTTACGGTGGTACGAGCGAGATTCAGCGCAACAACATTGCCGAGCGACATCTCGGCTTGCCGCGTAACCGCTAACTGCTACTTCGCTGCTTTCTTACGGCGGCCATTCAAAGCCACCGCAGCAAGCACAAGAATCAACACGACCGCTGCGCCAATGAGCAACGGTGATGATCCGGAAGAATCACTGTCACTACTTGTCGACGACGCAGAACCATCCGTTGAGTTCGACGTGTCAGTTGAACCTGCAGCAACTGGTTCAACTTCAACGGTCTTTTCATCTATACGATCAATGACCTTCTCAATTTCAACCGTCGAGCCATCAGCCTTGGTTCCACGGAACGTGATCTTCTTCGCACCCTTTGACAACTTGATGTCATTCGACTCACCAGGTGCGATGACCTGCCAGTTGCCCCCGTCGCCCCGCCCCCAACTGGGGTTGCAGTCACCCCGCCTGGGGAACGATGTAAATGACCGCGCGGCGGTTCTGGTTCTGTTCAACCTCGGTCTTGCCGCTGGTAACGGCCCCCGTCCGGCCGTAAGTCCAGATTGTGATGGTGGCTGACACACCGGCGTCACGAAGGGCTGCACGCGTTTTCACCGCTCGTCCCTGCGCGAGGCGAATTTGGTTGTTCTTGTCTTTGCTTGTGTTGCCGGTGAAGCCGCCGACGAAAACGGCGCGCGCATTCTTCGCAGCACTCGCCGCCGATGAAATTGCCTTAGGTGCAGATGGTCTAAAGGTTGATGTGCCATTCGCGAAATACACGACGGTTGGCTCCGGTATCGCGACAATGTCTCCACCACTTGCGCCACTAGCAGCGACGCGAGCACGTACGGTTTGCACAACAACGCCATTTGATCGCTTGGCGACGCTCATGCTGCAAGTACCTGCTTTGACCGCGATGATGAAGTACGAAGCACCGACGCATGTGAGAGGTGTGTTCGATTTGAGAATGAAGTTTGATTCATCTGCCGGCAACATTGCACTAATTGCAGTGTTGACCCCCAGTGCCGATGGGATTGTGGTGAGGGTCGGCAACAGAGTGGGCACCAGGGTCGTACCAGTAGTTCTTGCCAATGTCGTGGCAGTTTTCGGAATGCTGTTCTGCTGACTCTTGAATGCACTCCATGGCGTGGTGGTGGTTGTAGTTGTCGGAGCGATGGTTGTGGTGGTCGTTGCCTGCTTCGCTCTTTCAAGAGCGGAACCTGAACCAATTGGGGCTGTGCCGGGAACGCCCTTACCAGCGAAGTACACCCCGTAGAACTTTCCTGCCGACAGAGATACTCCGGTAAAAGGAATAGTCAGATATGCAAAGTCCGTTGAGCGAAAGGTCTTTCCTTGCCATGTTGTGGCACGCGGGCATGACGTCAGCGGAACGAACGTGGCTGCGAGCGGCGCGGTTCCGGGAATACGAGTGGCATCTGCATTCAGCTCATAAATGAGGGCATACAGCTCCATTGGTGTGGTGCCGCTCGGAACAAGACATGTTGCACTCATGCGGAATTCAGTTAGTGCACCTGAAACTGCTGGGTAAATGACTTGTCCGAAACTGTTGGTGTTGAAGCAGTCAAACAGAGTGAGCGGCGCCTTGCCGAGTGTTCCGGAATCGGCGGTTGGAGAACTACACCCAGAAGTTGCCGGCTTACCACCGACATACGTGGTGGGATTGCTCCACGTGATCCAGCGACCAGCATGCTTCACTGACGCCTGGGTAGCGCCGGCAACTTTGTAGTCGAAGACAAAATTGCAGGTACGAGTGCTTGCAGTGAGTCCGGTTCCAGCACAGTTATTGGTGGTCACCCCGTCGGTCTCAAGAAATGAGGCCGAATACCCTGCGGGGTTGGCCGCATCATTCCAAGAGAAATCGAAGCCGATGTTGAATCCGCTGGGGCCCGTCTCGCTGGCAGACACCGGCTGATTCCACGCCATTGTGAGAGCGGACGAGCCGACAATGAGCGATACGAGGATGTTTCGAACGGTGCTTACACGAGACATGGCTATTCCTTTATATCTCCGATTTTTCGAGCGACCTTGGTGGTGGTCCATTTACGCCACCCCCACAGGTCCACCGGCGTGCACAATGACCCGACGGTCACGCCAATCGCCCCAGTCAGACTTCAGCGCCCCGGCGCCTTGGAAGCGAATCCATTGACGGACTCCCAACTTGGCAAGGTACTTGGCAACTGCTTCTGCACGAGCGCGAGACAGCACATCAACCTTCCAACCGCGTACTTCATCAAGGCGGGCATATCCGGTCACGTATACAAGACCGGTCGTTTGCTTCACTTCGGTTGCGATCTTGCGCAGATCGGCCATGCCTGCCGATGTCAGTGCAGCCGAACCCGAATTGAAGTACACCGGCAAGCCACTGATTGAACCCATCAGCTGGGGCTTGCCAGCAACAACAGTTGAGTCGTATGTGTTGCCTTCCTTCACGTTGATTCCAATTGGCCCACCGGTTGACACTCCGTAGTCGTTAGCGAACTGCACATACACCTTGATTGCTGCGCTCTTGAAAGGAACGGTGACGGTGGCCGAAGGATTTTCGCTACTGACACGAACATTGATTCGCGCAAGAGTACGGCCGGTCTTGGATGCAACTGTGATGAGTGCCTGTGTGATGGGGCCACCTGTGGCCTTCGTTCCCGACGCAATTACTCGCGTGCGTGAACCTGCTGCAGCAACTTTCACCGTGCCGGGAGCTGGTGGCAATCCAACAAGCCCGCGAGTCACGCGTGAGTTTTCAGATCTGTAGGTCTCCCACACCGTCGTTGGTGCTGCCGAACCACGAGAAATTGTCGGTGCCGGTGCGGCCTGTGCAGGCGCTGCCGACGACAACGAATACATCGCAGATGAGGCACTTTCGCCGACGCTGTTTCGTGCCCTGACGGCAATGTTGTACGTGGCGCCAACTTTCAGACCGTTGATGACACACGAAAGTGATGTCGTGGTGCAACGCACAATGTCTGCAGTGTCTTTTGAATTCACCGCGGTCATGCTGTAGCTCGTGATGAGTCGCCCACCATTCTGAGTTGGAGCAGCAAAGGTGACTGCGGCTGACGTTCCTGACAATGTGACAGTAGAGATCGATGGTGTCCCTGGAACATCGGGCATGACGACACTTTCTGTGGCAGATGCCGACTGCCCAATCGCATTCACTGCCCGTACTGTGACGCTGAATGACTGACCTGGTGCAAGACCAGAGACTGAACACATAGTCGACAATGCAGTCGCCAAGGAGCACGTTCCAGACGACGGCGTCACGACATACGACGTCAATGGTGAGCCACCGTCAGACAGCGGGGCCTTCCACGAAATCGTCGCGGTTCGGCCATTGGTGCTCTCAATGGTCACGTCTTGTGGTGCAGACGGCGCTTCCAACGGCAGCACCGTCGCCGCAGCGGTGTTTGACGCAGCAGCTGCAAGTCGCGAAGTTGTAATTGTCACAATCTTCACGAAGTAGGTCTTCGTGTTGAGCAGTCCGTTGAACGTATACACCCGAGACTGTGATGTGAGCTGATGAACCTGCTCATCAAGTGACATCGCCATTACTTCTTCATCAATCGACTGGATAGTCACCGGTGTGCCAAACGCACCATCCTCTGGGCGAATCGAAAGTTCGTAACGATCGAAACTTCCATCACCGAAGGACTGGGGGTCTTCCCATGTCACAGTCATCGAAGCATCAGCCCGCTGACCCGCCACATTGCGTACCGCCTCGAGAACGGGCGCAGGCGAAGTGGTGCCCGGGGCGACATCGGCCTCACTGACCCCGGCAGCATTAACGGCAGACAGCGACACGGTGTATTCCGTTCCGTTGACCAAGCCGTTGACCACACATGTGCGAGCAACCAAGTCGCACTGCGAACTTGTCACCGTTGCGCCGGATGCTGGACGAGCACTGAGGCGATATCCAACGATGGCAGAACCGCCATTTGATGATGGCTCGGCATACCCGACTGTGACCATCGCATCGCCGCCAGACACTGACGTGATTTTTGGCGCGCTCGGAACATCTGCAATGACTTCAACATCTCGAGTGATGGTCGCAGCTGCTGAGTACGCAGAATCACCTGCTTGAGACACCGCCACTGAACATGTTCCGAGAGCCGCGATCATCACGAGCCCACTGGAAGTGACAGAACAAACAGACCCACCACTCGACAATGAGTACGTCACAGTCAGGCCGCTAGATGCTGACGCGGTAAGCATGAATGCAGGGTCACCGAGACGTTTGCGTGCTGGCTGAGAGAACGTGATTGCTTGGCTCAATTTTCCGACGACGATGGTCTGGCGAATTGACGTTGCGGCTTCGTACGTGGCACTACCCGCCTGCGAGGCCGTCACTTCACATGACCCAGACGCAATGAATGACACCGTTGACGCGTTACGTGTGCATACCGTTCCCTCCCCCGCTGTGATGAGGACACTTACGACAAGGCCAGAGGTGGCGCTTGCAGTCGGGGTGTAGGTGTCACCAACCGCTGGGTTCGATGGCATCGCAGACGTGAACGACACTGACTGACGTGCACGACTGACAACAATGGACTTTGTTGCGCTCGTCGCTGTGACGTAGTTGGCGCTTGCCTCTCGTGCTGCTTGCACCACACAGGTACCAATACCACTTGCAACCATCAATCCGGTTGAAGGATCAACCGTGCACGAACCACTGACGCGTGAATATGACATCGCGCCGTTACCCGAGCCTCCCATTGCCATGAGAGCGATTGATTCACCATATGTTGCCGACGAGCTGTTCACAATCGACAGCGAGTCTTGTGCTGCTTTGGCAACAGTCAACGTCTGCGACGCAACACCCTGGAAGTTCTGCTCATTCACTGTTGCCGTCACTGAATACGAACCCGCATTGGTGGGCGCGAAGGTGCTCGATGCGTACGACGTCGAGCCAGTGCCCGCATACGTCACCACAAGTGCTTTGCCCGACGGGGTTGTCGACGCGCCAACGATGCGAGAACGACCGTTAAACGTTGTCGTGAGGGCCGCAGAATCGACGATCACAGTGACTGTTTGCTTCTCGATGTCGAAGTTCGACGAGTAAGTACCCAGATAATTCGTGTCAACAACGGTGGCGCCAACGGTGTACGTACCAGCGTTTGTCGGACCCGTTACCGACGACGCATAAGACGTTGACCCACGACCGGCATACGTGACATTGACTGTTAGTGCTCCTGGGCTCGTTGCAGTCGACACTGTGCGAGAGGACCCGTTGTACACCACGGTCAGTGCCGATGTGAAGGACACAGTTGCTGTTGCCTTACTAATAGCGCCCACTAGTGCCGGCTGCTGGACGCTGTAATTGGTGGCGTCAGTACCGGACAGGGCAAGACCTGCCACGGTGACTGCCTTGCTCACAGCAGCCGTCGCAGTGTCGTAGGTGGCCGAGTAGCCGCTCGCGTCAAGTAACACGACGTCGCTTCCAAGTACACCGCTGAGCGCATGTCCGATGGTGTTCAAAGTCGCGTTTCTCGTACCATCGTAATTACGGCTAACAACTGTGATTCCTGACGTGTTGATTGTCGCTTGCGTGACAGTTCCTACGACTCCAGATGGTGCTTGCACCGTATAACGAGCAGCATGTGTACCAGCAAGTGCGAGGCCAGCAATTGTGATCGGCTTGTTCACGCCAACGTTCTTGGAGGTATACGTACCTGTTGCTGCTGTCGAATCAAGTGTCACCGAATCGCTACCAATGATTC
>VGCD01000031.1 GCA_016870215.1 Actinomycetota bacterium
CCGACGAGCTGGGGCCACACTCATCCCGCGTGGCGAATTTTCAATCGTTCTCGCCGGCATTGCCATCGCTGGCGGCGTCTCCAGTGATCTCGGTCCAATCACGGTTGCGTACGTGTTGTTTCTTGCCGTCGGCGGATCTGTTGTGGCTCGCTTCGTTCAATAACGCGAAACCACATCGATAAAGCAACTGGAGCGGGTGACGGGAATCGAACCCGCATTCTCAGCTTGGGAAGCTGATGTTCTGCCATTGAACTACACCCGCAGAAACTTGCCTCAGGTTATCGGTGCAATGAAATGTCGGTCACAGCGCTGAAGTATCAGGGCATCGCAAGAAGTCGGGCCCAGTATCGCCCGGGCACAACTTCGGGTTCATCGGTGCGAACATGCCGTCACGGTTGTCCCAGCCAGGAACAACCCATGCATGAAGCATCCAGAAATCTCCGCCAGCAATAAACGAGCCCTCGCATTTGCTTGGCCCTGGTGTGCGCTCACCAACAACCCATCCGTTGAGCGTGACGCACAGTCCGGTGTGGCGGTGCCATTCGTCTGCGTCACCTGTGAACCCCACGGGACGGTCTGGTGATTGCACTGCGTACGAATAACCAACAAGTTTCGGTGGCGACTGTTCATGATCGAACAAAATCATCGATGGCTTGTCAGGTGCAAAAGGTTGACGAATCTGCGACCAGCGGACCCAGTGTGTGCCAATGCCTGGTGATGGTGCTGTTGCGAGCACATACCCTGCAGCTTTTGCCTTCTCAATGGTGTCGAGCTGAGACATTGCAGATTGCGCCACGTCAACTTCTGCATCAAGCAGAGTTTGGTCAGCAGCAGTCAGCGTGCCTGGTGTGTGACCCATGGAGTGATGTGAGTGGTCACCTTCTGGTGGGGGGCCTGCATTTGTCTGACCAAGCGAAACTATTGCGGCAATTTCGGAATCAGGAAGACCAGAAGTGTTTCGGTCACCTTCGGCAGGTGCTGTGAATGTGAATGCGCCGTCCGCCGTTTGTTCTTGGTCATTGGTGCATGATGCAAGCACAACAACGGCCGATGTCAGTGCGAGAACTCGTGTAACTGAACTAAAGCGCTGCTTCATGAGAGATACCGCGCCCTTCTTTCCACTGAGACTCTTGGCGACGTAATCAGACAGTGATCTGAGCTCCGCCATCAACGGGCAACAACACACCATTAATATATGAAGCTGCCGGGCTGAGCAAGAAACAGATTGTCGCGCCGATGTCATCGGGTCGACCAGCTCGACCCATGGGGTTGCGAGAAATGATGCACTTTGCTTCATCGCCTTGCATGTACGTGACCATGCGGGGAGTGTCGATGAGACCTGGCGCAATCGCGTTTGCCCGAATGCCGCCTGGTCGCCGAAGTGCGAGATAACGAGTGAAACCCGCGATGGCGGACTTTGCTGAGGGGTACCAAGGCTCAGCGCCACCACCGGTGATGTTTCCGGCAACGGATGCAACGTTCACGATGGCATCACCATCGTGTCGACCGAGCGCCAGCCACGCTGTCGTCACGTTGGCCATGCTTCCGGCTGCCATTGCAACACCTTCTGAAAATGTCACTGCTGTCGCGTTGGCGGGACCCGCATTGTTCACCAAATAGTCGATGTGTCCAAATGCTTTCTGTGTTGCCGCGAACCCTGCCGCAATTTCGTTCTCATCGAGAATGTCGACCTTTGCAACGAATGTCGTTGCTCCGAATCCTTTCAATTCCTCATTGAGTGACTCAATCGACTCAGGAATGAGATCCCATAGTGCGACACGTAGCCCCGCCTCGGCGCAGATGCGTGCAGTCGAACGACCAATGCCGCTTCCAGCTCCGGTGACGACAACCGATGCGCCATCAGGGAATTTCAGAAATGAGTTCACAGCGCCCTCCGGACTGTTGATGGTGAATGGTGCGACTATTCGCCGGCGGTGGCAAGCGGTGCAGATGTCTCACGTGCTGCACGATCGCCGTTCTCGAGTGCTTCGAGAACGTGGATGGCGATGTCGGCAACCTTCACTTGGTCTTCTTCGACACCGGCACCCTTCACACCGTCATCCAACATGATGTAACAGAACGGGCAGGCCGTTGCCACGCGTGATGCACCGGTGCTGATGGCTTCTTGTGCGCGTTCGTCGTTCACCTTGGTGCCGACGTTCTCTTCCATCCACATACGTGCTCCACCTGCACCACAGCACATGCCTTTGGTTCCGTTGCGCGGCATCTCAACGATTTGCAGGCCCTTGATGGAACCAACAACTTTGCGTGGTGCCATGTAGACATCGTTATGACGGCCCAAGTAGCACGAGTCGTGGTAGGTGATGCGATCCTCAAGCGACGCATTGCGCATGTCGAGTTGGCTGCTATCGATGAGTTGTTCGAGCAATTGCGTGTGGTGGATCACTTCGTAGTTGCCGCCCAACTGCGGATATTCGTTTGCAAGTGTGTTGAAGCAGTGTGGGCACTGAGTGATGATCTTCTTTACGCCCATTCCGTTCAGTGTCTCAATGTTCGGCATGGCGAGCATCTGGAAGAGGTATTCGTTGCCGCTACGGCGAGCACTGTCACCGGTGCACATTTCACTCGGTCCGAGAATTGCGACGTCAATGCCTGCACGCTTCAGCAACTTGGCCATTGCTTGGGTGACCTTCTTGTTCTTGTCATCGAAGCTGCCTGCGCAACCAACCCAGTAGAGGTACTCGTGGTTGAAAGCTGCACCCGGGTCGAGCACGTCGACGTCCAAGTCCTTTGCCCAGTCGGCGCGTTCTGCCTGGTTCATGCCCCATGGATTGCCCTGGTTCTCCATCGAGCGATACGCGTTGCCCAATTCGGCAGGGAAGTTTGACTCCATCAGCGACAAGTAGCGACGCATGTCGAGAATCTTGTCGAGAATCTCAATGTTCACCGGACAGTTCTCATCACATGCTTTGCAGGTGGTGCATGCCCACACTTCTTCAGCGGTTATTCGCTCGAACAGCGAGTTGGCACCAATTGTGATTTCTTTGTCAACGGACAACGGCGGTGACACGACTCCACCGGGGGCGTGAGCAGCGGTAGCAGCCATCACTTCTCCGGTTTTCAAGACAATTTCGCGTGGGTCGAGTGGCTTACCTGTGGCGTGAGCCGGACACACACTCGTGCAACGACCACACATGGTGCATGCATCAGTGTCGAGCAGTTGCTTCCATGTGAAGTCTTCGACAACCGATGCACCGAAGGACTCAAGTGATGTCTCCGTGAGATTTGGCATCGCCTTCATCGCGCCCTTCGGACGCTCGCGATCCTTGAGGTACATGTTGAGTGGTGACGTGAAGATGTGACGCAACATCGTGATTGGCAAGATCGCAAGGAACACGATGAACGAGACAACGTGCAAGATCCACATTGCTTGGTGCCAGTTCTCGGCAGCACCGAGTGACAGACCATCAACTGTTTGTGACAGCGGGTATCCGACGAAGCTCCACTTCTCGAAAGACATGTCCTTGCCACCGATCTCAGATACGGCGATACGGAACATTTCGGCGAGGAAGCCAGATGCGCCAATGGCGAAAAGAACACCGAGGATGATTGCGTGCTCTGGTTTCGACTTGATGCGAATGCGATATGGCCGTTGCACGTAGCGACGCACAATTGCCCACACCACACCACCGGTGAAGACGAGTCCGGCAAAGTCACCGATGAACGCGTAGGCCTGGTACACGCCACCGTGCAAGAACTTGAGTGACTCTGGCAATTGGTGATCAATTTCGAGTGTCGTGGTGACGCCAAGCAACACCAGGAAGCCGAAGTAGATCATGGAGTGCATGAGTCCGGCAGCGCTGTCACGCAACAACGTGCGCATGTACACACCGGCGCGGTAGTCAGCGAGGCGACGCTTCACGTTCTTCCGAGTGGTTTTGCGACGGTCGGGCGCACCACGCTCCCAGTTGCGCATGCGATCGGCGAAGCGGAACGAACCCCACACGAGCATCACGGGAATGACCGTGTAGAACGCGGCCTTCAGCGCACTCGGAATGCCTTCGAATACATGCCGCGTGACTTCCGATTCACTGTGCCACTTGGTGAAGTTTGGAATGACTCCCGACATCAGGGTGAACACACCCATGAAGAGGCCTATGCCAATGGAAATCTGGTGTGGGCGAAGGCGTTTCTTCTCTGTCGAGGCGGCTTCTGGGGATGCAGTGTGCGTGCTCATGGCTATAAGAACGCTAGCCCCGACCACTGACTGCTTGGGCAGTTGACGACAGTATGTGCCGTCGTGAAAACGGCGAAATCAGCCGTAGTACGCGCGGTCGAGGTCGCGAATGCGTGTGGCGAGGGCTGAAAGCAACTTATGGGCCACTGATGGCACCATGTCGATCACGCCATAGAGGTTGCGCTGGCTGATAACGAGCAATGCGCAGTCGGTTTCGGCACTGACAGAGGCTGTGCGTGGGCCGTGATCGAGCAAAGACAACTCGCCGATGACCGAACCTTCGCTGAGCGAAGTGACCTTCTTGCCGTTGCGACGAACGACTGCGACACCTCTCAATAAGATGTATGCCTCGCGACCGGTTTGACCTTGGTCAACAATCAACGTTCCGGCCTTCACGTTCACTTCATCGGCTGCTTTGGCGATGCGCTCAAGTTCCTTGTTGGAACACGACGAGAACAACGGAACGTTACGAAGATGTTGGAGCGACGCTTTAAGACTGGCCATACAAAGGACTATACGCCCATTTACGAAGAGGTTGGTCAGCCCTTCGTCTGATTGGCGACGGCTTCTGCGGCCTTGGCTATTGCATCTTGATCACCGAGGTAACGAACCGAATTTATCGACACGGCATCACCATTGATCGACAAGTCGTACTGACGCGGAACACCAGTGGGGATGTTCAGGTCGGCGATGTCTGCTTCGGAGACGTTCTCAAGTTGCATCAGCAACGCGCGCAACGAATTGCCATGGGCAGTGATCAACACGTTCATGCCAACCTTCAACTGGGGTACCACTTCAGCATGGAAGTACGGCATCACTCGCGCGACCACATCTTTCAGACACTCGGTAGCTGGCAGAGCCCCTCGGTCGACGAACCGATAGCGCGCGTCATTGCGTGGATGCTCAGGACTGTCGTCTGCGACTGGTGGGGGTGGCACATCAAAACTGCGACGCCACAGGTGAGTTTGATCAGCACCGTGCTTTTCGACGGTGGCCTTCTTGTCGAGACCTTGCAGCGCCCCGTAATGCCGTTCGTTCAGACGCCAATCGCGCTGGACCGGTAACCAGACCTGCCCCATTTCCTGCAGTGCGAGGTGGCAGGTGAGCACAGCACGAGTGAGTAACGAGGTATGAGCCACGTCGAACACCAGGCCCTTTGCGGCCATGGTGACCCCGGCGGCCTTGGCCTCTGCCTCGCCTTGGGCCGACAGCGGCACGTCGTGCCAGCCAGTAAACAGGTTGAGCTGGTTCCAAGTGCTTTGACCATGGCGCAAGATGACGAGAGAGCCGACCACAAGCCCATCGTAGGTCTGGGCCACCAGAGCCACTGAAATGGCGGTGGTGAGGGGGCAGGTACAAACTTGAGTCACTATCACTCAGGTTTTATGACACAGAAGTTGCCAAGTTCATGCGGTGACCGTATTCTGACGACACAACCCCTGCTGCGTGACCCCCTGACCCAGCAGGACAAGAAACCAGCACCACGAAAAAACGGAGACCCCCCATGGCAAAAGCAGTCGGTATCGACCTCGGAACCACCAACTCAGTGGTGGCCTTCCTTGAAGCCGGTGATCCGGTCGTGGTTCCCAACTCTGAAGGTGCCCGCACCACCCCGTCCGTCGTGGCCTTCTCGAAGACCGGCGAAGTGCTGGTGGGTGAAGTGGCCAAGCGCCAGGCAATCACCAACCCCGACCGCACCTTCCGCAGCGTGAAGCGCCACATGGGCGAGAACTGGAAGTCCGACGACATCGACGGCAAGCAGTACACGCCACAAGAAATCAGTGCACGCACACTCATGAAGTTGAAGCGTGATGCCGAGGCGTACTTGGGCGACACTGTCACACAAGCAGTTATCACTGTGCCTGCGTATTTCGACGACGCACAGCGGACCGCAACGAAAGAAGCTGGGCAAATTGCCGGCCTAGAAGTGTTGCGCATCATCAACGAGCCAACCGCGGCAGCACTCGCCTACGGACTCGACAAAGCATCACAAGACGAGACGGTATTGGTGTTCGACCTCGGCGGCGGAACCTTCGACGTGTCGGTGTTGGAAATTGGCGACGGCGTCTTCGAAGTGAAGAGTACTCACGGTGACACTCACCTCGGTGGTGACGACTGGGACCAACGCATCATCGATTGGTTGGTGCAGCAATTTAAGTCAGCGCACAACATCGACCTTGCACAAGACCGCATGGCGACGCAGCGTCTGAAGGAAGCTGCGGAAAAGGCGAAGATCGAACTGTCACAGGTTCAACAGACGCAAATCAACTTGCCGTTCATCACCGCAACAGCTGAAGGCCCGTTGCACCTCGACGAAACACTGTCGCGTGCGAAGTTCCAGGAGATGACCGCTGATCTCATTGAGCGTTGTCGCATCGCATTCGAGCAGGCCATCAAAGATGCTGGTCTCACCAAGGGCCAAATCAACCACGTCATCTTGGTTGGTGGTTCCACGCGTATGCCGGCGGTGCAAGACCTCGTCATGTCGCTGACCGGGAAAGAGCCGAACAAGTCGGTGAACCCTGACGAAGTTGTTGCCGTTGGTGCGGCCATTCAGGCAGGCGTGTTGAAGGGCGATGTCAAAGACGTTCTGCTCCTCGACGTGACACCACTTTCACTTGGTATCGAAACAAAAGGTGGCGTGATGACTCGTCTCATTGAGCGCAACACCACTATTCCCACACGCCGCACCGAAGTGTTCACCACGGCAGATGACAATCAGCCGTCGGTGGAAATTCACGTGTTGCAGGGCGAGCGTGAAATGGCCAGTTACAACAAGACACTCGGTAAGTTCCAGCTCGTTGATTTGCCAGCTGCACCTCGTGGTGTGCCACAGATCGAAGTCACCTTCGATATCGACGCAAACGGAATCGTGCATGTGTCGGCGAAGGACCGCGCCACCAACAAGGAACAGTCCATGACTATCACCGGTCAGTCATCGCTGAACAAAGACGACATCAACAAGATGGTGAAAGATGCCGAGGCACATGCCGAGGAAGATCGCCGTCGTCGCGAAGAGGCCGAGGTGCGTAACAACGCTGACTCTCTCGTGTACCAAACCGAAAAGGTGCTGCGAGAGCAAGGTGACAAGGTGTCCGCCGACGAAAAGAACGCAGTTGAAGGTCCGCTCAGCGAATTGAAGACGGCAATCGCAGGAACAGATGTCGAAGCCATCAAGACCGCCACCGAAGGCCTCATGTCGGCAAGCCAAGCGTTCAGCCAGAAGTTGTACGAAGCAGCAGCTCGTGACTCGAACGCCGCTGGCACGTCTGCATCTGGTGCTGGTTCGATGAACGACGATGAGATTGTCGACGCCGAAATCGTTGATGAGAAGTGATTCGGTAGCGCACCATGGATGCTGAGATGGTCGACGAACCGACCGACACAGACGAAGTACCGGCTGTCACCACAGACGATGCATCAGAAGTCGTTGAACACGACATTGATGCATTGCTCGCCGAACGTGACGAGTTCAAAGACATCGCCTTGCGTCTGCAAGCTGATTTCGAGAATTACAAGAAGCGCGTCGCCACCACCCAGGCCGACGAAGTTGACCGGGCCACCGGCAGGGTGGTCGAAGCGTTGCTGCCAGTGCTCGATGCGTGTGAGGCGGCGTTCTCACATGGTGTCGAAGGTGTCGAACCTGTGTGGAGTGCGCTCATCGGCTCACTTCAAAAACAAGGTCTTGAAGCTGTCGACTTGCTCGATAAGCCATTTGATCCGTCGCTTGCCGAAGCAGTTGCCAGTGAACCGGGTGATGGCTCCGAGCCGATTGTCGTCGAAGTCATGCGCACCGGATATCGCTGGAAGGGCAAAGTGTTGCGCGCCGCGATGGTCAAGGTGAGGGGCTAGTCAACATGGCTGCCCAGCGCGAGTGGTTCGAGAAGGACTACTACGCGGTCCTTGGCGTGTCGTCAACGGCATCGCAGAAGGACATCACGAAGGCGTATCGCCGACTCGCCCGCGAGTTCCATCCCGATGCCAACCCCGGAAATGCGCAAGCAGAAGAACGCTTCAAGGAGATCTCTGCCGCATACGACGTCGTTGGTGATGAAACACGCCGCAAGGAATACGACGACGTTCGTCGCATGGGTCCGATGGGTGGTTTTGCCGGGCCTGGTGGCCAAACGTTCAACTTCGACACCGGTGATGGCCTTGGTGATCTTCTCGGGCAGATGTTTGGTCGCGGAAAGCGCGGTGGAGCCGGCGTCGGACCGCAGCGTGGGGGAGATATTGAAGCGAAGTTGACGCTCGACTTTGTCGACGCGGCACATGGTCTCACCACGTCGCTGCATCTCACCGCCGATTCACAGTGCACGTCGTGCAACGGCTCTGGTGCACGACCAGGCACTTCACCGAAAACGTGTGGTGCATGCGCCGGACGTGGGTCAGTGGCGAACAACCAAGGTTTTTTCGCGATGTCCAACCCGTGCACGTCGTGTGGTGGTCGCGGCGTCATCATCGAACATGCCTGCTCCACTTGTCGGGGAAGCGGTATCGAACATCGACCGCGCGAAGTGAAAGTGCGCATACCTGCAGGAGTCAGCGATGGTCAACGCATCCGCCTGAAGGGACGCGGAGCACCTGGTCGAAATGGTGGGCCCACAGGGGACTTGTTTGTTGAATGCAATGTCGCACCACACCCGGTGTTTGGTCGCGACGGGGTGAACTTGACTGTGCGTGTACCTGTGTCTTTCACCGAAGCGACGCTTGGGTCGACAATCTCTGTTCCCACACTTGACGGTAGCGATGTGAGTTTGCGATTGAAGGCCGGAACACAGTCGGGATCACGTCACCGCGTTAAAGGCAAGGGAATTGTTACTGACAAGATGACCGGTGATCTCATCGTCACAGTAGATGTGGTGATACCTACATCATTGAATGAAGAAGAGCAGAAAGTTGTTGAACAACTAGCCGATGTGTTGCGTAACCCACGCGCACAAAAGGCGGGCGCGTCATGAGACACGAACAACAAGCTGTGTACGTCATTTCAGTGGCCGCTCAACTTGCCGGGGTGCACCCGCAGACGCTGCGTATCTATGAACGTCGCGGGTTGTTGTCACCGGCGCGCACAGCAGGTGGTAATCGTCGATACAGCGATGCCGATATTTCGCGTCTGCGTCGCATCGCAGAACTTGCCGAGTTGGGCATGAACCTAGAGGGCATCCGCCACGTCATGTCGCTCGAAGCAGAAGTCGAACGCTTACGACATGAAGTTGAGCACTTGCGTCGTGCAGCGGAAGAAGCAACCGCAAACGCAGAGCGTCGCGTGCGACGCGATCTCGTTCCGTTGCGCCAAGCAATCGCAGTGTTCGGACAACGTCCGTCAATTTTTGATCAACACTCCTGACCGCCCAAGGAGACCCCCACATGGCACTCGACCCGAAAAAATGGACCACCAAAACCCAAGAAGCTGTTGCTGCAGCAGGTGACACTGCGCGATCAATGGGCAACCCCGAGGTGACGCCCGATCACGTGATGGTCGCATTGCTGTCGCAACCCGAAACGGTGGTGACTCCTGTGCTCACAAAGCTCGGAATTGCTCCAGGAATGTTGCGAGAGCGCGCAGACGAGGCAATCAAGAAGTTGCCGCGCACCACTGGTGGCGATGAACCTCGAATGAATCGCGAGTTGGCGAATGTCTTCGCGAATGCCGAATCTGCACGCAAAGACCTGCACGACGACTTCTTGTCGGTCGAGCACTTGTTGTTAGCGATGAATCAACGGGTTGGTGTGGGCAGCGAAGAGCTGTTGCAGGCGTTGCGCGACGTTCGTGGGTCGCACCGTGTCACCAGCCAAGACCCTGAATCTCAATTCCAGGCTCTCGAACGCTACGGAGTCGATCTCACGGCACGTGCTCGTGAAGGCAAGATCGACCCCGTCATCGGCCGTGATGAAGAGATTCGACGTGTCATTCAGGTGTTGTCACGACGTACCAAGAACAATCCCGTGCTGATCGGAGAGCCCGGCGTCGGTAAGACGGCGATTGTCGAAGGACTCGCACGGCGTATCGCAGACGGCGACGTACCAGAGGGGTTGAAGACAAAGCGACTGGTGAGCCTTGACCTTGGTTCGATGCTCGCTGGCGCGAAGTATCGCGGTGAGTTTGAAGAGCGATTGAAGGCGGTGCTGAAGGAAATCACCGACGCGCAGGGCGAGATCATTTCCTTCGTTGACGAGTTGCACACTTTGGTTGGTGCCGGTGGTGCAGAAGGCGCGATGGACGCGGGCAACATGATCAAGCCGATGCTTGCTCGTGGTGAACTGCGCATGATTGGTGCAACGACACTCGATGAGTATCGCAAGTACGTCGAGAAAGACCCAGCCCTCGAGCGTCGTTTCCAACAGGTGTACGTGGGTGAACCAACAGTCGAAGCCACCATCGCGATTTTGCGTGGCTTGAAGGAGCGATACGAAGTGCACCATGGTGTGCGTATTCAAGACACGGCACTCGTGAGTGCTGCGGTGTTGTCGAACCGGTATCTCACCAATCGATTCCTTCCTGACAAGGCCATCGACTTGGTTGACGAAGCTGCAAGCAAGTTGCGCATCGAAATTGATTCTCTGCCGACAGAGATCGACATCGTGCAGCGTCGCATTCTTCAACTTGAAATCGAGAAAGTGGCGCTCGAAAAAGAGACCGACGTGGCCTCGAAAGAACGCCTTGAATCACTCACCGAAGAGCTCGAGCGTCTTCAAATTCAAGTCGAAGAGATGAAGGGCCATTGGAATGCCGAGCGTGAGGCCATTGCCGCTATTCGAAGTCTAAAAGAGGAGCTTGAGTCGTTGCGCACTGCAGTCGAGCGCGAACAAGACCTCGAGAAAGCTGCCGAGATGCGATACGGCCGCATTCCTGAGCTAGAGAAGCGCATTTCCGACGCAACGTCACACCTTGATCAGTTGCAGACCAACAATCGCATGTTGAAAGAGGAAGTCGACGCTGAAGACATTGCCGAAGTGGTGTCGAAGTGGACTGGTGTTCCTGTCAGTCGCTTGATGGAAGGAGAGATGCACAAGTTGGTGCATCTTGAAGATCTGTTGCACCAGCGCATTGTCGGGCAGAACGATGCAGTGACGGCAGTTGCCAATGCCATTCGCCGCAGTCGTGCCGGTTTGTCCGACCCGAATCGTCCCATCGGTTCGTTCATGTTCCTTGGTCCAACCGGTGTGGGTAAAACCGAGCTCGCACGGGCACTCGCGGAATTCTTGTTCGATGACGAGCGCGCCATGGTGCGTATCGATATGGCTGAGTACATGGAGAAGTACTCGGTGAGCCGACTTATCGGCGCACCCCCTGGATACATCGGTTACGACGAAGGTGGCCAACTCACTGAAGCAGTTCGGCGACGTCCCTACAGCGTGGTGTTACTTGACGAAGTGGAAAAGGCTCACCCCGACGTGTTTAACGTGTTGTTGCAGGTGCTCGATGACGGCCGTCTCACCGATGGTCAAGGACGAACCGTCGACTTCACCAATGTCGTGTTGATCATGACCAGCAACTTGCCTGGTGAGCCGATCGACTATTTCCGACCAGAGTTCGTCAATCGCATCGATGAAATCGTGCGTTTCCGTTCGCTCGAAAAAGAAGACCTCGGAGCAATCGTCGAAATTCAACTGCAACATCTGGTCGATCGCATGGCCACACGTCGTATCACCCTGCAGGTCACTCCGGCAGCGCGAGTGTGGTTGGCAGAAGAAGGTTACGACGCCATCTTTGGTGCTCGACCACTCAAGCGACTCATTCAGAAAGAAATTGCCGACCCATCAGCGGTGTTGATTCTCGAGGGCAAAGTGTCAGAACACGGTGCAGTGCGAGTTGATGTTGACGGTGATGAGTTGTCAGTGACGTCAGTTGAGACAATTGCACTCAGCTGAGTCGGCGACGGATGGCGTTCCCGTGTGCCGGAAAGCCTTCATGATCTGACAATGCAGTAATCGCAGGTGACAGTGCCTTAAGTGCGGATTTGTTTGCTTGTGCGACTGCTGTGCGCTTCATGAACGTTTCGACTGTGATGCCAGAGGACACATGGGCAAATCCGCTCGTTGGTAAAGACGCAGGACATCCGATGACGAAGTTGGCTGCACTAAAGGGCGTGTGTTGACCGACCAGAATTTCACCGGCATTGACTATTCCACCAACAACTTCGTCAGCCCTCGAAGCAGTGACTGCAACTTGCAAGTGTTCTGCGGCGAATTTGTTGGCGACTTGAACTGCGGTGTCAAGAGTGTCAACAAGTACCACTCCACCATTCACGCCAAGTGATGCACGTGCTGCTTCGGCACGCTGTGTTGGCAGGTCAGCAAGTTGCCTCACAAGTTCAGACTCGACAGCTTCGATGAGTGCCGTGGAATCGGTGACCAGCACAACCGTGCTGTCGGTGCCGTGCTCGGCCTCAATCAACAAGTCAGCAGCCAACAAGTCGGCGCGCACAGAGTCGTCTGCGATAACCAAGCTTTCGGTTGGTCCGAGCAACATCATCGTTGCCACACCATGACGTTGCATTTCGACTTGCGCGATGGTTACGGCCGGGCTGCCTGGCCCGACAACTTTTCTCACACGAGGAATGGTGTTCGTGCCGAAACCAAGCGCAGCGATGCCGGCAGGTCCGTTGACGCGAAACACGTCGCGTAACCCGAGCATGCGACACACCACCAACACGGCCGGGTCAACCTCACCGTGACCACCTGGAACAGGCGGCACAACAACTGCAACTTTTGGAACACCGGCGACAACGGCCGGAACACCAAGTTGATACGCAACAGAGGGGTAGCTGGCCTTGCCGCTTGGCACAAACAGGCCCGCACTTGAAATGGGTGACAGTTTCTCTCCGGCCGTGAGGCCTGGCTGAATCTCGATCGACCAATCGGAGAGGCGGGCGAGCAGCGCATCGTTGAATCGGCGAATGTTGTCAATAGCGACACGCAAGGCGTTTTCTGTGTCGCCACTCACAGTGGCGCTGTCGATGTCGTCATCAGACACGCGTAATTGGTCTGGGTTCAGCGAGATGCCATCGTGCGTGGCCAGTGCGTCGCACACCGCCTGATCACCGCGTACACGCACGTCGTCGATCAGCGCAGCGATTGAGTTGCGGAGACCTTCGTCGAAGATGTCGTCCAGACCGCGTCGACACAGCGCATCGCGCTGGTCTTCTGTGAGTGCTGACCACACATGGCGTCGTAGAACCGCTGTCACCGATGGAAAACCTACCGTTCGGTGTCGCGGTGCTTGAGCCGAATTACAACCGTTTGCCGCTAGAGTTCACTTACGTTCCGAAGGAGGAGCGTTCATGCCCGTCACCACAGTCGTCGGTACCCAGTGGGGTGATGAAGGCAAGGCCAAGGTCATTGATCTTCTCGCCGCCTCGCAAGATTTCGTGGTGCGCTACCAGGGTGGTCACAACGCCGGACATACTGTCGTTGTTGGAAGCGAGCGTTACGCCCTTCAACTCATTCCAAGCGGCGTGCTCTATGACACGGTCACACCTGTCATAGGAAATGGAGTTGTTGTCGACTTGCCCACGCTGTTCAAGGAAATCGATTCACTCGAGGGTCGCTACGTCAGCTGTGCTCGTCTGAAGGTGTCGAGCCAAGCACACCTCATCTTCCCTTGGCATCAGGCCATAGATGCGGCTATAGAGTCTGGACGCGGCGATGGGAAGATCGGCACGACATTGAAAGGCATCGGACCGGCGTATGCCGACAAAGTGCGTCGTGTCGGTATTCGTGCCGGAGCGGTGCTTGACCCCCGGTCGTTCGAGACTCAGGTTCGTGAGCGTGCCGTTGCTGCACAAAAAGAAATTTCAATGTTCGGTGGTGAACCAATCGATGTCGAAGTTGTCGTGAAGCAGTTTGTTGCGCTGGGTACCCGACTTGTTCCGTACATCGCCGACACAGTGAATGTTCTGCACGACGCCAAAGACGCAAAGAAGAACATTTTGTTGGAGGGTGCACAAGCAACGTTTCTTGACATTGATCACGGCACCTATCCGTTCGTGACGTCGTCCAACCCAACATCTGGCGGTGCAGCTGCTGGTACCGGACTTGGTCCGCGAGACATGACGCGCATCGTCGGAATTGCTAAGGCGTACACCACTCGTGTCGGGTCTGGACCGTTTCCCTCCGAACTCACTGACGAGTTGGGTGACAAGTTGGTCGACATCGGTCGTGAGTTCGGCACGGTGACTGGCCGTCGTCGCAGAACTGGGTGGCTCGACACCGTCATGTTGAAGCATGCAGTGAGAGTGAATTCAATCACCGACATCGCGCTCACCAAACTCGATGTGCTCGATACTTTTGACGAAGTGAAGGTGTGTGTCGGATACAAACTAAATGGTGTGCTGCTCACCGGCTATCCAGACCGCAGCGAACTCTTGGATGATGTGGAACCGGTGTATGAATCATTGCCCGGGTGGAAAACATCGTTGAGAGGTGTATCTCGATTCAAAGATCTTCCCGAGAGCGCGCGTGCGTTGGTGCGCATCGTCGAGCGTGCGACCGGGATTCCAGTGAGCATCATCGGAATTGGCCCTGAGCGCGATGCTGTCATCGTTCGCGACGATGTGAAGGTGACGGCATGATTGAGAGATATTCATTGCCGGACATGGCTGCCATCTTCACGGATGAAGCACGCATGCAGCGTTGGGTGGAAGTTGAAGTGACGGTGCTTGAGGCGCTTGCAAGTGTTGGTATTGCCTCTTCTGATCACGCTGCAGCCTGTCGAGTACATGCCCCAACAGTTGATTCTGCATTTGTGCGTGAGGTTGCCGAGCGCGAACGTGTCACCGACCATGATGTGGCTGCGTTTGTTGATGTGCTGCAACAAAAAGTCGGCATGCCACACGGCGCGTGGCTGCACCACGGGCTCACGAGCACCGACGTTGTCGACACTGCACAGTGTTGGGCGTTGCGGGATGCTGCCGACTTGTTGATTGAGGCCCAGTCAGATCTCATCGAAGCACTCATCGAACTTGCTCGTGCTCACAGAGACACCCCCATGATCGGGCGTACTCACGGCATTCATGCTGAGCCAACAACGTTCGGCGCGAAAGTTGCCTTGTGGGCATTGCAGTTGGATCGTGATCGTCAGCGCATGATGGAAGCGCGGGCCAATATCGCGGTGTGCAAGCTTTCCGGTGCGGTCGGTACGTACTCGAACATCACACCCGATGTCGAAGCGCACGTTGCAGATTACTTGGGTCTTATTCCTGTGCCGGCAACCCAAGTGATTGCGCGCGATCGCCACGCTGAGTACCTCTGGGCGTGTGCTTCAACAGCCACGACGCTCGAGTCCATCGCAGTCGAACTGCGACACTTGCAACGAACAGAAGTGGGTGAGGTGCGCGAAGGCTTCAAGTCAGGGCAAAAAGGTTCATCTGCAATGCCACATAAGCGCAACCCCATTGCTGCCGAGACCATCACTGGCTTGTCGCGAGTAGTGCGCTCACATCTCACTGTTGGTTTGCAAGACGTGGCGTTGTGGCACGAGCGCGACATCTCGCACTCTTCGGCTGAGCGCATCGTGTTGCCCGATGCATCTTTGGCCACTCATTACATGTTGCGTCGCATGGTGCGACTCATCGCGGGTCTCGAAGTTGACACAGAGAAGATGCGCGTGAATCTTGAGTTGTTGAATGGTGTCGTGTTTTCGCAGTCGGTGTTATTGAAACTCGTGGAAGCGGGTGCAACACGTGATGATGCGTATCGCATCGTTCAAGATGCTGCGTCGAAAGCTATGGCTGAGTCGCGGTCATTTCGCTCTGTGCTCGAGCAGAACTCATCGCTTGGCTTGACGAGCGCGCAACTCGATGAAGCATTCGATATGAAGCGTGTGTTGCGATACGCATCACGAGCAGTCGAGGCGCTTGATCACCTCAAATGAGTTCACTCCGGTGTGATGCCGGCCTTCTTCAGCACAACCGGCGGCACGCCAAACTCGGTCCATGCTTGCCAGCTGATGCGACCTTCGGTGCGACCGTTGGCGAGAGCTCGCTTGTGGCTGTC
>VGCD01000032.1 GCA_016870215.1 Actinomycetota bacterium
TGCTCAGCAACTCTGCGGTCGACATTTCAGAGATTCGCGCATCAGCCGCGTGTGTGAGTTCTGTCATGGCGGCGTTGATGGCGGCGCCCACTTGCTTGCGCTGCTCGATGTCAGCGATGGACCCGAGCGAGGACTTGAGTGCTCCGAGCGAGCCCTTCTTGCCGACCGCCTGAGACACAATCGACCGCACCGCCTCTGGAGACTCTGCGGTACCGAGGGACGCGAGCGCCTCTTTCAGTGCGGAGGAAATGTCACCTGACTGCGAACCCATGCGGGAAAGACGCTACTCCCCGCCTTGTTGGCGTCGTGAGACCATTTCCATTCGGCTGCGAGCAACATGCATGCACATCACTGTTGCAGCCATGGCGACGTTCAGACTCTCTGAGCGGCCCACATGTGGAATGGTGACCCATTCAGTCACAGGCGCAGCGACGGAGACGCCGTGCGCCTCGTTTCCGAACACCAAGGCGAGCGACCCGCCCATGTTGACGTCGTAGATGGATGTCACATTCATCGAGCCGATTGAGTCGTGCGACGTAGTACCGACAATGCGCGCTGAGGCTCTGGTGACATCGGACCACGTCGCCCCCACAGTTATCGGCACATGAAACAGTGCCCCAGCAGACGACCGCACGACTTTTGGCGAATAGGGATCAACGCAGTCACCCACCAGCACGATGTGCCCACAACCCGAAGCTTCTGCACTCCTGATGATGGTTCCCATGTTTCCAGGATCCGAGACATCTTCAAGCACAACGCTCCAGGAATCAGCTGAGGCGGCCGCATCAACACTTGCGTCACGCATTTCAACAACAGCAAGCGCTCCTTGAGGCGACACGGTGTCACTGACTGAATCGAAGGTCTTGCCGTCGAGAGAGCTGCAATCAACTGCGCCATCGAGTGGGTCATCCACTCCTTCGCGGACATACACCTCGAGCACATTCCAACCTGCGTCGAACGCATCACAAATGAGCCCGGGCCCTTCCACGATGAATCGACCTGCGTCATAACGAGAACTGCGGCGCCCGATGAGGCGCCGCAGTTCGCGAACCCGTGGGTTCGACGAGGACAAGTTGTGTCCGCTCAGTTGAGCGCGCCTTTTGCCGTGGCGACGAGTTTGGCAAACGCCTCGGCGTCGCGCACTGCGATGTCGGCGAGGATCTTGCGATCGACCTCGACTCCGGCGGCATTCAATCCGGCAATGAATCGGCTGTAGCTCATGTCGTTCTGACGGCACGCTGCATTGATGCGCTGAATCCACAGACTGCGGAATTCGCCCTTCTTTGCGCGGCGGTCACGGAATGCGTACTGACCGGAGTGAAGTACCTGTTCATTCGCTGCGCGGAACGACCGACTCTTGTTGCCGTAGTAACCCTTGGCCTTTTCGAGTACCGCTCTGTGCTTCTTGCGGGCGTGTACCGCCCTCTTGACGCGTGCCATGTGTTGGCTCCTTTCTCAGAATGTCGTTCTTGCTCAGCGCTCTGCGAGGAGACGCTTGATCTTCTTTTCGTCACCGGAGTGCACGTCGACATAGCCGTCGAGACGGCGTGTACGTGAGCTCGGCTTCTTCTCAAACAAGTGCTGGCGATTCGCCTGCTGGCGGCGCAGCTTGCCCGAACCGGTCTTCTTAAACCGCTTCGCCGCTGTCTTGCTGGTCTTCATTTTTGGCATCGGATTGCCTTTCTTCGTTGTTCTGACTGGTCTTCGAATCGTTGTCGGACTTCTTGCTCGACTTGCGGTCTGGAACCAAGACCATCGTCATGTTCCTTCCCTCAAGCCGCGCTTGGGTCTCTACCTTCGCCAACGGTCCCAACTCTTCGAGCACCGCATCGAGGATGCGAGACCCAAGTTCGGGGTGAGCGACTTCTCGCCCACGGAATTGGAGAGTCACCTTCACCTTGTGTCCATCGTTCAGAAAGTCGTGCATGTGACGAACTTTCGTGTCGAAGTCGCCCTTGCCGATCTTTGGCCTGAACTTCACTTCTTTGATGGTGATGTGGCTGGTCTTCTTGCGCGATTCCTTTTGCTTCTGCGCCTCTTCGTACCGGAACTTGCCGTAATCCATGATGCGGCACACTGGCGGATTCGCCAATGGCGCCACCTCGACCAGATCGAGATCAAGTTCCTGCGCAAGAGTGAGAGCATCGGCCGTCGCACGGATTCCGACCTGACTTCCATCGGGACCGATGACACGAACCTCGCGCGCTCTGATGCGCTCGTTGTAGCGGGGTTCGCTCGTCGGCGTTGCTATGGCTGCCTACTTGTCTGCAATGGGCTTCGCCCTCCTTCTCTTCGTCGACCTCACGTGCGAAGCAGAAGGCACGGCGCAGGAGTAACCGCGCGTGAATTCTCGACCCAGTTCACGTGGCGGATAAACCGCCCGAAAGTGACTAGGTGGGGGCTAGCGATTCTGACCTCTATGGAGAGACCAGGGACCGAGCCCCACTTCGTATGTATGGCGACCTGTAGGGTACCGCCCCGTGACGCCCGACGACACCCATTCACATTCCGACGCCGCCGATGCAGTGGCCGAAGGTGCTGAGGCGCTTGCCGACGCCCGTCGGCGCCTTGCTGATGTGCCACCCGAGGTGGTTGTGGTGAACCACGTGATGGGCCTGTACGAATTGGCTGCAATTCACCTGTCTGCCGAACCCCCGCGACTAGCCGAAGCCGCATTGGCAATTGACGCGGTGGCGTGCCTAGTCGAAGGACTTGGCACTCGACTTGGGCCAGAACACGACACGCTCTCCACGGCGCTTTCCAATATTCGCTTGGCGTTCGTGCAAATCAAAGGGGCCAAAGGCTGAACAAGTTCAGCTGACGATTCTTCGTCGACGACGTTCAGATGCATGTCGTCTCACGACATCAGTCTTGTGACTTCACCACATGCCACACGGTGTACAGATTCAGATTCCATGTCGGAACCGGCAATGGCCACCACCGCACCGTCACGCTGTCCTGTGCAAATGCAGCGCGTAAGTGCGCCGCCAGACCGGCAAAGTGCTGCGGATGCTCTTCCGCGTGAACGAGATACGGATCCACCACACCTCTTTTTCGAAGTGCTCGCCCTGAGGAGTTCTTCCACGCCGCGCGATACGCAAGACCAGGATCGCACGGAAGAAGAATCGACATCACCCCACCGGGCGCCGTCACGCGACGAATTTCGCTTGCTGCAAGGCCAGGGTGGCTCGTGTGGTGCAACACGCAGGTGACGACGGTGCGATCAAAGGAGTTGTCGTCGAACGGCAAATGTTGCACATCAGCTTGACGGTAGGTGAATCGCGGATCATTGAGACTGGCGATTTCTTCAGCCGGCAGTCGAAAGTCTGACAACACATAGGAGTCAAAGTCATGACGCACGAACTGCACGTGCTCACCCTTGTTTGCGCCCACTTCCAGTACTCGGCTGAATTTCTTCTTTCGAAGACCGCGCTCGAGCGAACGGTGCGTGATGCGATGGAAGGTTCCGAGTGCTCCCCCGGCATCGATGGTCTCGTAGTGCTCTGCGTAGAAGGTGTGTATCGACACCTCAGAGCGGCCCTCAGCGGCCATTCAAGAACTCACCGCTGCGCATCGCCGTCAGCATAAACGACGTCAATTGCCTCGACGTCGCCATGGCGACTCGCAAGAACAAAAGAGACGTGTGTTCCGACAGCAATGGTTCGAGTCCCGTCAGCAATCGATATGCAATGAAACCTGTGGGACTCTCCGCCGGCGTCTGCGACTATTCCCAAACCACTCGCCTCGTCAAAGCTGACGACACGACCTAGGTGGCGGCTCGACGACACTGACGATGACACCATGCGTGACTCAGTGGACGATTTTTGAGATCGGAATCTCGAGCAAGTCTGTTGCGCCCACATCACTGAGTGCGGGAATCAGCGTATTGATGGTGCGCTTCTCGGCGACAGATTCGACTGCATAGTCGCCGGAAGCAAGCCGCGACACCGTTGGCGACTTTGCCGCTGGAAGCACCTTGAGTACCGCTTCGAGATTTCCGTCGGCGACGTTCAACTTGATGAGAACCTTGCCCCGAGCCTCGAGTGTTCCGTTCAACAACGTGAGCAACTGCTCCATCGCGTGACGCTTCTCTGTGTCGGCATACGACGCTGGGTTCGCGATGAGTTCGGTGTACGACGTGAGCATGGTGTCGATGACGCGCAGTCCTGCCGCTCTCAGTGCTCGTCCGGTCTCCGTGATGTCCACCACGCAGTCGGCGATGTCTGGGATTTTAGCTTCGCTCGCGCCGTAGCTAAGACGAACATCAGCAGAGACGCCACGCTCTCGAAAGAACGCTTCGGTCAAACGCGGGTACTCAGTGGTGACACGCACTCCGTCAGAAAGATCGGCTACTGACTGTGCTGGGGAGTCGCCCGCTACGGCCACGACGATGCGTACAGGGTTGTCGGTGGCCTTTGAATACTTCAGTTCGCCAAGCGATTGAATGTTGCTGCCGGTCTCGGCGATCCAATCTCGACCAGTGATGCCGAGGTCGAACAGTCCCTCAGCCACATACATGGGAATTTCCTGAGGTCGCAGAATGCGAACGTCGACCACCCGCGGGTCATCGATGGATGCTCGATAATCGGCAGACGACGACCGCACGATGCGAAGGTCCGCTGCCTCGAACAACTCAAACGTTGCCTTTTCGAGAGACCCCTTTGGAACGACGATGCGTAGCACGGTCTTGAGGCTACCGATGTGGCGCTCGCCTCTCCCACGAATTAAGGAGAGGTCAATGCCGTGTGGGCTGATCGGCGAGCAGTGCCACCGCATGTGGCAGCACATCAATGACGGCGAGTAGTTGCTCAACACAGCCACGCGGTGAGCCCGGGGCGTTGACAATGATTGCTTGACCGCGCGTTCCGGCCACTCCGCGCGAGAGTCGACCGAGCGGATTCACGAGACGCATTGCTTCAGCAAGGCCGGGTGCCTCACGCTCAATCACGCTTCTTGTGCCCTCTGGCGTTTGGTCCCGCGGCGCAAATCCGGTGCCGCCCGTTGTGACGATGACGCCATTGAAGTCACGACTGAGATCGATAAGTGCATGCGCGACCACCTCTTCGCCGTCACTACACACGCGGTGTTCCACCACTTCTGCACCGTGTGCAATCAGCGTCTCTACCAACGCGACGCCAGATGTGTCTTCGCGGGTTCCGGCAATCACCCCGTCGCTCACCGTGAGCACCTTGGCGAGGAAAACTGGTTCCGACATGTCCCAAACCGTATCGCCACACTGCAGGGTTGTGACTGGTCATTGATTGTGTAACTGGTCAGACCCCAAGAACGACGGGGAACGACACAGAGGAGCCATTCACCCACTCACGAAAAGACATCGATGAACGACCTTCTGGTTGCACTCGTCGAAGAATCACACTTCCGGAGGCACAGGTGACTCGGCCGGTCGCATCAAGAGTTCCAGGCTGCTCGGTGACTTCTTGTCCGTCTCGATTGTCTGCCAGCTGGTCGTCTGCCACTTCACATTCGAGAACGCGAAGTCGTTTCCCACTCAAAAAAGTGAGCGCTGGGAGTGCCCGTACTTGCCGCGCGACGTGCACACAAGAGGAAACCCAGTCGATGACATGTTCGCTCTTTTCGACCTTGTGGGCATACGTTGCCTCACCATCTTGTTCCACTGCGTTCACAAGATCGCCACGTAACACCTCCAGCAGGAGTTCTACTCCCATGTGAGCCAACCGCTCTGTCAGCGACGTTGTTGTGTCGGTGTCCATGATTGTGGTCTCAGCAGTCGCATGGACGGCGCCGGTGTCGAGGCCTTTCTCGACGTCCATGATGCACACCCCAGTGCGGGTGTCACCAGCGAGTATCGCTCGTTCAACGGGCGCCGCACCTCGCCATCTTGGAAGAAGCGAAAAATGGACATTCACCATGTGCATCTTCGCTAGAAGATCTGCAGGGATGATGCGGCCGTAGGCCACGACAACACCAAGAGTGTTGCCGTCGGCAAACTCACTGACTCGGGTTAAATCATCTGTGACATCTAGATCGTGGTCGAGCGCCCACTTCTTCACGGCTGTGGGAATGGTGGCGGAACCACGACCTCGACGCGCATCCGGACGAGTGACGACGAGTGCGATGTCATGTCCGTCCGCGTGTAGTGCTTCAAGAACCACTACTGCTGCAGCAGGCGAACCGAGAAAAACAATGCGACGGCGCATGCGTGTGAGCCGAGCGTCAGTCGAGACTGATTCGGCGACTTTCTCCGAGCGGAACTGCGTCATCTTGCAACTTGCGGTACTCGGCGAGTGCCCGCTTTCGTTGGTCGTCACTCATGCGGTCAAACATCAACACACCGTTCAGGTGGTCGAGCTCATGCTGAAATAATCGCGCCAGCAACTCGTCAGCTTCGATTTCAACTTCGTTGCCGTCGAGGTCGATGCCCCTCAAGAGCACTTCTTTCGGGCGCACCATTTCGACATACAGACCAGGAATGGAGAGACAACCTTCGTCATAGACCCACTCACCAGACGATTCAACAATTGTCGGATTCACCAAAACGGTTGGCTCGTCTTCAACGTCATAAACGAACACTTGCTTCTGCACGCCGATCTGCGGCGCAGCAAGACCAAGCCCCGGTGCGCGATACATCGCCTGCAGCATCGAGTCGGCAAGTCGCACGATTTTTCCGTCGATGTTGTCGACTGTGGCAGCAACCGTGGCCAATACAGGATCGCCATATGTACGGATGTCGTAACCCATATCTGGCAGGCTACCCACGGGCAATGTCACTCGCCCGATGATCACTCAGACTTCGATTCGCGCAGGCACCATGACACCCGACCAACACCTTTCGCCAGAGGACTCTGACGACAATTCAACAGATCACTATTTCTCGGCCTCGCCTGCATCTGCCTCCCGTCCACTCAGCTACACGCTGCGCACTGTGAAGGGCAAGATGACCGTCACGACCGACACGGGCACCTTCAGCCACGGACATCTGGACAAGGGAACAAAAGTACTGCTCGACCAGTTGCTAACCGGCACTCCCGACTTGCCAGCTGGGCCTCTACTCGACATCGGCTGCGGCGCAGGACCAATCGCAATGGCCCTCGCAGCAAGGTTTCCCGATCGCACAATTTATGCAGTCGACGTGAACGAACGAGCACTGCAACTTTGTCGCACGAATGCGGAGGCAAACGGGTTGCACAACATCGTCATAGCCCTCCCAGACGATGTCCCTTCAGACATCGTCTTTGCAGGGATATGGTCGAACCCACCAATTCGTGGCGGCAAGGAAATGCTGCATGCAATTTTGAAGTTGTGGCTCGGTCGCATGGCTCCAACGGGTTATGCCCGTTTGATAGTTCACAAAAATCTCGGAAGCGACTCGCTCCAGAAGTGGCTCATCTCGTGTGGGTTGACCTGTGATCGAGTTTCAAGTCGATCTGGCTTTCGACTTCTCCATGTCACACGCCCCACCGAAGCCGGCTAGGGCGCGGCTACTGACGATAAGGCTCGACAGCCAAGCGAACGTGGCGACCCGCACTTGCTTTCACCTGTGACAGCACTGCCCACATCGCTTCATCATCGGCAAAACGCAATAGAGCGCGGTCAGATGACATCTTGGCGAGTGAAGATCCGAGCGGTAGTTGTATGTCATCCAACCGATTGACCTCACCGGTTGCCTCGACGATGAGGCTGAAAGGAGGAAGATTCAATGAACGTCGCATCTCCAGCTCTTTGTCAAGAACGTCATCGAGCAACCCGCTAGCAAGAGCCACGAGCACAGGATGCGAGATATTGCGACTCTGGACGATGATTCGCCCCTTTGAACCAACCAAACGTGCCGCACGCGCCACAGAGCTCAGCGTGGAAGTGATGGCATCAAGTCGACCAGATTCGAGCTCTGAGTCGATGTCGAGAAAACACACTGTGCTTGCCTCGTCGACACGATGCAACGCCGTCTCAGTGTCGACGACAATGTCACCTCGACCTGCCTCGTAGCCCTCCACGTTTACAACTCGCCCCTTCATCGATGCATTCAGCTGTTCGCGCACATTCGTGGATCCGAGACGAACGAATCGAAATGATGTGCGACCGCATTTCTGACAAATGGGCGTGCGAGTCGAATCACACTTCGGACAATGAAACAACTCGTCGTCACGTTGAACTACCACTGACTCACAGTGCGCACACCGTTGAGTTTCCTTGCACGACACACACGCAAGAAGTCTCGCCCGACCCTTTGCGTTCAGAACCATGACCGTCGTCGACACTTCGGTGCCTGCATTGCCAACAATTTCAAGTACTGGTCTTGTCAGAAGATTCGAACGCAGACCACCGGTCAACTCAGGGTTGAGCAGATCGACAACCTCAATCTTGGGCCACAGTCTATTGCTTGTTTCGTGGACAATCTGGGCAAACGCAGTGCGGCTCTTCAAGGAACCGAACGTCGATGTCGCCACCAGACGGGCTGTACTCGTGGCTGCACGCATACGAGCTACATCGAGTGCGTTCCAGGTTGGCACCCGCTCTTCCCAATGAGCTTCGTCGTGCTCATCGATCACCACGATGGCACTGAGTCCGGGACACGGCGCCCAGACGGCCGTGCGTGGCCCGATGACAACATCGACCCCGCCAAAGGCTTCGGACCAATCATCGGGGTACGAAGCGACAGAGAAACCACGGCGGCGCAGTGACGCAGCACCTCTCAATGCCATCTTGACCGTCGGACACACCACCAATGTCGGGCCTGCAACAGCGCATTGCTCAACGAGTGACATGACAGACCGCGACGGAGGAGAGACGACGAGAACGTCACCATCAGGCAATTGCCCCGCTGCTTCGTTGTCGGAAGTGGTGCCCTCGCTCGCACGACGCTTGGTGCGCCTACTTGCCGAACCCCGCTCGAGTCGCACTTTCGGAGCCGATGCCGACACCAAAACGGATCGCCAACTACCACCCCATCGACGTGCCACTTGCTGAGTAAGAGGTACGACGTCGGCTACGACACCCACCCCAGACGCCGAGACGATCGGACTCAACTCATACGAACCCGACTGTGATTGGCTGATGTCGACTACCCAACCTCCGACACGGCGGTTGTTGAGCGTGACACGCACCTTGTCGCCGACATTGAGAACAGCGGCAAATTTCTCAGGTACGGAGTAATCAAAAACCTTGTCCACTCCTGACACATCGGGCACGACCCGTGCGACGAGAAGTGGTGATGATGTCAGAGTCGTGCGGCCGACTTGAATTCGGCGAGGCGACTGAGCTGTTCCCAGGTGAATTCCGGAAGCGCACGACCGAAGTGACCGTACGCAGCGGTCTTCTTGTAGATCGGTCGCTTCAAGTTCAGGTCACGAACGATTGCCGCAGGTCGCAGGTCAAACGTTGCGCGAACTGCATCTTCGATGGATTCTTCGCTGATGGTGTTCGTGCCAAAGGTTTCGACGAGGATGCTGACAGGCTGCGCCATACCGATGGCGTACGCAACTTGCACTTCACAGCGCGAGGCCGCACCTGATGCAACAACATGCTTTGCCACCCAACGTGCTGCATACGCAGCAGAACGGTCGACCTTTGAAGGATCCTTGCCCGAGAAGGCACCACCACCGTGACGGCCCATGCCGCCGTACGTGTCGACGATGATCTTGCGACCGGTGAGACCGGTATCGGCGTGTGGACCGCCAAGCACGAACCGACCAGTTGGGTTGATGTAGATCTCCGGGTTGTCGCCAGCGAACTGTGACGGAATGGTCGGCATGATGACTTGCTCGATGAGGTCAGGACGAATCTGTGTGTCGCGATCGACACCCTCGCCGTGCTGCGTGGAGATGAGCACGTTGTTGAGACGAACCGGTCGCCCGTTCTCGTACTCGAAGCTCACTTGGGTCTTGCCGTCTGGACGCAAGTATGGAATTTGTCCGCTCTTGCGTACGTCCGTGAGACGCTCGGACAAGCGATGTGCAAGCCAGATGGGAAGCGGCATGAGATCGGGAGTCTCGTCACATGCGTATCCGAACATCATTCCTTGGTCGCCGGCACCTTGGCTGTTCAGCAAGTCTTCACCGCTCTTGCCTGCGCGTAGCTCCTCAGACTTGTCAACGCCTTGTGCGATGTCGGCGCTTTGTGCATCAAGTGCCACAACGACACCGCAGGTGTTTCCGTCGAAACCGAACTTCGCATTGTCATAACCAATGCCGTTGATGGTTTCGCGCGCGAGCTTTGCGATATCGACGTACGCCTCGGTTGTGATCTCACCGGACACCACGCACAGACCGGTTGTGAGAAGGGTTTCACACGCCACTCGGCTGTTGGGGTCTTGCGCCAAGATGGCGTCAAGCACTGCGTCTGACACTTGGTCAGCCATCTTGTCGGGATGGCCTTCAGTGACGCTCTCCGATGTGAAGGTGAACTTTCTCACGTTGTCTCCTATGAACGGGAAGATGTGATCCGCGAACGAATCTCCGCCACGCTATCTAATACGGCACGGGCGATCTCGTGTTTGCCGGCGAGGGCCACCTGTCGCGGTGCGGTAGCGGGAGTGAGCAGCGTCACAGCATTGGTGTCGTGCTGAAATCCCACTCCGGGGGCGCTCACATCATTGGCCACCAGCAAATCAAGGTTCTTGGACAGCAACTTCACTTGTGCATTGGCGATCACATCGTCGGTTTCCGCAGCAAACCCAACCAAGACCTGAGATGGGCGCTTCGACTTTGCGATGTCAGCAAGGATGTCCACAGTCGGCTCCAAGATCACCTGGGGCGCACCATCACGCTTCTTCCACTTACCTATCGCAATGGGTACGGGGCGAAAGTCAGCAACGGCAGCAGCCATGATGATCACATCAGCCGAACTAGTCACCTGGGAGACAGCCTCGTGCATATCGGCAGCCGTTTCGACTCGCACAACATTGATGCTTGCGGGTACCGCCATGTCAGCAGTCGTAATGAGAGTCACTTCTGCGCCGCGGCGCGACGCCTCAATTGCAATGGCGTGGCCTTGCTTTCCGCTTGACCGATTCGCAATCACGCGCACGGCATCGATTGGTTCGCGAGTGCCACCGGCTGTGACCACCACTTTCACTCCTGCCAAGTCACTCGCCGTTTGCAGAACTTGTTCCACTGCAGACACGATGGCCTCTGTCGACGCGAGACGTCCTTGGCCAACGTCTCCTCCCGCAAGGCGGCCATACTCGGGCTCGACGATGACGACCCCACGACGACGCAACGTGGCGATGTTGTATTGGACTGCGGGGTGCTCCCACATCTCTGTGTGCATCGCCGGACACAACACCACCGGAGCACGTGTTGCAATGAGCGTCGCCGTCAGCAGATCTTCAGACGAGCCAGTTGCATACGCCGAGATCACGCGTGCGGTTGCCGGAGCCACCACGACGATGTCAGTACGTTGCGCCAGCTTCGTGTGAGGAATCGCCGAGTCGTCATCCCACAGGCTTGTGTGTACTTTCTCGGAACTGAGAGCAGACAAAGTCACTGGACCAATGAAACGATGTGCGTCTTCGGTCATGATCGGAGCGACATGTGCCCCTGCATCAACGAGAGTCCGCGCGACATCGACAGCTTTATACGCAGCGATGCCACCTGACACAGCGAGGACGATATGACGTCCAGCAAGTGAATTCACGACGTCACCGTTGCAAATTCCGCGCGAGAATTATTCGGCGGATTCCTCTGCACTTGCATCAGTGCTTGAATCGTCGCCTGCGTCGATTGCAGATTCTGCGACTTCATCTGACTCATCGATAGCGATGTCTCCGACCGGAAGGTCGCCAAACATCGCTGCAGCTTCGGCTTCCATCTCGTCGTAGTCAGGACGGGCAATCTTGACGATCTTGTCGACTGCAATTTCCTCGAAAGCGATGGACAACGGCTTGCGAGCAGTCGATGACACCTGAGGGGGAATCATGTGTCCGAGTCCCTCACCCAACTGGTTGAAGTACGCATTGATCTGACGTGCGCGATATGCGCCAAGCGTGACAAGGCTGAACTTCGAGTCGACTCGCTCAAGCAAGTCCTCGATTTTTGGGTGGATCATGGAGTCGTGTTGACGAGTCATTTCAGGGGGACCTCCGCAGGACCCCATCAGGCTAGCCCTGTCGCTGGCGGGCCACACCGATGAAGCCCAGCAACTCGCCCACCACTCGGTCGATGTCGTCGTTGACGACCACCAAGTCAGCCAGTTCGGCGCCAAGGCGCTCCTCGTCATCGGCCTTGCGGAGACGCTCGACCACGTGATGGTCAGGGTCTCCACGGCCTTGAAGACGACGACGCTGTTCCTCGCGGGACGGTGGTTGAACGAAAACAAGCAACGCTTCAGGATGCCGAACCTTCACTTGTTGCGCTCCGTGAAGTTCGATTTCAAGAACGATGTCGTGGCCATCTTCGGGAGTCGGCATCGGAGACCCGTACAAGTTCCCCAAGAATTCGGTCCATTCAAGAAATCCGTCTTGCTCGATGTGCTGAAGAAACGTGTCGCGATCGACGAATACGTATGCGTCGTCAGATTCACCTTCGCGTTGCTTGCGTGTCGTCCATGACCGACTCAACCACAACTGCTCATCACGGGCGACGAGCTCATCGACGATGGTGCCTTTGCCAGCACCACCTGGACCCGACACGACGATGATGAGCGGTACGGCCACAGTCACTGCAAGACTTCCGCGACAAGTGAATCGATGTCAACGTCGCTCAACTCACCGATTGAGACGAACTCATCGTGTCCGTGCTCGGCAAGAGTTCTTCGGGATTTCACCTTGCCCACCGAAGGCAGCTCTTGCAGCACTTTGACGACCAGTAAGTCAACCAATGCCACTTCGCTACGCGCCGACTTCAAGAGAGACGACAGTCGATCAGGTTCGGAAACAACTCGAACTATGAAATCGCGTCTCTTTTGACGGACGTCAGCAATGAATTCGATGTCTTTAGTACGCGGCGTGACGGCAAGTTGATTCGCCGTGTTGCCGCCTGCTGACATGCGTCAAGCCTAATGTGCGGCGTTGACCAAGTCCTGCCAACGAGTAACTCCGAGCTCGCGTGCACGGCGCGATGCGTGACGAAGAATTTTGACACCACTGCGAGGGTCTGAGAATGTCGCCGTACCGACTTGTACGAATGAGGCGCCGGCCAACATCATCTCGATGACGTCGTCACCGTTCGAAACACCGCCGACACCGACAATCGGAAGTTCCGAATGTGCACGACGAATGTCATGGATTGCTCGTACTGCAATCGGGTGGATTGCTCGACCGGACAGCCCGCCCCCACCGTTACCCAAGACTGGTCGGCGCGTGCTGGTGTCGATCATCAGCCCCAGCATTGTGTTGACGAGCGTCACAGCGTCGGCACCGGCTGCGTGCACGCTTCCGGCAATTTCGACGATTCTGTCTGTATTGGCACTCAACTTCGCCCACAGTGAAGACGATGGGAGTTCGGCTCGCACGACGGCCAAGACCTGCGCGCTGAGGTCGGCATCATGGGCAAAGATGGCTGACCTACCTTCAAGGTTCGGGCAACTCAAGTTCACCTCGACCGCGAGAAGTCGAGCACTCACTGGCCGAAGCAGTTCCGCCGCGCGGGCGTAGTCGGCGACACTCCTGCCCCAGATACTGGCCACGACCGTCGCACCAACAGCCTCTAGCACTGGAAGGTCGTGTTGTGTCCAGTGCGGCACTCCGTCACCTTGCAAACCAACCGAATTCAACATGCCAGAAGCCGTCGGATGCACCCGCGGTGCCGGGTTTCCTGGCCATGCATCGGCCGAGAGGCTCTTGACGACAATGCCTCCCAGTTTGTCGAGTGGCATGTATGGCGCAAGTTCCGCGCCGTGCCCCGCCGTGCCCGATGCGAGAAAGATCGGATTGCTTGCACGCACACCACCACATGTGATGTCTCCAAGAGCTTCGATTTCGTCAAAGCCCCTACGAGTGTTCAGCCACGTCATCGCTGGTGATACTCCTGCAACGAACACACCTCGATGTCACTGTCCTTCAACTCGGCAAGTCCGACTGCGGCCACGAGTGCGGCCTCAACTGTGGTCACTGCCGACACTCGGTGCGTGTTGGCAGCCTTTCTGATCGCCTCACCATCGGAACGTGACTCACCACCTTTGGGAGTGTTGACCACGAAACTGATCTCACCTCTCGCGATGAGGTCAACGGCATTTTCCAAGTCCGCCACACCCTGTTCAGACAACTTTCCAATGACCTTGTCTACAGGTTCGCCGAATTTCTCGAGATAACCGGCCGTCCCACTCGTGGCAGCAATACTGAGACCAAGGTTGCGCAACTTACGCGCGACCACAAGTCCAGCCGGTTTGTCTCCATCGGCAAGCGAGAGAAACACCATGCCCGCAGTGGGAAGCATCGTGCCGGCAGCGGTTTCCGCTTTCACGAAGGCTCGACCGAAAGATGAAGCGATGCCCATCACTTCTCCAGTTGATCGCATCTCGGGTCCGAGAGCGGTGTCTACTTCTGGGAAACGATTGAAAGGCATGACGGCCTCTTTCACCGACACATGTCCCGTTGCAACAGGTGGCTGCAAGAGACCCTCTTTGCGAAGCTCTGCTAGTGATGCTCCGAGCATCACTCGACTCGCCACCTTCACGAGCGGCACACCGGTTGCTTTCGCCACGAATGGCACGGTCCTCGAAGCGCGCGGATTTGCTTCGATGACATACACCGTGGTTCCGAGAACTGCGAATTGCACGTTGATGAGACCGCGCACATCGAGTGCATGAGCGATGGACGTTGCGTACGACTCGATGACCTCGACCACCCATGCCGGCAATGTCTGCGGCGGTATCGCGCACGCACTGTCTCCGGAGTGGACGCCAGCCTCTTCCACATGCTCCATGACACCACCGATAAGAACCTCAC
>VGCD01000033.1 GCA_016870215.1 Actinomycetota bacterium
CATCACATCGATACACCAAGCACTGGATCCATTGGGGTGGCGAAGGGGATTTCCCGGTCGTGCCCATCAACACCGAACCAGGTGATTTGACACTTCACTACGGAGACACAATGCACACGACTCCCCTCCGACTAGCCCAGAGGCTGGGCGACGGGCGCTTTACATCAAGTTTGCGGAACCGAAGACTTTCGACTGGATTCCATCGGGATGTCACTACAACGACGTTCAGTTCCGTCCAGACGCGGACGGTCGACTTGCTTCACGCGCAAGAACTTGGGACTCGCAACCAAAGCACTGAAGGCTACGCAGCCACCCGCGCGAGTATCGCGTTGGCGTAACGATCTGCCGAGCCTTCTGCCACATGAAAGAACATTGACGGCTCAGCCAATTCGATTTCCATCACCAATGGCTTGCCGTCATCGCCGTCCACCATGTCGATGCGCGCATACAACGGCGATTCACCGAAACGTGATGCGAGCAACTCAATCACCTTGTCTCCCACGGCAAGTTCATCGACGCGTGGAGTGCGGGCTGTGATCTCTTCGACAACAAACAGCCCATTTCGTTCGCTCTCACCCCGCGACAAAATTGCTGCCTTGCAAAAAGCGTGGCTGAACACACCGTTGTAGAACAACAGCCCGGTCTCGCCTCGCTCGTCAACGCAACCTTGATATGGCTGCACCATCGCCTTTTTCCCGATTGACAACACATGACGAATATGCGCACGTGCGCCTGCCTCATCGTCGATGAAACGCAGTGTGTCATTCGAGCCGGCACTGACCGTTGGCTTCACCACGACATCGCGCGGCAATGCAACAGCATCGACACCAACGTCATCTGACACGAATTCCGTGGATATGACCGGTACACCGAATGCAACTGCATCGCGCAAATACACCTTGTCGGTGTTCCACCTCAGCACCTCGGCTGAGTTGAACAACTGCGTCACCTGCGACACACGTTCAGCCCACGCCAGAAACTCCGACAATCGCCAGTGATAATCCCATGGAGAACGAACAATCGCCGCGACGAACCGTTTCCAGTCCGCCGCGGCGTCGTCCCAATTCACCAATTCAACTGTTGCCCCTGCTCGCGCGAGCGCGTCGGCCAGCAGTTGAAGATCGGTGTCGTGGTGGCGTGCCTCGCCGATAGTGACGAGGGCGATCACACCGTCCACGAAAAGTTGTGAGTGATTTGTTCGTTACCGAATCAGAAGTCGCCCATGTCGCCACCGGGCATTGCCGGTGCAGCGGGATCGGGCTTGTCAGCGATGACTGCTTCTGTGGTGAGGAACAACGCCGCAATCGATGCCGCGTTCTGCAGAGCAGAGCGAGTCACCTTGGCGGCGTCGATGACGCCCAACGTCACGAGGTCTTCGTACTCGCCAGTGGCAGCATTCAAACCCTGCGTTCCGGTGAGGTTCTTCACCTTCTCGACCACAACGCCGCCTTCCATGCCGGCGTTTTCGGCAATTTGCTTCAGCGGAGCTTCGAGTGAACGAGCAACCATGCGGGCACCCGTTGCCTCATCGCCTGTCATCTTCGCAGCGGCAGCTTCAACTGCAGCCTGTGCGCGCAACAACGCAACTCCGCCACCAGGCACAACGCCTTCTTCGATGGCAGCCTTCGTGGTGCTGACTGCGTCTTCGATGCGGTGCTTCTTTTCCTTCAGCTCAACTTCAGTTGCTGCACCGACCTTCAACACGGCAACGCCACCGGACAACTTGGCGAGGCGCTCTTGCAACTTCTCGCGGTCGTAGTCGGAATCGGTGTTATCGATTTCAGTCTTGATTTGGTTGATGCGACCCTTGATGTCGTCCTCGGCACCGGCACCTTCGATGACGGTGGTTTCGTCCTTGGTGATGACAACTTTCTTCGCGCGGCCGAGCAGATCAAGCGTGGTGTTCTCGAGCTTGAGACCAACTTCTTCGCTGATGACCTGTCCACCGGTGAGAATTGCCATGTCTTGCAGCATCGCCTTACGACGGTCGCCGAAACCAGGAGCCTTCACCGATGCGCTACGGAACGTTCCGCGAATCTTGTTGACGACGAGAGTGGCGAGTGCTTCACCTTCGACATCTTCAGCAATGATGACGAGCGGACGGCCACTCTGCATGACCTTCTCGAGCACCGGCAACATGTCGCGTACGGCAGTGATCTTGGTTGCGACGAGCAAGATGTACGGATCTTCGAGAACCGCTTCCATGCGCTCGGTGTCGGTGACGAAGTACGGCGAGATGTAGCCCTTGTCGAAACGCATACCTTCGACGAGGTCCATGTCCATGCCGAACGTCTGGCTCTCTTCAACGGTGATGACGCCGTCTTTGCCAACCTTGTCGATGGCTTCTGAAATCATGCGACCAATTTCTTGATCAGCTGACGAGATTGCAGCAACCTGCGAGATCTGCTCTTTCGAGTCGACTTCCTTGGCGAGTGCGCGAACGCTCTCAACTGCGGCAGCAACACCGGCCTCGATGCCCTTCTTCAGTGTCATTGGGTTTGCACCGGCCGCGACGTTGCGCAGACCTTCGCGCACCATCGACCATGCGAGCACTGTTGCAGTGGTGGTTCCGTCACCGGCGACGTCGTCGGTCTTCTTGGCGACTTCCTTCACCAGCTCGGCACCAATTCGCTCGTACGGATCTTCGAGTTCGATGTCTTTTGCAATCGACACGCCGTCGTTCGTGATGGTGGGGGCGCCCCACTTCTTTTCGAGCACCACGTTGCGGCCCTTAGGTCCGAGGGTGACGCGCACCGCGTCGGCCAACTTGTTCATGCCGGCCTCGAGACCGCGGCGGGCCTCTTCGTCAAACGCAATCAGCTTTGCCATGTCGTTTCCTCCAATTGAGTAACCATGTTGAGTAACCATCGCCCTGAAACACCGTCAGGGCGCTCGCACTCGGGGGGCGCGAGTGCTAGCACTCTATCGGGGGGACTGCTAACGCCTCAACCCCTGCCGAGTAGATCGGGGCGGATGAGCAGATGGAAACGGGGCCTGGCCGGCCGGTTCAACATCCGCCGGCAACGGCGGGAATGAGCGACACGGTGTCGCCGTCTTTCACCGGGGTGTCGAGACCCTGCAGGTACCGCACGTCGTCGTCGGAGACGAACACGTTGACGAACTTGTGGAGGGCGCCTTCGGCATCGAACAAACGGTCTTTGAAACCGGGGTGGGCGGCATCGAGGGCGGCCAACACATCACGCAGGGACGCGCCTTCAACCGTAACGGTGGAGGCTCCGCCAGCGAGCGGACGCATGATGGTGGGGATTCGCACGGTGACTGCCATAGAGCGAAACCCTACCGATGCACTCAAGTTTTGTCACATCACACGCGGAAGTTTGTCACGCCACGGAAGCGCTTCTTCCAGTTGCGATGCGAGTCGCACAAGCACATCTTCGCGATACGGCGCACCAACAAACTGAACGCCCATCGGCAAACCTGTTGACGACCAGTACAGCGGCAAACTCATTGCCGGTTGACCAGTCACGTTGAACTGCGCCGTGTACACCAACACCTCGAGCATGTGCATCATGCCCTCGGGGCCACTCAAGTGACCGATCTTTGGTGGTGGACCAGCGATGGTGGGCGTGCACAACATGTCAAACCCACGCGAGCCATCACGTGGCAACCACCACTCCACCATGCGACGTGTCCAACTGTGCATCCACTGCACGTCGGCGATGTATGCAGCAGCAGAAATCGACTTGCCGATCTCGCGCATGAACAAGTTGTCGGGCTCAATGTCGTCATCGGTCAACTGACGACCAAGCACTGATTCAAAATAGGTGAGGTCAGCGTCGGTGCACGCCGACACGATGTTGGTGAATCGTTGCGAATATTCGGTTTCGTCGAGTGCGGATGGCTTGGCGACAATAACTTCATGTCCAAGCGACTCGAGCACTTTGGCAGTTGCCGCAATCGACGCGCGTGATTCTTCATGGTCAAGCCCACCAAGCGACCCTGGATTGTCCATCAGGCCAATGCGCAGCCGACCAGGTGCCACGCCCACTTCGCTCGTGAGCGGTCGAGCAAACGGTGGCGCCGTGTACGGGTCACCTGATTCATATCCGCAGATCTGGTCGAGCACTGCGGCAGTGTCACGCACAGTTCGAGTGACACAACCGTCGATGGTGGCACCCATCCAGTTCTCACCGAAGTACGGGCCTTGACTGGTACGACCACGTGATGGCTTCAAACCAACGAGGCCACATTCACTCGCCGGAATGCGAATGGAACCACCGCCGTCATTCGCATGACCCACCGACACGATGTGCGATGCAACTGATGCTGCAGAACCACCTGAGGACCCACCCGTCGAATGGTTGGTGTCGTATGGGTTGCGCGCAGGGCCATACGCAAGTGGTTCGGTTGTGATGGTCGAGCCGAACTCTGGAGTGTTGGTCCGACCAATGACTACGAAGCCAGCGCGGCGAAAACGTTCAGTGAGATAGCTGTCGAACGGTGCGCGGAAGTCGGCGTTCTTCAACATGCGCGAACCCATGTGGTATTTCTCACCCGCTTGCGCGGCACCAAGATCTTTGAGCACCATCGGCACACCACGAAATGGACCGTCGGGCAATGCACCGGCAGCTTGGGCACGGGCCTTGTCGTATTGCTCGTGAATGATGGCGTTTAGTTGCGGGTTGACCTTCTGCGCCTGGGCAATGGTCGCATCAACGGCTTCAGCCGGAGAAATGTCACCGTTCGCAATGGCTTGCGCTTGTGCAGTCGCATCTAAATGAATGAACTCGCTCATCGCCACACCCTAGGCGCGCTTATCGTGGGCGAATGCACGTGGTGGCTGCTGCTGACAAGTTCAAGGGAACCGCCACCGCCAAACAGGTATGCGCGGCAATTGGTCACGCATGTTGGGAACTTGGCGCCGACTGCACAGAAATTCCGATGGCAGATGGCGGCGAAGGAACACTCGATGCACTCGGCGGCGCGAACAAAACAACTCTCGTCACTGGCCCACTCGGTGACCCGGTGCAAGCGGCATGGCGACTGCACAAAGGTGTGGCCATCATCGAGATGGCACGTGCATCTGGCTTGTCGCTCATCGGCGGGCCAGAACACAACGATGCAATTGCCGCAAGCACAACAGGCGTCGGAGAACTCATCGACACTGCGCTCGACACCGGTGTCGACAAGATCATCGTGTGTCTTGGAGGCTCCGCCACAACCGACGGTGGCTACGGTGCCATTCGCGCCATTCATGCCCCGGCGCGATTGCGCGGTGTTGAGTTTCTTGTTGCGTGCGACGTCGACACGTTGTTCACCGAAGCTGCCGAAGTATTCGCCCCGCAAAAAGGTGCGACGCGAACACAGGTGCGACTACTCACCAACAGACTTGAGCGCCTTGCGCAGATGTACGCGCAGCAATACGGCGTTGACGTGAGCATGACGCCAGGAGCTGGCGCTGCTGGTGGACTTGCCGGAGGTCTCATGGCACTTGGTGCCACTCTTGTTCCTGGTTTCGACTTGGTGGCCGACGAACTAGGTCTTCACGATGCAGTGCGCAATGCAGATCTCGTGATCGCTGGTGAAGGTCTGCTCGATGAAACAAGTTTCCATGGAAAAGTTGTCGGTGGCGTGTGCGATGTTGCGGCGCAGTACGACAAACCCGTTGCAACTATTTGTGGTGACGTCGACGATGAACTACCAAACGACATGCGCGACGCTGCACATCCGTTCAGTTTGGTGAAGAACTTTGGTGACGAAGCGTCACACACACGCGTATTGCAATGCATCGAAGACGCAGCGCGTCACATCATTTCGAATGCAATGAAGTAACGAGGCGCCGCTCGGCGCTACGCCATGTCAGCCAGCAGTAGTTGTCGGTGCAACCGTCGTGGTGGTTGCTGGCAATGGCACTGCAGTGGTCTGCGGTGTCGCTGCTCCGTTGCCACCTGTTGCGGCACCGGCAAGTTCCTTGTTCGACAAATCAGTGCCGAGCAAGATCAACACGCTGGCTTCCTTCAAGGTGCCGGTCTCGAGCGGAACGGGCGAAGGCATGGCGCCCACTTCCACGTTGCCACCCAGGGTCTCGGCCACGTTCTGGGCCGCCGCCTCGCTGCCTGCTAGGTAGAACACGCCGGTCTTGGCCCGCTTCGGGCTACCCGCCGACACGTTCACGGCTGGCTGCACCACATACCCAAGGGTCTGCAGTTGAACAGTGAGACTGCCCGCACTTCCGGCGACGCCAGATGCGTTAGCGACCTGAATCTTGAAACCAGTGATGACAAGTCCCGTTGTTGGTGTGACGCCACCAGCAGCTGTTGTGTCGGTGACGTCGCCAGTTGCAGCGGTTGTGTCGGTGACGTCACCGCCGGGCGTGGTTGACGGACCAGAGTCGGCGTTGATATTCCGTAGCACGAAGAAACCGAGAACGATGGCGATGACAGCCACCACTGCTCCGAGAGTGACATTGCTGGGCGCCGGTAGCGAGCTACGGGTGCCTCGAGATCGTGGTTGGCTCATGTTCAGGCCTCCTCATAGGGGGTCTTGTGTTGAATGAAACGGTAGTGGCGGTGTGTCTCAATGCCTTGCCACCTTGCCCAAACCCTTGACTGACAAGGGATTCAGATATCACTTGGAGCCGAGTGTGGGGATTGAACCCACGACCTACCGCTTACAAGGCGGTTGCTCTACCACTGAGCTAACTCGGCGCGGCTTCCAAGCCTACGCACCAAATTGCTGTGGCAGTTCAGTTATTTGGGCTTGCGGCGAACGCGAGCCACTTCGTAGGTGGCCAAGGCGCCGGCCGCCGACACATTCAGCGACGACAACTGGCCAAGCATCGGTATCGACACCACCATGTCGCAGCGCTCGCGCACGAGTCGCGAGAGACCCGCACCTTCGGCACCCAGAACCACGCAGATCGGTTCAGCTGCAAGCGACCCCATATCGAACAGTGACGTGTCGGCTTCATCATCAAGACCCACCAACCACACGCCAGCCTTTTTCATGTCACCCATTGCTGCGGGCAGGCCCTGCACCACTGCCATCGGAATGTGTTCCACTGCCCCAGCCGCTGCTTTTGCAACCGTTGGCGTCACATGCACGGCGCGATGACGTGGCACGACAACACCAGTGACACCTGCTCCGTCACAACAACGAAGCAATGCACCGAAGTTGCCTGGGTCGGTGACACCGTCGACAGCCACCAAGAAAGGCTTGCGACCACCTTCAGTTGATGTGAGTTCATCGAGAGAGTGTTCTTCCAACGGTTGGGCAAATGCGATGACACCTTGAGGTGCTTCGCTGCGAGCAGTGTCTTCGATGGTGCGACGCGGAACATCCATCACTTGCACACGCGATGCAGACGCAAGTTGCACGATGTCTTCCACGATGTCGCTGTTGTCGATTTCGTTCGAAATCCAGATTTCACGCACTTTGCGCTTTTGCGCAATCAACAACTCGCGAACCGCCTGACGACCTTCCACTTGGTCACCACCAAGGCTTTTCTTCTTGTCTGGTGCACCTTCACGACGACCTGCGCCACGAGGTGCCGCACCGCGACCACCACCGCGTGTGTCGCGTCGTGGGCCACCAGCGCTGCGTGGCGATGCACTGCGAGAAGCTCCACTTCGAGGCGCAGCACCGCGCGCTCGACCTGCCTTTGCGCCTTTGCTTCGACCTTTGTTTCCTGATGGCTTGCTCATGCGCGCACCAACACTGTCGATGCAAAACACATGATTCCTTCACCGCGACCGATAGCGCCGAGGCCTTCTGCGCGACGACCCTTCACACTGACGGGTGCTCCGACTGCTGCAGACAAGTTGGTCTCCATTTCTTCACGCACGGGTGCGATCTTTGGCGACTCACACACGATGTTGCAGTCGACATTGCCGATACCCCAGCCTTCACCGCGCACCTTCACCACCACGTCACGAAGCAACATGAGCGAGTCGGCAGCTTTCCACGCAGGGTCCGTGTCGGGGTAATGAATGCCGATGTCACCTAGGCCCGCGGCGCCAAGAAGCGCGTCGGCAATGGCATGGGCAATGACGTCAGCGTCGCTGTGGCCGGCAAGTGCGCGTTCGTTAGCGAACTTCACGCCACCCAACGTGAGCACTCGACCGTCGTTGCCGTCAACCAAAAAACGGTGAATGTCGAAACCATTCCCCACTCGAATGTCCATCACACTTCACCTTCCGTGAGCGCATGAGCCGTGACTCGCGCCCATTCCATGTCGTCGCGCGATGTGATCTTGCGCAACAACGGGTCTCCTTGCACCACGACAACCTTGCCACCTACTGCTTCGACAATTGCGGCATCGTCGGTGCCCTGCAGTCCGCGACCGTGTGCGTCACGCAACATCGATGCGTTGAATGCCTGCGGTGTCTGTATGGCACGAAGTGTGGTGCGATCTGGCGTCGACACCACGTGACCCTGAGCGTCGATCACTTTGATGGTGTCGGCAACGTCGACACCGGGCACCGCGCCATCGGCCCCACCAACGACTGCGTCAACCACTCGGGCAAAGACAGCTTCGGTCACGAACGGCCGAGCGGCGTCGTGCACACACACGATGGTGGCCTCAGCAGGTACCGCGTTCACCCCGTTGCGCACCGATTCACTGCGTGTCGCGCCACCTTCAACCTGCCCGCTCGACACCCGTGACCCAGGCGGAACCACAACCACCACTCCGTCAGACCATTTGCCCACTTCACGCACGGCCCAATCAACAACTGTTCCGGCACCGAGCGGTGCGAACTGTTTTGCACCGCCGAAACGAGTGCCTGAACCCGCCGCCACGACAATGGTCCACACAATGTGCTTCTCATTGCGGAACATGGAAAGAAGGGTAGTACCGTGATTTCCATATGGCATACGAAGACGTACTAGGAAACACCGATTTCTTTCGCGATGCCCCTGCCAGTGTGCTCACCGCACTCGGTGCAGCAGCGTCGGAAAAGAACCTCACTCGCGGTGACGTGCTGTTCGAAGAAGGCGCCGAACCCGACGCTATTTATGTGGTGTTAGCTGGTCGTATTGCCATTGCCATCGGCAACAAGCCACTCGACAATCGCGAGAGCGTCGTGGCCCTCATGGACAAGGGCGACTTGTTCGGCGATCTCGGACTTCTCGATGGTGGGTTGCGCAGTGCCTCTGCTCGCGCACTCGAATCATCAGTGGTGTTGCGCATTCCGAACTCGGCTGTGTTGCCCATTTTGCAAGGCAGCCAAGAGCTCATGTGGAACGTGGTGCGCCTGCTTGCTCAGCGTCTTCGTGCAATGGACGAAGCACTGTCTGACTCTGTATTCCTCGACGTCACCGGCCGTACTGCCAAGCGCTTGCTCGAGCTCTCTGCTGGCAAAGATGACTTCACCATTCCGGTCACGCAAGAAGAACTCGCCGGCATGGTTGGTGCATCACGTGAGCGCGTGAACAAAGCAATTGCCAGCTTCATTCGCTTGGGTTGGTTGCAACAGCGCGACCGCCACTACACCATCACTCAGCGCGAACGTCTCGAGCAGCGCGCTCGCTAGTACATGCCGTCGAGGGTCTCGACGGGCTGAATACTCCACCCACGGCCATTCGTGCCGTTGTCGAGCCACTGACGCAAGTGTCGAGTAGCAAGAACGTCATCGGCGTTGTAGCGCAATAATTTCTCTGCCATCGCTTGCGCATCAGGATGTTCTGGGTTGCTCGCCGTCATGAACCACACGATGGAATTGGCGCCACCAGCATCTTCCGCGTCCCATTCAAAGCCTGCAAGACGCGCGACATATTTCAGCCCGACTGTGCGAGTCGGCCACAAATAGTTCTTGGTGATCTTGTGCATGTCCACCCACCACGGCTGCTCGCCCAGCTGTTCAATGTCGCCAATGGTTGGCATTCCTGGGTAATTGGGGTTACGGCCGACGGCTTCTTTCATTCGCGGTAGTTCGGCAAAGTCGCCTGAGTAGCAATACACCGCGATCGACTTACCGGCTGCTTGCGTGCGTGCGACAAGATCGTGCAGCCAGTTCCAGAATGACACCAACGTGTGTGCTTCCACTTCTGGGTCATTCCGATCGAAGGTGTGAAACGAGATGTATTCGCCAGGTGTCCACTCGTTTTCAGACACACGCTCTGACACATGGCATCCGTAGAGATACACAAATGCGTTCCGGTCGTTCTCGATGTCGAAATCAACCTCAACATCGGCACGTGACACAGGCACCAAAGCGCCACCGCGCTTCAAAAACGGCGTTGGCGCATTACTCAAGAAAACGCGCGCTGAATCGATGGCAGACGCCAGGGTCTTTGTGACCTTCAATGACTCAAGTGACGAAGCACTGGTATCACAAGCAGCAAGCTCGGGAATGAGATGAATGTCAACCCCTGCCAGTGAGCGAACTGTGGCTTCGCCTACCCCACTCAATAACGACACGTGCTGTTCTTCCACGACGATGTCTTCGCAGAAATCACGCCACACGCACTGGTCGCAGTTGCTGTGCAGGAACGGACGCGTGAGTGGCTCTCCACCATCTCGCATGGTGTTGATGGCCAGCCAACGTCGATTCCATTCACGGCGTGCGAGTTCCAGATACGAATCACCGGCCTCATCAAGCTCGCGCCACACCAGCCCAAGCTCTGGGTTGATGGTTGCACCGATAGGAGCAATCGCTGGTGCGTGTCCGAGGTCGGCGAGCATCAACCAGTAATGCGCCAACTGCATGGAGTGGTCTGACTTTGGTTTTCCTTTGCCGATGACTGATGGCGATGCGGCTGTCACCCACGGGTCTTGAAGAGTCGACACCAACCATTCACGTTCTTTGGAGGAACCTTCAAGGGGCTGTGAGTTCTTGACGTCGACGGGCACATAAGCCCACTTGCCATTCGGCATCGGCTCATCACCGTGGCGCAACAACACGTCGGGCTTTCCACTTCTATGGTCGATCGTCGGAAGTGACAAGCCCACGATGATGCGGTCACCGCGTTTCATGGCAGCAAGAGTGGCCTCTTCAGTGTCGTCGTGATCACGCAGATTCGGACAGCGATGAATGTTGCACAGTTGCTCGAAGATGTCGTCTTCGAATGCCAGACCCTGATCGATGAGTTCCTGCGCGAGGTCGTCAAGTGGAACTCGCTCGACAGTTGCGAGCGAAGGGTTGTGATCGTTGACGACGCGATGCTCGCATCCGATGATGAAGCGGCTGCCGCCAGTGTCACCTGTGCGTGGTGTGCTGTCAGACAATGAGGCCCCTCTCAAGATGGTGTTTCCAGAAGTCGGTGTGCTGCTTGTGACCCCGCCCCACAATGTCAGATCGACCGAGGGCCTGATCGGCAACCGGCAGATGAGTATCCAGCGTGGTGCCGACATGGTCACGTGAGACGAAAATGCACGCCGACCTGTGTCGAGACGCCATCACGCAGAGCCGTCCGGTCTCTAAATCAAAAGAGCTCGGCAGTGTGACACCGGAGAGCGGATGCACCGCGATCATCACTGGTCGCTCAAGACCTTGCCACCTCTCTGGCGTCGTCACCCGAATTCCCTGCGGTCCACGCAACTTCTTCGGCAGCGCCTTCTCGATGGCCGTGTTCATGAGGTTGTGTGTCGACACAATGCCGATGTGTTGTGGCTGAAGCTTTTGAGGTTTCCTCACTTCATCGGGCTCTGCTGAAAACACACAGTCGAGAGTGAACAATCGATCGACAACACCCGCCACCGCATCGGCAAGTTCACTATCAGGCTCGGTTAGCACTCCTTCATCACTCGTCGGCAAGGTGAGAATGACCGTTGAATGACCGTCGAGAAGTTGAACGGCCCTATCGACAGTTACAGATAAGTCGAGTTTCTTCGACGGGCGAAGAAAACGCTCGCCAGGTCTTGCTGCAGCCCCGAACGAGAAGTCATAGAAGCCCTGCACCAAATCAACCGAGTCAGTGGGAAGTCGATGGCACGTGGGCAACTCGAGAATCGTGGTGATGTCACGCAATTCCGCGTTGTTCAACACCACCTCTGGCGCTGGTAGGTGAGGTGCCGACAACGAGATTTCCCAACGGTCAACAGCAATGGTGACTGTCGGTGGAATCTGTCCAGGATCACCGATCATCACATATCGTTTCGCCACGTCACGAAGGGTGAGAAAGTCAGCCCACGTCATCTGCCATGCCTCGTCGATGAACAGCAAATCATGAAGATTCGGCACGTCGACCAACCCGAGTTTTGCGACAGTGCCGATGACGATGCATGGGCCACCTGGCAGATGTTTCTTGTCGAGCACCACTTCGATGTTGGGGTGCAAGTCGGCGGGACGCTGATATGAGTTCGATGAGAATCGCACCACGGTCTGATGCGGGTATCGCTGCACAAGACGATCACACAGGTCGTCAATTTGATTATTTGTTTGCGCAGCGATGGCGATTCGGAAACCATCGTCCACGGCAGAGTCGAGGGCCTCGAGCAAGTTGTACGACTTTCCAGAGCCCGGTGGCGCCTTCACCACGCACAGACGGTCACTTCCGCGAAGGAACTGCCGAAGATCTTCATACACCGGGCGTGTCATGACACTTCCGCCTCTTCAGGCACATCGATGACGACACGACCCTCAAAGTCGTACGCCGCATGACGGCGCGCATTCTGCCCGAGCAGATTGACGATGTCGTCGTCGCCGAACTTCTTTCCGGCGGTCACTGCTTTGCGCTCGGTCAAACCGTGGGCGGCATCGTCGAGTAACACCAAGTGACAGCCCTTCCAACGCCCGTCATCGGCAGCGAAGTAACGCTTCCCACTGACGTTTTTCTCACGAGTCCATTTCGGTTTCAACTCCAACGTCTTTGCATCTAAATCGATACTTGCGACCGCGAGCTGTAAACCGGGAACGCCGGCGATAGCCAAGCCGTCTGCTTCTTTCAATGTCGGTAACTCGGGATATATCCACGTGACAGTCCATATCTTCTTCTTCACATCAACAGCGGTCACTGTGCCAATGACTCCGTGCCCTGCCGCAAGTTCTTCTCGCTGCAATTCACGATCACCGTGCACCAGCAAATGTCGAGCCTTTTGGGCTGATGCATTGCGCTTCTGAAACTCTCTGCCCGCTACTCGCGTGTTGTTGTCGCTGAACACATTCGGCCAATACGGAACTTCACCAGCGGCCTCACGCAAGGCCCGCTCGCCCCACGACTTGAACATGGTCTTGTTGCTGTCCTGCACCAAGTCGCGAAGCCCACCATTTGGCTTCCGACCATCTGCACCAAGAGTTTCAATTGCAGTGGCTGTTGCCTGCCACCTCGCCTGCAAGTCCTCGACGAGAGCATCGTGTATGGCCTGAGCCAGAAGCGCCATCTCGCGCTCATCATTGGCCTTCTGCGCTGCTCCCCACTTTTCAACAAGTGGTTGCAGCACGTCACGCTCACGATCAGGGTTCAGCACAGTTGCCACCGAGTCGCGTTCAGCAGTGTGAGCTGCACGTAGCCGTTCATCGCAAGAATTGACCGGTGTCAACCAACCAAGCAAATGACCAAGGTGCCCCTGACGTACTTGTGCTGTCGGAAACACGTAGCACGCGCGAAGTGCGTCGGTTGCCGACACAATGGTCTGCTGCCCTGGTCGCTGATTCTCGATGAACAACGCATTGCACACATTGCCCACCGCCTGCAGCGTGTTGATGTCGGCGCGTTGCCACCGCGACCGCGCATACGCAGCTGCGATGTTCTGCAACATGTCGATGTGAGTTCCGCCGGGCAGCCACACCTGCCGAATGGATTCGCGATACTCCGTCGGTCCGACATCGTTGTAGTCGGGATGATCAAAATGCGACAGCAGCACGTGGCCCACTTCGACCAGCATGTTGCCGACCAAATCACGATTGCGCGCTTCAGGCACAGTGAAGAATTGCGGACCGTCAGCCAACGTTCCTACTGCCACTCCCCAGGGTCGCGACTCACCGCCCATACGCAAGAAGGCAAGTATCAAGGTGTCTTCTGGTTCGGTGATGTGAATGTTCAACACATCACCTCGCGGTGTGGGCTTGCCGTCGCGCCACGCGTGAAGTTTGCGAATGGTTTCGAGCGACAACGTCATGGAAGCACGGGCAGAGGGTCGTTGGCGCGAATGAGAAAGTCGCGCTCGGAAGCATTGGTAGGCGTGGCACCATCAAGAAGCGCAGTTGCCCGATTGAGCGTGATGCCATTCAAGAACCGCTCCATGTCGTCACCAAGTGCTGCCCCGCGGCCCGAGTCGAGCGCAATGCGAAAACACGCATCGGCACGTTCGCAGAAGGACACACACGACTCTTGAAATGACGTCTGCGCGTGAAGCACCAAGTCAAAGAGACTGTCCGGA
>VGCD01000034.1 GCA_016870215.1 Actinomycetota bacterium
CAGGCGACCACCGAACTGCATCCGACCGCAGGCGCCGATGTGCTTGCTGATCTGGTGTCGGCGGTCGGAATCGATGTTGCGGTGTCCCGTGCTCGCGACCACCTCGCCAATGGACGCGCAGTGGAAGCACTCTGGTTGGTCGAAGCCGCTTTGCGAGTTGCTCCAGGAGATGCAGACGCCACATCTGTGGCCGTGGGGGCCCATGAGTGGCTGTTGGCTCACGGCGGTGACGTGAGCTTCTGGGAATCAGGCTGGCTTCGTACTCGTATTCAGCAACTTCTGTCAGATTGACGGGACTTCGGGCGGCAAGAGTGCCGAGAGGTTTGACACGGAGGGGTCTTATCTCCGACACTTGTGGTCTGGTGGTGGGGGCCACCAACGTGACTCTTCGGGGTTGCGCATCACAATTGGGGGGAATCATGGTTGATTTTTCGACCGTTCGTTACGCGGCAAAGCCCGAGAATCTTCGGCGCAATCGCGAACTTGAAGCAACGGGTGCTCAGACATGGGCGCAGTGTTTCGAAGTCATCTACGAAACAGATCCAGACATCATTGCCGTGGTTCTTCCGAAGCCACTTACGCCTCATGCGAAGCCGTATGTGCGTTTCAACATCACACAAGTCGAGATGGCCGGTGGTCTTCGCTTCGGTGCAGGTTGGTTCGGAGTGCACGCGATGCACGGCAGCCAGGAAGGCGAGTACCCACTCTTCATGCCCATGACCACTGAGCAGGCAACTGTCGGTGGACGCGAAGTGTTCGGCGAGCCGAAGAAGATCGCTCGGGTCGAGATCAATCGTGATGGCAACAATGTGAGTGGCTACATCGGACGTATGGGTCATGACCTTGTCGAGGTGAACGGCACGATTACCGGTACCCGTGACCCAATTGAACGTGACAGCTGTGACTTCTACTTCAAGGTGTCGCCGTCATGTGAGGTGAAGAACACGCTCGACAGTGACCCGTTGATTGTTCACAGTTACAAGCACCACATCGAGCGCAAGGTGGAACTCGTCGATGGAACGGTGACCTTGAAAGATTCGCCGCTTGACTTCCTTGCCGATATTCCGGTGCGTCGCATCATCGATATGACATGGAGTGAGCGGGCAACAGTCGTCAACGCCAAGATCGTGGGCACCGCGTCACGCGAAGACATCGAGCCCTTCTTGCATCAGCGCTACGACGATATGTCGGTGCTTGGCAAGAAGGACTGACCAGGTGAGCAAGCACTACATCGTCGTTTCGTCTGACTGTCACGCCGGACTTCACTGTGAGCAGTACCGCCCGTATCTCGACCCAAGTGTCATGGACGAGTTCGACCAATACGTCGCAGAACGGCATAACCATCGCCGTATGCAGATGGAAATGAACGCGGACTACATCGAGCAGTGGGAAAAGGAAAACGAGCTCGGACTCACCGGCGCGTGGGACCCAGTGCAGCGAGACAAAGAGCTCGACCATGACGGTGTTGCTGGTGAAGTGGTGTTTGCCGATGCCGATGCAGTGACAGGTCAAGAGTCGCCTCCGTTCGGCGCCGGTCTTGCAGCGGGTCGCATCACAGACCCTCGCCTTGCATATGCGGGTGCTCGTGCACACAACCGTTGGTTGGCAGAGTTTTGTGCTGCCAACCCTGTGCGTCGTGCGGGTATCGCGCTCGTACCGGTCACCCACGATGTTCAGCGTGCAGTGGAAGAGGTGCAGTGGGCTGCGCAACAGCCAGGAATTCGCGGCGTGATGATTCCGACCATGTGGCACACGAACAAGCCATACAACGACCGTTCGTACGACCCGTTCTGGGCGGCATGCGCCGAAAGCGGCATGGTGGTGCATACCCACTCGGGCGAAGCCGACTTTGCGAACTACAACGACAACCTTGGTGTGTATGTGCATGAAGTTCCGTTCTTCACCCACCGGCCGATGTTCCATCTCTTGTTGTCTGGAGCTTTCGAGCGCTTTCCGAAGTTGAAATTCGTGGTCACCGAGGCGGGTGCCTATTGGGCATCAGACTTGCTCTGGAAGTCAGACATCAACTTTGGCGGCGGTCACACCATGAAGAAGATGGCAGCCAAAATCAAAGGAACACTCTCGAAGTTGCCGAGCGAATACTTCGGTGTCAACTGCTTCATCGGAGCATCAACCATGTCGAAGGAAGAGCTGCGTCGTCGTTACTCAATCGGAATTGATTGCACCATGTGGGGCACGGATTACCCGCACCCTGAGGGCACTTGGCCACACACTCGTGACCGTTTGAAGAAAGACTTTGCACACCTTCCCGTGGACGACACAGCACTCCTTCTGGGTGAAAACGCCATTCGTTGTTACAACATGGATCGAGACGCACTTCAGGCAATCGCAGACCGTGTCGGGCCGACGCCTGAAGAACTTGGCCAAGATCCGAACTATTTCAGTGATCCAGCAGAGGTGAAAGCCGGTCGTTGGTGGATCGCCGAGTACGACTGCCACATGTGAGGTGCCCGAGATGAAACCGTCAGATCACCACGTCGTCATTTCCGCCGACTGTCACGCAGGTGCAGACCTGTGGGACTACAAGAACTACCTCGAGAAGAAGTACCACCAGCAATTCGACGACTGGGCAAGAGAAGTCGAAGAACGAAACAAGATGATTCAGGCGACGATGGGCGAGAAGTCCACTCGTAACGTCGGCGTCGGTGGTGACCCCGAGAAAGATGCCGATCGCAACTGGAATTCAGACCGCCGCATCAAAGAACAATTGGCAGACGGTGTCGTGGCCGAGGTGGTGTTTCCGAACACACTCCCACCATTCGCACCGATTCCGGCCAACATGTTCGAAGCGCCGCGACTTAGCAATGACGGTGAGTTGCGCTTTGCTGGGCTGAAAGCCCACAACAGATGGGCGGCGGATTACGTGTCGCAAGCGCCAGAGCAACGGTCAGCTCTCATTCAAGTTTTTCTTGGTGATGTTGCTGGTTCTGTCAAGGAACTTGAGTGGGCAAAAGAGAACAATCTGCGTGGAGGCATGTTGCTGCCAGGGGCCCCTCCAGGGTCTGGTTTCGAACCGTTGTATGCCCCGTGTTACGAGCCCCTCTGGGCCAAGTGCGAAGAACTCGATTTTGCTGTCACGCATCACTCTGGGGGAGGCGTTCCCGAGTTCGGGCCGTACTTCCCAGCATCTCTTGCAATGTTCATGCTCGAGGTCACGTGGTGGGGTCATCGTGCGATGTGGCATCTCATGTTCAGTGGTGTTTTTGAACGCCATCCGAACCTCAACTTTGTCAACACCGAGACCGGCACCAAGTGGGTCGTCGACACGCTCGAAGAGCTTGATGGTTTCTACGACCGTATGAAGTACGGAACGCACGGCTCAGAGACGCTCTTTGGCTATTTCGCTACGAAAGATCTGCCTGAGCGTCCGAGCACCTATTGGAAGCGTCAGTGTCATGTTGGGGCAAGTTTTTTGCGCCCTATTGAAGCTGATTTGCGGGACAAGGTCGGTATCAGAAACATCGCATGGGGTTCTGACTACCCGCATCTCGAAGCTTCGTGGCCCTACACGAGCGAACACTTGCGCAACACCTTCGGTGGAATCGACATCGATGAAGTTGCTCAGATGTTGACGTACAACTCAGCGCGTCTCTACCACTTTGATGTGGAGAAGTTGCGTCCGTTGGCAGAGAGGCACTGCCTCACAGCAGGTGAAGTGTTCGGCGGTATCGATTACGCATCGATTCCAGAAGAAGCCACTCACTGCCCAGGATTGATGAAGCACACACAAAGGAATGCGGCCTGACCATGAAAGAGCTCAAAGGGAAGGTAGCCGTCGTCACTGGCGGTGCAAGTGGAATCGGGCTCGCTATGGCGCAGCGGTTCGGACAAGAGGGCATGAAGGTTGTCATTGCTGACATCGTGCAAGAGCGCATTGACGAATCAGTGAAGCAACTGCGCGGCGAGGGCTTAGGGGTTACCGGTGTTCGTACCGATGTCACGAAGCTCGAATCAGTGGAAAATCTCGCACAAGAGACTCTCAAGGCCTATGGCGGCGTGCACGTGGTGTGCAACAACGCCGGGCTCGGACCTGGTGGTCAGCTGGCACTCTGGGACTATGAACCAGCCGACTGGCGCTGGTGCATGGACGTGAACGTGTACGGCGTCGCTTGGGGCATCAAGGTCTTCACTCCGATCATGATCGCCCAAGATGAAGAAGGGCACATCGTCAACACCACGAGCGGCAACGGCGGTATCGCGCCGATGGCTGACACTCCGATCTATTCGGTGTCGAAAGCGGCAGTCACCACAATGAGTGAGGCATTGTTGCTTCACCTGCGCACTCGCAACACGAAAATCGGCGCATCAGTGCTGTTCCCCGGCCCGGGCATGTTGAAGACCAAATTGTTTGAAGCCTGGGCAACGCGTCCAGCTGAATACGAGCGTGAAAATCCTCGGACCGATGGCCATTTCACCTATGACGATGTGATGAACATCATGAAGGCCTCGAATGCCAACGTGAATGAGACCCCGCTCGAGTTGGTGGCTGACAGGGTGTACAACGCCATTATCAACGATCAATTCTGGATCTTGCCGGAGAGCCCGCAGACAGAAGAGACGTTGCGTATGCGTTATGAGTCCATGCGCGACCGTCGCAACCCTGATTACTTCCGTGAGTGGAAGCCTGAAGCGGCAAAGAAGGACTGACGCGCTAAAGGGTTAAATCGAACGCAAGTCGTTCGTAAACACCGGGTCGTCTTCGCGACCAGGCTGTGCGTAGTGCGCAGGTCGAGTCCAACCGCGTGCAGAGAGTTCGTCAGTTCGAGTCCAATCAACCACTATCACTCGGGTAGATATACGCCACTCACCGTTGCGCTGTTCGAAGTCATCCACATATCGCACGCCAGCGACGAAATCGATGCCGAGTTTCTCTGAGGTGGTGTTACGACGGTGATGGGCGAGGGCATAGCTCTCCACGCGAGCCACGGTGTCCTCCACGTCGATGAGCACGTTTCCGATGAAGTGGCTGGTGGAGTCCCACCGGGACAACTCTCGTTCAAAGTGTTCGATTGCGCCATCGACACCACCTCGATAGTCGCCATGATGATCTGTGGCATCGGGGTGATAACACGACCTCACTATGTCCATTTGTCGACGATCAATTCCGCGACAGTACGTGTAGATCACTTGTCGAATGGCGTCAGTGTCGTTCACGTTCACTGACCTTGCGATTCAACCAACGCTGGACAGCAGGCAGAACGGTCGAGAGCGCGATGATTCCAGCGATCGTGACACTTGCACCAATGAGTTTCTGTTCGCTGTAGATGAACATGACGACTCCACCACCAATGATCATGCTGAGCGCAGATGCGGCGAGTGTGAGCTTTCCAACCTTGGTGGCCGTGACTTTCGTGGTTGCAGTCGCAGCTGAGGCTGCAGTTCGATCGAGAGCACGTTCGGCCCAGGTGAATTCACGTGCGAGAACTGCGAAGCCGAGTAACACCACGATGATTCCTGGGCCGGGGAGAACCAGCATTGCAAGTCCTGCACCAAGTATGGAGAAACCGACGAGTGTGACAACAAGTCGACGGGTGTTGCGCGCGATCCACCTGAGTTGATCGGTGAGAGAGTGCAGACCAAAGGCCACGCCCTCAATCTAAGTGAACATGTAGCCACAAAATGAAAAGGCCCACCCTTTCGGGTGGGCCTTTTCGAGGACTCGAAGCTCAGCGCTTCTTGCCACCCTTCTTGGCGACCTTCTTCTTAGGTGCAGCCTTCTTTGCTGACTTCTTCGGAGCGGCCTTCTTCGCTGACTTCTTCGGAGCAGCCTTCTTGGGTGCTGCTTTCTTCGGAGCCGGCTTGGCAGGTGCTACTGGGCGCTTGGTGTTGATCTTTGGCGCCGCAGCAACTCCGAGAGCAATGCTCTTGAAGCCCTTCAGTGCCGTGATCTTTGCGACTGTCTTTGCCGCAATCTTGATCTGCTCGCCGGTGGCTGGGTTACGACCCATGCGCGCCGGACGACGCTTCTTTTCAAATTTTGCAAAGCCGGAGATGTTCACGACTTCACCCTTGGCAACTGTCGCCAGGATGACGTCGATCGTTCCTTCGACTACTCGGGCCGCTGTCTTGTTATCGACATCGGCGTGGATACCTACAGCTTGAATAAGATCACGCTTCTTCATGCGGACGAAGTTATTACACCCACACCGTCGAGTGGTGGATTTGAGCCCATTTCTTGGGGCTTTTTTGTCCCTCGTGATTCTGTCCCTGTCAGGTGGGTGGGCGCATCTGGTCGCGTACGGTGACCACCGGCGGGTTGGTGAGAGAACGCCTCTGCCAATTTGCACCATCAACCACGAAGGTATGACCACTTACGAAGCGGGCATAAGGCGATGCCAGAAACGTCGCTGCCCAGCCCAATTCGCGAAGCCGTCCCGTACGAAGTGCAGGTTGGCGGTCTCCTTTGTCGTCCAGACCTTTTAGGTTGCCCTTGATGTCGGCAGTCATGTCTTCGTGGGGAAAGAGGCCCGGCACAAGTCCGTTCACCTGAATTCCATATGGGCCCCACTCGACTGCGAGCGTCTCAACCATGTTCTTCACGCCCGCTTTTGCCGCGGCCGAGTGCGCGAAACCCGGTCCGCCAGTCCAGGCGTAGGTGGCACCAACATTGATGATGGACCCTGTTGAGCCAGCGGCGAGGTGGCGACGTGCGAACTCTCGCGCACAGAAGAACGTGCCGTTTAACGTGATGTCAACGACGGTCCGCCAGGCATTGGGGGACATCTCATCAGCTAGCACCGGGAAATTTGCAGCCGCGTTGTTGATAAGCACATTCGGCATGCCGAAGGCGTTGGTGGCTGCATCGAATGCGGCGGCGATGTGGTCGGGCTCGCGGATGTCGCAGGACACGGTGAGCACTTTGGCACCAACATCTTTGATGGCCTGCTCGCCAGCTTCGAGGTGGTCACTCTTACGACTGGCAATGACGATGTTGGCTCCGAGTCGCGCGAACTCAGTGGCAATTGCCTTGCCAAGACCTGTGCCACCGCCAGTGATGAAGACCGTGCTGCCGGTGTAGGTGCCTGCTGGTAGTGCCGATGCACCAAGAGGTGGTGGCTCGGGGAGGCCGATTGGTGTGGGTCCGTCACTCATCAGCTGCCCGAATATTTGGGTGCGCGGTTCTCGGCACGTGCCGCACGGAACTCGGCGTAATCCTCGGACTTGTTGATGAATGTTTGGAAGACGTTTTCATCGGCCATTGATGTGCGTACTTCCTGCTCGGAGAGATGTTGGATGACCTTGCGCGCCATCTTCACTGTGGCCTGGGGTGCGGCAGCAATTTTCTCAGCCATCTCTCGTGCAGTCGCATCGAGTTGGTCGACAGGAACGATGCGAGAAATGACACCGTGGCTGAGCGCCTCTTCCGCGGGCATCACGCGCCCGGTGAGAACCATGTCTGACACCACGCCATGTCCGCACATCTGGAAAAGGCGAGCGACACCACCGGTATCGGGAATGACACCATGAGTGACCTCAGGCAGCATGAAGCGAGTTCCCTCAGCCGCGATGCGAATGTCGCACAGCAGTGCACGTTGAAATGAACCGCCGATGGCCCAACCGTGAAACGGCACAATGATCGGAGCGTCGAGGTCGAAAATACGCAAAATTCCCTCGTGACCTCGGTTCATTAGTTCATGGTGCGTCATCTCGCCCGCTGAGTTTCCGATACTGCCGACATCGCGACCTGATGACCATGCCGTGCCGTCACCGCGCCAAATAATTGCGCGCACATCTTTACGTTGACGCAATTCGGAGAGAACCGCGAAGAGTTGTGCATCCATGTCGTCGGTGAACGCATTCTTCTTCTCGGGGTTGTCATTGGTGATGGTGGCGATGGCACCATCAATGTCGAGTCGTACTTTTCCACTCATGGTTTCCCACCCTAATGCCGGTGCGAGACACCCTCTTCCTAGGATGCGGATGTTGATTGAGAAGATTCGCGCTCTGTTGGCCAGGGCCAACCACCCCAACACGCCGTTGGCCGAGGCGGAGACGGCGCTTGCCCTGGCGTCGAAACTCATGCAAAAACACGGCCTCGGAGAAGGCGATCTCGCACCTGGGCCGGAGGACGACATCGCCGTCGTCATGCAGCGAGTGCGTGTCACGGGTCCTTACCGAGTTCAACGCACCAATGTGTTGTACGAGATTGCAAAAGTTCACTCGTGTACTGGCTACCGCGACTTTGACGACGACAATGCATCGGTATTCGTTGTGTTTGGTCGTGCATCAGACGTAAGGGCAGTCCGCACGTTGTTCGCAGCAGCTGATCTGCTTGGTGCACGCACTCTGCCGCGAGGTTCACGGTCGGCACGCACCGCGTGGTGGCAAGGGTTTCGCGAAGGACTTGGTCAAGCTCTCGCCACATCCCGAACCGAGTTCCTGCACGACACGCCCGGAGCTGGTCTTGTACTTGCCGACCGCATGTCGCGGGCGGAAAACGAGATGAAAGTGTCTGCGCCTCCACTTCGAAAGACGTACTCATATTCCGACGCAGCATCAGGTGATTTCCAGAGTGGTCAAACAACTGGGCGCGGTTTCGGGGCGGCTGGTCGCTCATTCACCAGCGGAGTGCGCGGAGAGTTGTCGTGACTCAGTCTCAGTCGAACAACGAACTCAGTGATTTGTGTGAGAGGGCCCAGACAATTGCCACGACATACGGAGCCGGTTCATTCGAGCAGAACCTCACGTATGCATGCGAAGAGTTAGTCACCAGCACATGGCCACACGCGGTCTTTGATGAAAACACGGTGAGGTCAACAATCGAAGCAATTGCAATGGCAGAGGGGTGGGACCCACCCGCGGTGTATTTCGGTGCGGAGTCACGGCGATGTCTTGCGTATGCAGAGCGTGAGTCAAGGTCTCTGATGTTTCGTGGTCGATCGGTACATCTCGCAACGGTGCTTCATGAACTGGCCCATCTTCAAGCGACGTCGGCAGCACATGGTCACGTCTTTCGACAAGAGATGTGTTCGTTGGTGCGTGCGCATTGGGGAGTTGCGCAAGCAAGTCTGTTGCACTCGTTGTACAAAGGCGTCGGCCTCGATGTTGGGCCATGGCAAGCGACGGCACGTCGCGCTTGAGGTGGGGCAAGCGACGGCACGTCGCGCTTGAGGTGGGGCAAGCGACGGCACGTCGCGCCTGAGTTACGGGCGTCCGAGGTGCGCAAGTACTTCGCTGATGCTGGCAGTAGCGATGCCGATGTAGTTGTCTGAGATTCCGAAGGGAAGTATGAGAGTGTCCTCGTGACGCATCGAGCCACACGAGTACACGACGTTTGGTACGTAGCCATCTCGCTCACTATCAAGTGGTGCAAGAAGTGGTTGATCAAGTGTTCCGAGTACAACAGATGGATCATCGAGATCAAGGAGCATCGCTCCGATGCTGTAGGTACGCATGGGCCCAACTCCGTGAGTGAGAACCAGCCAACCTTCGGCTGTCTCGATGGGGGAACCACAGTTGCCCAACTGAATCACTTCCCAATGCCTGAGCGGACGCTGTACCTGCGTGGCATGGCTCCAGAACTTCAGGAGGCACTTGATAGTCGAGTGGTGATTGAACAGGCCAAGGGCATCATTGCTGAGCGGTGTGAGACCGATGTGTCGCGAGCTTTTCAACATTTACGCCAGCTTGCACGTGAGACGCGTCGACCAATCTCCGATGTGGCGCGCGGAGTCATTCAAGGTGAAGTACAGGTGCCACTCATTAGTCTGGCGAGGTGCGCGGGCTAGGAACGATTATCAACACCGTGCTTGTCTTGGCGGGTAGTGGAGTTGGGTACTTCGTCGGTCATCGAATCAGTGACACCGTGCGAGTCACGGTGGTTCAGACTGTCGGTCTTGTCACGATTGCACTCGGAGTCAGCGATGCAATCGACACTCACAACATGGTCTTCCCACTAGTCGGCATGGTTATTGGTGCAATCATCGGCGAACTGCTCGGAATCGAAGATCGCCTTGAAGCAGTTGGTCGCGTTCTTCAGCGTCGTTTCGCAAAGTCAACGAGCGAGCCAGCCGAAGGAAAGACTGGAAAGAACTTTGTCACCGGTTTTGTCACGGCGACCTTGCTGTTTTGTGTTGGTCCTCTCACCATTCTTGGGGCGATCGAAGATGCAACAGGGCAGACGCCACAGCTCTACATCATCAAGGGGTCACTCGACGGTTTCGTAGCAGTCATCTTCACTGCCACCTATGGCATCGGAGTTGCATTCAGCGCACTGAGCGTTTTCGTGGTCCAAGGAACCCTCACATTGCTTGGCTCGTTTCTTGATTCGGCGCTGGACGAGCGTATGCGTATCGAGTTGTTTGCAGCTGGTGGCCTGGCGGTCATCGCAATTGGCATCAATCTTCTCGAGATCAAACGCATCCGCCTTGGGTCCCTACTTCCGGGGTTGCTCGTCACTCCTGTGCTGGTCGCGATCTTCGCCCGATAGCCCGACCGACAGCATGTAGCCCCGACCGAACATCGGCGCACCTTTTCTCTATGCTCTAGCGGTGATGTCATCCGCCCGCCGAATCCTGGCGTTTTCACTTGCAACGTGCCTCACCACGAGTTTGTTCGGTATCACCGATGTCTCTGCCAGCGTGTCAACGTCGCCGGCAGCGGGTGCGTCTTTGCCATACATCGTCGTCCTTGAAGATGATGCGTCTCTGTCGTCGGCCCTGTCAGACGAACGTCGTCGTGGAAATGCCGTTATTGACACTTTCAGTGCAGGGTCTGATGGGTTTGTTGCCGCACTTGATGTAAGCGACGTGTCACGTTTGAAGCGTGATCCAGACGTGCGCATCATCGAACGTGATCGACTCGTATCACTTGGTGATCCAGTTCAATCATTGCGAAACGCGGCACTTTCGGAAAATGCTGAGCCAGGCGATGTCATTGCTGGGCGGTACATCGTCACGTTGCGTTCAGGCGCCGACACTCAAGGCCTGATTGCGTCATTTGGTGACAGAATCAGCCGTCGTTTTTCTCAAGCACTGAACGGGTTCGTTGTCGACTTATCTGAGACTGAAGCTGACGCCTTGTCCACTGACCCATCGGTTGTGACCGTCGAGCAAGACAGTGTTGTCGGGCTTGTGGCTGATCAAACGGGTGCTACGTGGGGTCTTGACCGCATAGACCAACGTGCCTTGCCTCTCAACCAGACGTATTCCTACTCAGGTGACGGCACGGGTGTCACCGCATACATTGTCGACACAGGTATACGCGCAACCCACACCGAGGTGAGTGGGCGAGTAACCACAGGCTACACCGCCATCAATGACGGAGTCGGAACCTCTGACTGTCATGGTCACGGAACTCACGTGGCCGGAACAACCGGCGGTCGCACATACGGCGTCGCAAAGAACGTCACATTTGTGCCCGTTCGAGTTCTTAGTTGCGCCGGTTCCGGAAGCGTGAGCGGAATTGTTGCTGCGCTTGACTGGATGATTGCTCACCATCAAACGTCGACTCCCGCAGTTGCGAACATGAGTCTCGGTGGTGGCTACAGCTTGTCGTTGAACACCGCTGTCGACCGGGCCATCTCCGATGGCATCTCGTTCTCAATTGCTGCTGGAAATAGAAATGCAGATGCGTGCTCGTATTCACCCGCGTCCACCGCGCGTGCAGTCACCGTCGGTGCAAGCACAAATACGGATGCACGTGCATCGTTCTCGAACTGGGGTGCATGTCTCGACATCTTTGCCCCGGGTCAGTCCATCACCTCGGCAACCAGCACCAGTGACACATCACTCGGAACATGGTCTGGTACGTCGATGGCAGCACCGCACGTTGCCGGCGCCATGGCTTTGTATCTCGAGACAAATCGAACCGCGTCACCTGCGACTGTTGCTTCAGTTCTTCGCGATGCGGCCACTTCTAATGTCATCGTGAACAGCGGTACTGGTTCGCCAAATCGGCTCTTGTTCATGGCCACTTTTGTGCCGGCACCACCTGCTGCACCAAGTGCACCCACTGGTTTATCCGCCGTTGCTGGGGATAGTCAAGTGTCCTTGTCATGGAATGCGTCGGTGGCATCAGCGACTGCGCCCGTCACCCAGTACGTCGTTGAGCAATCCACGAATGGCACGTCGTGGTCGAGTGCAACGCAAGTGACTGGGTCCATCACTGCAACTACTGTCTCAGGGCTTGCGAACGGTGTGACGTATCAGTTCCGCGTGTCAGCGGTGAACTCTGTGGGCACAGGTTCGCCGTCGTCGATAGTTGCTTCGACCCCACGTCGGTCAACAACTCCGTCTGCACCAAGTCAATTGGTAGCGACTGCTGGGCGCGAGAGCGTGGCGCTCAACTGGGCCGCACCGGCAGACAACGGTGGTGCAGCGGTAGTTGACTACGTCATTGAATACTCAGCCAACTCCGCTGCGTGGACCATTTTCAACGATGGCATCAGCATTGCTCGATCAATCACGCTGATGGACCTGGCCGGTGGTATCTCTCATTCATTCCGTGTGCGGGCAGTGAACAGCGTGGGCGTATCAGAAGCAAGCAGCGAAGCGACAGCAACACCGATAGCTGTGTCTGTACCCGGAGCCGTTCGTTTTCTGCAGGCGGTTGCAGGTCTGGAAATGGTGAGTTTGTATTGGTCGTCACCAATTGACTCGGGTGGTTCTGCAATCAGCGGATACCGCATCGAGCAATCAAATGATGGCGGCATCACGTATGCAGTGGTACGGAACAACAACGCCTCCACGCGATATGCAACCCTCACTTCTTTGACGGGTGGAGTCGAGCACCTCTTCCGAGTGTCGGCGTTGAACTCAGCAGGGGCCGGTGCCCCTGTTACCGTTCGCGCGACTCCACGTGCCGCAGCTGTGCCGTCAGCGCCGCGCTTTCTCAGCGGCTCGGTGGGTTTTGAGTCCGTCACGTTGTCATGGAACTCGCCGCTCTCAAACGGCGGTCGAAGCGTCACCGAATATCGAGTGGAGAAGTCGGAAGACACTGGCGCAACGTGGAGTCAGGTCACCACAACGACGTGGACTCGTCGTTACATCACAATCAACCCGCTCACGGGCGGAGTGCCACTTCAGTTTCGTGTCATCGCAGTGAATTCGGTAGGCGGTGGAGCACCATCAAATGTGGTCACTCTCACTCCGCGCACCATCAGCGCCCCTAGCGAGCCCCGTTTCATC
>VGCD01000035.1 GCA_016870215.1 Actinomycetota bacterium
AGCACTCAAGTCCTCGCTCGGGTCCATCGCTGACATCGAGCAGCGCAAGCAAGTGGGCGCCGCCATCAACGCCGCCATGACAGAACTCACACACGCGGCTGATGCGCGAATCTCTGAAATGTCGACTGCAGAGTTGCTGAGCAACATCGAACGCGATCGTGTCGATGTCACTGAGCGGGCACTGAAGAGTGAGGTTGCTGCGCGTCTTGGCCGAACTCACTTGGTCACCCAGGCGACAGAGCGTCTGGAGGATGTCTTCATCGGCCTTGGCTTTCAGATTGCAGAAGGTCCAGAAATTGAAAGCGACTTCTACAACTTCGAAGCGCTCAACATGCCTCCTTCCCACCCGGCGCGCAGCATGTGGGACACACTCTTCATTAATCAGGATCCACAGGGAAGTGTGTTGCTTCGCACTCACACATCTCCTGTACAGGTGAGGGTGATGCAAGAGTGGCCACCTCCGATCTATGCGATCATGCCGGGGCGGGTGTTCAGACGCGACACACCTGATGCAACACACATGCCGGTCTTTCATCAAATCGAAGGCATGGTCATCGATCGCAACATCACCTTCTCTGACCTTGCAGGAACGATTGAAGCGTTCACGAAGGCATTCTTCGGTTCAGAGTTCACTTCTCGACTTCGCCCTTCCTATTTTCCTTTCACTGAACCAAGTGCCGAATTCGACATTCGTCGGCCTGACGGTTCGTGGATCGAACTAGGTGGTTGCGGCATGATGCACCCGCGCGTCATTCGCGCCGGCGGCCTCGACCCAGACGAGTGGAGTGGGTTCGCTTTCGGATTCGGTATCGACCGAATGGCAAAGGAACGTCACGGGGTCGCCGATTTGCGTGACATGTACTCAAACGACGTTCGATTCCTGGAGCAATTCGCATGAGAGTGCTGCTCTCGGTGCTCCGCGAATTCGCTGACTTGCCCAATGATGCTGAGGCTGTGGCCACTGCTCTCAACTCCTTGGGAATGGCGGTCGAAACCACAGAAGAAGTCGGAGTACCTGTAGCTGGTGTCGTCACAGCTCGGATTGTGCGTACCGAGCGTCACCCAGATGCAGACAAGGTGACTCGCTGTTTCGTCGACAGCGGCGATGGACGTGAAATGCACGTGTGGTGTGGAGCCACCAACATGGGTGCCGGCGATGTCGTTCCGCTTGCAACCATCGGCACAACCATGCCTGATGGTCGCGCTATTGCGCGTCGCGGAATTCTAGGAATCGACTCTGAAGGCATGCTGTGTTCGCCTGTCGAGTTGGGAATCAGCGCCGAGGCAAGTGGCCTCCTGATTCTCCCTCACGATACTCCGCTCGGCATTGATCCTTTCGTGGCGCTGGGCATCCAACATGACGTGGTGTTCGATCTAGATCTCACTCGTAATCGTCCCGAGTGTTGGGGACACGCCGGAATCGCTCGCGACTTGGCCGCCCACTTCAAGGTTGCGTACAACGGGCCTCGGCTGAAGAAAATAACTCGCGGTGAGTCTCGATCAATCTCTGTCACGCTTTCAGATGTCGACAGATGTCCGATGTTCTCAGCGACAGCGTTGTCGGGTGTTGTGGTTTCGTCGTCGCCGAACTGGGTGAAGTCGCGGTTGTCCCATCTTGGTATGCGAAGCATCAACAATGTCGTTGACGCCTCGAACTTGGTCATGCTCGAGTTGAATCAGCCGAACCATGCATACGACCATGCATCTGTTTCATCATTTGACGTTCGCCGTGCGCATGCGGGTGAGACTTTGCGCACATTGGACGATGTGGAACGCGCATTGAGCGAAGACGACCTTCTCATCGTCAACGCCACGAACGGCTCTCCGGTTGGCCTTGCCGGAATCATGGGAGGTCTCGACTCGGAAGTCACTGATGACACCACGACAATCTCGCTAGAAATGGCGTGGTTCACGCCTGACCCGATTCGTTTCACGGTCAATCGTCACGGACTTCGAAGTGAGGCCTCAACTCGTTTCGAGCGGGGAGTGGACCCCGACGGCGTGGTTCTTGCGGCCGAGCGATTTGCCACAATCCTGTCCGAAACCTGCCCCGACCTCGTTCTTCACGATGGAATGACCATTGAGCGCGATGCATCGTGTCCGTCTGCCCGCAATATCACTCTTCGCCCTTCGCAAATTCAGCGCACACTCGGCATCACGATGGCAATCGACGAGGTGGCACGGCTCCTGTCGCCGATTGGTTTCACTGTTGGTGCGTCAGGCGACGACTTCCTCGTCACGACCCCGACATTTCGGCCAGATTGTGAAGAGGAAATTGACATCATCGAAGAGATCGCCAGACATTTTGGGTACGACGCGCTCGGTAAGTCAGTTCCTTCGTCCACGGTCCATGGGCGGCTCTCGCACGTTCAGCAGCGACGCCGCGACGTTCGCCGATTGATGGTGGCATTGGGTCTCGATGAAGCGATGCCGTCACCCTTTCTCGCTCCTGGTGAGCTCTCAAGTGCCGGGTTGCAAGAAGAACAGATTCTTCGACTGGCCAATCCGCTGGTAGCCGAAGAGTCAGTGCTCCGCACGTCACTTCGACCGGGACTGTTGAAGGCACTGGTGTACAACCGCTCTCATCGTGCTCCGCGTATTGCACTCTGGGAGATTGGCCACGTGTATCCGCCGAGTGCCGACGTTTCCACGCAGCCACTTCCTCGAGAGCACGAACAACTGTGCATCGTCGTTGCTGATGCTGATCTCGACACGTCATTACGACAGTGGAATGCACTGTGTGAACGACTCGGAGTTGGCGCGCAACTTGATCAGGCCCGCGTGCCTGATGGTTTCCATCCCACTCGGTCTGCGACGATTGCGCGAGGAAAGCAAACCATCGGTGCAGTTGGGGAGATTTCCCCAGTGGTGCTCGCCGCGTTGGGCATCGAAGGTCGGGTCTCCTGTTTGGAAGTTGACTTGTCGACGTTGCTGCGCGAAAGTCCAAAGCCTGTGCAAGCGCGCGACATCAATCGATTTCCATCAAGCGACATCGACTTGGCATTCACGATGCCCGATGACGTGCCTGCGGCGAACTTGCAGCGAGCACTGCGGCAAGCAGCAGGAGCGAGCCTGGTATTCGTCGAACTTTTCGATATCTACCGCGGACCTGGGTTGGAAGATGGCAGTCGTAGCCTTGCATTTCGCCTACGTCTACAAAAACAAGGTGGCACACTCACCGATTCTGAGATCAGTGACATCAGGGACAAGTGCGTTGCTGCTGCTCACAAAGCCGGAGCAACTCTGCGCTGATCTCTAGTTCAGAGTTGGGTCATCTGGAAAACGAGACAACGCTGCAATCTCGCCCCCTTGACGGGCCAAGACCATTCTCCAGAGAGATTCAGGGCTACTCGTGTACACGTCGTCGACGAGGGCATCGAACACAAACCATCCATCTCGTCTGATCTCGTCATCTAGTTGATCGGGACCCCAACCCGAATAGCCCCGAAAGAAACGCCAACGACCTGACCCATCGGTCGACTCCGAATCGATGTCGATTGACCTGATTCCGTGCGTGGAGGAGGAGTCTTCTATAAGTCCGAAGACACCGTGCGGCTCTACTGGTCCACCTTCAAAGAGCGATGCAGGCGGCACTGATGAGTCGATCCATGCGCGCAGCACATCATGGAGAACGGCTGCATCTTCGATAGATGGGCCAGCCTGCCTGGCAGGCGAGCGCAATGGTCGATTGACGACGACGCCGAGTGCGCCCTCTTTATTGTGTGCGAGGACATACACGCAAGTACGGCTGAAATTGGGGTCGTCCAAGTCCGGTCGAGCCACGAGCAACTTACCGCTCAATCCGGGGGTGCTTGCATAATTATGCATTGGGCTGTATGGTAATACATCTGTGAAAGATGTGGCCACACTCAAAGTAGGAATTCTTGGTGCCTCCGGCTATACCGGCGCCGAGCTGTTGCGCCTATGCGCTCAACATCCGTATCTTGACGTGGTCTACGCAACGGGCGACAGCCAAGCTGGAACTTTGGCGTGCAATCTGTATCCGTCACTGGCCGCCGAGTACCCAAATTTGGTCTTCGATGAGTTTGATGTCAACAAGATCGACGGCCTGGACGTGGTGTTCCTTGGGCTCCCTCACGAGGCCTCACTTGAGGTGGCTCCGATGATCGTCGGAAAAGTGGGTCACGTCGTCGACCTCTCAGCAGCATTTCGACTGAAGGACGCACATCTCTATCCGACGTGGTACGGATTCCAGCACCACCAGACACAACTGCTTTCAGAAGCTGTGTACGGCCTGCCTGAGTTATATCGCGATGAATTGCGTGGTGCACGGCTTATCGCAACTCCTGGTTGCTATGTCACAGCGGCAAGCCTTGCCTTGACCCCACTCGTTCGTGGTGGCCTCATCGAATCAACTGGAGTCATCGTCGATGCCGCATCCGGCGTGAGCGGCGCGGGTCGGGCTCTGAAACACACGTCGCATTTTGCGACAGTCAACGAAGACTTCACTGCCTATGGACTTCTTGATCATCGACACACTCCAGAAATCGAGCAAGTCACCGGAGCACAAGTGTTGTTCACGCCACATCTCGCGCCTATGAACAGGGGAATACTCGCCACGTGTTATGCCCGACCAACGGGATCAGTATCCACTGCGTCATTGTTGGCAGCCCTTGCACGCAGCTATGCAAACGAGCCCTTCATCGTTGTTCGGCCGACCAGTCCGAGCACCAAGGCAACGCTGGGTTCGAATGCAGTTCATCTGACTGCGAGGTTCGACGAGAGAACGGGCTATGTGATGGTCATCGCGGCCTTGGACAACATCACCAAAGGTGCTTCTGGTGGAGCTGTGCAGGCGCTGAACGCCGCGCGATCTTGGGATGAGACCCTCGGTCTCTCGCGCGTGGGGGTGTACCCGTGAGCACGCGTCAATCCTCGATCGATGCGGCAAATGTTCTCGTTGAGGCGCTGCCATACATTCGTCGTTTCGCCGGACGCACAGTTGTCGTCAAGTACGGCGGAAATGCGCTCGCGGGGTCCAACGAAGATGAGGCACTGAACCTGTTTGCCCAAGACATCGTGCTGATGCATTCGGTTGGTATCAAACCAGTCGTCGTGCACGGCGGTGGCCCACAGATCAATGCGCTTCTTGATCGATTGGGAGTGAAAAGCGAGTTCGTTGGAGGCCTTCGTGTCACTGACGACGAAACGATGAAGGTCGTGCAGATGGTCTTAAGCGGGCAGGTGAACCCTCAGATTGTTGCCGCCATCAATACGTTCGGGAACATAGCTGTGGGAGTGGCGGGCGGTGATGCAGGCCTCATTCGTGCGGTTCAACGCGATCCCAACTTGGGCAGGGTGGGTGACATTGACCGCATCAATCCGGCGGTTGTGCAGGGGCTCCTCGATGAGGGATTCGTGCCCGTCATCTCGACCATTGGCGCAGATGCAAATGGTGACGCACTCAACATCAACGCGGACACAGTTGCAGGTGCAATTGCGGAATCACTGAGGGCCGAAAAGATCATCTATCTCACCGACATCGAAGGGTTGCGCTCAAAAGTTGAAGATGCATCATCGCTCATTCAGCGCATCGGCGTGTCTGACTTGGCTGCGTTGGTCGCCGACGGCACCATTGCCGGTGGGATGATTCCGAAGGTGCAGAGTTGTGTGCAAGCTGTCAGAGGCGGAGTCAAGCGCGCCCACATTCTGGATGGTCGTATTCCTCACGTGCTTCTCCTGGAGCTGTTCACGGATGAAGGTGTTGGCACCATGATCACGCCGGACGGCGCGCGAACCTCAGGTGATTCGTTCGAGGGCGACAAATCGAGAGGGAAGGTTGGCTGACATGTCCAAGCACGACTTCCTGTCCTCTTCCGTTGCGCAAGAACTGTTGGCGGGTCAGGACTGGTGTCCTTTCATGCCGGTGTTCGGTCCGCCAGCGGTGATGTTCGCGCGTGGTCAAGGAACCGAACTGTGGGACATCAACGATAAGCGTTATCTCGATTTTCTCTGCGGTATCGCCGTGACATCTCTTGGTCACTCGAACAAGGCAGTTGCCCGGGCGTTGTCGCATCAAGCAGAGACTTTGCTGCATGTCTCCAACTTCTTTTCTAACCCGGTAGCCACCGAAGCGGCGATGTTGATCAATGGCCTGATGCGACTAGCCGGTGCAGGAGAGGGTCAAGTGTTCTTCTGCAACTCTGGAGCAGAGGCAAACGAGGCTGCCATCAAATTGGCTCGCAAGTTTGGTGGGCGGGGACGTCACGTCGTGGTATCGGCACTCGGAAGTTTTCACGGACGCACCCTTGGTGCACTCGCAGCCACAGGTCAACCGGCAAAACATGAACCATTTCATCCGATGCCAGAAGGTTTCCGACACGTTCCCTACGGTGATGTCGATGCCCTCGTTGCTGCGCTCGACCCGACTGTTGCAGCGGTGTTACTGGAACCAATCCAAGGAGAAGGTGGGGTCATACCTGCGCCTGAGGGTTATCTCGAGTCAGTCGCAGCTGTGTGTCGCGAACGAGGGTTGCTGTTCATGGTCGATGAAGTGCAGACGGGGTTTGCGCGTACTGGGCAGTGGTTCGGATTCGAACATGCTGGAGTGAGCCCCGATGTCGTGATGTTCGCGAAGGCGCTTGGTAACGGCATGCCTGTCGGAGCTTTATGGGCGCGCCGCGATGTGGCCTCGGTGTTTTCGCCCGGCGATCACGGCTCGACGTACAGCGGAACCGCAATCGCCACCGCAGCCGTCATTGCAGTCATCAACGAAATGATGGCCATCGATGCGCCGGCACGTGCGCGTGAGGCCGAGGCATGGATTCGCTCTGAGCTCGCAGATTGTGAGCACATCACTCACATCAGGGGGCAGGGGCTTTTACTGGGTCTCGTCCTTGCGCCCGAGTTCGATTCGAAAGCGGTCTACACACAGCTTTTGGATGCGGGTCTCGTGACAAATGCAGTGAACGCCGACACCATTCGAGTTGCTCCGCCACTGACGGTCAGTCATGCCGAGGTGGTTGAAGCCTGTTCCATCGTGAAGAAGATCTTGTCCGCGCTTGCCGCGTCGGCCACGAACAGGACACCCTTATGACCCGACACTTTCTTGACATCACAGACGTGAATGCCGCTGAGCTCACTGCGCTAATCGATGCGGCAAAGCGTCCGTCGGAAGACCTTGGTCGGCCACTTGCCGCAAAAGGTGTTGCTCTCATTTTCGAGAAGCCTTCCAACCGCACCCGTCATTCTTCAGAGATGGCTGTCGTGCAGCTTGGTGGACATCCTGTGTACACGAGGGGAGAGGAAATCGGATTCGACGTGCGCGAAAGCGTCGAAGACATTGGTCGAATTCTTGCGGGCTATCACGCAATCGTTGCGGTACGAGTGTTCAGTCATTCGACACTTCAGCGGTTGGCCGCAGTGTCAGATGCTCCCATCGTGAATCTCTTGAGTGATCATTCGCACCCACTTCAGGCATGTGCTGATGTACTCACGATGCAGCAACACGTCGGTCCGATTTCAGATCTTCGCGTTGCATGGCTCGGTGACTATAACAATGTTGCGCGTTCGCTCGGCGAAGCGGTGTGTCTGCTTGGCGGTTCAATGTCGTTTGGTTGCCCAGAAGGCTTCGCACCTGAGTCTGCAGAACTGAGTCGACTCTCATCACTTGGCGGGTCTGTGTCATATGACATCGATCCCGCAGTAGCAGTTACCGGTGCAGACGTGATCCATACCGATACGTGGGTCTCGATGGGGCAGGAGAGCGATGCTGCAGCTCGCCACAAAGTATTCGTGCCATACGGAGTCACCGAACAACTAATGATGAAAGCATCAAAGGGGGCAAAGTTCATGCACTGCATGCCGGCCCACCGCGGCGAAGAGGTGTCGGCAGAGGTGTTCGATGGTCCTCGCAGTCTTGTCATAGAGCAGGGTCACAATCGCATGCATGCAGCGCGTGCCGTGTTCGCATTCGTTTCCGGAGGGGGAAAGTGACATGAGTGGAAAGACTCAACGGCAACAACTCATTGCGAAACTAATTTCAAAACAGCAGATTTCAAGTCAACCGCAACTTCAATCACTTCTGAAGCGAAACAAAATCGAAGCAACGCAAGCGACCATCTCCCGCGACCTCGAAGAACTTGGTGCGGTAAAAGTACGGGTCGCCGGTGGGGACACCGTGTACGCCATCCCCGAGTTCGAACCAGCACGACTTGCCCCCACTGACCACCTTCGTCGCGTGATGGGTGAGTGGGTGGCCGACGTTGTCGCAAGTGGCACGCTCGTTGTTGTTCGGACGCCTCCTGGTTGCGCTCATGTCGTCGCGTCAGCGCTCGACAGAAGTGGCCTCGAGCAACTCTTGGGCACCGTCGCTGGCGACGACACCATCATCTGTGTGGCGTCCGAGCTGGAAGGCGGAAAGGGCTTGGCTGCCAAGTTGCGGCAGCTTGCCGGCTTGGATGCACAGAAGGGCACCGCAACGAAAGTCACCGGTACGAAGGGCAAAGGCAAGGTCACACGTGTCTGATGCAGATGAATCAGTTGCAGAGGGAAAGGCTCTGTGGCACGGGCGATTTGCTGCTGCTCCAGCGGAAGAATTGATGGCGTTCACTGCGAGCATTTCTTTTGACAAGCGTCTATGGGCAGATGACATCACTGGTTCGCGTGCGCATGTGGCCATGCTTGGTGCCACCGGCATTCTTGATGCCGCCACTGTCAACGCGATCGATGCGGCTCTCTCACAGGTGCACCATGAGATGTCTTCAGGCACGTTCGAGTTTGTCGACTCAGACGAGGACATCCACACTGCAATCGAGCGCCGAGTCACCCAAATTGCTGGCGATGCAGGTGCGCGGGTTCATACCGGACGTAGCCGCAATGATCAGGTTGCAACTGCATTGCGACTGTGGTGTAAGCGCGAGATCCGCGTCGTCATTGACTACTTGCTTCAACTGGTTGATGTTCTCCAATCGCGCGCCACAGAAGCGGATTCGGTGACCGAGCCGGTGTATCTCCCGGGCTACACGCACCTTCAGCGAGCACAACCCGTGTTGCTCTCGCACCACCTTCGCGCACATGGTTGGGCACTCATGCGCGACGCTGACCGCTTGTTTGATGCACTCGCACGGCTCGACGTCAGTCCTCTCGGCGCCGGAGCATTGGCCGGTAGTTCTTTGCCGATTGATCCGCAGCGCAGTGCCGACTTGCTCGGTTTTGCAAAACCTTTCGACAATTCTCTCGATGCTGTCTCTGATCGGGACTTTGTGGCAGAACTGCTTGCACACATCGCACTTCTTGGTGTTCATCTGTCTCGCATCGGTGAAGAGTGGGTGATATGGACCAGCGAAGAATTTGGTTTTGCAACCCTCGATGACGCCTATGCAACCGGTTCGTCGATGCTGCCGCAGAAAAAGAATGCCGATATCGCAGAGCTTGCGCGCGGTAAAGCGGGTCGACTCATCGGAAATCTCACTGGGTTACTGACGACGCTCAAGGGACTTCCTTTGGCATACAACCGCGACCTTCAGGAAGACAAAGAACCATTGTTCGATTCAGTCGATCAAGTTCGTCGGGCCCTCGTCGCACTTGCAGGCATGATCTCCTCTGCAACGTTCGCCACTGATGCGATGGTGCGGGCTGGCGATGCAGAAGCCCTTACTGCAACCGACCTTGCTGAATGGCTCGTCGAAAGCGGCATGCCGTTTCGTCGCGCGCACGCAGTCGTCGGAGAGGTTGTTCGTACTGCAATCAACACTCAGCGTCCGCTCGCGGAAGTGGTGTCGAAGCATTCAGATCTTGGCCCGATTGCTGCTCAACTCATCTCTGCGGGTTCCGCTATCACTCGTCGTCGCAGTCGTGGTGGCGCAGGACCAGCGGTAAGCGCCGACCAAGCGACGCGGTTCACTGAGGAATTGAATCGCCTTCGTCTTCGCTAGCGAAGTGACGGCCGCTGCCTCGAGGTCAACCTTCGACTAGGTCACGTGGTGACCAATGAAGGTTCTGTCCGTGATATCCAACGTGGCCAAGTTCTACTTGTCTTGGCTTGTCTCCGCTTGTCCACACTGTTGCCTTGATGTCAGCTGTGTCGCCAGCTGGTTCCATGCGTGCCCACACGACTGGTCGAGCATGGGACGACGTCTCTCCCAAGAGTTGAAGTTGATGGAGAAAAGCTTGGCGGCTCTTTGGTGACATGTACTGCCACACAATCGAGTGATACACGACAGTGGCTTGCCCGTCATGTTGTGGAGATACATCGAACGATGCAAGCCATGGTCCGGCCTCTGCACGATCGACGCGAGGTGGATGGGTGATGGCGATGTCAATCGCATGTCGCAGTCTCGAGAGGCGTGCAGTCTGATCTGGCCATACAAAGCCAAGAAGTTTTCGTTGCTGTGACACGTCGGTCACATTGATGGGGAACGGATCGCATCCTCTGAGCTCGACACACTCAGCTGATGACCCGTGAGGAGGAGAGGCGGCAAACCAATCGGGTCCGAACGAGATTGCACTCGCTGGATCGCCCATCTCAGTTGTGCCGGTGGATGCATGAAAGTGAGGAAAATTGAGATTCAACCCCGCACTTGCACCCACCTCGAACCATCGACACGTGGTGGCGCCGAGGCTCGGTAGCCAACGCGCAATCGACATGGCAACCAGAGATCGTCCCACTTCATTTGTTTGGACGTTTTGCCGCACGGACTGCGACAGTGCCTCTTTGTGGCGATTCAGAGATGCGAGAACCACCGCTTGCAACGCACCATCTGGTGTGCCTCCGATACTTGGGAACTGACTGCTCAATTCGGTGTCAACTTCAGAGAGGGCGATCGCGTGTAATCCTCCGAGCAGGCGAAGGGGGAGAGCATCATGTAGCGGACGGTCACTCACCCCGTTCAGCAGGTCACAAGTGATGCCACCATTGAAATAGTCACGGGCGAGTACATCCAGGACCTTCTCGTAGAAGTCAGAGCCGAGGTGGGCGCACGCACGTTGCTGTTTCTTCAACGAGTCATGCACCGCATCGATTGCCACCGGATCCACATTCGCGTTGATGGCCCAACAATAGGTCGCCCTACACGAAGCGGCGCGTGTAAACATGGTGGCATGACGAACACCACGAAAGGCCTGCTCGCAGACCTTCGAGCGCGGGGATTGGTGCACGACTCCACCGATGCCGACGTTCTCGAGGCGCGACTCGACTCTGGGCCAATCGGTGTCTATGTGGGTTTTGACCCGACCGCAGATTCATTGCATGTCGGTCACCTGCTTGGACAGGTGACATTGCGCCGATTTCAACAGGCCGGACATCGTGTCTTCCCGCTCGCCGGAGGAGCCACGGGAATGGTCGGGGACCCTTCCGGTCGAAGCGAAGAGCGAAATCTTCTTGATGTCGACACGTTGAAATCAAACGTTGCAAAAATCAAGGTTCAACTTGAATCGCTGCTCGACTTCGATGGGAATAACAAAGCGACACTTGTCGACAATGCCGACTGGATGACCGGTATGGGAGCACTTGCATTTCTTCGTGATGTCGGAAAGCACATCACCATCAATCAGATGCTTGCAAAAGAGTCGGTCAAGAATCGCTTGACATCAGAAAACGGTTTGTCGTACACCGAGTTCAGTTACATGTTGTTGCAGGCGAATGATTTTCGCCATCTATGTGAACACCATGATGTGGAACTGCAAATGGGTGGCAGTGATCAGTGGGGAAACATCACGGCAGGCATCGACCTCATTCGAAAGACTCTTGGTCGAAGTGCATTCGGTATCACGTGGCCGTTGGTCACCAAAAGTGACGGCACCAAATTCGGCAAAACTGCAAGTGGCGCTGTGTGGCTCGACGCAAGGCGCACATCGCCATATCAATTCCGACAATTCTGGATGCAGCTTTCCGATGCAGACCTTGACACTTTGTTTCCACGGTTTTCATTGCAATCACTTGACGATGTAAACGCGACACTCGTCGCGCATCGAGCAGACCCAGGCCGACGCACGGCACAGCGATCACTCGCTGACGAGATGACAACGCTCGTTCACGGAGCTCACGCCGCGACCACAGCGAGCGCCGCAGCTGACGTGTTGTTCGGGGGCGACCCCACGACTGCCTCGCGTGAGGCTCTGTCAATGGTGAGCCAAGAAGTGGCAACTAGTTCGCACAGTCGAGCAGCACTTGCCGATGTCGTGGGGATACTCGTTGGTACAGGTCTGGCTTCATCGAACAGCGAAGCGCGCAGAGGCCTGCAACAGAAGGGTTTTCGCGCCAATGGCGTGCAACTGGGGGAGGATTCAATCCTTGTGGATATCCCGCTCCTTCATGGTGAGTGGTTGCTCCTTCGCAAGGGAAAGACCAGTTACCACCTGGTTCAAGTCACCTCCTGAACACCCCCAAACATTGCTGATTGTTCTCGCTCAACGGCGTTGCAAGGCGTAATTCCAGCCCGATAATATTGACACTCGCCCCCAAAGGAGCTCGAGCAAGTCTCGGTTCCGTGGTGGGTCGGCACCAAGCCCGCAAGGGCACGTGCCAGAGCAAAGCTCCTTGAAAACGGAAGAGAAGACTGAACGCCAGTGCGGGCAGACAGAACGAGTCCTTCGGGGCTCTTTGTCTGCTTGTCAATTCAGGGTCGGATTCCCATCCGACCCGCAAACGTGACTTTCACGAGTCACACACAACGTAAACAAAGTCAGAAAAGTGGCGACACCAAAACAGAGCTATTCCCTCTGGTCGCCACGGACTTTCCAGAACTCTCCCCACGCAAGTGGGAAGTTCTTGATGGAGAGTTTGATCCTGGCTCAGGACGAACGCTGGCGGCGTGCTTAACACATGCAAGTCGAACGGGGTCCAGTCTGTAGCAATACAGAGGAAGACCTAGTGGCGAACGGGTGAGGAACACGTGAGGAATCTGTCCCGAACTCTGGGATAACAGTTGGAAACGACTGCTAATACCGGATGCCGTCATTGGATCGCATGATTCGATGACGAAAGAATTTCGGTTCGGGAGGATCTCGCGGCCTATCAGCTTGTTGGTGGGGTAATGGCCTACCAAGGCATCGACGGGTAGCTGGTCTGAGAGGATGATCAGCCACACTGGGACTGAGACACGGCCCAGACTCCTACGGGAGGCAGCAGTGGGGAATCT
>VGCD01000036.1 GCA_016870215.1 Actinomycetota bacterium
ACATCACGTGGACCAGCGAGCTCATCTTTGACGTGCTGAATCTCGAGCACATGACGTTCTTTGGCCAAGACTGGGGTGGTCTCGTCGGACTTCGCCTCGTAGCTGCGCAACCAGAACGCTTCGACCGCGTGGTTGTCGGCAACACCGGTCTTCCTCGAGGTGACGGCAAAGCCACCGAAGCATTCCTTGCGTGGCAGAAGTTCTCACGAGAATCGCCAAAGTTCGACATCGGAGCTCTCGTCAATGGCGGGTCCCTGCAACGACTGACAGCTGCTGAAATCGCTGCCTACGATGCGCCGTTTCCCGACGACACCTTCAAAGCTGGCGCACGAATCTTTCCGTCGTTCGTGCCCGTCGATGAAACTTTTCCAGAAGTGTCTGAGAACAGAGCAGCGTGGGAAGTTCTCCGCACGTTCACGAAGCCGTGGTTGTGTACCTTCAGCGACAAAGACCCGATTACTGCTGGTGGCGACGCTCTCTTTCTGAGGGAAGTACCCGGAACAGCCGGCCAACCCCACATCACCATCTCCGACGCAGGTCACTTTCTTCAAGAGAACAAAGGTGAGGAACTGGCTCACATCATCGTCGACTTCATTGCGACCACGCGATGACTGATTGGGTCGACCTCACAGCGCGGGCATCTTTTGCATCGCATCGCTTGGTCGGCTGGATCTATTGGGACCCACAAGCCATCGCTGCCTATAGCGAACTCGGCGTTCCAGAGGGCCGTGGCTATTACATCGCAAGTCGATGTGCTCCCTTGGGGCCGGCCGGAAACGATGTTGTGGCCGCTGCGTGTTTTTCCATTCACCCGGTATTCGTTGCGTTTTCCCTTGACCAAGCGCGTCAACACACGACCTTCGAAGCCGTCTACGAAGCACGTAATGACGCCGTCGTTCGCGGACTGCGCGAGTATGCACCAGACATCTCCGATGGTCTCGAAGCACTTGCCACAAAGTTGTGGTCGGTGGCCGATGCGCTGCCGCTCTCGGCACGACCTTTGTTTGCTGCACATCTTCACTGGGCACGTCACGAAGACGACCCATTGCTCTCTGCATGGCTCGCAGTGAACTGCATTCGCGAGTGGCGCGGCGACACACACTGGGCCGTCCTCGCCGCAGAAGGAATCAGTGGTGTTGAGGCAGGGCTATTGCATGACGCCTACCTCGGCTACCCGGGTGACTGGATTCCGCGCAGCCGTGGCGCCGACGATGGTGCACTCAAGACTGCGTGGGCAAACCTTGAATCTCGCGGCCTTGCCGTCAATCACCGTGTGACTGACACTGGAGTCGCGTTTCGTGAACAGCTCGAGCTTCGTACGAATGAATTGGCTTCGATGTCGTGGCGTCACTTAGGGGAAGCCGACACTCGAGCATTCATCTCTCTCATCGAGCCCGTGGGTCAACGTTTCATCGAGCGCATCAACACCACAGCGGGTCCGGAGTGGATGCCTGCGGCGCGCGAACGACGACCACGTTCATAACAATCTGACTACTTAGAAATACTTAGAAAGTGGTCACAGAGTCACGGCCGAAACAACCCGCGAGTTGCGCCGAGCGACGCGACGAACGCCTCGTCCACGTTCACTCCAAGGCCTGGCGTCGTAGGAACCGCAAGAGATGACCCTTGCAGCACCCAGGGCTCGGTGATGTCACGATCGAAATATCGCGCACTTGCCGAAATATCGCCAGGAAGGGTGAAGTTCGGAAGTGACGCGAGCGCGACATTTGCTGCACGGCCTACCCCGGTTTCTAACATCCCCCCGCACCACACCGGCACACCGTGAGCAGCACACAAGTCGTGAATGTCACGTGAAGCAAGTAACCCGCCGACTCTACCCACTTTCACGTTGACCACTGAACAGGCGGCCAATTCAAGGGCAGTACGAGTGGCTCCCAAAGACACGATCGACTCATCAAGACACACAGGCGTCGACACACGTTTTGCCATGGTGGCATGCGTCAGCAAGTCATCGGGCTCGAAGGGTTGCTCGATGAGCAACAGGTTGAACTCATCGAGCTGCGCCAGGTGATCGATGTCGGCTTCGGTATAAGCGGCGTTCGCATCAACCTGCAACATCACTGAGTCGCCCACGGCTTCTCTCACACGTCGCACCGGCTCGACGTCGAACCCTGGCTCGATTTTCAACTTGAGCCGTGCGTAACCATCGGCCACATATCCTTGCGACACTGCGACTAGGTCATCGACTGTGGGAGTGATTCCGATCGACACGCCGACAGGCACCGCTGTCCTGGTGCCTCCGAGATACGTCGTCAACGACACACCATCTGCTCGCAGTTGAGCGTCGAGCAATGCCATCTCGAATGCTGCTTTTGCGCCCTTGTTGCCCACAACGTTCGACACCACGCCTGCAAAGTCCTCAGCAGCAAGTGGGCCATGAGCAAACACCATCGGAATCAGCCACCGCACCAGCACCCCATAGGCAGCATCGGTGTATTCCTCGTTGTAGAACGGGTCGACTCCGACCACACACTCACCCCAGCCTTCCGCGGCGTCGGTTTCGACTCGAACCAGAATCACATCACGATGGTTCTGCGTGCCAAATGACGTGCGGAACGGACGCACGAGCGGCAACTGAAACCGTAGGAGCTCAATGTGATTGATCTTCATGAGTGTGAACCTTTCACGACGTACCCCTGCGCGCCGAATCCGGCAATGCTTTTCCCACTCTTGAACACATCTCGCAGTTGTGCTCCCACCTGTAGACGGGCTGCGTGTGCTGCTTCAGCATCGTCTCGTCGCAATTGGTGATAGTCCGCGGGAATAGCGACCACATCATCTCCTGCACTGGGCAGGCAATCTGCCTGGTCCTCGACAGTGCACTCGAGGTTCCATCGCACTTTGAAACGATCAGTACGGTCACCTGCGTTGAAATTGTCGACACGACTGCCGTAACAGTTTTCGATGAATTCGATCACCCTCGCACCCAAGTGGATGAGGTTGAACCGCGCATGTGTGCGCAACATCGGGTCAAAAGTCCACCGCATTTCGTTGACCCCGACGGCGAGACAGTCGGCACGTTGTGCCATCTTCAGCGCAAAGCCGACATGTTCTGCGCGATGCTCTACCAACACACCAACTTGATGTGAATGCACGTACGTGTAGCCATCACCGAGTGCCGGAAACCCGAGTGCAAAACCAATCGCACGACCATCACGTTCAGCCACGAGCGCAGGTGTGCCAGCCATGGCTACAGCCCGAAGAAGATTCGTCGGCACCATGACGCCACTTCCCCAAATATCGTCGCTGAGCTTCGTCACCACCTCTGCATCATCAGCGTCAGTGATTCGGCGAATAACCACTCGCGCACGGTCTGCGGCTGCGGCCGCGTCTGCACGCGATGATGTCACCCAGGGCGTTGTCACCTCAGAGAGGCTATTGGCCAGAACCGCTGCGCTGAATAGCGCGCTCGTCAGTTCCGAGGTAGCTGGCGATAACTCGCGAGTTAATGCGCACTTCTGCTGGCGTTCCCTCAGCGATCACAAGTCCGGTCTCGAGGCAATACATACGGTCACTCACACTCATGACGAGCGGCATGTCATGCTCGATAATCATCACACTGGCGCCAAGTTCTTTGCTGATTCGGCGGATGAGAGGACCGAATGCCTCAGTCTCCTTCTGAGCCACACCACCAGTTGGCTCGTCGAGCAGAATCAATTTCGGACTCATCGCCAAGAGGCAACCGAATTCAACGATGCGTCGTGTTCCTGTTGACAAGTTCGACGCATGCTGGTCGGCATATCGGCCAAGACCCAAGAAGTCGATGATCTCTGCTGCTTCGGCATTGTGTTTGCGCTCGATACCGCGATACGGCGGAATGTTGAGAAGTGCCGGGAAGTACGGCGTACGTTCCTGCGCTTCGAGCGCAACTAAAATCGTCTCGCGCACAGTGAGGTCCGGATACAAACGCGCAGCCTGGTATCCGCGCCCGAGCGTGCGTCCGTGACGCTTGTGTGTGGGCAAGTGAGCAATCTCGGCTCCGAACGCCTCGATCGAACCGCCACTGGTCTTCACAAGACCTGACACTGCATTCATAAACGTCGATTTACCAGCACCGTTGGCGCCGATAAGACCGACAATCTCGTTCTGACCCACCGTCACAGATACGCCACCGACTGCATTCACGCCTCCAAAAGTGACTCGCACGTCGTTGGCTACCAGAAGTGGTACACCAGGTGTGATGTCAATTGCTTCGCGGTGCGGCAGAGACCGTGCGGCAGCGGAAATGCGCTCACGCTCTGGGGCCGGGTGTCGCCGACCTGCCCAGCCAACGATTGCGTCACGCAGTTGGTAACCCAACTGCATGAACCCACCTGGGAAGTACATCACGAGAATTAACAGACCAATGGATGAAGTCAGCAAGTCAATGGTGTCGTTGTTGTTGAAGGCGCGTGGCAATGCTTCAGTCCACAATGCGCCCAGAATCGGCCCGCCAACAGTTCCCAGTCCACCAATGACAGAAGTCGCCATGAGGGTGATCGACTTTTCGGCCGAGAACACCAATTCAGGTTGAACGCTCGACACCGATGTCATGTAGACGGCTCCGCCAAGTCCAGAGATTCCACCGGCGGTCGCAAATGCAATCAACTTCATACGCGTGGGTGAAACAGTTGTAGTAGAAGCCATGTCTTCGTTTTCACGCACAGCGATGATGTTGCGACCAATTCCGGTCTTGCGAAGATGCGCCACGACCACACATGCGAGCCCGAGAACAGCGAGTGCGACGTAATAGAACTGCCGCTTCTCAACCATGTCAAGACCAAAAAGGGTGAGTTGTGGCTGTAGCTCCGGCACTTGGATTGTCGGCGTTGCGAGACTTCCATCGATGAAAAAATCTTTCTGCAACAACCAGTACCCAGTCGTCACGGAAAACCCAAGCGTCACAACAGTGAGCATCAGGCCCTGTACGCGTAATGCTGGCAAACCGACGATGACCGAAAAGACAACCGAGACCAAAACGCCGATAAGAACGGCGGGCACCCAGTGGAGATTCAGTGTCGCATCAGTGAAAGGAATCGGATGGCCGAGCATGAGACCCACCATGGTGAGGCCACCAATTCCAGCAAAGGCAGCTTGTCCGAGGGACAACAAACCTCCCCATCCGGTGAGAAGTGAGAGGGACAGCGACATCAGCGCCACCGCCAACACTTGCGTAGTCGCACTGACAAACGAGGTCTTCGTGAACAACGGAATGACAGCAAGGAAAGCGAAAATGAGTGTGTACCCGAGAAGTGGCAGACGACGAATCCACCATATTGCCCGCAGATGTTCCGGTACCTCAGACGGACGCGTGGCAAGTGTCCACTTGCTTTCCACACGCGAGAGTGCGCCAAAGCCCCATCTCTTCGGCATGAGAACGAGCAACAGTGCCGCTAGAAGGAGAACAGCAATGAATCCATTCGGATTCATTGAGTTCAGTTTGATGACTGACGAGACAACACCGATGATCACCGATGCAATGGTGACCCGCACATACGAGCGGAACTTCCCGAATACACACGCGGCCAGCACCTGAAAGAGGAGAACTCCAGAGAGACTGCCCAAGCTAACGATGCCATCAACCGACGTGTTGCTCGCTGGGATATACAGAACGGTTCCAACCGTCGCAAGAAAACCGGTGATTGTCCAAGTGATTGTTGATGCGAGTTTCGGACTCATTCCGTAAAGTCGCGCAGTGTCTGCGTTGTCGGTCGTTGCGGCCAACAACAGACCAAGTCGTGTGCGATTCAAGATCAGCCAGAGCACCGCGAGGAGAATTGGCACGACGATGATGACCGCCATGTCCGCCGCACGAAGCCGAATATCGGCACTGACGTCCCACGCGCCTGTCGCAGGCACTGGAAAATCCTTAAGTACCTGAAAGCGCGGCATTTCAACTGCGAACAACTGAAACAGTTGCCCAATTCCGATTGTTGCAATAAAAAGCACCAACCTTGGCGCCTTGAAAATTCGTCGAATTAAGAGAAATTCGGTTGCAAGTCCGCAGATGGCACCTGACAAGAGTGTGAGGAAAAGGGTCAGCCAGTACGGCACGCCATACATGGCGCCAGTCACGGCCATGACGACGCCATTAAACGCTCCGATTGCAAGGTGGGCGAAGTTGATGACACCGGTGACTCGGTACATAAGCACCAAGCCGATTGCAAACAACGCGATCTGCAAGCCGTCGACGGCTCCGATGACAAAGTTGGCTGGGAGGATGTACCACTCAGTGCCCGGGATAAGGAATTCCAAAGCGAGCATGTCAGCCTCCGTCCGCCCCGAGGAACACTGCGCGAACAAGATCCCCGCGTTCAGCAAGTTCCTTTGCCGGACCTTCGAATCGAACATGTCCCTTTTCCAAGAACACTGCGCGATCCGCAAATGCAAGTGCGACGTTGAGCGATTGCTCAACAATCACCATCGTGAGCCCTGCATTCTTCAAATTGGTGACGATTTCGAGCAATTCCTGCACAACGATTGGAGCCAAACCGAGCGACAACTCGTCGATGAGCAAGATGCGTGGATCATGCACAAGAGCCATGCCAAGAGCCAGCATCTGCTGCTGACCGCCAGACAAAGAGCGCGCTTCCAATTCCTGCTTCTCGCGAAGAATCGGGAAGATTGAATACACGCGTTCAATGCGCTCAGCCTGAAGGTCTCTGTCGACGAATGTCATCATCGAAGCCCGCAGGTTTTCCTCGATGGTGAGTGAAGGGAATGTCCCCATGCCACCACGTACCTGCACGACGCCCTCCTTCGCGCGCATCTCGGCTTCGGCAAATGTGATCGCTCGGCCATCGAGGCGGATAAAACCTCGGTCAGGCTGAGTCAACCCGGAGATAGCTCGCAAAAGTGTCGACTTGCCTGCGCCATTCGTTCCAAGGAGAGCCAGCACTTCGCCACGCTGCACTTCGAAACTGACGTCGAACAGAATCTGCACCGTTCCGTAACTGACATCAACGTTTAACACCTGAAGCAGTGGCGTCTTGTCTCGATCCATTGCGGCGAGCCTCATGAGCTCGGCATGTTCCCGCTTCACATCCAGGACTGCCATCGCGATGTCGCGACGGATAAAGCGTGCTCCGTACATCATGATGAGCCCACCAAGCAGACCTGCTGGCGGGGCGACGACGGTGAGAGACGTGCGCTCACCGAATGAATCAGAGAGCGATCCGGCTAGCAATCCTCCAAAGAATCCACCAATGAGGAAGATGAAGATTGGAACGAGGGCGAACGCTTGCGCACGCATCTGAGGTGGCGCCACAGATGACACAATCGGTCCCACACAGGCGAATGCCGACGAGGTCAATGCATTTGCACAGCCGAGCAGTACGACAAGAATCACCGGGTTCTCAAAGCGCAAAGCAAGCAAGGTGAAGACGCCGTATCCGAACACCAACATGCCGGTGATGTTCATCAACTTGCGCGGGTTCTGTCGGAAGATTTTGTCGAAGATCGACCCAATGAACGGAAGCACGAGAAGCGACGGTGCCCACGTGAGTGATGTGATCCACCCACGTTTGAATGGTCCGTATTCATACGCATTCTCTAGAAGCAACGAGAACTGCACCGGCACTGCAACAAGCGCGAAGCCAAGCACACCAATTCCCACACAGAGGTAATAGAACGTTCGGATCTTCTTCAGACGTTCAAAGGCGGCCCCCATTGAGATGCGCATGTCATCTGGACGGTCATATGTCGTACCTGCGAACATCTTTTGTTCGTACTGACCACGCGGAGGTTCTTTGACCAAGAACGTGAGTCCTGCTGCGAACGCGATGATCATCGCGATAATCACCATCACCCAGCGCCATGCTGAATCGCCACCAATCCAGTTTGCAAGCGCACCTGCAAGGAGGGGCCCAACAAGAAGCCCAAGTGGTCGTCCTAATCCATCGATTGCATAGATGCGTGAGCGTGAGGCAATTGGGTATGTGTCGGCGAGTAGAGAGTTGAAGCACGGCAATTGGTACGAGTACGTGGCGCCCACTCCTGCACGCGCCAAGAACATGAGGAACGGATTGGGTACCAAACCAGTGAGCGCAATCATGAATGCTGAGGATCCCACGGAGATATTCATGATGCGCGTACGTCGGAACCGGTCGGCAAGCCATGCAAGCGGGATGGCACCGAGCACGATGATTACTCCGGCGAAGCTGAGAATGCCGATGAGAGTCGTGTCGGAGATGTTCAAGGCTTTCTGAATGTCTGGTGCGAGCACCGCCAGTGCAGTTCGGTCGAACTGCTCCACAATGTGCAAGAAAAGAAGAACACCAAGCGTGGCCTTACCGCCTGCCGCAAATGCCTCCTTGAGAGACACTGCTTCCATAGCAGTGACAACTGACTCGTCAATGGCTGCACTTCGAAGTTGCGCTGCGCGCCGTTCTTCCTCGCCCTCGATAATCAAGGATGTCAGAGACTCAACTTCGCCAGCAGGTGCCGTTTCTCCCACAATTTCCCCCTCATGCCCGACTACTTGCATTCAGCAAATACAGCCCTAGACCACGGTCATACTAGGAGAACACCCAAAGGCGTATTGAAAGAGTGCATTAAAACCGTCTAAGGTTTCCCTCGTGGGGCACCGGGGGGTGCTACCTACATTCCTAAGGGGGGAAACACGCATGAAGCGACGGTACGTTGCCGCATTTCTAGCGGCAGCAACAATGGCTACGACGGTGGGAACGTCACTGACTGGAGCGAGCGCCGCTCGTGTTTCAGCAGTTGATCGCACCAATCCGTTCCAGCCAAGTGCAAACAAATTCTGTGTCAAGAAGGGCAATGAGGCCAAGTCGGCGCTCAAGTCCAATCCGGGCATGGGTTACACCGACACTGAAATCAAGGTCGGACACCTTCGTTCCGATCTTGACAAATTGGTTCCATTCGGCATTTACGTCGACCATGGCAACATGGTTGAAACCACGCGAGTTTTCACCGACATCATCAACAACGTGTGTGGCGGTATTCGCGGTCGCAAACTTGTCGTCGTCGACAAGGGTTATCACCCAGCAGTCGCTTCACAGCGCGACGCAGTAGCGCAGCAATTGTGGGATGACCACAAGCCTGCAGCGGCATACACCACTTCCGGCTGGACCGGACCTGGCGTGCAGTTCCTTGTGAAGGATGTCAAGGTTCCGTTGCTCACCGGTGAAGGCGGATCGCTCGCACTGATGCGCACTGGTAACTACTTCTCATTCGGCTCGTACCCGGCAGAAGTCGGTGTGAACGCACTGATGGACTCGCTCGGCAGTATGAAGGCCCTCAAGAAGACTGACATTGTCGGAGTTGTCTCACCAGAGACCGACGGTATTGCTGCAGGCGTTGAGCCCCTTATCAAGGCACGTCTCCGCAAGCTCGGAATCAAGCCGCAGAACATTCACTTCGCGCAGATCACTTGCACCGGTAAGGCCACTGGTCAGTGTGCAGGCAAGCCAGAGCTTGCAGCGAAGTTCAAGGCAGCGGGCATGAACGCCACCAATGGCGTGTACATCCCGATTGGTGTTGGATCAGGCGAAATCCTTCCAGTGATGGAAACGATGGCTTCTGCTGGTGTCGACTTCCGCATCTCATACTCGACTGGTCTGTCGAACGCCGCCGGTGACACTCAGGCGAACACAATGTGCACGAAGGGTGCAACATCTGCAGGCTGCCTCGGCTGGCTGAAGACTCGCTTCCTCGACTGGACCTTTGCTGGCCCACACAGGAGGTTGACGAAGTTGGATCCATTCACTCAGATGTGCGTCGATGAGTACAACAAGGGTTACGGCACCGCAGCCAACGGTGCGGCAACTGTGCTTGCCAAAAACCCAGTGCGAATCGGCATGATCGCTTCGGTCTGCCCCGCACTGCGCCTCATCGCTGCCGGAATCTGGGCCGCCGGTGACAACCCGAAGCGCTCCGATATCGCCAAGGGAATCCGTAACTTGGGTGACGTTGACTTCCGTTTTGCTCTCCCAGCTACGACTCGTCCAGGCAAGCCATGGTTTGCGAAGGACATGTTCTGGCAGAGGGGCCAGGCACCTTGCCCGCCAACGAACGGCGTGAACGATCTTGTCGGTGTTCCGGGCAAGCAGACGGTTGCGGCCGGCTGTCTGTTCCTCGATGCCGAGATGAACAAGATCAAGGGCGCAAAGGTGTCCATCGACTACCAGTTGAAGGACCTCCAGAAGGGCTGATCTCGGCCTAGCCGACTCAAACGAACAGAAGGCCGGTGGCGCAAGCCACCGGCCTTCTTCGTTGTTGAGAGTCGACTACACGGGAACGGTCATCGACCCTTCCACTCTGGTGTGCGTTTCTGAGCAAACGCTGTCGCGCCTTCGCGGGCATCTTCACTCGCAAACACGTTGGCGGTCGCTTCACCAAGAGCCTTCGAATTGGCTTCCGGTATCTCCATGTACATCAACTTCTTGGTGGCTCGCACTGCCAAGGGTCCGTTAGCAGTGATGCGAGCGGCCAACGCGGCGGTGGCGGAGAGCAACTCGTCGGCCGGCACGACTTGGTTGATGAGACCAAGATGAAGGGCGCGTTCAGGCGAAATCGGATCGCCGGTCATTCCCATTTCCAAAGCCACTGTCAATGGAATTCGTGTGGGCAGACGAGTTCCACCACCAGCAGCAAACAACCCTCGCTTCACTTCGGGAATGCCGAACTTTGCGTGACTGACCGCAACGACTAGGTCACACGACATCATCACTTCAAAACCACCAGCCAAGGCCGCGCCATTGACCGCAGCGATAACTGGTTTCTCGCACGTACGCAGTGCGTCGAGCCCTCGGGCGACTGGTGCCATGTCCATGCCAGCTGCGAATGCCTTTAGATCCATTCCGGCGCAGAAGATCTTCTCGCCGGCACCGGTAACAACGACGACTCGAATGTCATCATTGGTGGCCACTTCAGCAAATGCCGATGAAAGTCCCTCGCCCACATCGCCATTCAGGGCATTGCCAGCCTCTGGTCGGTTGAGGGTGATCCACATGATGTTGTCACTGATTTGGGTGTCGACTGCCATGCCGCATTCCTTTGCATCGAGGTTCTGAAACGTGCTGAGCGTACTCCCCGACCTGTGCCCCATCTTCTGTCGTGCGATCTGCTTTCGCGAACTACATTGAGAATCGTGGCTACACATCAAAAAGTCGACCAAGCCTGGGAGACCCCTTCGCACGCAGATATTCCCGGCCTCACCGCCATGCACGTTCAGGCGATGGAGTCATCCAACGCCGACATCGTTTGGCAACAAGTCGGCATGCACCATGTGCTCCTTCAAACAATTGGTCGCAAATCCGGAAACGCCCACAAAGTCGCTCTTCCCGTGTGGTGTGATGCCAACGGACATCGCATTGTTGTTGCATCGTTTGCTGGCCATCCGAAAGACCCATCATGGTTCGTGAACCTGCGCGACCAGAATGCGAACCCTGAAGTTTTCTGCCGAGTGCAGAATGGTGCATATTGGTCGGCCCCCGAAATTCTTGAAGGTGAGGATTACAGCGCCAACTGGGAACAGTTGTGTGACGATCGTGCGTGGTATCGCGACTACCAGTTGCGCGCTGGCGACAGGCGAATTCCACTCGTCCGTCTTCCGGAGACACGACCGGCCTAATGGATGGCGTCGCGTCATGGCCCCACTCCGCGGGGTATCAAAACCCACGAAGCCGTCGCAGACACACTCCGACGACAGATTGTGCTCGGCCGCTTCAAGGTGGGCGACCGACTCCCCACCGAGGAAGAACTGACAGAGCAGTTCCAGGTGGCGCGCACAACTCTTCGCGAGGCGCTGCGCGTACTCGAGTCGCAGGGCCTCATTGAGATACGCCGCGGCAGAAATGGTGGTCCCATTGTCACTGAGCCACCTTCGGGTGCCACTGCCGAATCGATGGCGTTGTTGCTGCAAATGAAGGCAGCGACTATCGGCGAGATTGACCAAGTTCGACATCTCATTGAGTCGCAGATTGTTCGTGACCTCACGCGCACACGCAATCGGGATGACATTGCCACTCTCCGATCAATCATCGAAGACGCCCAAGATGCCACCAAGGCAGAGGACCACGACGCATTCGCAGGCCATGTACATCGGTTCAATATTGCGCTTATGAGCCGCAACAAGAACCGTGCACTTACCACTACTGCTCAAGTGTTACGCGAGATGATTGTCGATTACCTGAACGCGTTCTCGTTCCGAGCTACAACGCCAATGATGCGAAAAGCGTGCCGGTCATACACCCGCTTGGTCGACCTCATCGAGGATGGTGATGCTGAAGCGGCCGAAGCACACTGGCGCGCTCTGAAGTCGGTAACCGTTGTCGAGCTCGGTCCCGACCAGCCCCTCAACATGTACCAAGGTCGACCGTCTCTCTAGTACCGCGAGCACTTTGCACTCCCAACGGGATTCGAACCCGTGCCGCCACCTTGAGAGGGTGGTGTCCTAGGCCACTAGACGATGGGAGCTAGGTAGGAACTGAGGCTATCGGCGTACCCGGTCGACGAGAGCGAATCCGGTCTACGACTGTGTCTCATACAGCATGTAGTCGAAGGTCTTCTTTACGAGGGCCATCCACTCTTCATGGAAGATGGGGTCGTCGGCGACATCGACAAGGACCCGACCAAGGCCCATGGAATCGATCCAACCCCCAATCGCAGGTGGATTCACGCGCTCGTCAAGCCACCCAAGGGTCTTAGCCAACGTGATCGCTGCTGTGATGCGATCGAGTATCGACCGATAAATTCTCGTAAGTTCAGACTGCAGTGCAGGGTTCCCATACGCGCGACCAAGCGCATTGATGCGTGCCATTCGGCCGGTAAGCCGATCAGGTGCAAAAC
>VGCD01000037.1 GCA_016870215.1 Actinomycetota bacterium
CACTGGCGACTTGTCACAATTTCGAGTGGCCGGTCGCCCTTTTCATAGAACTTCACCGGGTGCATGATCTGCTTCGGCTCTCCATGCATGTAGCCGGATTCCTTCAACATCTCCACAATCGCGGTTTGTGCTTGGTTCACCGATTTTCCCGCAAGTTGCGCATAGCGCTCGCGCCCAACCGCACTGTCGAGGCCTTGGGGCGGGTCGGCAACGATGCGGCCATCGCGACCAATGATTGCCCGCGTTGGAAGTTGCAATTCGCGCCACCAGATGACGTCGGTGAGGTCGCCGAACGTGCAGATCATGGCAATGCCAGAGCCCTTATCTATCTGCGCAAGTGGGTGAGCAAGGACCGGAACTTCAACTTCGAACAACGGTGAGCGCACCGTGGTGCCGAATAGCGGCTTGTATCGGTCATCGTCTGGATGTGCGACTAACGCGACGCATGCAGGGATGAGCACAGGTCGAGTCGTTTCGATGATGACATCACCCGAGCCGTCGGTCTTTTGGAATGAAATGGCGTGATACGCGCCAGGGCGCTCGCGATCTTCAAGCTCTGCTTGTGCAACTGCTGTACGGAAGTCGATGTCCCACAGCGTTGGTGCTTCTTGCGTGTATGCCTCGCCGCGTTTCAGGTTGCGCAGAAATGCACGCTGACTGATGCGGCGCGAACGGTCGTCGATAGTTGCGTACAGGTAACGCCAATCGACTGACAGACCAAGGCGACGGAACAAATCTTCGAACACCTTCTCGTCTTGTGCGGTGAGCTCTTCGCACAATTCGATGAAGTTCGGCCGTGACACAGGTACGGCCTTGTGGTCTTTCGACGGGTTGCCACGAAACGGTGGTTCGAAGTTCGCTTGATAGGGAACAGATGGATCACACGACACACCAAAGAAGTTCTGCACGCGTCGTTCAGTAGGAAGACCATTGTCATCCCAGCCCATCGGGTAGAACACCTGCTTGCCGCGCATACGCCAGAAACGTGCGACGGTGTCGGTGTGGGTGTAGGAGAACACGTGGCCCATGTGCAACGAACCACTGACCGTGGGGGGTGGTGTATCAACGGCGAACACGTTGGCGCGTGTTGCGGCGGGGTCGAAGCGGTACACCCCAGCGTCTTCCCACGATGCCGTCCACTTTGTCTCAAGATCATCGAGAGAAGGCTTCTCAGGCACGGCAGACATAGGGAACAAATCGTAGGCTTCTCCCCGTGCTGAACCTCTATGACACCGCAACTCAGACGGTGAAACCTCTCGCACTGAGAGACCCCGGGACGGTCAGCATCTATTTGTGTGGGCCCACCGTGTACGGCCCACCGCACCTCGGGCACGGTCGCGCCACGCTGGTGTACGACATCTTGCGCCGCTACCTCGAGTGGACGGGTCTTCGTGTGCGTCTCGTGTCGAACATCACTGACATTGACGACAAGATCATCGACCGCGCCAATCGCGAGGGTCGCCCCTGGCAGGACATCACCAACAAGTGCGAAGACGTGTGGTTCCGTGCCATGTCACAGTTGGGGGTGCAGCGCCCAACCGATGTTCCACACGCGACGGAATATGTGGATGAGATGGTTGCGATGATTGACGACCTCGTGTCACGCAACGCCGCGTATGCAACAAGTGACGGCGTGTATCTATCGGTTGAATCGGTGCCCGACTACGGCTTGCTAGCCCACCAAAGCCTCGACGACATGTTGGCTGGCGGTGGAGAACGCGAGGTACTGGGGGTAGAGCAGAAGCGTCACCCTGCAGACTTTGCTCTCTGGAAATTTTCGAAGCCTGGTGAGCCGAGTTGGCCATCCCCATGGGGAGACGGGCGCCCCGGATGGCACAGCGAATGTGTGGTCATGAGTCTGCACCTACTTGGTGAAGGGTTTGACCTGCACTGCGGTGGTGCTGATCTTCGTTTCCCGCACCATGAGAATGAGCGTGCGCAGTCTGTTGCACTTGGTCGTGAGTTTGCTCGTCATTGGATGCACAACGGTTTTGTGGTTGATGCCGAGGGCGAGAAGATGTCGAAAAGCCTCGGCAATGTCGCGAACTTGCTCGATTTGCTCGAGCATTACGACCCGCGCGCCTATCGCATGTTGTTGTTGCAGTCACACTATCGATCACCCGTGAAAGTGGGTCAGGACAACATCGATGCATCGGTGAAGTCGCTTGCAAACCTCGACAACTTCTACGCACGAACAAGTGATTGCCCAGGCGGCACACCTGACACGTCATTGCTCGCAGATTTTCGTTCGGCCATGGACAATGACCTCGACACGCCAGCGGCTATGGCACTCATCTTCGACACGGTTCGTGCAGCAAATGCAGCGCTCGATAGTGGCGATGCTTCACGGTGCGCCGATCTGCGTGCAACCGCCATCGACATGGCAGCAGCGTTGGGTCTGAACTTCACCGCTGGTGACGACATTGACGAGGCGGCTCGTGGCATGGCGGCAGAGCTTGATGCTGCGCGTGCAGCGAAAGACTTTGCGCGAGCCGATGCTCTTCGTGGCGAATTGACGGCACAGGGTTACGTTGTCGAAACCTCCAAGGAAGGCACGCGCCTTCGCCGTGGCTGACTCGACTGCCACTACAAAGAAGGCACAACTTCCCCCAGGTTTCTGGACAATCTGGACCACCGTCGCACTTGACCTCGTCGGGTTCGGCATCGTCGCGCCGATTCTTGGTCGTTATGCAGAACGGTTCGGTGCGTCAGGTCTCGAAGTTGGTCTGTTGTTTGCATCGTTCTCGTTGGCACAGTTCGTGTTCTCGCCGATTCTTGGTCGTGTGTCCGATCGCGTGGGACGAAAGCCAGTCATCATCGTGTCGCTCATCGGAACAGCTGTCGGAAGTTTCGTGACCGGAGCTGCTGGTGCATTGTGGGTGTTGTTCCTGGGACGAATCATCGACGGAGCATCAGGTGCCAGCGTCGCTGTCGCACAAAGTGCAATCACGGACATTGCACCGTCAGAACAGCGCACGAAATTGCTTGGCATGCTGGGCGCAGCATTCGGCATTGGTTTCGTGCTCGGACCGGCAGTTGGTGGCTTGGCCGCGCTCGGTGGTCCGCATGTGCCGTTCTATGTTGCTGGCACAGTGGCCGCGGTGAATGCAGTGTTGGCTTTCATCCGGCTGCCCGAGACCAAGAGAGAAGCGGCAGCAACTTCGGCTTCGAGCCGTGTTTCGACACGAGTTGTGTCGCCTGAGCTGTTCCGTCTTGCCATTGTGGGTTTCATCGCCACAGCTGGGTTTGCTGGGTTCGAGGCAACGTTTTCGTTGTTTGGCGAACGTCGATTCGATCTCACCGAAGGCTCGGCTGCTGCAGTCTTCTTGTTCGTTGGCGCCTTGTTGGTGGTTGTGCAGGGTTTACTCATAGGCAAGCTCGCTGCACGTGTACATCCGTTTACCTTGTTGCGCAGTGCGCTGTTTGTTGTTGCTGTCGGACTGTTTGCATTGAGTACAGCAACAACATGGCCCGTGTTGTTCGTATCCCTGGCTGTGCTCGCCTTCGGTCAGGGAGTAGCCACGCCGTCGCTTACATCGCTTGTTGCCGAAGCTGCGCCTGAGGATCGCAGGGGAGAAGCGCTCGGCTACCAACAAAGCGCCGGAGCACTGGCTCGCATAGCGGGGCCGATAGTTGCCGGTGCAGTGTTCGACGGTGTCGGCGTCGGCGCACCATATGTATTGGGTGGAGTACTCGTCCTGATTGCGGTTGGAATTGTGTCGATGCGACAGAGCTCAAAAAGTTCTGCTGCCTAGGCCAAAAGTATGAAATTGTGTTCGACACGTCAGCTGGCGCTACCCGTTGGTAACTTGTTGCCATGGCCGAGTTTTCCCTCCAACTCAATGACGATCAACTTCAAATCCAAGACTGGATTCACAATTTTGCGAAAGACGTCATTCGTCCGAATGCAATTGAGTGGGATGAGCGTGAAGAGTTTCCATTCCCAATAGTCGAAGAGGCCGCAAAAATTGGCTTGTACGGCTGGGAGTTCCTCATGAACTCGATGGGAGATCCATCCGGTCTCACCATGCCGGTTGCCATCGAAGAGTTGTTCTGGGGCGACGCCGGAATCGGCATGGCAATCATGGGTTCTGGTCTCGCTGCCGCTGGCATCGCAGGCAATGGCACTCCTGAGCAAGTGATGGAGTGGGTGCCGCAGTGTTACGGCGACGCAAACAAGGTTCAACTTGGAGCGTTCTGTGTGAGCGAACCCGATGCGGGTTCTGACGTGTCGTCACTTCGTACGCGCGCTGTGTACGACGAAGCAAATGATGAGTGGGTGTTGAACGGCACCAAGGCGTGGATCACCAACGGTGGTATCGCCGATGTTCATGTCGTTGTTGCGGCAGTCGACCCTGCATTGAAGGGTCGTGGCCAAGCATCGTTCGTCGTTCCGCCAGGAACTAAGGGAATCAGCCAAGGTCAGAAGTACCTGAAGCACGGAATTCGTGCATCGCACACGGCGGAAGTTGTTCTTGATGACGTTCGCGTTCCGGGTCGCTGTCTCTTGGGTGGTAAGGAGAAGCTCGATGCGAAGTTGGCTCGTGCACGCGAAGCAGGACGAAGCGGCGAAAAGCAGCCTGCAATGAGCACCTTCGAGGCAACACGGCCAGCAGTTGGTGCGCAAGCATTGGGTATCGCACGTGCCGCGTACGAAATTTCGCTTGACTACGCGAAAGAGCGCGTTGCTTTCGGCAAGCCAATCATCATGAACCAAGCCATTGCATTCAAGTTGGCAAACATGATCACGCGTATCGATGCGTCACGATTGCTGATTTGGCGTGCGGCGTGGACCGCGAAGAATGGTGGCTTCACGCACGGTGAAGGTTCGATGAGCAAGTACTACGCGTCGGAGACCGCGGTGCGTGTCACGGAAGAAGCAATTCAAATTCTTGGTGGCTATGGCTACACGCGTGAGTACCACGTGGAGCGCATGCATCGTGACGCCAAGATTCACACCATCTTCGAGGGCACCTCGGAAATTCAGCAGCTGGTGATCGCTCGCGCAATCTCGGGCCTGCGTATCGAGTAGACAAATTGCCCACGTCTTGAGCCAACTTCAGTCTCTCGACGATATTGACTACATTTTGCCTCGTGGGGGAGATTGTGTGTCGGCGGCGTGCAGTGGGGCGGGCGCTGGTGAGCGCGGTCATCGCATGTGGAGTGGTTTCCACTCGGGCTGAGACACCTGCTTCGGCTGCACCGTCTGCGTATTTGCAGCCGTATTCCTGGGGCGCTCAGGCGTCAAGCGCGACGGACACAAAGCAGTATTACAACTTCGGTGCATTGACACTTGGTGCCGAGTCACCGTCCAGTTTAAAGACGACCTCACCGTCGGCTACAGGGTCTGGCAAAGCGGTGCTCTCTGGCACTGATCCTTTCAGTAAGGGCAATTTTCTACGCGCATTCAATGGCGGTACTCCACTCTTCTTTAGTGAGGGCGGCACCGGCCAGCATGTTCTCGTTGCAGTTCGAAAAGCGACAACCACTGCTCACGAGGTGTGGGGCTGGGGACTGAATACAAGTGGACAACTTGGCATTGGAGACACTTCGACGTCATACAGCAATCCGGTAAAGGCATCGTGGACACCGACTGAAAGTGGAGAGGAAATCATCCAGCTGGCAACCGGAACCACTCACAGTCTGATGCTGACGCAAAAGTCAGGAGTGAAGCGACTTTATGCATGGGGTGCAAACAGTCGAGGTCAACTCGGTGACGGAACCGTTGCCGCATCAACAACACCGAAGTTGATCAGTGTCAGTGGCGCACCATCTTTTGTCTCGATTGCTGCCGGCAGTTATCAGAGTGTTGCGGCAGATTCGGATGGTTTTGTGTGGGCCTGGGGCTGCGACGGGCTCCCAAGCGCAACTGACTCAACCTGTGCAGAGTTGGGTTTCTATGGGTCGCGCTATGTGGTGACACCGACAAAACTCACTGTCGACAGTGCAAACGGCATCACAGTTGCGGTGACGAAGAAGGGCTATGTCAACTCGACGGGGGTAGCGACGTACACCGTGTCGACGCCTGTTTACGCGGCTGGTACCGAAGCACTCAGCGTGTCCATCGGAGACCCCGTGCTTGATACGAGCCTTGTGCCGATCACGACTTATGAAAAGTCAGGCACCACTGTCACGCTGACTGTTGCGAGCCACACGTTCAAAGTTGGTGACAAGGTGTACGTACAGGGCACCACTACAAATGTCGATTCAGCATCTCTTGTTGCGCTGACGGCGGTCACCTCAACGACTCTGCAGTACACGACGGGCACATCCGCCACGATTGCGAATACAGCTACGACGACTGGATATGTCTATGACCGGCTCGCGATAGCAACTGCCAAGGGACGGAATGCGACGGTGCCGTCGTCTTTCACGAGTTACGCCACTCAGGCCCGGTCTGCATCTGTATCGGGGACAGTGACCAGAGCAGAGTTATCAAAGTCTGTCACCCACACTCAAGTTTCTGCAACAAACGTTGCGCGCGTGTTCTTCGACTCGACTCATTCATTTGCGGCTGGCGATTACATCACCGTTGCAGGTGCTGGTGCACCATATGACGGCACTTTCCCGATCACTGCCGTCTCTAATGTGTCTCCAAACTTCTATGTGCAATATGCAGTCACAAGTGCAATCATTGCGAAGACCGCAGTAACTTCGCCGACCACGGCAGTTGTGCCGGCCACGACATCAACCGTGACGAATGTGGCTTATACGGCAGCCAACGTCGTCACTCTCACAACCTCGGCCACGCATTTGTTCACAGCTGGAGATGCCATCACGGTATCTCTCTCAGACTCACGGTATGACAAGGTGACCACGATTCTTGCCGCAACGTACGGCAGCACATCACTCACGTACTACTTAAACGACACAATCACGGCGTCAACCTTGACGTCTGGTACCGCAACCATTAAGGGTTGTTTCACGGCATGTGCGACACCGCCGACTGGAGTTCTCGAAGTTGTCGTTGGGGAGGGGGTCATTGCAGCTCGAACAGCGACGTCTGTGCACACCTGGGGTCTTGCGACGTCGGCAAAAAACAATTACTACAGAGTTGGACGTACCAACTCTGGTACTCCATCCACTCGCTTTCAGGCTGTGGTTCTGCCGACCGTCGATGGCAGTCGAACGTGTACGCCGACAGATATGTCGGCATCTGCAGCGACAGTTGCAGTTGTGTGTGGTGTTGACAGCGTCGCCAGTGACGGTAATTCGGATCAAGACACGGTTGTCGCATGGGGTTATAACTATTTCGGTGCCGCTGGTACGGGTAGTAATTTCATCAGTGCCTCAACATCAAATAACACCGTCACGTCCGCCACTGCTTCTTACGTGTATACGCCAAAAGAGATGAAGGCGTGTACCGAATGCACTCTCAACGGAACTACGACGGCATTCACTGGCACAGCCGCTACATCTGGTTTTGGAGTGACGACTCATTCGATGTTTGGTCGCGCGTTGAATGATGGGGAAAACATCACCCAGATCAGACTCGCTGGAACTGGCGGTTATGTACTCACCAGTTCGGGTCGAGTTTTGTCCTGGGGAAGCAACATGGGGCGACGAATGGGCACGGCACTGTGGTATGCGACAGCAGGCTCTGGGAGTGCGACGCAAGAGCAGTATTCACGTGCAGCACGCGTGGCAACTCGCGTTGGACCGAAGACTCCAGCAGGAGTCTCTACAACGCCAGCGGCCTTCGGTGCAGTGGGCAACACTGCGTACGTCGTTGATTCGGCAGGCACGTTGTGGTCTTGGGGTAGAAACGGCACAGAGGGTGCGTACCTTTCAGGACGAGGCACTATCGGCACGTACGTCGCGGCCTCATCAGGTGCTCCTACTGAGTTCGGCGACACGACGGGAATGAAATTTGATCGCATTGACGTGCCCTCTACCGCACGAATCTCGTTGATCCGCACCGCATTTCGCCAGACGTACTTGGTTGTCAACGATGGTGTTAGTGGGGGCGACGATGTGTCTCTCTGGATGCTCGGTCACTACGACCTTCAGTTGAACTCGTCAAATCATTTCTACAATTACTTTCCTGGCAGCATTTCCTCTGCGACCGCAGCAACGAGTACCAGTTACTTGTTGCCAGCAAAAGTTGACCTACCTTTTGGAGTTGACACTTCAAGCTCAAGTGTTTTTCTCACCGACTTGTCCTGCGGTGAGCTTCATTGCCTTGCAGCGTCCAGCGATGGAAAGATTTGGGGCTGGGGGGATGTCCGTACGTCGAGCGCTGCTTCGTCAAACACCGGAGCAATCGACCCTGATCAGCGCGACACTGTGTCGAACGTGCCTGAGGAAAGTGTCCTTTTTTATGCATACTTTCGAGATATAACTACAGACCTCACGACTGCGATGGGAGTTTCATCTTTCACTACTCCGAGAGTTGCAGCAGGCAATGGGTACAGCCTCATCGTTGACATTGGTGCAGGTGGTGGTGGACGAGTGTGGGGTTGGGGTTCAAATACCAGTGGTCGCGCATCACCGACTAACGGCGCAACGACTGCGATTGCCCCGTCGGAAGTGAAGGACATGACCGTCCCCGCAAGTCCAGTTGATGTCACCGATGTTGTCGCAATTTCTGCTGGCTACAACCATTCGATTGCTCTGCGCGCAGATGGTTCGATTATGACGTGGGGGGCAGATACGAATGGTGCTCTCGGTGATGGCACAACATCCGGTAAGACGTTCGCACTCCCTTCACTGCCCGCAGGGAAAGTGGCCGTGCAAGTGAAGGCGTCCGGAAACTTCTCGATGGTCAGGCTGAATGACGGCTCACTTTATGCGTGGGGCCTGAACTACTACGGCGTGCTTGGCGTCGGCGACACCACAGAAAAACAATCACCAACGTTGGTTCTCGGTGGACATTCATTTGCCTCATTTGACGCGTTCGGTCGACCCAGCACGTCGTACACGGCGACTTTCTCCGCAGTTGGGGTGACGACCTCGGGAGCTGTGTATTCATGGGGTTCAAACGTGCACGGACAATTGGGACGCGCCGATAGAGCGAAGGGAACTGGCTCATATGCCGCAAGTCCGGTTGCTGTGCAGACAAGCCTGACGTCATCGTTAACTGGGGCGGATGCGGTTGTTGCGGGTTCAGCATGGCAAGGTGCGTGGGGTGCTTACTCGGCGCTCGCGTTGCCGCTTGCGCCGACGCTGTCGTCGTCAGTCACCGTCGGCGACGGATCACTCTCAGTGTCTTGGACGGCGCCGAGTCCCCTGCGAGAGATCTCGGCCTACACAGTCGTTGCGCGAAGTGGTGGCACGAGAGTAACGAAGGCAGTTGGAAGCGGAACCATATCGACAACCATCACGGGACTCGTCAATGGTTCCACATACTCAGTAACCGTTTACGGGACAAACGCGACAGGTGACGGCCCCGAATCAAATTCAGTGAGTGCAACTCCGTCGACGACACCTGGCACACCAACAAGTATCGACGCACAACCAACAGCCTCCGGACTCACAGTTACGTGGGCTGTGCCGGCATCAACCGGGGGTGCAGCAATTCTTGATTATCGAGTGAAAGTGGTGACTTCGGGGTCGTCGGCTTCAGCCTCAAGTGGCACACAAGTGGCAACTCGAGATGTGAGCGGTTCGT
>VGCD01000038.1 GCA_016870215.1 Actinomycetota bacterium
AGCCTTTTAACAGGTGACGCGGCATGCGATGTCAATTTCGCACCACATTTCGCACCATCCCCGCTCCCGTAGCTCAGTGGATAGAGCAACGGTTTCCTAAACCGCAGGCCGCAGGTTCGATCCCTGCCGGGGGCGCCAGTTGTGCGACGTTGTTGGAAACCACTTTTGGTTCACGCCCGGGTTTTCGGCGAGTCTCGGAGCGAGGTTTGTGGCTTACGCAGTCGCGTGGCGGCGACGTCGTGTTGCTGGGATGATGAACCCGACAACCACACCAAGCGCGATCACGATGCGGGTCGCGGTGCTCGAAAAGACACGAGCAGCAAACGATGGTGAGTTGACAATGATGCGCAATCCGAACACGGTGTCTGTGATGCCGGGAAGATCACCGGACGCAACAAGGGTGTGATCGCCTGGTGACAAGGTGTCGGGCAACGTCCATTGTTGACGCCCGTTGCCGGACGTATCAACGGTGACAACCCCAAGAGCGGTGGGGTCAGAGAACACAGCAACGTTGATGGCGGTGTCGGGTGCGAACCCCTCAGCGGTCACACGGACAGTGTCGCCACGTCGCACCACGAAACGTGCCTCGCTTGACAATGGGATGGTGTTTCCGTTTGTGTCGAAACATTCAACAGTCACGGAGGCGTTCTCATAGCCAAGCGAGACTGATGACAAAGTGGTTGCGACATCAACTGATGTCACTTCCTGTTTGTGCCCAGCTACTTCCATTCCACGTATACACACGGACTTGTCCGGGGACACCATTTCCATTCGTTCCGGGTACTCCGACAGCGACGCGATTGCCATCTGCAGAGATTGCTACAGACCATCCAAATTGTTCCCGGGTGGCACGAGAGTCGAGGTCCAAACCGGTTTGTGTCCAGCTGCTTCCGTTCCATGAGTACACGCGCACATGCCCGGAATAACTGCCGCTGACTTGGTTGGTGTACGCACCTATGGCAACTCGAGTTCCATCTGCAGATATTGCGACTGACTGGCCAGATTGATCATTGGTTGCTTCTCCGTCAATGTCGGAGCCAAGTTGTGTGATCACCGTGGAGGCGAGAGTCGAGGGTTGTTCGACTGTCATGACCACAACGGGAACAGAGCAGATAGTCAATGCGGCGAGTGCAGGAACCAAACGTTGACGGAGAGCGCGAAATGCACTAGGGGAGTCTTACACAAAGGGTTTTACAGATCATGAAGCGACAAAACTTCACGTTGAAAGTGACGAAGCACGTCCCAGTCGGGGCGCCAATGATGCGAAAGCCGAGTGGCACTCACCTAGAGAACGAGTGCAGCCCGCGCAGTCGCGGGGTCTGCATCGAAGCCCGGTGTGTCACGGCAGAACTCGACCATGATTCCGTTCGGGTCGAGGTAGTACTGGGAATGGCACCATCCGTGGTCGACATCCATGATTGGCTCGACGCCACCAGCTGCGAGCGATGCTTTGGCTTCGGCTTGGCGCGCTTCGTCTGCTGCAAACGCAACATGGTTGACCCACACCGGTAGTCCGTTTCCGGTCGAAACATCGGAACGCCACCCGTCTTGTTCGCCCACGTTGTGCAGTTCAAAAAACGCGATGCACTTACCCTCACCGATATCGAAGAAGAGATGCCGGAAGAAAGACTCAGAGTTCGGCACTCGCTGTACTTCGGTGTGCACGAGCGGGAAGCCCAACAGATCTTCATAAAAGTGTCGTGTTGCCTCGGTATCTCGACAGGCGAATGCAACGTGGTGAAATCCGTTCGGTCGTGTCATCTCAGCCTCAGTTTCATCTTGGGGCCATCAGGGCCGTCAATTTCGACAATCGGGTCGTCGCGGTCATCGAACTCGGTGCGCAACGCACGACTCATCACTGCGTGCATGTCGTACATCGCGGTGATGTAGGTGAACTCAAGAATTTCCTCATCCGACAGTTCTGCCTGTAGCGCGGCGAAGACGCCGTCGGCGACACGACCACCGTCGTAGACCAATGCATCGGTGTATGCCAGCAATGCTCGTTCAATGGGGGAGAAGCACGTGGCGGTCTGCCAATGCGGGATTGCTTCAATCTTTTCTTCATCGATACCCACCTCGCGACATGACTTGCAGTGCTGCGAGAAAACGAATTGGCTGCTTCGGGCCCAGCCGACACGTGTTTGGCCGAGTTCGCGCAACTGCGGGTCAAGGCGTCGCGCGGGGTTGCGGTACAGCGCAAAACCGCGCACTGCGTGCTCAAAGATCTCTGGGTCAAGGGCAAACACTGTCCACCAGTCGCCGGGTGTACCTGTTGCAGTGCCGGGTTGCGCCACTGGGTCGCGGTCTCCGAACAAGAGGTCGTACATGGGCAACACCGAGGCGTCGGCTTCACTTCTCGGTACCTGACGAAGTCGTGGCATGTTCCCACCTCCAACGTCTTTCTAGCACTCGTCAATCGTCGTCAGAACTTGGCATGCACGGAGTGCAGCGATGTAGACCTGCGTGCAACCGCGGTCCGATGGTGATGGTTCGCGATATGCCAGGGGTGCCCGATGATTGAACCACGCGACGTAGTTCTCGAGCCCGATGCGGTGTCTGCATTGTTTGAGATTCTCGGCATCATGACGGATCAATTGATTCAAGGAAATATGGCAGCACGATGGGACGCGGAAGCGGTGTTTGAGTTGCAGATGCGTCTGAGTGACGTGAGTGATGGTTTGCCCGTGCAGTTGGGTATTGACGATGCAGCACTTCTTCTCGACGGAATGGCATTCACCGAGGTGATGTCTGTCGATTTCCCCTTCTTTGAGATGGTTCAGTGGACAAGTGACTTCATCACCGCCGAGTTGCGGTCACACTGGACAGAGGGACTTTGGCTGGAATACGTGGGGCGTTGACGTCGCGTTCGGTGACACCCTTGCGCAGGAAGTAGGTCGGTTCGGCGCTTTGGGCGGTTTCAGTTACGGCTTGACCGGCCAACGCCGAGGATGACGGGCCGTCCGGAGGTCAGTGCGCATCAGTGAGGCCGCGAGGTGCGTCAGCAAGAAGATGGCCGTGCCGAGGACAGCAATGGTGGGGCCGGGAGCCAGGTCGAGATGGTATGACATCACGAAGCCGGCGAACACTTGGAATAGCGCCAGCCCGGTTCCGGCCAGCACTTGTTGCGCGATCGTCGACGTGACCAGACGCGCGGAAAGTGCTGGCCCAATAAGCAACGAGACGGTCAACACGATTCCGGCAGTGCTGATGCAGACCACGACGCTCATCGCAATGAGCGTCAAGATCACACTGGTCTGGCGAGCGACGGCGATGCCCACTTGTCGGGCGTGCAACGGATCAAGGGTGACGAAGGACAGATCCCGAAAGTTGATCGTGACATATGCGAGCACGATGGCAACGAGCACCAGGGTGATTTGCAGGTCGGTCGAGGTCACTGTGAGCAGTTGACCGAACAACAAATGGTTGAGGGAAACACTGGTGTCGATTCTGCTCAGGGCGATGATTCCGCTCGCAAAGAAGCCCGAGGCGACAACTGCGATGACAGCGTCGCGGGGCAACGTCGACCTTTGTGCGAAGTAGGCGATGATCAGGGTGACTGTCAGTCCGGCGGCGAGTGCACCGATCAGAATCGCCCCCCGTCCGAACCACGCGAAGGTGAGCGCAACTCCCACCAGGGTCGAATGTGACATTGCGTCGGCCATGTAGGAGAGCTGACGATGGATGATCCAGACCCCAATCGAGGGCGCCAAGAGCGCGACGAGGAGGCAGACCAGGGCGGCGCGTTGGGTGAAGCTTGAAGCGAACGGGTCGAGGAGGAGATCGGTCATTTGCTCAACAGACTGGTGAGTGCGTCCGCATCCAGTACTTCACGGGGATCTCCATCGACGAGAAGAGTGGTGTTGAGGCCGATACATCGGGCGAAGCGACGCTTGACGAACGCAACGTTGTGGCTGGAGATCAGCACTGACTTTCCACGGTCAGCCAGCATGTCGAACGTGTCGATGAGGGCATCGGCGCGTCGCTCATCGACGCCGGATGCGGCCTCATCGAGCAGCAAAATGTCTGCCTCCTGAGCCAGTGCTCGGGCCAACAGCACCCGCTGTTGCTGGCCCACCGACAGCTTCGAGAGCGGTCGGTGGGCCAAGTTGGCCAGGTCGACCTGCTCGAGGCAGGATTGAACGGCAGCAACATCGGTCGAGTTGGGGCGGAGCCCAACCCGACCGAAACGACGACGTCCCCCGAGCACGACGTCACGTACTCGTATGGGAAACGAGTAGTTCACCGACGGTGCCTGAGGTATGTATCCGATGACTTGTCGATCGAGGTGGTGACAGTGTTGGCCGCCAATGATCACATCACCGGCGTGTCGGATCTGTCCCGCGAGAGCCTTCAAGAGGCTCGACTTACCGGCGCCGTTGGCGCCGACGAGAGCAACAACCTCACCCTTTCCGATTTCGAAGCTGATGTCGTCCAGCGCAAGGGTCGATTCGTATGAGACGCTGAGGTGTGCGACGGCTAAGACGGGTCCGCATGGGGAATCCGAGGAGTGCTTCATTCAGGAGCACTTCAAACCTTGACGCAGTCGTTCCAAATTGGATCGCTGTGCCACCACGTACGAAGCCCCTTTGTTCAGGTCTTCCTGGCTGAAGCCTTCGATTGGGTCGAGGAGGTCGGTTGTGGCTCCGATCTCGTTCGCGATGACGCTGGCCAGATCGGGCGGCAAGAGGGTCTCGAAGAAGATTGTCGAAACGTTGTTCGCGGCCGCGAATTTTGCGATCACTTCGAGGGACTTGGCAGACGGCTCTTCATCGGGATTCACCCCCGCAATCGCTACCTGTTGAAGATTCGCGCGCTGGGCCAGGTACTCGAACGCACGGTGTGACGTGACCAAAACACGGCTCTCGCAGCTGGCGAGGCCGGCATCGAACTCGGTCCCGAGCGTCTCGAGCTCGGTCACGTAGGCGTCGGCCGCAGCACCGATCGCGTCGGCATCGAGACCCTCGGCCGACGAGAGGACGGACGCGACCGAGCGCGTCATCCTCGCCATGTTTGCCGGGTCGAGCCAGACGTGGGGATCCTTTCCGGAGGCGAGAACCTCTCCGTCGGTTTCACCCTCAGTGCCCTCCAACTGTTCGACGACGTCCAGGACGTCGAGGCCCTCCAGCAGATCCACCTGCTTGATCGACGCTGGCAGCGAGGAGAGGGCCTTCTCGAGTCCAGGTTGGAATCCATCCCCGATGAAGAAGACCATGTCGGCTGTTTCCAGGCTCGTCACTTGGCTGGCGGTCAATTCGAGGTCGTGGGCGCCTTCACCGGGCGGGGTGAGGCCGAGCACGTCGACTGAATCACCGGCAACGTTCCGGACGATCTCCTCGATCGGGTAGAACGCCGCCGCAATCGAGAGTCTCGGGAGCCCTTCCCCGGCAGAGTCCTTGGAGTCCGCGCATGATGCCAGCGCGAGAGCGCCAATCACAGGGATCAGGACGAGAAGAGAGTTGGGTTTGCGTTTCATCTTGGCTAGCGTATCAGTAGAAATGAGAACCATTCTTAAATTATTAAGGAGTGTTCGGTGGTAGTCATGTCAAGCAATGACGGCAAGGTGCCCGTAACGGTCGTGACCGGCTTCTTGGGTAGCGGGAAGACCACACTCGTCAATTACATCCTGAGTGAGAATCACGGGAAGCGCATTGCCGTCATCGAGAACGAGTTCGGTGAGGTCGGTATTGATGACGCTTTGGTGATTGATGCCGAAGAGGAAATCTTCGAGATGAATAACGGCTGTATTTGTTGCACCGTCCGCGGTGATTTGATTCGCATTCTCGGCACCCTCATGAAACGCCGCGACAAATTCGACTACATCTTGGTTGAGACCACTGGTCTGGCTGACCCCGCACCTGTTGCTCAGACCTTCTTCGTGGATGACGAGATACGCGCACAATTACGTCTCGACGCAATTGTCACAGTGGTGGACGCCAAACACCTCTCGTTGCATCTTTTCGAAGAAAAGGAAGAAGGAGTGGAGAACGAAGCACTTGAACAAATCGCCTTCGCCGACCGAATTCTGGTCAACAAGACGGATCTCGTCAGCGAGGAAGAGGTCGTGGTGGTCGAGAGTCACCTGCGCTCAATCAATGCGTCAGCCTCATTGGTTCGAACACACATGAGCAAGGTCGATCTGGATTGGATCCTGAACGTTGGCGCTTTCAACCTTGAACGAGTTCTCGAGGTGGAACCGACGTTCTTGGAAGACTCAGAACATCAACACGATCTGTCGATCACTTCGGTTGGCATCGAGGAAGAGGGCTTGGTCGATGTTGCCAAGGTGAACGACTGGTTGGGGTGGCTTCTCGGGGAGAAAGGAACCGACATTTTCCGGATGAAGGGAATTCTCAACGTGGCTGGCTCTGAGCAACGATTCGTATTTCAGGGTGTGCACATGCTCTTTGATGGTCAACCCGATCGCACGTGGTTCGACGGTGAATCCCGGGTCAACAAGATGATCTTCATCGGGCGGAACCTTGATCGCAATGAGATTCGACAGAAGTTCCAACAGTGTCTGGTTCGTTGAGGTCAACTCTTTCAGTTACGGAACAAGTCCTGACGAAGCTGCCCGATTACGTCAATGACATTGATGTGTCTCCAGATGGCCGTCGGGTAGTGGCCTGCTCCGTGTCGGGGGACATCTGTATCGTTGAGGAAGACGGGAGTGTTCGGTTTCTCAAGGCGCACGAAGGTGACGTGGTTCATGCCAAGTGGAGCCGCTCTGGACAGTTTGTGGCGAGTTGCGGAATCGACGGCGCCTTGCGAATTTGGGACGGTGTCGGTTCCCTGGTCAACGAGTCTCAACACAAGGGATGGGCCACATGTCTCGCTTGGCGAGCCGATGTTGACGAGGTTGCGGCAGGAATTGGGCGCCGTGCCGTGCGCCTACTGGCTAACCGAATGAATCCGGTGAAACATGTCGAATTGAAAACAACCGTCGAGTCTGTTGTGTGGAGTAACGATGGTCGCTATTTGTTCGCCGGTCACTACGGCGGAGTTTCTGTCTTCCAAGGCGCCCCCAATCCGGTGAAAGTCTTTCCGTGGAAAGGAGCACCGTTGACGGTGGCAGCTTCGCCCGACGGCAGGTGGATTGTGAGCGGAAACCAAGATGCTTCCCTGCACGTATGGAAGTTCTCAAATGGATCCGAGTTACAGATGACGGGGTTTGCGACCAAGGTGCTGTTGGCTGCTTGGCGCCGTGACTCCCTTCGACTCGCGAATGCGTCGATGAACGAGATTTCTGAGTGGGATTTCTCGGGTAAGGGTCCGAAAGGCAGTAAGCCGATCGGAATGCTGGGGCACTCCAGTCGGATTGTGGGCCTCGGGTATGCGCCGACTGATCCGGACTTGCTTGGTTCGGTCGCTACTGACGGTTCGGCATGCCTGTGGCGTCCGGTGAAGTCGGGTAACTCTCTCGTCCATACGCATGGGACACAGTACGTATTCACTTCCATGAGGTGGTCAACTACTGAGCTACGCATGGTGTGTGGAACATCCACCGGCGAAGTCGTTTCTGTTTCATTTAATGAAGTGGCGGGGCAGTAGGTTTGAGCGACAAGAATCGACACTCGCGGTCATCGTCTCTCTCGGTGCTGCTCTGTAGGGACTGTTGTTGTGGTACCGAACGAAAGCACCCGGATTTCAGCCATGATCAACAGGAATCGGATCTCAGGGCGGCCGTCGCTGAAATCGGGGGCAAGATCCATCGGGTGAAGTGTCTCGACGCGTGTAGTCATTCCAACGTCGTCGTGCTCCGCACACGGCAACACGGAAAACTCTGGTTTGGTGGACTTGCCGATGATGTCGCTCACGGAGCACTACTGGCCTTTGTTCGGGCCGGGGCTCACGGGCAAATCCCCAGCGGCCTTCTCCCATATCAGTTCATCCCATCGGCTTCTGCTGTAGAAGTTGAGAATCGATGCAACCTGAAGGTGATTCCTGTTCGTGAATCTTGATCGCTACCTGAACCGCGCAACAATCGTCGACTGCCACGGTTAGGTTGCCTTTGAACTGATGTTGCTTCTCAACGGTGATGTATTCGTCAGAAGCCGCCAAGGAGAATTTCACGTCAATCCAAGCACCCGATTGGTGTCTCCTCCGGGCCGGTATCGTTTTCGAGTTCGACATCACACCGATGTTGTTGACCGTGTTTCTCGCTCTGACAGGAATCCCAGCTCTGATGGTTGTGCTATCAATGGTGCTTCCTGCTCGGGTGAACCGTGCCATCAACATCTCCGTCGCGTCTCTGTACATTCCCGTCACGGTGTTCAACGCGGTCGGGGAGTCCAGCAACTGGGCCCCCTTCTACGGCCTTTCCATCGGAACCGAGGTGGTGCTCTTGGCCTTCATCCTGCGCTCGGCCTGGACATGGCCCCGCACGTCCTCACCGTCGATACGAATGAACCCGTATCAACACAGTTAAAAAATCAGTTGTTTTCGCATCTCTTGAGTGACTTTCTTAAATGAAAGTTGAAGCGGCATTACCAACATAGAAATCATGGTTCACCACATAGCTCCCGAGACGGAACTTGGAGATCAGACTACGACACCGTGATACGCACTGTCTTCGTAGTCGCCCGCGTCTTTGCAGTCTTGGCCTGTCGCATTGTCAGGACACAGGTTGTCGCCCGAGTCGGCGCAACCAATTTCGTCCCTGCAATCTTGCAGCCACCCGCCACCCGCCACGACACGACCCCCGAACCCACGGGCTTGATGAGAGCACGCAGCGAGGTCGACTTACCCTTTTTCAAAGATGGCCCGGCAACAGTCGTCGTTGGCGCAGATGTCGACGCGGTGCGTGAGAGGGTGACAGCAGCAGTCGACGTAGTCGTGTTGGCGGTCGCGGGTATTGTTCCCACTTTCAACACCGGCGCGGAGTACGAAATCTTCGGGAAGACCACCTTGACTCCATTGTCGGCAATGACGAAGGTGGGCGAAATGGTTTCCGCCTTGCCTGCTTTTTCGATGCTCCCGGCCAACAGCGATTTGAGTGCGGCTTCGGTTTTCTCGACCTTCCAGTCGGCGAGGACTTTATTGGGCAAAAATGCAGTGAAGTTCCCTTCATGCAGCGTCGCACCATCGGCCAAAAAGTGCGGTGCCGCAGTCTTGACCTCAAGATTCTTCGTTTTCGCGGCGTCATCAATCTTGATCGTCGGGAAATGGAAATACGTGGCGTTTGTCGAGACCCAGATCGGCGACGGCACCTCGGCTGCGAAACCGTTCACAAAGGTCTTCGTACGAGCGTAAAACGTGAGCGCATCGGTGGCAGCGCGGTCTACGTTGCAAACGACGAACTTCATACTTGGTATTCCGCAACGATCTGCCCACGACTTCGAGGTGTCGTCACTCTTTTCGGTATCGAAGTTGATGTGTTGC
>VGCD01000039.1 GCA_016870215.1 Actinomycetota bacterium
GTACAACATGTCAATTCCATCCAGCATGTTCGATGGTGGAACCGGAGATGAGTTGGCGAGACTGTCCTCATATGAGCCATAGCCTGTAACTACACCGTCAATCATTAATTTCAGGGAAAGTTGCGGGCACGTCTCGTGAATGTCTTGTGCTTGTGCCGACTTATAAGAGGAGGTGATGTAGGCCTTTGCCTCACAATCACCAATGATGTAGGTCAATTCCTCGCTTGTGAGTCGACTTGAGCAAGCGGTGTAGACGAGCCCCGCATAATGACAGCCCCAAACCACTTCAAGAAATCGAGGATGATTCTCCATGCAGAAGGCCACATGATCGCCTCGCCTCAATCCTGCAGCAAGTAAAACATTGCAAAGCCGACTGGCACGCTCGTGAAGTTCAGCGTATGTGATGACTTCCCCCGTTTTCGCCATGATGACTGCCGGTTTCTTTGGGTGTGATGTCGCGAGATCCCCTGGATACATGAGGGATACGATAGACGAACGTCTCCATGAACTATTCAGGATCACATTCATGTCTGGAATAAACGTTGTCGTCCTCGACGACTTTCACTCGGTCGCTCGATCACTTGGCCAATGGGACACACTTGGTGACCGCGTCGAACTAGTAATACACACCGACCATGTCTCAGAAGACGAAGCGGTCGTTGCACGACTTGAGCGTGCACATGTTGTTGTTGTCATGCGAGAGCGCACCCCACTCACCCGCCAACGACTAGAGCGACTTCCACACCTGAAGTTGATCGTCACCACTGGCATGGAGAACAAGGCGATCGACATGGCATGCGCAGAGGAACGTGGAGTGGTTGTGTGTGGAACCCGAGGTGGCCTCTCAAACGCAGTCGAACACACGTGGGCGCTGATTCTGGCTCATCTTCGAAATCTTTCCGCCGAAGAGAACAACATCCGAAGTGGCGGCTGGCAGACCACCATCGGTCGCGACTTGTTTGGTTCAACTATCGGTCTCGTCGGGCTCGGACGCACCGGAACGCGAATGGCGCGGGTTGCGAGGGCATTCGACATGAACATTCTTGCGTGGAGTCCACATCTCACACCAGAAGTTGCCGAGACTCACGGTGCGACCGCGGTGTCGAAGGAGCGATTGTTCACTGAGAGCGACATCGTGTCAGTGCACCTTCAACTCAGCGACTCAACTCGAGGAATTATCGGCGCCGGAGACATAGCCCGAATGAAGAAATCGGCACTCTTTGTGAATACATCACGTGGAGCCTTGGTCGACGAGGCAGCACTTGAAAACGCGGTTCGAAATGGCGCCATTGCCGGCGCAGCGCTTGACGTGTTCGCCAACGAACCATTACCTGCCGATTCATCCATGCGCTCGCTACCCAACAGCGTGCTCACGCCACATGTTGGCTATGTCACCGAGGGTCTCTACCGACGCTTTTTCAGCGACATCGTCGAAGACATCGCAATGCACCTAGCCGGCACACCGGTTCGGGTTCTCAACAATTGACGCTGAGGCGTCAGAATGCGTCGGGATTGGCGACTATCTCTGCCGGAACGTCGAGACGGAACAACTTTGCAGCGTTCTCCCACGTGAACTTGCGCACAACGTCATCTGGAATTCCACGGAAGTGTTCTTTCAACATGTCCTGTGTACGCGGCCACGTGGTGTCGGCGTGCGGATAGTCAGACTCGACCATGATGTTGTCCGCACCGATGACTTCGTATTGAGGGAACGATGACGGATCTTCGATTGCACAGAACCAGAAGTTCCGTTTGAAGACTTCCGATGGAGTCAACTCGACGTCATTCCACGTTCCGTACATCTTGTTGTACGAGTTCATGTGGTCAAGGCGGTCAATCAGACCTGCCACCCAACCAATGCCGCCTTCAGAGAGACACAGCTTGATGTTTGGAAACCGCACTGGAACTTTCGAGAACAACCAGTCAGTTGCGGCGAACATCGCATAAGCAAAAAACAACGTGCCAACTGCATCGCTTGGTGCATCTGGAGCAGTTGCGGGTGATGAGCCCGATGAACCGACGTGCAGACACACCACCGTCTCGGTTTCTTCACATGCTTGAAGCAATGGGTCCCAGTGACCGGTATGCAGCGAGGGGAACCCGAGCATGTGTGGGCCTTCCGAGAAGGACAACGCGCGGAACCCACGAGCTGCGTTCTTCCGAACTTCCTCCGCCGCTTCATTTGGGTCAGACCAAATGGGAAGTTGCATCGGGATGAACCGACCGGGCGCACTCCCACACCAGTCTTCCAACATCCAGTCATTCCATGCGCGTGTCATGGCCTTCGAAAACTCAACGTCTTTCGTGATTTGGTAGAGCCGTTGACCGGCAAAACCGGGAATGAACGAGGGAAAGCACAGTGACGAATAGATGCCATTGAGATCCATGTCTTTTACTCGAGCATTGACATCCCATGCTCCACGACGCATGTGTTCGAAACGAGTCGGATCAAAACTGAATTCATCGACTGGTCGGCCGACGACGGCGTTGAAGCCGACGTTCGGCAACTCGAGGCCATCCACGACCCATGTCTCTGTGCCGTCTTCCTTAGAGATCACATGCGGAACGCGATCACCGAACTTTGCAGGAATGCGACCTTCGAAGGTGTTCGGCGGCTCAACTACATGATCGTCACAAGAGATCACCATGTAGTGACGCTCTGCCCGTTCGGGTTCTGGCAAGAAGGTCACTTTTCCTTTGACATTCTTGGTGAATGATGCGTTGGTCGTCAGGTCATCGAATGACAGCGCCATGGTGGTCTCCTTAGTTCAGAACATCTGGTTCGTTTGCGATGATGGGCCGCACCGCACCGTCGAAGTAGGCGAAACTCGCGCGTTCAACTTGTGATGCCTTAATGCCCTTCATCGGTTCGGCCGGCATTGGAAGTGGTTTCTTGCCAGTTTGAAGAACTTTCCAGTAGATCTCACATGCCCGCTCAAATTGAGCGGCCTTGTAGAGCCCTTCTTCCATCGTGGGAGCAGTGACGACAACGCCGTGACTCGCCAGCACCGCGACAGATGCATCACCAATATGGCGAACAAGTACTGCTGCAACCGTCGGCGTGTTCAACTCGCCGTCGTACTCATGCACCATCACCATCTCGTCCATGATGATTGCCGAATTTTGGTGAACGATTTCGGGCAATACGCCGATAGCGGCAAGAACGGAGCAGTAGATCGGATGATTATGGATGACTACTCGAGCATCTGGCCGAGCCTTATGTAGCTCAGTGTGCAAATGGAATGCGGGTGTCACGTCCCACTTGCCGCGCAACACTTTGCCTGTCGAATCAATCTCGAGAATGTCGCTCGCCTTTGTCTCTCCCCACCACAAACCCCAAGGATTTACCAGCATGGTGTCTGTGCCTTCGCGCTGCCATGTGATGTGACCCGAGAGGTTTTCGCAGAAACCAAGATCGTCAAGATGTCGAAGTGCGAGCGCGAGTACTTGCTCGTCGGTGAGCGATTGACCGACACCTGGCATAGACCCCGGCATCCACGCAGCTGCGCCTCCCCTTGGCTCATCCATGTCGACCTCCCCGCTCTACTCCGTCAGTATGGACGTGTATCTGACGAATCGAATGTCGTCAGTCTTCCTTGATTCGTGTCTCCGTGCAATAGCGACCGCACGTTTGCAATGTGATTGCACTTCGTCAGTCTCACTATTTTGCACTGACACGATGGAGAGATCCCTCACCATGTCGTTTCAGCACATCTTCTTTGAGAGTCCCCTTGGCGACCTTGCCGCCTGACGCCATCGGCAAAGAATCCACAATGATGAAGTACTCCGGAAAGTACTCCTTCGAATAACCCTGGGCATCGAGATGCTCGAGAAGTTCGACTTCTGTGGCTGACCGCCCATTGTGGAACACCACATACACGCCGACTCGCTGACCGAACACATCATCAGGCACTGCAACCGCTGCCGACAGCGCCACTGTTGGGTGTGTTGCAACCTGTTCCTCGACCACTCGTGCACTGATGTTCTTCCCACCGCGGATGATGAAGTCAGACTTGCGACCCTCGACTCGCAGGTAACCATCGTCACCAATGCTGACGATGTCTCCCATCAACATCCACCCATCTGGCGTGTACAACTCGTCATTTGCTGCATCATCGTCGTAGTAGCCGGCACAGGTGACCGGCCCACGCACTCCGGGAACACCTGGATGACCGGTACCAGTGATGTCTTCGCCGCTATCGGGATGAAAAAGTCTTGTTTCCATTACCGGAATCGGTTTGCCACATGTTGACAGTCGCAACTCGCGCGTGTCGTGAATGGAAGTCGCGCTCACTGCTCCGGTCTCATTTGACCCAAAGAACTGCAACACGAATGCACCTGTTCGTTCTTCGAATTCTGCTGCTCGCGCATACGGCACGGTCTCGCCACCAGTCCACATCACGCGAAGCGATGAAAAATCATGTGCGGCAACTTCGGGATCATTCAGCATCAAGATGAATTGCGTCGTGACTGCTGCCAAGAGACTCACATTGTGCTGCTCCAGTGCCGTGATCATTGCTGATGGCGTGAACTTCGGAAGCACGACACAGGGAATTCCGAGCATCGTCGGCGTGAAGTGGGATGTCCATAATCCGAATCCGAATTGAGCCGGTACAACAGACATCATCACGTCATTGGGACCGACCTCTGCGAGTTGTTCGACCATCTTGTGATACGCCATCCATCGCTGCATGTACTGCGTGACGCACTTCGGCATTCCTGTTGTTCCAGATGTCGAATTCAGAAGCCACAAATCGTTCGGACCGAGACGACGTTGCGCAATGTCATCGCGAAGAATTTCGCCTCGGTCGATTGCAACCTTGCCATTCACCTTGATGTTCTCCGTCGAGTCACTTCGATCAGGCACACAAATGTGGCGCTCAATGTTCACTCCACGCGCACGAAGTGCTTCTAGTACTTCCTCCGCGGAGCGGCCGTTCACCGTCGCATGTGTCGCAAAATTCACCGCACCGGTCTTGCGCAACAGATACTCAATTTCGGCGTCTCCGGCTCGCGGCCCGATGCCTACTGCCACCACGCCTGCCTTCTCGGTGCCGACGAAGGCCGAATGAACAGAGGGTCCGTCGGGCAACATCACTGCCACCTTCTGGTCGGTGGCAATACCGGAGGCTATTAGCGAACTTGCAAAAATAGATGAATAATTACTATATTCGGCCCACGAGAGCACTTCGTCTCCTGCAATAAATGCGGGAGCATGTGCTGATCGCTCGACATTCCGGTTGATGTAGTCCGCGATGGACAGATTTCCCCACCACCCACTTGCTTCAAATTCTGCTTTGCGGTCGCGTGGATCCCTCACCGATTTTCTCCTCGAAGTAAGTCGTCAATCATTTGCTTATTGCAAAGAGTCTTGCGATGTGCGTCGCTTGACAGAATTTGCGTGCATCCGTAGGTTTAGCATTGACATACACATCGTTCGGTCGTCCTGGATCGTTCGGTAACCCGGGGGGGGAAAACACATGACAACACGTCACCGACGTCGTCTTCTTGTTCCGGTCATCGGCCTCCTCGCTGCAACGGTGCTCGGTTCAGCACCTTTGCATGCGAGTTCAGGTTCGACTGATCGCACAGTGAAGTTAAAGACGACAACTGCTTTCCGTACGGTAGGCGAAAACCAGATCATGACCACGACAGCGGTGCAGATCAACACTCGTACCGAAGATTCACCAGCTGGCGTGAAGCGTAAGAAGACTACGACGTCGAAAGACAAAAAGGTTCAGAACTTTCCGAAGTTGAACCGCGTCGTGACGACACTCACTGAAGTCACCAAGACCATTGATGTTGACACGACCACCATCGTGAAGCGCACGACCACCATCACAGAAGTGACAACGAAGGACGCTGCTGCCGGAGCCAAGCTCGTGAAGGGATGCGAAGGCACTGGTTGGACCAGCCCAGACGACCTCTCGTTCACCCGCAAGGTTGCCCGTTGCAAGCCTGGCTTCCCCGCTCCGAAGCCGCTCGCAACCAAGGAAAAGGTGCGCGTGTCATCGAGCTTCAAGCTCGAGTTCAACTCGCCACTTCTATTGGCGATGAGCCTCGGTGAATTCACCAAGGAGAACCTTGAAATTGAATGGATCAGCCTTCCGTTCGCAACCGCTGCTCCTCAGCTCGGCACGGGCGCTATTGATGTTGGCGTCGGTGGTTTCGAAGTCGCGCTCTACAACGCAGCCGCACAAGGACTTCCAGTGAAGGTCGCACTCGCGAACTACTTCCCGCCGAAGGCCGGCGACTACAAGACAGCTCAGACTGGTTTGTGGTGTCGCCGTTCGTTCTTCTCGAACCCAGCAAACCCAGACTTCAAGGAACTGCAAAACGGTTCCCGTTGGGGCACCTCGGTCGGTAAGGGCTCGTCTGCCGTGTACTACTCGGTCGCTGAACTTCGCAAGAAGGTGCCGAACTTCAACCCGAAGAACATCACTTTCAGCATCGTTCCTTCGGGATCTGCATGGGACGCACTCAAGAACAAGGCGCAGGACTGCATGGTCATGCTCGATCCGCTGTGGCAGCTCCCAGCTGCCGAGCCGCAGAACTACGTGCAGGCTTCAACGCAAACACCAGCCGAACCGCTCGGTATCTATGCTTACGGGAAACGTCTCTTGGAAGATCGTCGTGACATCGGCGTGGCATTCGCACGTGCGTTCATCCGCACCGTGAACACCTACTTCCAGGCGGATTACCACAACGACCCAATCACCCCAGCAGAAATCAAGAAGCAAGTTCCGTCATACGATATTGACAAGAACAAGACCATTGATTCTCTGACAATGGACTGGGAAATCCGTTCAGGTACGACATACAAGATGCAGAAGTTGTTCAAGGACATCGGAGCACTCACGATTCCGATCGTTCCTGAAGACAAGCTCGTCGACCGCGAGTTCTACGAAATTGCGGTTGGCAAGAAGAAGGGCTGACCTTCTCCTTAACAACTAAGAAAAAGACCCGCACCGAAAGGTGCGGGTCTTTTTGATAGTGCGGCCAACGTATTTGCAACAAACTGCTCCAGTGCTAGTTTTTTCATCGGTCTCAACGGGAGGGTTTGATGACTGTCAAGATTCAAGCGTCACAAGTGATGCGTTATTTCGGAAGCACTGACAACAGGGTGCACGCTGTCGGCGAGCTCAACCTTGAAATCAACGATGGCGAATTTGTATGCATTGTCGGTCCTTCTGGTTGTGGCAAGTCAACATTCCTGCGCATGGTTGCCGACCTCATTCGCCCGAGCGAAGGTGAGGTGCGCATCAACTCCTCGAAGACCCGCCCCGCCTCGATGGTGTTCCAGGACTATTCGATCTACCCGTGGAAACGAGTCATCGACAACGCCCGCTTCGGCCTAGATATTGCCGGCGTGCCGAAGAAAGAGGGCAACGAGCGAGCACTCAAGTATCTCGCCAAACTCGGACTCGCCGACCGTTCTCGTAGCTACCCCGCAACTTTGTCCGGCGGTATGAAGCAACGCGTCGCCATTGCTCGCGCGCTTGCTGTTGAGCCAGAAATTCTGCTGATGGATGAACCATTCGCGGCAGTCGACGCACAGTTGCGTGAGATCTTGCAGGAAGAACTTCTCGCCCTCTGGCAAGCCGACCAACGCACCGTGTTGTTCATCACGCACTCGCTTGATGAGGCAATTCTCCTTGCCGACCGTGTGCTGGTGATGTCTGCTCGACCGGGGCGAATCATCGCCGATATCACGGTTCCGTTTGCCCGACCGCGAGACCCATCAGTTCGCTCGACTGCCGAATTTGCTCGCCTCGAGGGTGAACTGCGCGAACTCTTGCGACACGAAGTGAACTCCCACCTTGCCAGCATTGAGGAAAAATAGTCATGGCTGCCGACTCACAAAACGCCATTGTTCTCACGCCTTCGGCGGCAGACCGCGACCCGGTGAAGTACAACCGTCGCCGACGGGCGTTGGAGATTTCACTGGCAATTGCAGTTCCCGTTGTGTTGCTGATCATTCTCCAACTCGGCGCCGACCGCAAGTGGTGGAGTCGCATTTTCTACCCCTCTGTCACAGACGTGGTTCGAGAACTTCGGTCGATGTTCGTCGACCGTGGTTTTGCCTATGACACGGGGGTCA
>VGCD01000040.1 GCA_016870215.1 Actinomycetota bacterium
ACAACTCCATGAGATAGTGACTATCTTCCAACTGCACGAGTGGTGCCACTGACTCGTGGCGAAACGACGAATAGGCATCACGTGACAATGCGAGAAGTGTCGCTGCATCGATGTCGGGTGCGGCGTATGGCGCGATGACTGATGCGGCTAATGATGCATAGTCATCGGGCAACGTGGCTGGTAGTTGTGGCCATGACTGAGGCACGTAGAGGCCTCCATCGATGGCAAGTCCGGCAAGGACTGTGTCGGAAAATCCGAGTTCGGGCGCGCCGCCACGCGTGCTGACGTACCGCATGCGGGTTCAGCCGCCGATGACGCGAAGCAGGCCGCTCGTGCGCTTCACCACATCGAGTGTGCGGAACTCGCGCAGACATGCCTGCACATCAGCTTCACGAGCAGTGTGCGTGATGAAGACAAGACGTGCGTTCTCGCCCATTCCCTCTTGCTCGGCAGTACGAATGCTGACTCCGTGACGGGCAAAGACTCCGGTGACCGCATGCAACACGCCAGAACGATCGGCCACATCAAGACCGACCAAGTACTCAGAGGTGGTCTGATCAATCGGGCTGATGGGCAGGCGGGCAAACGTGCCGATGGTCGCGTGTGCACCCTTGCGAAGGTTGATGGCTGCGTCAATCACGTCACCAAGCACGGCGCTTGCCGTAGGAAAGCCACCCGCGCCACGCCCATAGAACATGAGCGAGTCGACGGCTTTACCTTCGACAAAGACTGCATTGAAACTGTCGCGCACACTGGCGAGCGGGTGCGTGTTTTTCACCATCGCAGGGTGAACACGAACAGCCACTTCGCCGTCAGCTGAGATTTCTGCGATGGCCAATAACTTGACCACATAACCAAGGCGCTTGGCGATAGCAATGTCAGCGCCGGTGACGCCACTGATGCCCTCGTTGTAGACATCGCCTGCAACGACACGTGCGCCGAAGGCGATGCTCGCGATGATGGCGGCCTTGGCAGCGGCGTCAAGACCCTCGACATCGGCGGTTGGGTCACGCTCAGCAAAACCGAGACGCTGCGCCTCAGTGAGCGCAACCGTGTAATCAGCACCCTCTTCAGTCATTTTCGTGAGGATGTAGTTGGTGGTGCCGTTCACGATGCCGAGCACTCGCGTGATGGGTTCACCGCGCAAGCTCTCTCGAAGAACACGAATGAGTGGAATTCCACCAGCGACTGCTGCTTCAAACAAGAGGTCGACCCCTGCGGTATCTGAGACAGCGAAGAGTTCGGTACCGACGTTGGCCAACAATTCCTTGTTGGCCGTAACGACAGGCTTGCCTTTACCGAGTGCCGTGGAGATGAGTTCGCGCGCGGGTTCGATGCCACCAATGACCTCGACGACAAGATCCACGTTGGGGTCATCAACGACCGCATGCGCATCGCGCGTGAGCATGTTGGGGTCAAGCTTCACCTCGCGGTCACGGCTGACGTTACGGACTGCCACTCGGGTGATTTCGAGGCGAACCCCACTACGAGCCTCGATGACGTCTGCCTGGTCATTCACCAATTGGATGAAGGCAGCTCCGACGTTTCCGCAACCGAGAACTCCGATGCGTACCGTTGATTGCGTTGTTGTCGGCTGGGCGGCCATTCCCTCATGTTATAGGGAGACCGTCTTCTCGCTCTCTGGGATAACGCGCATGCCGTCACCGACCTTCCTCTGGAGGGCCTTGGTTCCACCCCACGACAGATACACAAGTCGCTGCCACCAATTCATGTCGCGGCGGGGATCAAGCGATGTTGGGATGAGAGTGGTGACACCTAATGACTTTGCGGTTCGTGCGACACGAGACGGACCCGATGTTGCAGGAATGACAACAGCTCGAACACCACGCACCGGAGTGAGGAATGCGTCGACTCGTCCGGCTGCTCGCGACAGACGTGCAGACGGAAGGTGAGCGTCGAGAAACAGGCGCTTTCCTGACTGCCGGTCATGAAAGACATATGCATACGCGAATAACGACAAGGGCCACCCAGTTCGCACCACAGTGACGTCAATTGCTTGGGCACCGTCACCGAGAGTGAACATGTCACCAACGTCGTGGGCGTGCGTACTGGTCATGCCTAGCTTTCTTGCCACTTTCACTGCTGCACGAGGTCCGTGTACCGGTGTGTGAGCAGGCAACTGCGCTAATGATGCTGGTCGACAATGGTCTTCGACGTGGGTGCACAACACCACGGCATCGACAGATGGAAGTTCATCGATTGACGTGAAGTTGTGCTCGTGCACACGGTCAAAGCCACCTGAGATGCGCTCGGCAGTCAGCCAAGGGTCGATCAAGACATTCAAGTTGCCATTGGATAACAACCAAGACTGATAATCATCGAGTCGGGTCAAGTGCATATCGTTAGGCGCGTACCAGGCGTCCGGGTCGTGCACCAGTGTCGCGACCATCACGGCGAGTGACTTCCCCGTTGACGATGGTGGCTTTGTAACCAGAGGCCATCTGCAAAAGCCGGGTGCCCCCCGCTGGAAGATCGTTCTGTGCGTGCGGAAAGTGGATGCGCAGGTTCTCGAAATCGATGATGTTGATATCGGCACGTTTCCCCACCGCAAGCACGCCGCGGTCAGAGAACCCTGCAAAGTCAGCGGTCGCCGATGTCTGCAGGCGAACTGCCTCTTCGAGAGCGATGCGAGATCCACGACGTCGATCACGTGCCCAGTGAGTGAGCATGTATGTGGTCATTGACGCGTCGCAGATCATGCGAACGTGAGCACCGCCGTCACCGAGGCCACTGATGGCTGCAGGATGAGTGAGCATGTCGTAGATGGCATCGTGATTGCCATCCTCGTAGTTGAAGAACGGGAACATGAGGAACGAATTCCCGCTGCTCTCGTTCATGAGGTCATACGCCATCTCCAAGGGGTTCACACCAAGACGCTTCGCGGCTGCAGCGACCGTTCGGTCTGGAAGCGGCTCGTAATCAACGTCTTCGCCCATCACGTAAATGCGGTCAAGCACCATCTGGAAGAGTCCGCCGATACCGTCAAAAGGCACACTCGGGTCTGGTGCCACATCGACCTCAGCGAGAATTTTTGCTCTCACCGAAGACATCGCGAGCTGCTGACGCAACTCATCACCAGAAAGTCGTGATGACAAATCCATGAATGTTGGACGCTTCAGAAACGGGTTGTAGCTCGCCCAACCAATCATCATTCCGAACGGTCTCGCAGCAACTTGTGGTCGCAGATATCCACCATCATCGATTGTCTTCTGACTGAATTCGAGTGCATCGCGCCAGATGGTTGGTGTTTGACTGTTCTGCAACAGCAAGTATGAGACTTTCAGTTCTGTAGACAGAGCCATCTCGCGCATCCAGCCGAGCTCGCTCATGAATCCACCGGCACCATCTGCATCAGCAGGCAGCACCTCCGGCGCGATTTCGAAGATGCCACCACCGCCAGCTTCAAGTGCACGCGCAATCGCATTCATCTCGTCCATGTCGGCAAAGGTGCCAGGTACTGGCTCGCCATCGCGAGCTTTGTGCGCCATCGTTCGGCTAGTGGAGAAACCGACAGCACCCGCTTCGCGAGCCTCTTGCACGATGCGTGACATCTCGCGCAGATCATCTTCAGTTGCCTTCTCGTTGCGCGCACCGCGCTCGCCCATCACATAGCCCCGCACCGCACCATGCGGCACATACGCAGCGACATCGACTGCATAGGTGCGACGACCGATGGCATCGAGATACTCCGGGAACGTTTCCCATTCCCAAGTGATTCCTTCGTGCAACGCGGTACCGGGGATGTCCTCCACGCCTTCCATCAATTGCACCAGCCATGCTTCTTTGCCTTTTTGAACTGGAGCGAAACCGACACCGCAGTTGCCGACCACGACAGTGGTGACACCATTACTGCTCGACGGGTCGAGCAGCGAGTCCCAGCTGACCTGGCCGTCATAGTGCGTGTGAACATCAACAAAGCCAGGTGTGACGATGTATCCAGTAGCGTCAACAACTTCGCGTGCTTCGCCGTCAATGTGTGGCGCAATTGCTGCGATTTTCCCATCGCGAACTGCGACGTCTGCCCTGTATGCAGCGCGGCCTGTTCCATCGACCACCGAGCCACCACGGATAACGAGATCGAACATGCTTCCCCCAAGCAACGCTTTGTGCCTACAACTTTTGACGTTGGGATGAATCTTACGATGCGGTCGACCGATGATGCTCAGCCAGACCTCAGCGAAAATGCCGGGCAGTTACCTGCCGCTGAGAGCAGACGCAGGAAGTAGTACCTGGGCAGTGATGGCGCCGACTGCTCGTGGCACCACGAAAGTGGTGCCAGATCCGGTGGCAATGACGCGGCCGGCGCGAAGAAGCCTGACGCTCGACGAGGCGGATGCGACCGTGACCACGAGACGTGTTCCTCTGCGCTTCACGCTGATGACGCGAAGCGGTCGATAGGTAGAGGTAGTGGTAGAACGGACGACGACCTTCTCGGGCGTTGCGTCAATGACTGGTACTGACGACTGCGCGTCTGTCGCTGTGGTAACGATCGGTTCTGCAGATGGTGGCGCAACTACAACAGGAGTCGTCGTTGTTGGTGAGCCAAACCCCGGAGCCGGCAAAGACGGTTGCGTGCTCGGTACTTCACTTGGTTGCTCGTCTACTTCGTGGTCGGGCGAAGTGACCGTGTCGTTGTTCGGCATGGGGTCGGCGAGGTCATCTCCGAAGTTGTCATCCTGCCAATCCTCGAACGACACAGCCGACAACGTGGAAGAGCGCGAGTAGAGCAACTTGTTGGGTGTTCCGACTCCGACAGACGTGACCGTATTTGTGGTTGCCTCGGACAATAGGTACGACGTGACATCTGCCGGCGAGAGCGTTGCCATGTTCGACAGCACAAGTGCAGCAGCACCGGCAACATGTGGCGATGCCACTGAAGTGCCGGACAAACTGACGAGTGCATTTGGTGCCGTGATGTCGGCAGACAAAATGGAACTGCCCGGTGCAAAGATGTCGACGCATGCGCCGAAGTTCGAATATGCAGCGCGCGCATCAGACGACGTCGTGGCTGCCACGGTGATTGCTGATGGCGCACTCGCTGGCGAGAATCCGCACGCATCAGTCGCGCTGTTGCCTGCGGCCACGACCACAGTGATGCCATCGGCCACTGCACGTGCCACCGCATCGTTCATTGCTGCGCTCACAAAAGGCGCACCAAGACTGAGGTTCGCCACCGCCGGCGTACCAGCAACATGTCGCCCGATCATCCAGTCGATGCCGGCAATGACATCGGACAAGTAACCGCTGCCATTGCAATCCAGAACTCGAACAGGAACAACTCGAGCAGACGGTGCCATGCCAACGTTGCGTCCAGCGATGGTGCCTGCGACATGGGTTCCGTGACCATGACAGTCTGCAGTGCCACGACCATCGTTGACCGCGCTGTGTCCGGCAACGACGCGACCAGAAAGTTCCTCGTGTGTTGCGTACACACCGGTGTCAATGACGTACGCGTCGACGCCTGCGCCACTTCCAGCGCGGGCGATGAAGCCATCGAGTGGAAGATCACGTTCATCAACGCGATCAAGACCCCATGATGCAGCTGGTACGGGTGCGAGACCCGAGCCTTGCGGCGTGACGGAGCTGGACGGTTGTGATGGTGCCGAGGTGCCCATCACATTCGTAGCCGACACGGTGAATGTGTAGGACGTTCCGTTTGACAGCCCCGTGATGATGCACGACAGCCCGCTAGTGGAGCATGTCTTCGAATCGGGGTTTGATTGCACCGTGTACGAGCTTGCAGCACCTCCGTCATTGGCCGGACGCCACGCGACGAGTGCAGAGGCGTTTCCTGCTTGCACTGACTCGACTGTGGGGGCCTGCGGAGCAGACGGCGGCACGTTCGGCACGATGCTGACTGTGGATGAGTACAGGCCTCCGCCGTACGAGTTGACCGCCTGAACTCGGAAACCTGTCGGCACAGCATCACTCAGCCATGTGACGACGTGAGACGTTTGCGTGGACGCTCCGTCGGCAATTGTCGCCCACGATTGACCATTGGTCGTTGAGTATTGAATGACATAGTCGACAACTGATGCATATCCCCTGCTCGCAGGGGCCTGCCACGACAAGGCAACCGAATAGCCCACATTCTGCGCGGTGAGATTTCTTGGTGCAGAAGGCGTGCCGATGGCGCGAGGAATGACCGATGCAGTTTGTGACGCATTGCTTGTGCCACGTGCGTTCACCGCAAACACTCTGAAAGTGTGAACGACATTCGGAGTGAGGTTTGACACTGTCAGAAAGCGACGCGAAATCGGCGTGGTGCCTATAGATGACCACGTATCGGAGCCAGCGACATTCATTTCAATTCGATACTCGGTGATCGGGCTGCCACCGTTGTCCGTAGGTGACCACCAGGACACTGACGCTGTCCTATAGCCGATACTCGCACTGATGAAACGGGGCTCGCTAGGGGCGCTGATGGTGCGCGGAGTGAGAGTGACCACATTTGATGGTGCTCCACCGCCTACCGAATTCACTGCGATGACACGAAACTGAAGTGGCACTCCGCCCGTGAGAGGGTTGATTGTGATGTAAC
>VGCD01000041.1 GCA_016870215.1 Actinomycetota bacterium
AGAAATGGAACACTGAAGTTCGAGTCGAACCAGGAGTGGGTGAGATTCCATCTCCTCCCGATCACACGATGGAGACGCGGGTTAAGTGGCTGCGTGAGGCGATGCGGGGAACATGGCACGATGTGGCACAAAGCTCTGGTGCGCAGTACCTCGCTTATCGCGACAATGTTGTGAAAACCATTCGACTCTTCACCTCCGATACCGTCATCTTCAGTCACTTCATCGCCATCAACGTTGTTCTGGGAGCGGCACTTGGCGATGACAGGCTCGTGATTGCAAGTCTCGACAACTGTTCTGTGACAGAGGTCGTGGTGGGGGCTGATGGAACACTGTCAATTGACGAGATTGGCCGTGAGGCCGACACTCTCATTAGGTAGCGTTAGTTCTCGTGCTTGCCCTCATGGTTCGTGACATCCACAACTCGTGGGCATGGGTCGTCATTATTGGCAATGCTCTGGCCGGAATCTGGGCACTCACAGCACACAAGGTGCATTCACTTCGCAGTCGCGCGCTGTGGTGGTATACGGCGATTGCCGAGCTGACCGTGTTCGTTCAGGTCATTCTCGGTGTCGTGATGGTGAACAAGTACAAGCTTGAATTTCCCGCATTTCACGCGTTCTACGGATTCGTCGCCATCATCGCAGTCGCCATCTTGTATTCGTATCGGGCTCAACTAAAGAGCCGTGTGTACCTGCTGTACGGATGGGGCGGTTTGTTCTTGATGGGCCTTGGTATTCGAGCGATGCTCGTGGGTCAGGCATAGCTGGCGTCGCTTCAGGAAACCCTATACTGTCGCTCCATATGGGGTGGAGAAAACTTCTAAAGGCCATGTCGAAGCGAAAGATCGCCAGTGCAAGTCTCGCGGTCGTTTGCGCAGGTATAAGTGCCATGTCAATGGCGGTTGTGGTCACAAGTGCCCCCAATGAGGTTGAGGCGTCAGTTGCAGTGTCCGCAACCCAAGCAGTCGCTGGATACAAGCATGGTTGTGCTGTCATGTCGAATGGCACTGTTAGGTGCTGGGGAATCAATTCTGATGGCCAATTTGGTAATGGCACCACGAGCTCGACGTCGAGCGGCGGAGTTCAAGTCGCTGGAATCACTGACGCTGTCAAAGTCGATGTCAACCCTGGCAATATTGAAAATAATAATCGTAGCTGTGCGCTTCTATCGTCCGGCCAGGCGAAGTGCTGGGGTATCGCGACCTCCTCCTTGAAGAATTACATGGGCACAGGTGATTCCGTGGCCAGATATCTGACTCCTATGAATGTTTGCCGTTCGGGTTCAACTTCGGCAGGAACATGTGTTCCGCTCGAAAACGGCATAGATATCTCAGTCGATGCTTTTGGCGGATGTGTCGTGACTTCGACCGATACAACGTCGTTCACGGACAACCGTATTTACTGCTGGGGCCAAATTCCAGACTCAACTATCGCGATACCGGTGTGCACCTCAGGGACTGTCGCAGCCAACACGTGTGTTGAGCTCACGAAAGTAACCAAAGTTGCGTCTGATCAGTACCATCGTTGTGCTTTGACGAGCGACAAAAAGGTCTTCTGCTGGGGTACCAACGAATCGAACCAGTTAGGCCGCGAATTGGAAACCACCGCTCGGAATACAGCCTCAGAAATCACGATTGGTGGTGCATCAGTTACTGACGTCGTTGATGTGGCTACTGGCGGTCGCGCAACTTGCATCATCAGGGAGCCTTCAGGCTCGTTTACACATAATCGGATTCAATGTATTGGTGACCGGTACTACGGTCACACCGGGGACGGTCTTGCCTCGGGAATCACTACAGATCAGACCACCTGGGTAGACATCTGTGGCTATCAGAACACTACAAATCCGACCAATGGACAACCATGCGCGACCAATGTCCTGCCTGGTTCCGCAACGAAGTTGGTCGGAGGCTCTTCGACGATGTGTGCGTACATTCCATCCGGATACGGAACTGGAGACAACGGATGGAGTTGTTGGTCGGGATCGGGTAACGAGTATCTTGCGCGACCAACTGACACAAGCATCGCAAAAAGGTTCATAGGTCAACTCTGCCATGCTGGCACTACCACTTACTCTTCGAACGGTGAATGTCCAGCAGGCAAGCGTTTCACTGGCCAGAGTGTGGATATGTCTGGATCGACAAATTGTGGCGTTGAGTCGGGGTCGGTTTATTGCTGGGGTTTGAGCGCAGGCGGGTCGATGCTTGCTGCGCCAACAAACATTTATGGCTGGCCATATCTCATAACGATGAATCCGACACTTTCGATGAGTCGTGTCGTTAGCGCCGCAGAGCCAGCTTCGGCATTTGGGGACCAACCGATTGTCCAGTTGACGAATTCAAATGGAACGATTAATCAAACAGCAGGTGTGCAAGTCTCTGCTAGCGCGTCTGCAGTAAGTGGCACGGGGTCATTGTCGGGAACGATGACAGCGACTACTGACTCGCAAGGTCAAGCGGAATTTGCGAACCTTGCCGTTTCTTCTGCAGGTACATACACCTTGACATTCTCCGCAACTGGCTACGGCTCTACAGGGCAAACAATAAGAGTTGCGACGCTGACTTCCCGAACATTGATTATCGATGCGGGTTCATTTTCCAGTAGTTACGCGGGAAATGGCACGCCACCCACGATTACTTCAACAGCATCGGCGGGTTCTGGACAGAAGACCTTTACATCGTCAACGACTGGTGTATGCACCGTTGGTTCAACATCCGGAGTTGTCACATTCGTTGACAACGGCACGTGCACCATCGGGGCATCGATTGCGTCAGATGGCACGTACCGATCGGTTTCAGCGACACCAATTTCCTTCACTGTCAACGAGGTAACCCGTTCAGTTTCGATTGATTCCGGCTCATACCAATCCACCTACGTGCAAAACCAGAGTGGGCCAACGTTGACAGCCACGAGGTCAGCTGGCTCCGGAGCAATTACATATTCCACCTCGTCACCGAGTGTCTGTTCAGTTGGCGTCAACTCTGGGACGATAACGTTTTCTTCAACAGGGGCATGCGTTGTCTCTGCTGCGGTTGCTGCGTCGGGTTATTACGCCGCAGCAACATCTAACACCGTGTCAATAACAGTGACTGCCACTCCGTCTTCTACGTCAACTACCTCAAGTTCGACCACCTCAACGACCACAACGGCTCCTGCATCGTCTCGGTCAGCAACTACTACGACCGTTGCAGGTGCTGCCACAACCACCACAGTCTTTGGTCAATCAGCTGTTGCAACGGTTGCCCCGCGTGCCAGCGTCACCACGACCACTGCCGTTCGAGACAACAGCAATAGTGACGACTCGTCGTCAACCACCACCTCAACACTTCCTCCAGTTCCCGTTGCGACTGCACCACCAGAAGCAACCGCGCAGCAGTTGGCGCCAATTGATGTGCCAACCATTGACCGTGGAGGTGCTGCAGTAGTTATTGGTGGAGAAGAGGTTCCCGTTGAGATCACGCGTGAGAACGACCAAGTGCTCATTCGCGCCGGAATGTTCGACGCACGTTTTGCAGGTCTGCGAAGCGATGGCTCGATCATTCCTCTCGACTCCGATGGTTTCATCCGCGTGGAAAGCGGTGATGCGATACGAGTGGAAGTGATGGGGTTTGCCTCGAGCTCTGACGTAGAGGTACGCCTCTATTCAGACCCCATGCTGCTTGGAGAAGCCACGGTCGACGCCGATGGCAAGATGCTTTCCGCGTATGAGATACCCGAGGGTGTCGAGCGTGGTGCGCATCGCGTTGTGTTGGTTGGGAAGAACCAGCGCGATGATGAAGTCACATTCACTGCAGGAATCATCGTTGGCGCCGAAGCAGGCACCACTCTTACCACGCGCTTGTTGATTGCCGTTCCGATAGGACTTGCAGTACTTCTCGGAATCTTCTTGCCGGCGATTCTGCGTCGCCGACGCGAAGAAGAAGAGGCAGTCGCCTAGGCGTTGGCGAGTTCTTTGTCCAAAGAGTCGAGCGCGTCTGCGAGACGTGCCGGCAACTTGGCACCGAATTGTGCGTAGTGGTCGCGAATTTGCGGCAATGCTTCACGCCAGCCGGCAACGTCAACCGACAAGATGGTGTTCATGTCGCCATTGTTGACATCGAGACCATCTGTGTCGATGTCTGCTGGTGACGGCAAGTAGCCGATTGGTGTGCGAACTGCGTTTGACCCGCCATCGACACGGTCGAAGATCCACTTCAGCACGCGGCTGTTCTCTCCGTAGCCTGGCCACAGGAAGCGACCGTCTTCATCACGACGGAACCAGTTGACGAAGAAGATCTGCGGCAACTTGTCCTTCTGGCCTTTCGAACCGATGTTCAACCAGTGGGCGAAGTAATCGGCCATGTTGTAACCGCAGAACGGCAACATCGCCATTGGATCGAAACGCAAGTTGCCAACTGCGCCAGCCTGTGCCGCAGTTGTTTCACTGGCCATGATTGATCCGAGGAACACGCCGTGGTCCCAGTCAAAGGCTTGCGTGACCAACGGAACAGTTGTGCGACGACGTCCACCGAAGAGAATTGCCGAGATCGGCACACCCTTCGGGTCCTGCCATTCAGGTGCGGCACACGGGCACTGTGATGCCGGTGCGGTGAAACGAGCATTTGGGTGAGCTGCAGGAGCATCGCTCTCTGGTGTCCAAGTGTTGCCTTTCCAGTCGGTGGCGCGAGCTGGTGGGACGTCACTCATGCCCTCCCACCACACGTCACCGTCGGCAGTGAGGGCTGTGTTGGTGAACAAACAATTGCCCCACAACGTCTCCATTGCGTTCGCGTTGGTGTCGTATCCGGTGCCAGGTGCGACACCGAAGAAACCGGCTTCAGGGTTGATCGCATACAAGCGTCCGTCTTCACCAAACTTCATCCAGCAAATGTCGTCGCCAATGGTTTCGGCTTTCCAGCCTGGAATTGTTGGCACCAACATCGCAAGGTTGGTCTTGCCGCATGCCGACGGGAACGCCGCTGCGATGTACTTCGCCTCACCCTTGGGGTTGGTCAACTTGAGAATGAGCATGTGTTCGGCCAACCAGCCGTCATCACGTGCCATCACCGATGCGATGCGAAGCGCGAAGCACTTCTTGCCGAGAAGAGCGTTTCCGCCATAACCCGAGCCGTAGCTCCAGATCTCGCGAGTCTCGGGGAAGTGCACGATGTACTTGTTGTCGGGGTTGCACGGCCACGATGAATCCTTCTGGCCGTCAGCAAGCGGAGCACCGACCGAGTGCACGCAAGGCACCCAATCGTTGTTGCCGAGAACATCGAGCGCACCTTGGCCCATGCGAGTCATGATGCGCATACTCACTGCGACGTACGCGCTGTCAGTGAGCTGCACTCCGATGTGAGCAATGGGGGAGCCGAGAGGCCCCATGGAGAACGGCACCACGTACATCGTGCGGCCCTTCATGGCTCCGGTGTACAGCGCGTTGAGTTCGGCGCGCATTTCACTTGGCTCGCGCCAGTTGTTGTTCGGGCCAGCATCATCGCGATTCGCAGAACAGATGTAGGTGCGATCTTCAACACGCGCAACGTCGCCCGGATCGCTGTGTGCCCAGTAACTGTTCGGACGCTTGGCCTCATCGAGTTTGGTGAACGTGCCGGCTGCGACGAGTTCATTGCACAGACGGTCATATTCGTCGGCGGTTCCGTCGCACCAGTAGATGTCCTTCGGTTGAAGAATGGCGGCCCAATCGTTGACCCATTGCTTCAGTCGAGCATTAGAGGATGTTCCGGCCATGTGGCGCCTCACTTCGTGTCACGGGTAGGGGGACAAAACTTGTCCCTCAAATCTAAACCCCGGGGGTGCCCATGTCCGCTTCTGAACCCAAGCGGAGGGTGGTTGCACGACCATTCGAGTCGAGCGAAAAAACGACGCGTTGTCCTTGACGCACCATTCGGAACACGGATCCGTCGAGAGCGTTCGGAGCGAGGGAGTATTCGCTGAGGTCTGTGTCGCTAATCACACTGCCGTCACCAGTGACGGGGTCGTATGACTTGATGACGCCCTGCATGAGACCGCGGCGTCCTAGCGAGAGGCCTTGGTGACCTTGCCGGACTTGATGCACGCCGTGCAGGCGTTCACGCGTCGCGGAGCACCTTTCACGATGGCGCGCACACGCTGGATGTTTGGATTCCAACGACGCTTGGTACGCACGTGCGAGTGCGACACCGACATGCCCCAAGATGGACCCTTGCCACAAACTTCGCATACTGCTGCCATAAGGAATTCCAACCTACCAGTGAA
>VGCD01000042.1 GCA_016870215.1 Actinomycetota bacterium
TTGCGGCGTATCCATCGAAGACTCGTTCATGGGAACGTGACGGAATCCATCCGACGGTTTCTGGCTATCGCACCCGCGCCAAATTTCTTGCCAAAGAAATCAGCACATTCGCCACCTTTGTGGCGTCTCGTTCGATTCGTTGAGCACGAACTACCGTCTCTCTAGTGCGAGCAGTCATAGCCAAGAACAAGTCGGTTGAAGTTGTCGACATACCGATTCCGACAGGGCCTGGCACTCGACTTCGAGTGACCAACGCCGGCATTTGCGGAAGCGACCTCCATATTCTCGAGTGGGGCATCAACGACATCGTTCTCGGACACGAATTCGGGGGCGTCGACGATGCCGGCACGTTGTGGGCCGTTCGACCAAAAAGTTCTTGCGGAACATGCGACGCCTGCGAGCGCGATCTTGAACATCTGTGCCGGGATGCCACCAAAGACATGAATGGCATCTCGGCCCAAGGTGGACTCGCTGAAGAAATCATCGTCCCCAGTGACCGCCTCATTCCTGTTCCCTCCACTGTTCGCGCTTCCGAGGTTGGACTTGTCGAGCCTTTGGCGGTCGTGGTGCATGGACTCCGTCGAGGACAAGTTGAAGCGGGCATGAAGGCTGCGGTTGTCGGTGGTGGCAGCATTGGGCTTCTCACAGCTGCAGCCCTTCGCCATCGCGGCATTGATGTCGACGTGTACGCAAGGCACGAGCATCAGCGTCTTGCGGCGGAACGCATCGGCGCAACTGCGCATGCGAGCGATGAACGCCCGCTCGCTGTGAATGACGTGGTGTTTGACGCGGTGTGCACGCAGGACAGCTTCGAGGCTTCGATCTCGGCATGCCGACCGTCGGGCACAGTGGTCGAGTTCGGAATGTTCTGGAGCCCCGTCGCGATGTCGAATGAGGTGATGTTCAAAGAAATCACCATCGTCCCGTCGTTGTATTACAGCCACGACCACAGCCACGACGACTTTGTCGACGCTGCTCACGTTCTGGGCGACTCTCCCGACCTCGCTGACTCTGTGGTGACACACCGCTTCACTCTTGAAGAAGCAGTGGATGCATTTCGTGTCGCTGCAGATCGCAAGGCCGGCTCGATAAAGGTGCACATCAATCCATGAACACAACAACCCCCCACCGCGCTGATCGTCTCGCCGCACGACTCGGCATCGAATACAAGTGGATCGTCGCAGTGGTGTTTGTGTTGGGCTTGTTCATCGACATCATGGACACCACCATCGTCAATGTTGCGATTCCTACCCTCGCCACCGAATTCAACGTCACCGGTACCGGTATTGAATGGCTAGTGCTCGGGTACTTGTTGTCACTCGCAGTGTGGATTCCGGCATCAGGATGGATTGGCGATCGCTTCGGCGCAAAACGCACTTTCTTGTTCGCGTTGTTCGTCTTCACCGTTGCATCCGTACTGTGTGGCACTGCCAACACGCTCGGTCAAATGATTGCCTTCCGAATCTTGCAAGGTGTCGGAGGCGGAATGTTGACTCCGGTCGGCACTGCGATGCTGTTCCGTGCCTTCCCGCCGCAGGAGCGAGCGCGCGCGTCGACGGTGCTGATTGTCCCGACTGTCATCGCTCCCGCCCTCGGACCCATCGTCGGTGGACTACTGATTGACAACACATCGTGGCGATGGATCTTCTACGTGAACGTTCCCATCGGAATTGTTGGACTGGTCTTCGGTGCACTGTTTCTCGAAGAAAGCAAGGAATCGACAGCCGGAAAGTTCGACCTACCTGGGTTCCTTCTGTCCGGCATCGGGCTTGCCGGAGTGTTGTACGCATTATCGCAAGCACCAGACCACGGGTGGCTCTCACCAGCAGTGCTCCTGACTGGCCTTGGCGGCCTTGCCCTCTTTGCGCTTCTCATCACCATCGAGACGCGAATTGATGAACCGATGCTCGCGTTCCGCCTATACCGCGACCGAATGTTCCGGAACTCAAACACCATAAACACGCTGTCTTATGGCAGCTTCGCGGCGTTCCTGTTTCTTATCCCTCAGTTCTTACAGATCATGCTCGGCTATTCGGCGCTCGACAGCGGATTGACCACTTTCCCTCAAGCCCTTGGAATCATTTTGGTGAGTCGCATCGTGGGACGCGTGTATCACACCATCGGCCCACGACGCCTCGTGACGTTCGGACTTATCGCATGTTCGCTGTGCAGCCTGCCAATGGCTTTCGTTTCATTCGACGTGTCATCTTGGACCATTCGCGCTCTCATGCTTGGACGTGGGCTGTCCATGGCATTTGCTTTTGTGCCTCTTCAAGCAGCGACCTACGCGAACATCACACCGTCGGACACCGGTCGGGCAAGTGCAATTTTTTCGACACAACGCCAAGTGTCAGCCGCCCTGGGTGTTGCAATTCTGTCGACGGTGTACATCTCGCTGTCCAAACACTCCGGTGGCGATGTGACAATCGATGATCGACTCACCGGTTTCCACTGGGCCTTCTTGGGTTCAGTGATACTGATGTTCGCAGGCGGAGTTGTCGCGTATTTTGTGCTTCGAGACAGTGATGCTGCATCGACGATGCACCCACAACCCGCAAAAGTCTGAACATCTCTTCTTAGATTCGACCGAAGCAGGTCGTTGGACACGAACTACTTCGTCAAAAAGCGAGCGATTGCGCTGCGCGCTTGCTCAGTCTGCTCAGCCGCAAGCATGATGACTGGCCAAATATGAGGCATCGTCGGCACAACGTGTAGTTCATGACGAACGCCCACTCTTGACGCCTTGGTCACCAGCGCAATTGAGTCATCAACCAAGACTTCCTCTGCACCCACGAAACACAGCACTTCTGGCAAGCCGGTGAGGTCAGCGTGCAGTGGTGACGCCAATGCAGTGTCGCGTGCCAGTCCTTGCAAGTACGCCTCTGCCGCCTCGTTTGCTGCGATGCTCGAGAACATGGTGTCAGCACCATCGAAAGTTGAATAACTCTCGGCTGTCACTGTCAGATCCATCCACGGAGAAAGCAATACCAGCCCAGCCGGAAGTGGACGACCAGCGTCTCGTGCGGCGATTGCCAACGACACTGCAAGTGCTCCTCCTGCAGAGTCTCCACCGACGAAGACTGATGCGGTGGAAGCAAGTTCGTCATAGACAGCAGCAGCGTCGTGTATCGCTGCCGGAAAGGGATGTTCGGGCGCGAGACGGTAATCAGGTACAACGACAACAGTTCCCGTTCGCCGTGCAAGATCTGTCGCGTAGTTGATCCAGGTACGGGGTGTCCCCATACGGAACCCACCGCCATGCAGGTGCAAGAGCGCACGCGAAGCCATGCGTTCACCAGCAACGAGACAGTCGACTCCACCGATATTCGTGGTGATGTAGGTGCCACCATCGACAGCAGGTGTTTCGAGCGCTGCTCGCTGACGACGCTCAATGAGGTCAGCATCTGCAGATCCTCCATTGCGAAGGCCGGGCAGATTCCAGTGGTTTGCAGCACTCATCCGAAGAACACTCCGCCGTTCGGGCGCATCACTTGTCCCGTGTAAAAACGACCAGCTTCACTCATAAGAAACAGAATGGTCATCGCCATATCTTGCACTTCACCGGTGATCCCAAGTGGAGATTGTGCAGCACGTGCGGCAAGGTGTTCCCGACGTTTGGCCTCATCAAGTGAGCCGTCAGCACGCAAGTGCGTGTTGCGCACCATCGGAGTATCGACGAATCCTGGTGCAATGGCATTCACTCGAATTCCCTTCTCGCCAAGTTCCAGAGCTGCTGTTCGAGTCAATTGCATCACTGCGGCCTTCGTCATACCGTACGCAGCAAGACTGGGATATGGCATCTCACCACCAGATGAAGAAATGTTCACGATCGACCCGCCGTTCGACATCACTGACGCTGCTGCGGCAATGCCCCACAGCACACCAAGCTGATTCACAGCGATGACTTCATTGACATGATCCGGAGTGATGTCCTCAATCATTGAATAACGCAGAATGCCTGCGATATTCGCCCAACCATCCACCCGTCCATGGTCCTCTTGTGTGCGCTGAGCCACCTTCATCAGGTCGTCTCGGTTACTCACGTCTGCCACAGCAAAACTGCACGCGAGACCCTCGGCGGAAGCCATTGCTTTCGTCTCTTCCATGACATCGGCGTTGCGGTCAATGCCCACCACACGGGCACCAGCGCGGGCCAAGGTCAATGTGGTCTCCCGCCCCATACCCATCGCTGCGCCGGTGACCACTGCAACCTGCCCGTCCAGGGAAAAACGATCTTGTAACCGACGATCCATGCTCGGAACCTACCTCATTGCCCGTATAGATCGAAGAGACGTCTTTGCAATCAGGAATAACCTTTTGCGTTAGGTGACCCATGTACGCAACACTTTGGTCGGTCGGTTGGGTTTGCTCCCATACCGTCAGTCATGACGCGTGAGGGGGTCACACATGACATCAGATCGCCGCTCAACTGAGCCACGACCTGCTCTGTCCGCAGAGCGCGCTGTCGCGGTCATCAATCTTCTCGTGGCACATCCGACTGAACGCTTTCCCTTGTCAGAGATAGGTCGACGTACGAACATCAACCCTGCTTCGCTCCATGCTCTGTTGGCGGTGCTGACACGTTCAGGGTTTGTCACACGCCATCCGACATCTCGCACCTACGGAATCGGTGCCGCTCTCATTCCGATTGGTGACATTGCTCGTCAGCAATCTCCAGTTGTACAACGAGCTGTTGAGTATGCCGATGAGTTCAGTCGCAAGCGCGGCTTTGAATTGGCGGTCTCCGTACAGACTGACGCAAACATCATCATTATTGACACGGTCGGCAACGCCTCCCCCTTCGGCTATTCACTTCATGCGGGGCAAGTGATTCCACTTGCACCACCACTTGGCACCATCTTTCTCGCATGGGAAAGCGAAGAACGTGTGGAACGTTGGTTGGATCTTGCGCAACCAGCACTCAGCGCCACGGAACGAGAAGATCACTTGGCACTCCTCGATGCTGTGCGCGCTCGGGGCTATGGCGTTGCGCTCGAGTCACCTGCACGCCGCGCGCTTGGTGAGGTCATCCGAGAGCGACCGAACCGTGGTGCAGCAATCGAACTAGTGAAGGACCTCGCCCAATCTCCGTACATGCTGCGCTCGATGGAGAATGGTCGCCGATACGACGTGTCAGGAGTGTTTGCTCCCGTCTTCAATGATGCGTGCAGAGTTGAAGTAGCGATCACGGTCATCGGGCTACCCTCTGGACTCACAGCAGAAGAAATCTCGGAAGTGGCCGAGGAAGTTCGTGGAGCAGCAACAGTGATCACTAAACAAACAGGGGGTCGAATTCCGACCACTCTGAACGGAGGAAGGGACGTCGCATGAGCGCCGAAGACAACTCACCAATACCCGACTACCTAACGAAGTCTCGACTTGATGGTCGCAACTTCGTGGTGCTCGGTGGCGGACTGGGAATGGGTCGCCAAACAGTTCACGCCCTGTCACAAGCGGGTGCCGCACGAGTCATGGTCGTCGATATTGAGCAATCTCGGGCCGACAATGTGGCTGCCGAGATCTCTGGTGGACTCGGATGGAGTGGTGACATCACGAAACGCGATGAAGTCAAGCGTCTTGCGTCTGATGCAGTTGGTGCACTCGGCAGAGTTCACGGCATCGTTGACATCGTGGGTATGGCTCAATGGGCCGCACTGCTCGACTTGTCCGACTCAATGCTTGAGCGCGACCTTGATATCAACTTCCGCCACGCTTTTCTCGCCTCGCAGGAGTTTGCACGCCACATGGTGGAACAAGGTGGCGGAACGATGGTGTTTATCGCTTCTGTGAGTGGCAAGACGTCAGCGCCAATGCACGCCGGATATGGTGCTGCCAAAGCTGCATTGATGGCGTGGGTTCAATCACTGGCCGTGGAACTTGGCCCACACCAGATTCGCGCGAACGCCATTGCGCCAGGAACAATCCTGACCCCGCGAATGGAAGCAGCTTTCACGCCTGAGCAGCGTCAAGCAAACGAAGCAGTGTCCCCTCTCGGGCGCATGGGTCGTATGGAAGACATTGCCTCGACCGCATTGTTCTTGTCGTCGGACTTGTCGGCATTCATCACTGGCCGAACAATCGTGGTCGATGGTGGTGTACGAGCAAAGTTCCCGTACGGAACGCTATAGACAACATCGTCAGCCAAATGCCCTCACGGCACGCGCCTTCGTCCAGGCGCTCCGGGCGATGTCGATGTCGTGGGCGAGAT
>VGCD01000043.1 GCA_016870215.1 Actinomycetota bacterium
TGTCGACTGCGCCGCGCACGGAAGAACCGACACGTAGGTCGGGATGCTCACGTGTCTTTCGCACCAGATCGACCACTGCACCAATCCAGGCTGAGTCGAGACTTGAGGCGTCAGAGTTTCGACGGACAATCTCGGCCTCATCAGCTTTGTCTTGGTACGTCATTGCGACACGACATACACGGTCATACACCGCACCTGAAATACGTGCCGTACCAACTGCGTCGAACGGGTTCATTGCAGCGACTAGACAAAATCCGTTTGCAGCCGCGACTCGACCGAGTCGTGGCACATGCAATTCACCTTCACTCATGACGGTGATCAACACATTCAAGGTTTCTTCTGGAATGCGATTGATCTCTTCGACGTACAACAACGATCCGTCACAAAGTGCGTTGACGAGCGGTCCGTCCACAAACACGTCGGCTTCGTACCCTTCGGTGAGCACACGTGCAGGGTCGAAGTGGCCGACTAATCGTGCTGGCGTCAACTCTGCATTGCCTTCGACAAATTCGAAGCCGATACCTAGCCCATGCGCTACAGCGCGCAGCAATGTCGACTTACCGGTGCCAGGTGGCCCTTCAAGCAACACATGCCGACCAGCATCGAGTGCGGCGACAACAAGTTCCACTTCCCTACGTCGCCCAACCACCTGTGTCGACAGGTGCTCGAGCAGCGCGCGCGGGTCAGTCATTCACGATGACGCCACGGATGTTCTCTCCGTCGCGCATTGCGCGGTAACCCTCATTGATTTGGCTGAGGGGGTAACGCTTGGTGATGAGTTCATCCAGCTTCAAACTGCCAGCGCGGTACATATCGAGTAATGCGGGAATGTCGGCACGTGGGTTGAGGCTTCCGAAAATGGTGCCCTTCACTTCCTTCTGCCACATCGCAAGTTCGAACAAGTTGATGTTTGCAGTCGTGCTGGTCATCGGCGAGATGGCAGTGACCACAACGGTGCTTCCCTTGCCGGCAAGGCTCATGCCTTCGCCCATCATCTCTCCGTGCAACACACCGGGCGTCATGATGACGCGGTCTGCCATCTGGCCCCAGGTCATCTCCATCAGCGCAGGCAATGCCTCTGCCATCGATGAATACGTATGTGTCGCACCGAACTCCATCGCCTTCTCGCGCTTGAACTCCACGGGATCAACTGCGATGACGCGCTTTGCACCGGCCATCTTTGCGCCTTGCACTGCGTTCATTCCGATACCGCCGACACCAACTACAACGACAGTGTCACCGGGCTTGGTTTGTGCGCGAGCAGTTGCCGAACCCCATCCGGTGGCCACACCACAGGACACGAGAGCAGCGGCCTCCAGGGGAATGTCTTTGTCAATCTTGATGAGTGAGTTCGTGGCCACGCACGCGTATTCGCTGAACGTGCCCAACTTCGCCATCAACGTGACCGGCTCACCATTCTTCTGGAAGTGACGGTGCGTTCCGTCAGTGATCATGCCGCCGATGAAAGTTTGGCTTCCGAGGTCACACAAGTTCTGACGACCGGTGCTGCAATAACGACAGCGCCCACATGAGGGAACGAAACTTGCCGACACGTGGTCTCCCACGGCCAAGTCAGTGACGCCAGGTCCGACTTCAACCACAACACCGGCACCCTCGTGGCCGCCAATCATCGGGAAAAAATCCGTGATTCCCATCAGTTCCCAGTACTCCTGGGGCGGCACCATGTCACCTGTCACCAAGTGCTCGTCGCTGTGGCACATGCCTGCAGCCTTCCAATGAACAATGACCTCGTTCTGCTTGGGTGCCTGGATGTCAATTTCCTCGACGCTCCACTCTTGGTTGAGCCCATGAATGATTGCTGCTTTTGACTTCATGTTGTTTCCCTTTCTGAGATTGTTGTTGTGATGCGTCAGTCGTAGACCAACACACCGCGAATGTTCTTGCCGTCCCGCATGTCCTGATAACCGTCGTTCACTCCTTCGAGTGGATATCGACGTGTGATGAGGCCGTCCAAATCAAGCAGACCGTCGCGGTACAAATTCAGCAACTTCGGAATATCGGCTCGAGGGTTGCCCGACCCGAAGAGAGATCCAACGAGTTGCTTTTCATACAGCGTGAGGTCAAGACCGCTCATCGTGACGCTCGACTCAAGTGCGGGGTGAATGTTCGTGACGACGACGCGTCCGCGCTTACCGGCAAGTGCCATCGCTTGACCAATCAACTCACCACTTCCGACACCCATCGTCATGATCACTTTGTTCGCCATTTGGCCCCAAGTGATTTGACCGATTACTTCGACCGCTTCCGTCATTGAACTTGCGGTGTGTGTCGCGCCAAGCTCCATCGCCTTCTCGCGCTTGAACTCAACTGGGTCGATGGCAATGATGCGCTTGGCGCCAGCGAGCTTGGCGCCTTGCAATGCATTTGCTCCGATGCCACCGACTCCGACAACTGCAACAGTGTCACCAGGCGCAACTTCCGCGGCATACACCGAACTGCCCCATCCGGTCACGACACCACATCCGGTGAGGCATGCACGGTCGAGCGGAATGTCATTGTCAATCTTGATGCATGACGCTTCATTGACCACGGTGTGATGCGCGAACGTGCCGAGTATGCACATGAGCGAGAGGTCTTGGCCGCGCGCGTGATGGCGGGATGTTCCATCGGTGATTTGTCGACCGCCACCCATCTTCGCGCCAAGATCACACAAGTTCTGATGCCCACGCGAACAACTGGGGCAACGTCCACACGATGGAATGAATCCGAACACGACGTGGTCGCCCGGTGCCAACCAACTGACCCCAACGCCAACTTCCATGACCACGCCAGCACCTTCGTGGCCACCGACAATCGGCAATGCGAAAGGCAGATCACCGGTCACCAAATGCTCGTCGCTATGACACATTCCAGACGCAGCAAGTTTGACCAACACTTCACCGGGGCCGGGCGGGTCGAGATCGATCTCTTCCACACTCCACGGGGCCCCGACTTCCCAGAGAATCGCTGCTTGGGTCTTCACGTTGGTAGCCGCCTCCGAGCCCCGCCTCCCCTAGGCGTCGAGCAGAAGTGACCTTATCCAAATGCCTCGTCAGCAGGACAAGGCGAGATCTAAACGCCTCGTCAGCAGGACAAGGCGAGGACAGACGACCTCGCCCGATTCATAGCGAGCGCCCGTGTTCCCCCGCTCGTGCCTGAATGGATACGCTCGCGATATGGAGAAAGACACACTCGTCGCCACCGACAACGCCGGTCACGACACCAGCTCGGCTGACAACCAGGCCGCCACCGTGGTCGAAGAACTCCTCGTCGAGGAGATTTCCATCGACGGCATGTGCGGCGTCTACTAAGCACCGCACTCGAGGTGCACCCACAGGTTGCCCTGCGGCCTGAACCATTCGGTGCACTCGCGTATCACTACGACAACCGTCGTCTTGTGTTTTTGCGTTCGCGTGACATGTTGAACGTTGTCGAATCCTTGTCGACATACTCCACTTTGGAAGACGCCCTCGTCGCTTCTGACATTGAGCCTCAACGTTGGCAATCCTTCGAATCTGCAATTGACTCTCTCATCTCATCGGAAATTGTCCGTGTCCGCTAGTCCCCTTGTCGAACAACTAAAGAGTGGTCTCGACGCACCGATCTGTCTTACGTGGGAACTCACTTACGCGTGCAACCTTGAATGCATCCACTGTCTCAGTAGCAGCGGTCGACGTGACCCGCGCGAGTTGAGCACAGAGCAAGCAAAGGCAGTGCTCGACGAACTCGCCGCACTTCAGGTCTTCTACATCAACATCGGCGGTGGCGAGCCAATGGTGCGTCGCGACTTCTTCGACATCATTGAGTACTCAGTGTCGAAAGGAATCGGTGTCAAGTTCTCCACGAACGGTGCATACATCGATACCGAAAAGGCGAAGCGCCTGACGGATATGGATTACCTCGATATCCAAATCAGTCTCGATGGTGCTGACGCTGCGACAAATGATGTTGTACGCGGAGCTGGTTCGTACGACACCGCGCGTCGTGCCATGGACAACTTGGCGTCGGCTGGCTTTGGTCCGTTCAAAATTTCCGTGGTCGTCACTCGACAAAACGTGTCGCAACTAGATGCCTTCAAGGCACTCGCCGACTCTTACGGTGCACAGTTGCGAATCACTCGCCTCCGCCCTGCTGGTCGCGGTGCAGACACATGGCACCAGTTGCATCCCACGAATGCACAGCAACGCGACATTTACAACTGGTTGTCAGCTCACGGCGAAAATGTTCTCACTGGTGACTCGTTCTTCCATCTGAATGCACTTGGGCCTGCACTGCCTGGGCTCAACATGTGTGGTGCTGGGCGCGTGGTGTGTCTCATTGACCCAATTGGTGACGTATACGCGTGTCCGTTTGTCATTCACGACGAGTTCAAAGCCGGCAACGTGCTCGACGCTGGTGGGTTCACTCGCGTGTGGCGCGAATCGGACTTGTTCATCGATTTGCGTGAGCCACAAAGCGCCGGTGCATGTGCGTCATGCGGTGCCTACGACGAATGCCAAGGCGGCTGCATGGCAGCAAAGTTCTTTACAGGGCTTCCCCTCGATGGCCCCGACCCAGAGTGTGTAGGTGGCGATGCAGATGCACTTCTTGCTTCCGTTCCGGTGTCCTTGGTTCCGCGTCCGTCTCAAGATCACTCGAAGCCAGCACGGGTTCCAAGCATCGTTGCTGGTCACTGACTACAGTCGTTTTCACCGCTTCTTATGGTTTTTGCACTCGCCATTCTCTTCGTCGTTTCGTACTTCATTGGCACGTTTCCCAGTGCCGTGATGGTGGCCAAGAGCCGCGGCATCGACATCACGACATTTGGCTCAGGAAACCCTGGTGCCAGCAATATTGCGCGGGCTCTCGGAACCAAATTTGGAGTGCTGGTTTTTGCCCTTGATGCCGGCAAGGGTGTGCTTGCAGTCATCCTCGGATTTCTCATCGCTGACCGGCCCGAGGCCTACGTGTGCGCGGCCGCCGCTCTTCTCGGTCACATGTTTCCCGCGCAGCGCCGCTTCAAAGGCGGCAAGGGCATCGCAACAGGCGGGGGCATCTTGCTAGCCACGAATGTCGTCACAGGTCTCGTGTCAATTCTCGTGTGGCTAGCGGTCATGAAGATCTCACGCAAGGCGTCGGTGGCGTCAATTGCAGTGGTCCCACTCGTGCCATTGTTGTTCGTGCTTGAAGGTACGCCGTTATGGGAAATTCTCACCATCATTGCGCTCGGAGTTCTGGTCGAAATTCGACACGTGTCGAACATCAAGCGACTTATCGCAGGCAAAGAACACAACGTCGGAAAAGCGTGAACGTTACGGCGTTGTACTCGTCGGACTTTGATTCTCCGCACGTCGCTGTCGTACCGCTTGGCTCTTGGGAGCAACACGGCCCCCATCTACCGCTGAACACCGACACGATTATCGCTGAGACATTGTGTGAGCGCGCACTCGACACCATTAGCGACAAACGCATCTTGAGACTTCCCTCCGTCAATTATTCAGCGAGCGACGAACACCGCGGCTTTGCGGGAACATCAAGCATCGGCAGTGATACTGCGGAACGAACATTCACCCTTATCGCGCGATCGCTCAGCGAGAACTCTGTACATCTTTGCGGTGTCATTTTTGTGAATGGTCATGGTGGGAATGTTCCGTCAATGCAGTCGTCATCATCTGCTCTCATGCATCACGGTGTGCCACACCTCTTCTGGTCTCCGTCGTTGGATAACAACGGCGATTTGCATGCTGGTCTCGTCGAGACATCAGTCATGCTCGCCATCAACTCGGTGCATGTGCGTTCTGATCGACTAACAGCGGGAGTGGTTGGTGATGCTCGTTCACTCATCTCCGAGATGCGCGAACACGGTGTACACCACGTGTCACCGAATGGAGTGATTGGTGATGCTTCATCAGCAGATGCAACATATGGAAACGATGTCCTCGCTCGTTGGACGACTGATCTTGTTCACACCATTCGGTCCTGCATGGCGACGTGGCTCGCTGACGTGTCTGAAGACAGCCGTTCCGCGACACCGTCACCATGACGACACCACTTCTTCGATGTGACGCGCTCTGGAGTCGTCAGGGTGACCAACTGATTGCCGGGTCGCCCGCTCGGTTCTTCCGGCTCACTGAAAGTGGCGTGGAGGCCGCGAAAGCCCTTGA
>VGCD01000044.1 GCA_016870215.1 Actinomycetota bacterium
TCACAAGTGTTGTCGCAGCGATGAGACATACGTGTGCATTGACCGCCGCAGGCGAGGTGTGGTGCTGGGGCGACAACGGCTGGGGTCAACTAGGTGATGGGTCGGGACGCAACAAGACCACACCAGTTCGCATTTCTACGTTGTCATCGGTCGTGCAGATCACTGCGCGCGACTTCACCACGTGCGCGCTCACCTCGAACGCAGTGCTGTTCTGCTGGGGCCGCAATGCAGAAGGCGAGTTGGGGGTGGGTGATCGCAACCCGCGTTATGAACCTGCACAAGTGGTGTTCCCAGTTGGCGTTCGCATTTCGCAAGTGTCGGCGGGGTCACGTCACACCTGTGCTGTCAGCACAATGGGTGAGTTGTGGTGCTGGGGTTCTGCCACTGGTAGTCGGCTTGGTGTGTTCGACAGTGTGCGTTCGTTGACGCCAACCAAGGTGGTGGCAGAAGTTGGCACGGACAAACTTGTGTCGGTGGCAGCTGGTTGGGCGGCCACGTGCACACTTAATGTGGCTGGTGAGGCGTACTGCTTCGGCACCAACTCATACGGCGGCCTTGGCGATGGTCGCTTCAGTGAATCACCGATACCTGTGCCGGTGGTCATGCCACGGGGCGTGACTGTTCGCGGACCCATCGACATGAGTGAACACTTCTGCATGATCGGAAGCGACGACAAGGCCTACTGCTTTGGCCGCAATGATGCGCGTCAGGCCGCATCGATTGATCAGTTGTCTGTCATGTGGGCAACAACAGTGAACACCTCAACCACTGCAGCAGTGACGTTCGGTGACGGAGTGCAAGCGTTATCCGTCGGAACCATGCACTCGTGCGCGTTGTTGCGCAGCGGTGCCATCACATGTTGGGGGTCAAATGATGCTGGGCAATTGGGTGATGGCAATTCATCGCCAGCTCAACCTCCGGTGCGCGCACTCGACGTGGTTGGTGCACAACAACTTCCCCCGCAAGCACCAGCAGAACCGCCCGAAGTCGTCGAACCCACACCAGTGGCTCCGTCACCTGCGGTACCAGTTGTTCCTGCACCTGAGCAGCCTCGTCAGGTTGACGAAGTGGTGTTGACACCACCAGCCACAGACGCCACCAACACTCCTGGTGCGGTGTCTGAGCAGTCATCTGCACCACAAGTTGGCGCTCCGGACATCACCCAAGTGGCTGCACCACAAGTGTTGGCACAAAAGTCAAAGGTGCTGCGCTTGCGCGTCGGCAGCTTTCTTGTTGGTCGCGACATTGCTCGACGTGTGGGTTTCACCTACAAAGGCCCTCGCATTGCGTCAGCGACCATGTTGGTGCCAAAAGGTCAGCGGGCCTGCATGACGGTGTCGTACGCCATCAAAGGCCTGCGTGCCGGCACCTGCAAGGTGATGTTGTTATCGGTTGCTCGAAACGGTGCACGCACCACTCAACGAGTCGAAGTGAAGGTGATCAAAGCGTCTTCAGTGCGGTGAGTGCTCAAGTGCCAGGTGCAGGGTCGACGTCGCGTGTTTCAGTGAAATCGAAAGAGAGCTGACGCTCAGCAAAGAACCAACGTCCGTCACGACGCACATAACGATCGTGATAGCGAATCGACATCACCTTGTTCCTTCTCCGAGATGGTGTCGAGTCAGGGTCACGGCTGTCGGTGTAGATGTGTTGCGCATTGCAATAGGTCTCGCCGACGGCTGTGTCGCTATCTTCCGCGTCGAAGTCGACGCGTTGTTGACCCAGTATGTGGCTGGTCAACTCATATCGCATGAGGCCTTGCATCGCTTCGATGATCTCGCCGCGACCATTACGTAGATATCGCTGCACCGAACCGTCGTAACCACTCAGCACACCATCAGCGAGAAACAACTCCGACACAGCATCAAAGTCTCGTGAGTCAACGAAGTGGGCGTAGTCCTCAACGAGGCGCCGCAACTCGTAGCGATCATCAAGTCGATGGTTCGTCATTGTCGCTCTCAATCAGAAAGACGCGTCGTATCGCTGCTTGATGTCTGCCAACACGCTGGGGGCGTCTTCCATGGTTTTGGCAAACATGTGCAACGGTAGATGAATAGCGGTTGCGCCGGCATCTACAAGCGCAGGAACGTGTTCCATCGTCTTCGCCAAATCAAACGTGCCATCTTCATTGCGCACGAGTGGTAGCGGACCTTGTACGCGAAGCTGCTCTGGGTCGCGCCCACGTGCAGCTATTGCCTCTTTCACAGTGCGTGCACCTTCGCGCACGCCTTCAATCGACTCACCCATGATCGGAATCCACCCACTTGCCCAACGTGCCATGCGCGACAAACTGGTGGGAGTGAACGTGCCAGCAAACCACAACGGCACTCCACCTTGCTGTACGGGTTTTGGCACTACGTAGATGTCATCGAAGTTGACCGTGGGTGAGTGATAACTCGCAGGCGTGTTGTTCCACAATTCGACGACGGCACCCATCACATCGGTGAATAGACGACCGCGCTTGTCCCAATCAAGACCTGCTGCGTCGTACTCTTCGCGCTGCCATCCGATGCCCACGCCAAGATCCAAACGACCATTGCACATGACATCGAGCGTGGCAGTTGTCTTTGCGAACAGAGTTGCACCACGCAGTGACGGCAACACCACACCAGTACCCAGTCGAATTCGCGATGTGCGCGCTGCGATTCCTGCGAGCAGGGTGAGCGGCTCTGGCCACTGTGCATCAGGTGGAGTGGGGAACTTTCCCCACCGGTACTCGTGGGTGTTATTGCTCATCACCACGTGGTCGACCACTACCACCCGGTCGAGGCCGGCATCTTCGACCATTGGTCCGAGGTCGAGGAATCGGCGCCAGTCACCGTGGGGCATCCAGGGGCCAAAGTTCGGCAGGCCAACAGAGAGCAGGGGTCGTGACGTCATTGAACCATTCTGGCCGCTGAGCCCTTGGCGCCAGCCAGTCCCTGGGCGGGTGTTCAGGCCCGCGCAGTTTCGTTAGAATTGTACGCAATACGAGGTATCACTTCGACTGTGTTGCCTCGATCAGAATCACAACAGGGGAGGAACCATGTTCATCCGTCAGTTTGTCGCCGGAGCAACGCTTGCTTCCGGTCTCGCAATTGCAGGTGGCGCGAATGTCGCACTTGCAGCACCGTGTGTGCAGACAGCTCCAGTTATCGGTTGCACGTTGCCTGATGGCTCGACATTCAACGGTCAAATGACCTCGATGCCAGGTATGCCACCGAGCGGCACTGGTTCGATGCCAGGCATGCCACCGAGCGGCACTGGTTCGATGCCAGGCATGCCACCGAGCGGCACTGGTTCGATGCCAGGCATGCCAAGTGGTGGCACGCAGACAGGTGCAAAGACGGGAACTGCACCCTCAAGTGGCGGTGTGACATGTCAAGTATCTGACGCAATCATCAAGATGATGGACCAGAAGAACTTCCAAATCGTGCTACAAAGCCAACCCGCTTGTTCCTCGAAAGCATCGCTTGTTGGAACTGGTCTCTCTGCCATTTCAAACGGAGGTTCTTCGCCGGCTGGTGGATCAATGCCCACAACGGGCGGAGCAACTGGTGGCATGCACATGCCAACGGGTGGAACGTCAATGTTCACACCAACGTCGACCACATGTTCTCTCGCATCCGACTTCAGCACTGGCAAGCCGGAAGACATGACGAAAAAGTTCGAGGCCTTGTCGAACGAACAGAAGATGGCATGTTCGAATGGTTTTCGATCTGCGATGCAGGCGATGTCGTCGGCTATGCCGACAGCAGGAGCCATTCAGGTGCCCACCAACATGGCACAGTTCGACCCGAGCAAGATGAGCCAACTCATGCCAACTCAAATGATGAGCTTTACGCAGGCGCAGATTGCTCAGATGAAGCCCACCGCAATCGCCGGAATGAGCGCATCACAGTTCACAATGTTGCCACCAGACGCAATGGCCGGCTTCAAGCCAGTTCAAATGGCCAAGATGGCGGCTGACATGTTTGCGGCGATGACGCCAGAGCAAATGGCAAAGTTCAACCCGCAAGCGATGGCAGCAATGAAGCCAACGCAGTTTGCAATGTTGCCGCCAGATGCGATGGCATCGATGTCGTCGAAGCAGTTCATATCTCTTCCTCCGTCGACCATGACGAAAATGTCACCCGAGCAATTTGCCAATTTGCCGGCGTCGGTATTGGCGGCGATGAAGTCAACTCAATTCGCATCGATGGCACCAACAGCGTTCACTGCGTTTTCGAACGATGACGTTGCTGCGATGAACGCAAAAGTGTTTGCAGCAATGAAGCCGACGCAGTTCGCGAACATGCCCCCTGAGGCAATGATGGGCTTCAAGCCATCACAGTTCACGATGTTGCCACCAACAGTTTTTGGTCAGATGAAGCCAGATCAGGCTGCGCTTTTGCCGCCCACGGTTTTCTCAGTGTTGAAGCCAGAGCAGTTGTTGAAGATGGCTGCAGAGCTTCTCGGACAGTTGTCACCAGAGCAGATTGCAAAATTTGCACCCAAGGCAATTGCTGCGATGAAAGCGACACAGCTTGCAGAAATCGAGCCTGAGGCCTTCGGCGAGTTGAGCGCGAAGCAGTTGTCGCAGTTGGGGCCGAAGCAGGCTTCTGGCGTTACCGCTGAACAGCTCAGCAAGCTCGATGAGTCGCAGGAGAAGGCGCTGAAGAAGTCATTCATCGCCAAATTGACCGCCGACAAGAAGGCGGCTCTCGCCGACTAACACAATCCACGTAAAGTCAGGGACATGAAGAAATTCGTGTCCCTGACTTTTGTGTTTCTGCCCCTAGTTGCGACTGTTGGTTGTTCGTCGTCAGACGAAGCAACACCCGATCAGGTAATGTCGGATACGACAATGGTCGCTCAGACAACGGATACCACTGCGCCAGCATCAGACGCGATGATGCCAGTAGAGAACGTGGTCATCGACGTACGAACTACGGCAGAGTTTGCTGAAGGTCACCTTGATGGCGCAGTGAACTTGGACCTTGAAGGGGGAGTGTTCGAACAGCAGTTC
>VGCD01000045.1 GCA_016870215.1 Actinomycetota bacterium
TTCATGCGTTGGGGCAATGAGGCCCGGCGCTCCCGTTGGAGTCAGCTTTCCGAGCCCGCAGTCAATGTGCTGTCGCTCACCAGCTGGTAGCGCCGAACCAAACTGGTACATCGCCCGGCGACCCATGACAGGGCCGGCTATGACGTTCTCACCGACCGTCTCACGAAGAAAGCCCTCGGGCGCGATAACGATGCATCGCCCTGCGTCGACATCTTCTTGACTGGTGACTCCGAGAACTCCACCAAAGTGGTCGACGTGTGAATGGGTATATATCACTGCGACGACCGGCCGCTCACCCAGGTGGTCATTGGCAAGTCGCAGTGATTCGCGGGCTGTTGTCTCGTGAGTGAGTGGATCAATGACAATCCAACCGGCCTTGCCTTTGATGAAGGTGATGTTGGAGATGTCATAGCCCCGCACTTGCCACATGCCCTCGACCACTTCGAACAAGCCGTGCTCGGCATTTAGTTGTGCTTGGCGCCAGAGGCTGGGGTTGACAGTGTCTGGCGAAGCACTTGACAAGAATGAATAGGCACCAGCGTCCGACACGACACGGCCTTTCGAGTCGCGCAACTTGGTGTCGGAGTGTCGTGCGACAAGACCGCGTCGGGCACGCTCGAAATCACGATCATCACTTGGCACAGAGACACTGGAGTTTGCGGCAGCGGTATGCGTGGTTGCAGCTTTTGGCTCAGTCGACTGCGAATGTTGGGAAGCGTTCATCGTGCTCAACACTAGGTCACCATTAATGCGAGGCTTTCGCTTGCACAACGCTTAGAGTCGTCTTTCGGTGTCAAGTCGTCGTGTGGGAATCGCGTGGATGTTGACGAGCGCGACCGCGTACTCGTTGTTCACGGTGTTCGGAAAACATGTGCTCAACCAGCTCGAGCCCATCGACGTTATTTTCTGGCGTTTTCTCATTGCCGCCCCAGTGTCATGGGTGATTGTTTTTACCCGACGTGCACGTGGAATCGGGGCATCACCACGAGATGTTGCATGGAAACCACGGTTTCTCATGGGCGTTCTGTTTGGTTTGCTGGCGTACTTTGCCTTCGCTGGTCTCAACCTCATGTCGGGAGCGTTGTATGTCGTCATCATCTACACGTATCCGGCAATGGTGGCTATTGGGGCGAAGCTTGTCGGAAGCCGAACCTCGAAACACATCTGGGTGGGGGTGGGGTTGACGGTTGTCGGCATCGCATTCACAGTGCCGGAAGTTCTTGATCCTTCGAATGACAGTTCGATGCTCGGAGTAGTGCTCACCGTGGTGAACGCAGCGCTCTATGCGGGTTACATCTTGTACAGCGAACGCATCATGGCTGTCGATAGTGGAGGCCGAGCAGGGGACGGTTTTGTCGCTGCAGCGTGGGGAATGCTGGGCTCGCTCGTCTTTGCAACTGTGCTCGTCGTCATAAGCGGTGGGGTTACCGCACCGTCGGGTGCGTCGTATGTGCTTGCAATGATGTCGCTTGCGTTGGTGAGCACTGTGGTGTCAATCACGGCATTCTTCATGGGAGTGAAACATTTGGGTCCGGCGCATGCGGCGGTGGTGGCATCGACCGAACCGATACTTGCTCTTGCTTGGCTCGTCTTGATTGGCGGCGAGACTCTTGTCTTCGCCCAAGTGGTCGGGGCTGCGCTCGTTATCTCTGGTGTTTTCGCGGCTCAGCGCACACCAAGTACCTGACGAAATTCAGGGCACTTCGGCTCTGCTAAAAAATGGACACATGGCAGACAAAGCGAAGACATTTGCACTCAGCCTTCTCGCAAAGTGCGATATACCGGTCAACACATCCGACGCACACAGCCTTCGAGTTCATGATGAGCGGTTGTGGAGTCGTGTCATCTCGCAACGCCAATTAGGGCTAGGCGAGGCCTATATGGATGGTTGGTGGGACTGCGACCGCATAGACGAAATGCTGACACGAATCATTGTGGGTGGTGCAGACGCGGCCGTGAAGAAAGGGCCGAAGCTTGCTGTTCTCGCGACCAAGTCGTGGCTTATGAATAGACAGACACAAAGCAAGGCAAAGCTAAACGCACAACATCACTACGACATCGGTAATGACTTGTATGAGCGAATGCTCGGCAGTCGAATGGTGTACTCATGCGCATATTGGAAGACGGCACGCCATCTTGATGAAGCACAGGAACACAAACTTGATCTCATCTGTCGCAAACTTCAACTTGAACCAGGCATGACACTTCTTGATATCGGCTCGGGTTGGGGTGGACTGCTCAACTTCGCAGCAACCAAGTACGGGGTGAAGGGAGTTGGCATCTCGCCCGCTTCGAATCAGGTGTCACTTGCGCGTCAGCGTTGTGAGGGTTTGCCAGTTGAGATCAAACAGATGGACTATCGCGACCTCTCTGGGAGTTTTGACCGCATCGTGTCAGTGGGGATGATGGAGCATGTTGGCCCGAAGAACCTGCGCACATTCTTTGATACTTGTGACGGTTTGTTGACAGCAGATGGTGTGATGTTGCATCACACAATTGGCTCACTGGTGTCGAAGCAGCACACCGATGCGTTCTATGACCGCTACATCTTCCCCGGGGGTGTCATCCCGTCGTTGGCTCAGTTCAATCGAGCAGCCGAACCCAATTGGGTGGTGGAAGATGTACACAACTTCGGACCCGACTATGACCTCACATTGCTCGAATGGGAGAAGAACATTTCAGCGAGATGGTCGGAAATCCCCGCTTACGACGAGCGATTCCGGCGCATGTGGGAGTACTACTTGCTGTCCTCAGCTGCTGGTTTTCGCAGTCGGTCGCTGCAGTTGTGGCAAGTTGTGATGCGGAAACGTGGGCGAGCAAGACGCTACGACGCTCCACGTTGATCAATTAATCACTACCGCATAAGCGGTACAAAGAGAAGGAAAAGTGTTGACGATACGATTCGAAAGTGGTTTTGCCGGACGTATCGCAGTGGTCACAGGTGGTGGCACAGGAATGGGTCGCGAACTAGTTCGTCTTCTCGCTGCTGACGGATGTGACGTTGCGACTTGTGACGTCTTGGGTGACAACCTTGCAGAAACAGTGGGTCTGTGTGCAGCTGATGGTTCTGCAGGTGAAGTGATGTCCTTCATCGCCGACGTGAGTGACGAAATGCAGGTATTGGCATTCCGTGACGCTGTTGCGAAGTGGCGCCCTCATGTGAACGTGCTGTTCAACAACGCCGGTATAGGCGGTGGTGGAAGTGTCGTGCATGACGAGGACCGAGAGTCCTGGGACAAGACCTTCGCAGTGTGTTTCTTTGGTGTGTATTACAACACGCGCGCATTCATGCCATTGCTGTTACAAGCTGATGTGGCTCACATCGTCAACACCAGTTCGGTGAATGGCTTCTGGGCTTCACTCGGGCCCAACACGCCACATTCGGCGTACAGCTCAGCGAAATTCGCCGTGAAAGGTTTTTCCGAAGCGCTCATCACCGACCTTCAAGTGAATGCACCCCACGTGCATGTGTCAGTCGTGATGCCAGGGCACATCGGCACTTCAATTGTCATCAATTCCGGAAAGATTCTCGGCTTTGACCCAAAGGAGATGACAGAGGAACAGTTGACTCAAGTCCGAGTGCGTGCCGGACGTGCTGGACTTGATCTGTCTGGGGTGAGCGATGAGGACATTCGCGTCGGAATCATCGCTCAGGGCGAGGCTTTCCGCGATGCCGCGCCCACGTCTGCTCGGGAAGCAGCCGAAGTCATGCTCGGTGCAGTGCGCCGTGACGAGTGGCGAGTTCTCGTTGGTGATGACGCACATGTACTTGACGAAGAAGTTCGATCGACCCCGCGTGATGCATATACGCCCGAGTTCTTCGCACGATTGCAGAGTCGCAATGCGTTGGGATTCGCTCGCGGCTAGTCCACTTACTCTGCATCAGCGTTGCAGGGGTACTGTGGCGCTATGCCAAAACCAGGAATGCATTCGGGCTCAACCACAGATGACAGCCTCAATCTGGCGATGTCTGCGCGAGCGATTCCGCTGTACGAAGCCGTTGTCAACTTCATCAATACCGAGATCGAACCGCACACCGCGGAGTTCTTTCGATTGGGTGAAGGCCGAGCTGATCATTGGGGTTACGGCGATGGTCAACTTGAGTTACTCGAGAAGTTGAAGAACAGGGCCAAGGAAGCCGGGCTCTGGAATTTCTTTTTGCCCAATGCCGAGAGCGGGGAAGGCTTGAGCAACCTCGACTATGCATACCTCGCAGTCGAAATGGGTAAAAACCCCATTGCTTCGGAAGTGTTCAACTGCAGCGCTCCAGACACCGGCAACATGGAAGTGCTCGAGCGAGTTGGCACACCGGAACAAAAGAAGAAGTGGCTCGAGCCGTTGTTGCGCGGTGAAATCAGGTCGGCTTACGCAATGACCGAACCCGACGTGGCGTCTTCTGATGCGAAGAACATCTCGTGTCGTGCGGTGCTCGATGGTGACGAATGGGTCATCAACGGCCAGAAGTATTGGACCTCTGGTGCGGGAGATCCGCGATGCAAAGTACTCATCACGATGGTGTTGACAAGTCCTGACGGACCACCCAATCGTCGTCATTCACAAATTCTGATTCCCATGGACACTCCTGGCATCCGCATTCTTGGGGCCATGGAAGTGTTCGGCGAAGACGATGCGCCTCACGGACACATGCACATTGAATTCAAAGACGTTCGAGTACCGAAGGACAACGTGTTGCTGGGTGAAGGTCGCGGCTTTGAAATCTCACAAGTTCGTCT
>VGCD01000046.1 GCA_016870215.1 Actinomycetota bacterium
GTCGTTGCTCGCACCACATATCTGTTGCCGTATTGCTGGGGGAGTGCCAGCAACACGTTGACCGATGATGTGCTCAAGACCTCGGTTCAACGCCGATGGCCGCGACGAGCTCATGCAGACATCGAGGTACACGTCGGCAAAGAAATCAGCGAGCCCGATGAACTATCCGTTTTTCTTTCTGCTCGTTGGGGCCTGTACTCACGCGGACTTTTTGGCGGTCTCATGTACGCACCCGTTGATCATGGGCGCTGGCCTCTCTGTTCAGCGACACTCAATAACGTGGAGAGCAATCTGTTCGAAGTAGCCGGCCTCACGTCACCACATGGTGAGCCGCATGTGATGTTCTCGCCCGGTGTCTCAGTTCGAATCGGGCTACCTAGGCGAGCGCGCTAGGCGTCGCACTATTTCATGCCGAGCCAGCGACCCAGTTTGTTGCGTCGGCCTGAGCGGGTGAGTGGAATGCCTGTGGCACGTGAGATTTTGCGCTTCGCACTGGTGACGCCAAGTGCGCGTTTCCAAGAGAATGTAAGACCGGGACCTAACTTCATGTGGTCACCATAACAACGAGGTCTGTCAGAGCAGTTCGTTCAGTGAGGCAACGCTCAGACAGAGAACTGCAAGTCAATGAGCAATGCGAGCAAAGTGCCGAACATGGCCACGCCTGTGGTGATGGCGTATGAGACTCGTTTGCTCAGCTGTGCCAACTGCAGGTCAGACATGTCCATTCGAGCGTCCATGCGCACCTCAAGATTCCGCAGTTCTTGGCGGACCATGTCGATGTCGTTGCGCAGTTCTTGGCGAACCATGTCGATATCGCGGGTGCGGGCGACGTCACTCCAACCACTGGGTGGCAGGTGTTCCATGAGCGTGTTTCCCATCTTCTCTCCCAAGGCTGACTGCAGGCTGCGCTGAAGGTCGCATCGATCGGACTGGCTGATGCTCATCGTATGCCTCACTTCGGGGTCGTGTCACCGGGGTGTGTGCCAACCAATGCCCTGACGGCAACTTGAATGGCAATTCAGTTATGGTTTCTGAGTCTTCTGTGGCAACTCACTCGAAAGGGTTCACCCATGCGCTCAACATCTCTCATCAAGCGGATTGCGCTCGCAGCACTGGTCGTTACTGCAGCGTCATGCGGCGGCTCTGATGACTCGAACTCACGTCAGCGCAACTCAGCGATAGCCGAGCCAACCATTACGAGAGCGGTCGTGGGATTCGCACCAGAGAAAATCGTGATTGACGCAGACGGTAACGCGTATGTGATGTCAACACAGAGTACGAAGATTCCAAAGATCACTCCGAATGGTGATGTGTTGCCGTGGGGAGATCTCGATATAGATCCCGTGGATATCGACATTGACGAAAATGGCAATGTGTATGCACTCACTACTTCAGACGACACGACCGTGTTGACAAAATTCCGAAAAGACGGACTCGTCGACTACACGCTCATTGCTCCGACGAAGCTCGACCGTCTTGCTGTGGCGTCTTCTCAGTTTGCAGTGGCAGCACTTCGAGGTGCAAATGCTCCGGTGTCATTTGATCTTGCGAATGGTGGAACTGTGACGATGATCTGGGACGAATTCGGTGATGTTGGAAAGGATCTTGTTGGTGGTTCCGCTGCAATTGTCGGAGTTCGTCGTGATCAGAACGATGTGATGGTTCGCAGGCTTCCCATGGGTGGCATGCAACGAGTGCAGACCTGTCCAGGAATGACTGATGCAACAGTTACAAGTTCAGGCAAGGTCCATGTGGTCTGTAACCAATCCCAACTGCTCGTGGTCATCGATGACAAAGACGAACCAGTCACTTTCCCGCTCGCGTTTGGTCTGCCATATGCCGTTGATGTTCTGAATGACATCTCGTACGTCACGAGTGTCACTGCTGAAAAGGTGTTCACAATCGATGCTCAAGGTGTAACCCAAGAGCTATTCGCAACCGATAAAGACCCCTTGGACATCGCTGTCAACGCGAGTGGAGTGGTGGCGGTAGCCAACTCGGGAAGTGAAACGGTGACCATCTACACGCCAGCGTCTAGCGCCGGTGGAACATTCGAGCAGATGCCGGCGCTTTCTGCTCCTGAGTTCGGTGATGTAACTGCTTCTGCGTACGGCTTCAGCACACCAATCATGAACTACGACAACAACCAGATGTATATGGCAACGGCAACAGCCGGGATTGCCTCAATTGATTCAACTGGTGTTGTTGTTGTGACGGGTTTGAGCCCTGATGAAACCGCTGCGGTAACTGTCACAGTCGAGAGACCCGGATATTCATCCGCGGAGTCAACAAGAGCGGGCAGTTCTTTGAAAGCAGCGCTCACGTACGTCTTCGGTGAGGTGACACCAACTGTCGACGGGTTTACAGTTCCCATTCTGAATTACAGCCCCGTTTGGGAAACAAAAGTTGGGCTTAACCCTGACACGGCCAATGCCGCGCTGGATCCTGACACTGGCCTGCTCACCATCACGGATCTGAGTGCGGGTCAAGAAGCAACTGTTGATGTGTATTCAATACGTCGTGGGTACATGAATGGCGTGAGCACGGTGACGGGGCGTGCGGCAGAAGCCACACAAACTCCGGAACCGACGGAGGATGACCAGCAGACCGGTGAACCACTCGAGGAAGTCAGTGGCAACGAAGTGCCGCAGACCGACACTTCGTCGAACACAACTCTTAATACCACTGCAACCACCGTGTCAGACATGACCACTTCAACAATTGGTGCAGAACAAACTCAAGGTGTTCCTGCAGTGACAATTGCAGCGAACAACACGACTGTTGCGGCCGTGCCAGCTGCTGCCATTCAGGATTCTGTTCCTGTCGTCGTGGCTACAGGTACGAAAGAAATCGCCTGCGATGATGCTTGCGTTGATGCATTGCTGGCTTATGTCGGCTCGAACAGTGGAACTGTGACGGCCAGCGTTGGTGGTGGTGCAGCAGTTCCCGTCGCAAAGGGCAAGCCAACGGTGCTGGCGACGGGCGATGAGGACACCTCGATTGCCTTCACCGTCACTGCCGACGATGGCACAGAATCCGTCGTGAATGTGCCGGTGGTTCAGGCAAAGGACACGGCGGGGGCGGGGGCACCTGCAGAAACTGCTGACAGTGGCTCTAGATCCACGCCGTGGATCTTGTGGGTGATCATCGTTCTCGTAGTGCTGCTCATTCTGCTGGTGCTTCTTCGCCGGAAGAAGAGCAACTCAGCAGCAAACTGAGCTCAGAACTAGAGAGCTGAAATCGACTGATTCAGCTGAATCAGCAAGATAACCACCGCTGTAGTGGTGGCCAACACCGACCCTTTCGGGAGGGTTGTCAACGCCTCACATGTGTGCGTCGCCCGCTGGCCCTACGCGCGCGTGCGCGCCCGAAGCTGTCAAGTCAATCTGTTTTCCTTATTCCGCAGGGCTTACAGCGTTGTTGTTAGCCCCACCATGAGACAGGGGTGGTGTAACAAGCCGACCCATGAATTCACCAACACCTTCATCACGTCAGACACAACGCAACAAGAAACTCTTCATTGTCGAATCTCCCGGCAAGGTGAAGACCATCCAGAAGTTCCTCTCCGATGACTACATCGTGCGAGCAACCATCGGACACATTGCTGACATTCCTGAGTCAGCAGCCATTGAATTGAACCGCGACTTCGCCTGTCGCTATGAGCTCAGCGACTCTGGAAAGAAGGTCATTGCTGATCTCAAGAAAGATCTACGCGTCTGCAGCGAGGTCATTCTTGCAACCGACGCGGATCGAGAAGGAGAGATGATCGCAGCTCATGTCGTTCAGTTCCTGAACCCCGACGTACCGGTGAGCCGAGTCACGTTCAATGCCATCACTAAAGATGCAGTGCTCGAGTCTTTGCGCACACCGCGAAGCATTGACTGGAACGTGGTGGAAGCTGCCCGTGCACGCCGAGTCATCGACCGACTCTTCGGCTTTGAAGTAACGGCGGTGACTCGATCGAAGATTCGACCAAATGTGACTGCAGGACGCGTGCAGAGCCCCGGGTTGTGTCTCGTAGTCCAGCGCGAGCTCGAGCGCCTTGCATTTGTTGCAGCCGAATACATGGATGTGGTGGTGCAGTCCGCCACCGAGCCTGCACTCACTGCGGCATTGTCATCATTCTCAGGTCGACGTATCGCTACCGGCAAGGACTTTGATGACAAGGGCCAACTCACCACCGAAGCATTCATCGTGCAGCGTGACCTTGCTGAGCGCATCGCATTCAACGTGTCGTCCACAACATGGCCACTACATGTCGCAGACATCACGCACAAGCTGGCCACGTCGAACCCGCGTCCACCGCTTGACATGAGCGGCCTCTATCAAGACGCCGAACATCGCCTCGGCATGTCGACAGCAGAGACGCTGATGATTTCAGAGAGGCTGTATCAACAGAGTCTCATCACTTATCCGCGAACGGATATTCGTGTGCACGATGCTGCGGGGCGCAAAGAGATTCGCTCAGCTATCCGGGCTATCTATGGCGCTGATGCGGTGTGCCCGTTCGAGCGATACACGAAGAGCAACAAGAAAATGGCTCAGGGTGCGCACCCCGCAATCAAACCCACCAACATGCGGGCGCAACATCCAAAGGGACTCAAGCCGCGAGAGCTCGCGCTATATGAACTCATCTGGAAGCGCACCATGGCAACTCAGATG
>VGCD01000047.1 GCA_016870215.1 Actinomycetota bacterium
TGGCGACATCACTTGCGCGGGTTCGCTCTGCCAACATGACCGATGAATCAGTCGGTCTTGATGCAGCACTCGTAGCACTTAGCGGACGTGTGCGAGTTCGCGAAGGACACAGTCGTACTGCAGACGACATCATCACCGAGTTGTGGCATGAGGTGTTCTCGAAATCTGCGAACGGAGCGTCGACGGGAAAAGCGACCGCCCCGAACGGGGCAACCAACCACCACTGACACATGAGGGTGTGGCGGCCGACGAGGCCGTGAGTCAAGCCAGCAAGCGAACGACGTCACGTCGTGAACTTGCGCGACACGAGCAGTTTGAACAGATATCTCCGGAAGTGGGCGAGCTCGACGAAGCAGCGTTTGATGAAGCGTTAGCCAGTGATCCGGATGAAGCACTCGGCATGTTGGCGGATTTGACTGCAGCAACGGACCCGAAGTTGCGTGCGTTGGCACGGTCACTTGCTGGTCGCCTGATGTTGGACATCGCCAAACGTGGTCGCACTCGACCACGTGGTGTGGGCAAGATCGTCGAGAAGCCTTACGAGCCCGAAGCGGGAGACATTGACATCGACGCGAGCCTTGATGCGCTCAATGAATTGCGCGCAGGTGTTGGTATCGAGGCAGCGCGGCTGCGCGTGCGCGGATGGGCCCGACCGGGAACTGCCCTGTGTCTCATGGTTGATCGATCAGGGTCAATGGGAGGAAAACCCTTGGCCACGTCGGCAATTGCTGCAGCCGCCGTGGCATGTCGGGCGCCACAGGACTACAGCGTGCTGGCGTTTGGCAAAGACATTGTGGTCGCCAAGTCGCAGGATGTGCCGAAGGCAAGTGAAGAGGTGGTGAACACGGTGCTTGCACTTCGTGGCTTTGGTACAACCGACGTAGCGGGTGCCTTACGAGTCGCCAGTCAACAACTTGCGCGGTCACGGGCAGGTCGACGCATCGCTGTGCTGTTGAGTGATTGTCGTGCGACAGTTGAAGGTGACGTTGTTGCGTCGGCGCGTGCGCTTGATGAAGTTGTGATTATTGCTCCGCGGGACGACCCCGATGAGGCAAGATCACTTGCTCAGTCAATTGATGCACGACTTGCTCTGGTCGATGGACCAAGCGAGATTCCTGAAGTACTTGCCCGAGTGCTCGAGTAGTAGTTCAGCGACAGGACGGGTCGTCAGGTGGCACGATGCCACGACGATTGTCGACCGGATCGACCACAGGAAGAGTCGTCGTCGTAGTGGGTGCAGCGGTGACTGCTGGTGCAATGGTTGTTGTGGAGGCACCGGAAGCAATCGCCGACACGAAGGTCACGAGGGACAACGTTTCCGATGTCGGCACGTCGTAGTTGAATGATGCTCCCTCGACAGTTGTTGCAGTTGCACTGCTCGTGTCGGTGACAACTCGTTGCGCAAGTGTTGCCTGGCCGCGGAACACAGCGAGAATCTTCTTCATGTTGTCGTCTTCAAAATCTGGCAGCAGAACTGAGTTCTCGCCAACCTTGGCACCCACCGCGCGCATTGTGTACTGACCCATCGTGTTCGGGTCAAATATGCGCATCGCTTGAGCAAGTTGCAGTAGACGGATGGGTGTGAGCTGGTCATCGGTGATTACGTTCTTCAACGCAGCGTCGAGAATTTGATTGGCAACAGTTGGGCTCGATTTTCCGCGGTCAAGAGCCTTCTGCGCCATGCGCTTGGTGAAGTCTTGCTGGCGACTGATGCGACCCCAGTCGCTGAGGCCGTCAGTGATCCACTTGTTCTTCGCGGTGTCGAAGTATCGGTAGTGACGTGAACGGACATACGCAAGTGCATGGTCGCCGTTGAATTCAAAACAGCTTGGCTCGGGCACATTCAGTCCGGTGTACTTGTCTTTCACCTTGAACAAGAACGGCACCTTCACGCCACCAACTGCATCGACCACTTCTTTGAATGTGCAGAAGTCAACGTTGATGTAGTGATCCACATTCACGTCGAAGTTGTTCTTGATAGTGCTGATGAGTTTGTTCGGGTTCTTGCGCTCGAATGCTGAGTTGATTCGGCTCTTGCGGTTACCGTCGGCGATCTTCACCCACAAGTCACGAGGGAACGACAAGATGGCTGCCTGATTGGTTTCAGGGTTGACCCGAATGATCATGATGGTGTCGCTGCGCTCACCAAAATTGCTGCGGTTTCCGAGCCCGCCGTGAAATGGGGATTTCGGGTCCACGCATTCGGTGTTGCTGTCAGCACCAGTGATGAGGTAGTTCTTCGCCCTTAGGTCACCGGTGGGCAAGTCCCATTCTTCAGCAGCGACGGTTAATTGGGGAGCGGTATCGAGTGTGACCACCTGACGATTGCCGAGACGTTGGTTGGCATACAGCAGGCCGACGCCACCGATGATGCAGGCAAGGGCGATGACTACATTGACCGCAACAATGACTTTGGCTCGGCCAGGTCGTTTGCCGCTTGGCCTGACGCCCTCGGTCGATTCAGTTTCTGGGGAAGTCTCTTTGGCCATGACGGCTCAACGGTAGTTGCGCTAGCGGCCTATTTGGTGGCGCTCACACAAGAGTCACATCGACGCTGACATCGGTGCTGTCCGAGGGGACAAATGTCGCCTCACGCACTGACCCGGCGTCGGTGACGTCAGAGAAATTCGCCTGCAATGCGTCGATGACAGAGCGTGGTGCGGTGACTTGCGCAAGGGCCACTTCGGCGCGCTGACTCACCTTCGCTTCGGTTTTCGCACGACGAACATGTCCGAGAGTCGCACACAAAGCCTCAAGTAGCTCGATATTCGCCGAGTCGGCAACACCACGAGTGACATCTTGTGACACCGTCGGCCATGTTGTCTGATGCACCGACCCGACTTTCCACCAACTCCACACTTCTTCTGCAGCAAACGGCAAGATCGGAGCGAAAAGTCGTTGAATGACCGAGAGTGCTCGGCGCAGAGCCACGCGCGCTGACGCTGCCTCGGCATCGCCACGTGAGCCATAGGCGCGACCTTTGACGAGCTCGACATAGTCATCGCAGAACCACCAGAAGAAGGACTCAGTGCGCTCGAGAGAACGGGCATAGTCGAATTCTTCGAAGGCTTTTGTGCACTCGTCAACGACGTCTCCCAAGCGAGACAGCATTGCAATGTCGACTGGCTGAGTTGGTACGGCAGAGTCGTCAACATCACCGAAACCGAGGACGAACTTGGTGACGTTCAACAACTTCACTGCAAGTTTGCGGCCGACTTTCATTTGGTCTTCGCTGAATGCAGTGTCGACCCCTGGTCGTGCAGATGCTGCCCAGTAACGAACAGCATCACTTCCGTATGAGTCGAACAAGTTAATTGGAGTGACGACATTGCCCTTCGACTTTGACATTTTCTTGCGGTCAGGGTCGAGAATCCACCCAGACAATGCTGTGTTGCGCCACGGTGCGACACCGTGTTCGAAATGTGAACGCACGACGGTTGAGAAGAGCCAAGTACGGATGATGTCGTGACCTTGCGGTCGAAGATCAAAGGGATACACACGGTCGAAGAGATCGGCACCATCTTCTTCCCACAACGCAGCGATTTGCGGGGTGAGCGATGACGTGGCCCAGGTGTCCATGACATCTGGGTCGCCAGCAAAACCACCAGGCACACCACGTTGTTCGGGTGTGTAACCAGCGGGCACATCGGTGCTTGGGTCCATTGGTAGTTGTGATTCGTCAGGAAGAATCGGCGAGTCGTGCACCACGTTGCCGTCACCGTCGAGTGGGTACCAGACAGGCACGGGCACACCGAACCAACGTTGACGACTGATCAACCAGTCACCATTGAGACCCTGCACCCAGTTGTCGTAGCGATGGCGCATGTGATCGGGGTGCCAAGCAAATTGTGCGCCACGGTCGGTGAGAGCGGTACGTAAGTCGGCATCACGGCCACCATTGCGGATGTACCACTGGCGACTTGTCACAATTTCGAGTGGCCGGTCGCCCTTTTCATAGAACTTCACCGGGTGCATGATCTGCTTCGGCTCTCCATGCATGTAGCCGGATTCCTTCAACATCTCCACAATCGCGGTTGTGCTTG
>VGCD01000048.1 GCA_016870215.1 Actinomycetota bacterium
TTGCCGAACAACTTCGTGTGTTTCTTGACCATGATGCTGACGACGTCATCGAGTGCGCCGTGCTACTGGAAGCTCAATCAGTCAACATCGCCCACTTTCTCGGCACACCGCATGATCTCGATGACTTATCTCTATCGGTAGGCAACATTGCAGCAAATGCTGGTCAGCACGGACTCATCGCCACCGTCGAGTTCATCCCAGGTACCGGAATCGCGTCGCTCAATGACGTGGTTCAAGTTGTTGCGATGATTTCGCAACCAAACCTTCGTTTGTTGATCGATGCGTGGCATGTCTCGAAGTCCGGCTTGTCACCGAACGATCTTGAACGTGTACCGCCAGGACTCATCCATGCAGTGCAGCTCTGCGACACATCAGGCTCACCGTCGAACAACACATCGGTCTTTTCACATCGCCAGTTGCCAGGTCAGGGTTCGTTGCCACTCCAAGACATCGTCGGTGTGGCACTCCGAAACAACCCGATGGTCGACCTACAGGTTGAGGTGTTCAACGACGATCTGCCCCGCATGCTCGCACCAGATGCGATAGCCACAGCCGCTCGCGCCTCGCTTGACGAGCTTGTGTGAGCCACCCCGGCACACCCCTCGCCTACCCTTCACTTCATGGAACCAGTGAGTATCGCCCTCATCGTCTGCGCCTTCGCACTTGTCGCTTACCAGGCATGGCGGTCTTCGAACCAACAGCAAAGTGACACGCCCGCACCAAATGCGGTCGACACCCAATCTCTCAAAGCCGACATCGCCTCCGAGCTCGCGCGCACGGTGCACGAATCGGTCAACTCCACAGTTTCGTCTGCAATGGACAAGTTGAGCGAGCGCGCCCGCGCCGACCGTGAGGAGTCGATTCGCATGGCGGCAGAAAAGATTGCAACTTCAGGTGGCGAGCAACTTGGCGCCCGTGCTCAAGTCATCGACACGACGCTGCAAAACCTCTCGAGCCAAATGAGTAGTCGGCTTGACGAGTTGTCAAAGGAACTTCAGAACCTTCGGCAGACAAACAACTCGCAGTATGACAACGTAGGCAAGGCAGTCGAAGCTCTCACGCGCCGCACTGACAACTTGAACGAAATTCTCTCTAGCTCTCAGAAACGCGGTCAATGGGGTGAGCGCGTCGTCGAAGACATGTTGCGTGCCGTTGGGTTCATTGAAGGGGTCAACTACGCCAAGCAAGACGTGAACGCGGTCGGTGGACGCCCCGACTACAAGTTCCTCATGCCGCCTAGTCGCGTTCTCTTCATGGACGTGAAGTTCCCCCTCGATCGCTACGCGGAGCACTTCAATGCAGACAACGATGCACTTCGCCAACAAGCGAAGTCCGAGTTCGTGAAGGCCGTGAAGGGTCATATCGATGCCCTCGCAAAACGCGACTACGTCATCAATGCCAAGGAAGAGGCTCTTGACTACGTGCTCATGTTCTTACCGAACGAGAGCATCTCGGGCTTTGTCCACGAGGCAGACCCAGCGATGATCGACTACGCCCTCACCAAGAAAGTGGTCATGTGTTCGCCGCTCGGGTTGTATTCATTTCTGTCAGTCATCCGCCAGGCAACCGACAGTTTCCACACCGAACAAACGGCCGCATCAATCATGCAGCAGATCTCCAAGTTCAACAAAGAATGGCAGAACTACGTCAAGGCAGTTGACGACGTGAAAGATCAGTTCGGCAAACTCACCGACAAGATCGACAGCATCGGAACTGACGGCACGCGTTTCAAAAAGTTGAACGTTCCCATCAAAGCCATGGAGCAACTGCGCACCAAGCACGGAGTTCCCGAGTTGGCCGAAGGTGACACCTCAGACTTCGACGAAGAGGAGAGCTGAACCAGGCTTCGCCTCAATTTGTACGTTAAGGCGTATTATCCCGAAGGATTCTTCGAGCAACCTTTTCCACATGTAGAGCCAGGTGCTACGGCATCGAGTGCAACTTCGGTGCCTTTCGAGAACCTTGACTTCTTACCAAGTACCCGCACAGTGACCTTGTTTGTTTTGGCTTTTCCAGGCGCAGTGAGACGCACTACTGCCGTGGCCGGCTTCTTCGAATACAAGTCGACCAGTTTCAGGGTCTTCCCATTGATAGCAATTGACGCCTGCCCACCCAGGCTTCCCTTTTTGAACCAAACCGTGATCGAACGTGACGAAATATTCAGGGTCACTGTGGCACCAGCTGTCGAGCTCACCAGAACCTGAGACCCTATTGCTCCTCGGTAGGAGCGAGCTCGCCAGGAAGATTTCGGCAATAGGGGCGACGAATTTGCAACCACAATTGTGGTGGTCGACGCACCAGATTGGGTGACGCCTCCTCCAGTCGTTCCGCCAGCCGAGCCCCCGCCACTAGCTGTTTGATTACTTGGGACGGTCGTGGTGGTCGTCGTTGTTGTGGTGGTTGGAGACGTAGCCGACAGCGCAGTTGACGCAGCGCTGTCACCCGATGCATTTGTGGCCACGACGCTGAATGTATACGTGCTGCCTCGCACTAGTCCTGTCACCACACATGTCAGCGCCCCAGTTGTTGTGCAGCCAAAACCACTTGGTGTTGACGAAACGGTGTACGCAGTAATTGATTGTCCACCTGTGTTCGAAGGAGCAGCCCACGTCAGAGTTGCTGTCGTGCCGTCCACTGTGACTGTGGACAATGTTGGTGCATCGGGAATTCCAAGTGGGACGACCGTTGAGAGCGCTGATAACCGGCCGTATGGTCGCTCGGCAAAAGCGGTACTAACTGAGGCCTGGACGCTAATCGTGTATGTCACGCCGCGTTGTGGCGATGTTCCGTCGTCGAATTGGGTGATTGTTGCGCCGACGTTCGATCCGGAGCATTGGTTACCAGTTGCCTCGTCAGCTTCATCTTTTGAAAGAACTTTGGTGCGGCTCACGCCAGCATCGGAAGCTGTGACTTTGTACGCGACAATCTGCCGACCGGCAGGGATACTCGATGGGTTCGCCCAACACACGTTGAACGATGCTTGGGCAGCCGCCGTGGTGACACTGCTTGGCTCATTGGGTTGCCCGACGACAACCGATGGATCATCCGTCGGGCCCGCTCCAGCTGCATTCGTTGCAGAGATTGATACGACATAGGTGCTTCCGTTGCTGAATCGCAGTTCGCTGGTTCCTGAATCGGCAATGTTTTCAAATTTCGTGATGGTGCATATGCGTGACGCCCAAGTGCATGTAATTCCTGTCGCAACAGTCGAGGCCTCTGACAAGTCCTCATCTGAGGCCTCTGATAGGTACTCATTTGTTGCATTCACGATGTATTGCGCTGAGGTTTCACCGTCAGTTATGGCCACT
>VGCD01000049.1 GCA_016870215.1 Actinomycetota bacterium
ACCATTTGTGAGAAGTGTTCGTCCGGGATTTTCAAGTTGTGGGCATGACACGGCCTGATCAACACCGGCAATTTGGTTGCCACCGAACAGGTTCTGATTGTCACGAACCGATGATGACAACAGCGACGTTGCCGAATCGACGACCACCCCGACGAGATACACACCTTCGCCATCGAGAAAACTGACGTCTCGTCCGTAACGCACCTTCACCAACGAACCCTGTCCGTCTGCCCCGCCACCCTCGGCAAAACCGCTCAGGCTTCCGGCGCGAATGGTGTCGACGCGAAAGATGGCATCGATCTCGTTCTTCTCCACAACGGTGCCGACAAACACTGCCTGCGCAACCACCGGCGCGTCACATCCCACTGGGAGAGTCGTGGTGGTGGCCGCGTCACTCATCGTCGAGTCAATCGATGTCGACGTTGACTCTTCACCGGCGGCTGACGTGTGGCCTGGGGCCAACAACATGAATGCCGTCGCCACTGTGACGACAGCGACGAGCGCCCTATTGGCCCTTAAACGTTGGAGTGCGTTTTTCGACGAAGGCACCGATGGCTTCTTGCGCGTCACGAGTATTGAACATATACACCTGCGCAACTGCTTCGTTGTCAAGGGCTTGATCCAGGCTCGAATTCAATGAGGAATTCAACAGCTGCTTCGTGATGCCGAGCGCCAGAGGCGGACCAACCGCCAAAGTGTCACACCAGTCATCCACGAAAGCGTCCAGTTCGTTGTCCGCAATCACGCGATTGATGAGCCCGAGGTCATACGCATCCGCAGCCGAATAGATGCTGCCGAAGAAAGCGATCTCTTTGGCACGATGTAGCCCGACTCTTCGCGGCAGCAACCACGTGCCACCGGCATCAGGGATAAGACCGCGCTTCACGAAAATCTCCGAGAACTTTGCGTTATCGCTGGCCACTACCAAGTCACATGCAAGCGCGATGTTGCATCCTGCTCCGACTGCATATCCGCGCACTTTCGCAATCACGGGTTTGTGCATCGAAGAGATGGTCGATGTGATGGAACCTGTCGTGTGCATGCCGTGTAGTGGCGACTTCGGCACATCGTCAGCGCCACCCCACAAGTCACCCCCCGACGAAAAGTTGCCGTCAGCGCCGGTCAACACCACTGCTCGATCGGTCGCACGCGCCGACACCTCGCGTAATGCATCGACGAGTTCGCCTTGAAGCGGACCATTCATGGCGTTCTTCTTCTCAGGGCGATTTAGGGTAACCGTCGCGACATCGGCCCCTTCGGCCACGTTTCGCCGCGTGATTTCGACAAGTGCCATGTGACCCCCGGGTTTGAGCTGTCTATGCCGACTATTCGACGACCATTCCGACGATACTTGCGTCATGGGATTTGACCCTCAGCGACGACGCGTGGCGCGCAAGAGCGACATCTGGTTTGTGATTGCAGCAATTGCAGCTTCGTTCGCACTCGTCGCCTGGGCATTCGCAGGCTGAACACGATGAGAGTCGGTATCTGGGATGGGCTGTACGGCCCCGTTGACGTTCGGCAAGTTCAGCCATACGAGGCCCACAAGGACTACGTCTGCCCTGGCTGCCATCAGACAATTCCCACTGGCAGCGGACATGTGGTGGCTGTACCAAGTCAGGCACCAGACCTACGACGACACTGGCATAAGGCATGTTGGACAAGACGGCGACCGAAGAGCGCGTAAGTCGCTGGCGTCTCGGTGCCTTCATCGAGTTGTTTGCAGCGTGGGGAATTGCAATCTCACAACCGTTGCTCGACTTGTTGGGAAACAACCCTGACGCTTTCGTCTCACGCAATTTCACACAGCGAGGCATCACCCTCTTCACACTTGCGCTTGTCTTCGCCCCACCACTTGTGATGTGGATTGTGACAAGCCGTTTTCTGTTGCGACTAGGAAGACTCGTCGAGCGTGTGTTGGTGTCGGCATTGCTTGCTGTATTCATCGCGCAGATTATGAAAAATGTGGTCGACTTGGGTGGCAAGCGCTATCTCGCAGTTGCTGCCATCATGAGTGTCGTCGTCGTAGTTGCCTACCTGGCGTCTACATCATTGCGCCGCTGGCTGCGATTGCTCGCACTTGCTCCACTTCTCGCGACCTCATTGTTCTTCTACGACTCCCCCACGGGTCGCTATGTTCGTGCTTCTGTCTCCAGCGACAACGCGGTCGTTCATCTCAAGGCACCGGTTGTGATGTTGATGCTCGACGAGTTCCCACTGCAGTCACTTCTGAACGGTAATGGTGACATCGACAGCGTGCGTTTCCCGAACTTCGCACGACTTGCGGGTGCGTCCACGTGGTACCGAAATTTCTCTTCGACGTCAGAAATCACACACTCTGCAGTTCCGTCCTTTCTGTCAGGCAATAACCCGGTGCAAGGTACAGCGAGCATCTATTCAGATCACCCAGAGACTCTGTTTTCACTGGTGTCTGGGTCGCACACTATGAACGTGTCAGAACTTGTCACCAGGCTTTGCCCTGAGAGTCAGTGCCCACTTGCCACCTCGGCACGAGACACGTCAACGGACTGGCGCGGGTTAACGAAACAACTCTGGGATGTCATGCGACAACGGCTCGACAGAACTCCAGAAAACGAGCTGGCCATCTTCAACGTCGAACAACAAGACCAAGCCGGGCCGACAGCCGAGATTGGCACCATCACATCAATTCCACAGACCGATGTGCTGAATGTGGTGTCGTTGTTTCAAGAGGGTCGCTTCGATGCATGGTTAAAGAACGTGCAGCCGTCTGAGCGGCCAGGTTTTCACTTCCTGCATCTGCTTCTTCCTCACCAGCCATGGATCTTCTTGCCAGACGGCTCAAGCTACGAGACCACATACGAACGCGACTGGGTGTCGACTGAGACCGCGTGGGAGTCGCGCGTCAAGGAACAGCGCCACATACTGCAGGTGCAATATCTTGATCGCCTTCTCGGCAAGATGATCGACACACTTGTTGAACGCGGGCTGTTTGATGAATCGCTGGTCGTCGTCACGGCAGATCACGGTGCATCGTTTGACCCCAACACACATCGTCGCTCTGCCGTGGGCGACTACTCCAACGGCACCGACCTCATTCGCGTGCCTCTGTTCGTTCATCTTCCCGGCCAGACCGACGGAGCAATCGACGACAACAATGTCGAGAATGTTGACTTCTTGCCC
>VGCD01000050.1 GCA_016870215.1 Actinomycetota bacterium
TGCCACCGCACTGGCGTAGCGACCAGTTATCCCACTTGAACTTTCAGAACCCGAGTACTTGTCGTCTTCTTCGACGACTTGTACTTAACAGTGACTGACACTTCACCCGCTTTTGTGAATCGATAGTTCTTTCCAACTCGACCCATTCCGGCCTTGGTGTTCACTTGAACCGTTGGTGTGCCGAATTTCGACGCAGCTGCGACGCCAGCAGCCTTGATGAGTGTTGCTGCGGTAACTGGCTTTCCTCGCTTCACGGGAAGCACTCGCGACACTGACATGACGGGTGCAGAGAACCCAATTCCCTGAGAATCCACGAGTAACCCTGTGGCCGAGGGCGTGTATGTAGTGAGTGGCGTGGTGGACTCTGCACCCATGGTGCGCTTCACCGACAGCGTCGATGCATTGGCCTCAGCTGGTTTCAAGCCGAACGAATTCATAAGGAACCCCGACGACAGGAACATGCGGAAGTACGCCAGGTTCAGTTCCTTGACCGCATCAGGACTTTTGAGAGTTGTGGTCTCGGTGTAGCCCCATGTACCTGCCGGCTGACCCCCGCAAATGGTTGGAATATACGGACACGGATTGGCCGTACGCACTGTTTCATACTCGGGCATCTTGAAGTGTGGCGCTGCAACTTTCAATTGCGCCGCACCTGTGAAGCGGTCGGTAGATGCGAGGCCAAACACTGATGCATTCGTGTCAACCCATCCGCCCAGGCTGTCTTTGTCATAGACAGTGACGATGCACGCAGATGCATCAAGAACTGTTGGCGAACAGGTGGGGTCTTTCACATCGGGTGGCACCACAGAACTGCGGAATCCTGGCAGCAGCAACATGTTCACCTGGTTCGAGACTTTAATAGTGGCGGTTTCGCTGATGGTGCACGTGTCAATGGCCACCGAAAAACCACGGCAATATCCCGTTGATCCAATTTGAAACTCGGCTGGGCGCGCAACCACTGTTGCGATATCAGACTTGCCCTTTTCTGCGGGGGTAAATGACACCAATCTTCCATTCACAATGGTCGACCCGAAACGCGACGTTGCTGCATCGTCCATTGGTCGACGGAACCGCACAGTTACCTCTGACATGGGAGTAGATGACTTCGGGTTGATGACCATATACGGGAACTGACACGTCGCACTCTCGGTATCGACGAAACGGCAGGGCTGGCCGTACAGGCCACCACCTACCGTGTGCGTGGCTGTTGCCAAAGATGCGGTGTATGCCAACTGCACACCATCCACCGACACAGATTCGATACAAGCCTTATTGGTGTCGGCTGCGCACACCGCCAAACCAAGGTTGTTAGACAGGTTGGTGTTGAAGATTGCGAAACTTGGCCCATCGGCTGCAACTGAATTACTGCTTATTGACAACGGCACAAGTACAACCGCTGTGAGTAGTGAGACGAAACGATTCTTCAGGCGCATCGCATCAGGATAACCACAACTACTTACCCACCGTGAACACGTGACTCTCACGACCGAGTGCAAGGAGCGAAGTGGATTCGCGACGCCATGATGGACTATTTTTCGCCGACTGATGGAGCAGACGTTGCACGCAGATCTGACATTGACCACTTTGCGGTCATAATGACCGCGCGCCTTGATCAGCTTGATGTGCGAGTCAATCATTTTGATAGGAAGCTGACGAGGTTTGGCAATTCACTTGCGGCCCTGCTTGGTGTTTGTATTGGCATGGTGATGAACATGATCATGTTCATAGTCCTTCTGCCCTGAACAGCGCTTCCCAATCGTCTAAGACTTCTTCCTCTTCTTGTAGGTCTTCTTTGCGCTCTTCTTGCGAGTGAGCCGAGGCTTCTTCGGGGTGTCGAGAAGTGCAGTAGCCGCAAGAGCATCGATGGTGAACGCCTCATCCTGACTCTTCAGTGATCGGGTGTCCTCCCCTGCCTTTATATAGGCGCCATACCGTCCGATGTGGGCGACGATCACCTCGCCGGTCTTTTCATACACACCCACCTCGCGCGGAAGCGTGAACATGGTGACTGCGTCGTTCAGATTCACGGTCGTTGGGTTCATCGACTTGAGCAGAGGTGCTGTACGCGGTTTTGTGTGACCATCGGGAAGGTTGCCCTTCTCTCCATGTTGGAAATACGCGCCGGTTGAGGTGACCTTCACGAACACCGGCACTCCATCGATCTCCCCCACCGTTCGTGGGCCTCCTGTGTTGAGCAGACGCACAGCTTCTTCAAGGGTCAGGTCTTCAAAGCACGTCTCGTCAGCGATTCCGATGGTGTTTCCGCCGCACTCGAGATACGGGCTGAAGCGCTTCTTATACATGCGGCCAGGACGCACATATATGTGGTGTCCGCTCTCGGGGTGGGGACCAAGGTCGAGGGCCGGAAGGTCCCGCGGGTTCACAGTTGTATCGGCATCAGACACCAACGTTTGTAGGCCATTCGTTGGGTCGGTTCCGAAGTAGAAGTCTTGGAGAATCTCAGCCGACTTGTCAATGTCGTCGACAATGGCATCAAGCTGGTCTTCGAGATTGCTCGTGAAGTCGTAGTTCACCAGTGGCAGAAAACTGCGCTGCAACAACTGGTACGTGGCGAGCCCCGTGACAGTCGGAATGAGTGCGGTTGAGCCAGGCTTGCTGAACACGAAACGGTCTTTCAACTTGCGAATGATCGACTCATAGGTCGACGGACGGCCGATGCCGCGCTCTTCCAACTCCTTGATCAACGTCGCTGCCACATACCTAGCCGGAGCCTTGGTGTGGTGTTCCTTCGCCTCTGCAGACTCGACAGGTATGACGCCATCGACTTCGAGTGATGGGAACGGCGCCAATTCGACATCGTCGTCTGATGCATACACCAGTCGATAGCCAGGCTCGCTGTACACCGTGCCGCTCGCAGAGAATTCACACCAGTCGCTCACATCATGCGCATCACCTGCTCGCAACTTG
>VGCD01000051.1 GCA_016870215.1 Actinomycetota bacterium
AGCCGTCGAGGGTTATGCAGTTGCAGGCGGCACCGAAATTCTTCAGGCCACACATCTTCGTGTCGCAGGTGAAGGCGCCACGTTCGGAGTGTTCGAAGCAAAACGCGGTCTTTTTCCAGTTGGCGGATCAACTGTGCGCTTACAGCGTCAAATTGGCTACACCAATGCTCTCGAGATGTTGTTGACGGCGCGTGCGTACACGGCACAAGAAGCCAAAGACATCGGACTCATCGGACATGTCGTGCCTGACGGACAAGCACTCAACAAAGCAAGAGAACTTGCAGGCCTCATTGCAGCCAATGGCCCCCTTGCAGTTGAGGCAATCCTGAAGAGCGTGCAAGAAACAGCAACGCTCACAGAGGAAGAAGCCCTCAAATTGGAGTTTGAAATTGGCTGGCCGATTTTCTCTACTGAGGATTCAAAAGAAGGACCACGCGCTTTCGCTGAGAAGCGCCAACCAGCATGGAAGCGTCGCTAATCAGCGACTGCAGTCACGAATAGAACGGATTTGAACCGGTCGCATGATCGGTGAGGTCACGAACCTTCACCACGCCTGGTACCTGTTCGATCAACGTTGTCTGCACGCCTTCGAGCATTGTCATCTTGCTCATTGAACATCCGTGGCAACCGCCACCCATGGTGAGATATGCAGTTCCTTCGGTGTCATGACCAACGAACGTGACAAATCCACCGTGTGCCGCGAGCGACGGGTTGATGTCGGTAGCTATGACCGCCTCGATGCTGGCTGACATTTCGTCATCGCGCACGAGACCCTCGACGACCGGTGCCGGTGGCTTGTTGGGGTTGCGCATAAGCAAACCTTGGCGGTCGCTGTAGTCGAGAGTTGCACCGTGGATGTGCTCGATACTTGATTGAGGAACGATGATTTTCAGTCCCTCAATAGTGCGCACCTCGTCGGTGAAGGCTGCTTGCGTGACGACGTCGAATGACAGGTCATATTTGTACTCTTCACCAGGTGACACCAACACCTCGATGCGCAAACCGAGACGCTCCTGCTCTGGCTCCTCGTCGCGAAGTTCCAGCAACTTGGCCAACGCCTCAGGCGTGATTTCGATGATGGTGTCTGACGAATTGGTGACGAGTGGGCTCACGAAAGTCAGGCTATCGGCGCGGGGCCGTTGGGTCTAGGCGTGGTCGATCAATCAGCGCGAGACGCCGCCATCAACCTCTATGCGTTGGCCCGTCACATAGCCGGCAGCGTCGCTGCACAACCACAACACGACATCAGCAATGTCAGCGGGCTGACAGACGCGACCAAACGGACTCTTCTCGTCGAGCGCTCGCAAGTCAGTGAGATCCTTGTTTCCTGTCATGGCGCGCCCCATTCGAACTCCCATGTCGGTCTCAACGAGACCTGGCGCAACGACGTTCACATGAATGTGATGGGGTCGTTCTTCTTTGGCGAGTACTTGCGCGAGGGCTTCCTGTGCCGACTTCCCCATTGAATACGGAGCGCTTCCTGCGCCGAAGTAGCTGGTGGCGGTCGAAGAAATGAAGACGATGTCACCCCGTCCGCGGCCGCGCATCGAAGGCAACACTGCACGGCAGAGCTGATGTGGACCGAGGGCGTGTACGGCGACAAGTCGCCACAGCTCTTCCGCATCGGTGTCTGCGACGGATTTACCTCGCGACGCCACACCTCCGTTCACCACAAGCACATCGATACCACCGTGCAGGGCGAAAACTTCCCGAGCCATCTCTTCGCACTGTTCGGGCACGTCGGTCGACGCCATGTGTATGGATGCGCGACCACCGGCATCAATGATTTCCTGAGCAGTTGCCTGAGCAGATTCTTCGTCACGCCGATAGTTGATGGCGACAGTTGCTCCTTCACGGCCGAATGCAAGCGACACTCCGCGACCGATTCCTCGTCCACCTCCTGTGACAAGGACGACCTTTCCGCTGAACTTCCCCATGGCTCACCTCCACTTGTGCAGTCGCCAACCTAGACCGATGCTCAGGTGCGACAAAACAAAGTCATTTTGAGCGCATCGTCATCGCGTCTGACATCACACACAACTCACTGCAGCAGATACACTGAACTCACACACGGGGAGCTCGCCGGATCGGCGGGCTGAGAGGGCGCCCGCCGGCACCGACCCGAAAACCTGATCTGGGTAATTCCAGCGGAGGGATGGCATGGTCGATCGGAAACACACTCACGCAGTCGTCATCTTGGGTGGTGACTTGCCGTCGCTCAACCATCAGTACGACACGACCGACGCACTTGTCATTGCTGCCGACAGCGGCTGGGAGCATGCTGTTGCGCTTGGGCTGACGCCGCATTTTCTTGTTGGCGATCTGGACAGCATCTCCCCTGCGTCGCTTGCCATGGCACGTGAGTCGTCAGCGACAATTGTTGAGCATCGACGAGACAAAGACGCAACCGATGCCGAACTTGCACTGAGCATCGCAATGGAACATACAGTCGATTCAATCCACGTCATGTCGGGCGGCGGCGATCGTCTCGACCACGTACTCAGCGCGCTGCATATTCTCGGAACACCAGCGCAAAACGGCGTGCGCACAACATGCACCGCTGGACGTGCACTTATACACGTCGCCACAACTCGTCACCTTGCAACGGTCGACGCGCTTGTTGGTGAGACCATCAGCCTGCTTCCAGTGGGCGGCAGAGTTCATGTCTCATCAACGAGTGGTCTTCGCTGGAGTTTGTCGGACGAAGTGCTCGACCCATTCAGCTCGCGAGGAATCAGCAACATCGCAACAGAAACCACTGTCACCGTTCGAGTGGCAGAAGGTGTGTTGTTCGTGATTCAACCCGGACATCACTCGGAAGGAGTCGCA
>VGCD01000052.1 GCA_016870215.1 Actinomycetota bacterium
CCAACGTGATCGCTACTGTGATGCGATCGAGTATCGACCGATAAATTCTCGTAAGTTCAGACTGCAGTGCAGGGTTCCCATACGCGCGACCAAGCGCATTGATGCGTGCCATTCGGCCGGTAAGCCGATCAGGTGCAAAACTCTGTGCGAACATTGCATCGGTCAAGGCACGAAACTCTTCCAGCGTTCTAACGAACTTCAACTTGGACTCGAAGTCATCGACATTGCGAGCACTATTAAGTGCAAAGCGTTGCGCCTGAGCAACATCAATAAGGCCATCGAGACTTCCGAAGTGGTGATACAGAGAACTTGGTGATACGTCTGCCTCGGCAAGGATTACTTCAAGTCGTACCGACGGCTCGCCACCGTGTTCCAAAGCAGAGATCATGGCTGAAATGAGAGACTCTTTGCTGGTGGGCTTTTGTCCACCAGAGTTGGCTACTTCACCAATCTTTGCCTTCACCATGGTGTCCCCTGAAGCGATCACCGCTGACCAACGGTTACACCGTGTCAATTTGTTGGGGAACAAGGACTCGAACCCTGAATAACAGTACCAGAAACTGCTGTGTTGCCAATTACACCATTCCCCAGTGCAGTTGTAGAGGATAGCGAAACGCGGATTGTTTTGTCTACGGCAAATGAGATGACTGCTTCGGCTACTTAGCCGCCGAGATACGCCTTTGCAAGGAAGTCGCGCGTGAAGATGCTGGGAGCACCCTTCGCACTGACATTGCCCTGTGCCAACACCACCGCTTCGTTACACAGACTCAGAGCGTTCGCCGTGCTCTGCTCTACCAAGAGAACAGTCGTACCCTTCAGCACCGTTGCGAGAGCTTCATAGACCGCCTTGATGATGACTGGGGCAAGACCGAGAGATGGCTCGTCGAGCAACAGCAGCCGTGGCGCTGTAACGAGCGCACGTCCGATGGCCAACATTTGCTGCTCGCCACCAGACAACATCCAGCCTTCGCGCTCCTTCATGCCAGCAAGCGCAGGAAAAATCTCAAACACACCGTCGATGTCGACTTTCGAAACTCTGCCACCAAGTGCCGTCAGCCCCAGCTTGAGGTTCTCCACCACGGTCAAGTCAGCAACGATGCGACGACCTTCGGGCACTTGCAACACGCCGGCACGCGCCAGATGTTCTGGCCCCAGTTTCGATGCTTCAGTGCCATCAAAAGTGATCGAACCTAAATATGGCACAAGTCCAGAAACTGCTCGAAGCAGCGACGTTTTACCGGCGCCATTGGAACCGAGAAGAGCCGTGATGTGGCCCTCTGGCACCTCGAACGACACGTCGTTCAAAGCACGAACCACGCCGTAGTTCACGGAGAGATTAGAAAGTTTCAACATCACTGTGTCCCCAAGTAAGCATCGACGACACGCGAGTCGTCCCAGACGGTGTCAGGTGTTCCGATGGTGATCAAATTGCCGACATTCAACACAGCAATGCGATCACAGATGGAGTTCAGGAAGTCAACCTTGTGGTCGACGATGAGAATAGACACACCTGCCGCATGAAGCTTCATGAGATACTCGCCAAGAACCTCGGTTTCAGAAGCGTTCAAACCAGCGGAAGGTTCGTCAAGTAACAATGTCGATGTCTTTCCGGCAATTGCGCGGGCCAACTCAAGCAATCGACGTTGACCGTAGGTGAGTTGGGCAACTTTCGTGTCGGCAAGATGTCGCAGGCCAACCCATTCAAGAGCGTCTTCTGCGATCGCCCAACGAGCACGCTCATGCTTCAAAGTGGCGAACGGACGCAAGACTGCCGCTGCGATGCCAGTGAACTTGCGATCAGATGTGCTCAATAGAACGTCTTCAAGGCAGGTCAACTTCAGATAGGTCTGAGGTGATTGATATGTGCGCGAGATTCCTGCCTTCTTCAAGGCATTGGCGTTGCCAAGTGGAATCTGTTGCCCGTAGATCGACAACTTACCTTCGGCTGCAACAACGCCGGTGACGGCGTTCAGAAACGTCGACTTGCCAGACCCGTTCGGACCAACAAGACCGAGCACTTCTCCACTCTTCAGCTCTAGGGAAACATTGTTGACAGCAGTGTTGCCACCAAATCGGACCGTCATTGCCTCTGTGGCCAGAATTGTGGACTCAACATTGTTCAGCACCGGCTTTAAACTGTCTGGAAGATCAGTTACGACACGTTCACTGATTGAGGTCGGTGTTTCACCCGAAGCCGCATGTCGGCGCTTGTGCACCCTTGACATCACTACATGCTCAATACCAATCAGCCCCTCAGGTAGTCGGATGATGACAATGAGAAGAATGCCGCCGTACACCATCAACTTAAATTCTTCGACGAAACTGATGAGCTCCGGCACCCACACGTAGAAGGCAGCACCGAGCACGGCTCCCCACTTCGATGTGAGACCGCCAAGGATGACCATGAGGAATACACCAAGTCCGAGCTCAAGTCCGAAGGTGTTCGGCGACAGGCCCATTTTCCAATGGCTATAGACGGCTCCGACGAACCCGGCCATTGCGGAGCCAAGCATGAACATGGTGACTCGAGATCGAAGGTGCGGAATTCCAAGAGTGTCTGCCACGGTTCGCTGGTCACGGGTGGCTTTTGACTCGCGAATGACGGGTGATCGCTCGAGCATGGCGCCAACCGTCAAGACACCACAGGCCACAACAAGCATCAACCAAAAGGCACTCTTATCTGTCGTGAAGTCAATGCCGAAGAGTGAGAGACCCTTGATGCCATACACCTCACCACCTTCTCCACCTGTG
>VGCD01000053.1 GCA_016870215.1 Actinomycetota bacterium
TGTCGATATCAACGTCACGCAACGAGAGAATGATTTTGCACGCGCTCTGCTCGCATCAGTCATTGAGTCGTCTCCACATCGGCGAGTGCCGCCGTGCCCGCACGTTGCTGAGGGATGTGGCGGTTGCGACTGGCAACACATCGCCCCTGATCATCAAGGCGGATTGAAAGTCGAAATCGTCAAAGAAGCATTTGCGCGAACTGCCAAGCTTTACCCAGATGTTGAACTGGTACCACCGTTGCCGCCCTCGGCACGTCGCACGACCGTGCGGATGGTCTCAACGCCTGCTGGTTCGCTCGCATTTCACGAAACGCAGTCAAGTGACATCGTTCCTGTCAACCGTTGCCTCGTCGCGCATGACCTCATCAATGACCTAGTAGCTCAACCACTTCTCAAAGGGGAAGGGGAAGTGACTATCCGAGTTGGCGCTCGCACGGGAGATGTCGCAGTGGAGTGCCACACAGGAGAGCTTGTCGACAACCTGCCAGCACATGTGCGGCGCGGAAAGAAGGCCCGCATCACTGAAGTCGTGCACGGGTATTCGTTCCAAGTGTCGATGCCGTCGTTTTTTCAGAACTCGCCCGAAGCTGCCGAGTCGATCGCCGATTCGATCGCGCATATTTTTGATGTCTTTCAAGTGTCTGGCGGAACCCTCGTTGATGCGTACGGTGGTGTCGGATTGTTTGCTCGACTGTTCGCAGATCGCTTTTCCGAAGTCGTCGTGGTGGAAGGCAACGCAACATCGTGTCGCGACGCACTCGTAAACCTCGACGGATGTGCGGCTCAGATTTTTGAAACATCAGTCGAGCAATGGCGCGCGACCCACGCTGACGTGGTCATCGCCGACCCGTCCCGTAGTGGCCTCGGTAAAGGCGGAGTTCGAACACTTGCACGAACTGGAGCAAGTCTCATTGTGTTGGTCAGTTGTGATGCAGTTGCCGCTGCTCGCGATGCATCACTCTTCGTTTCGCAGGGCTACGCACTTCATCATGTGGAGGTGCTGGACTTGTTCCCTGAGACGCACCACATTGAAGTGGTGTCGGTCTTCACGCGCTGAAGTGCGCCCTCTGGGGATCGAACCCAGGACCTGCGGATTAAGAGTCCGTTGCTCTACCAGCTGAGCTAAAGGCGCGCGGTTAGTCACTATAGGTGCTGCATGCCTTTCGGGGCGGTGCCGACACTGGCGCGACGTATGTCTGTCGGGACCACGCGGGCCACGAATTTGGGTGAGTAAGGGGACTTGAACCCCCGACCTCCAGGGCCACAACCTGGCGCTCTAACCGGACTGAGCTATACCCACCATGGGAAGCCTCAAGTGTGCCATGTGTAAGGGAAACTCCCAACTCTGATGGGGATTACGCGCGTCGGTGGGATGGCGCACAAACCGTGGGGTAGCCTTCGAGTTGTCACTTATTGGAGTTGATAATGAAAGCGACGACTACTCCGTTGCACCATTCCTTGGCGAATCGGGCCAAGGACATCACAAAGCGCGAACTGCAGACATATGCAGAGCGCACGAAGAACTCGCAGGTAGCTAACGCTCGTGCGAGAAAAGTCCTGCCACTTGGTGTTCCATCGAGTTTCCAGGCCTATGACCCGTATCCCATCGTGGTTCGCAGTGCGCAGGGTCCGTTCATGGAAGATGTCGATGGCAATCGTTATGTCGATTACGACATGGGGTTTGGTGCATTGTTCTCGGGTCATTGTCACCCCATCGTGCGACGCGCGATTGAACTGCAGCTCGACGATGGAACGCTGTTCGTCACGCCTGCTGAAAGCAACGCTGAAGTCGCCGAGTTACTTGGCGCACGGTACGGGTTGCCGATGTGGCGTTTCACCAACTCAGGCACCGAGGCCACGATGGACGCCATTCGCGTTGCTCGCGGCGTCACTGGTCGCGACAAGATCGTCAAAGTCGAAGGCGGCTACCACGGCCATCACGACGAAGTCATGATTTCGATGAAGCCGGCACTCAATGTGGCCGGACCTGCAGATGCCCCCGTTCCAGTTCCTGCCACTGCCGGAATCACACAGGCTGTGCTCGGGGACACCATCGTCATTCCGTACAACGACCCAGAGGCGCTCGAACGGGTGCTCAAAAACAACGACGTTGCGGCATTCATTGTCGAGCCCGTGATGGAGAACATCGGCATTTGTCTTCCGCACGATGGTTATCTCAAAGCTGTTCGAGACATCACCAACAAGTACGGCACGAAGTTGATT
>VGCD01000054.1 GCA_016870215.1 Actinomycetota bacterium
CGAATACATGAAGACAGTGTTGAAGGTGCTCACATGGTTCAGGCCTCGTGAGCGGTGGATTCTGAAGTCACCGCAGCATCTTGAGCAACTTGGGCCACTGATGTCAGTGTTTCCCGACGCATGTGTGGTGATGACTCACCGTGACCCCGTGGCCGTTGTGCAATCAGCCGCCACGATGACTGCGTATGCCGCACGTATGTCGTATCGAACAGTTGATCCGCGGTGGTACGCCGACTACTGGACAGATCGCGTCGGTCATCTGCTGACAGCCGCTGTTCGTGATGTTGGGTGCATCCCGTCAGGGCAACGTTTTGACTGTCACTTCCGTGAATTCGTTGCAGACGAATCATCGATGGTTCGCTCGATTTTCGACTGGGCCGGACATGCCATGGGTGACAAGGCATCTCAGGCAATCGAGTCTCGCATCGCTGCGCGGCAGGCGAGTGACGAACCCACCATCGCATACGACGTGCGCGCTGACTTTGGGCGAACACCTGAGGACATTCGAGCAGGATTCGGCACATACATGGAACACTTCGGTGTACCTGCAGACGTGAAGTGAGGGTAAAGCAGTGACTACATCTTTGAGCGAGCAAGTTGATCATCTCATCGACACTCGTCCGGGCAAAGAATTGCTCGAACACAATTATGACAACGAAGCCATCGAAGTGTCTCCCGGAATCTTCCGTTCTGCTGGCTCAACAGCCGCGTACATGATCGTGCATTCGGAAGGTCGCATCATTGTCAACACGGGAATGGGCTACGAAGCGCCACATCACAAGAAGTTGTTTGACGCAGTTTGTCCGGGACCCACCACTCACATCATCACAACGCAGGCCCATGTCGATCATGTGGGTGGAGTAGCCCTCTTTCGCGACGAGGGCACCGTATACATCGCGCAAGCAAACAACCCCGCGTGTCAGGCCGACGATGCGCGAATAGCACGGCTTCGTCGCGCTACTGCCCAAATCTGGTTTGATGTCACGGGGGCAAATGCCATTCGCATCGCCAAGGAAAACCCTGGCGTGCCGATGCACCAAGATGTGCCCACGCCAGATGTGATCTTTGATGAGCGTCATGCATTCTCGGTTGGTGGTCTCGACGTTGAATTAGTTGCCGCAACCGGGGAGACCATCGACTCGCTCATTGTGTGGCTACCAGCGTCACGGGTCGCACTCATCTCGAACTTGCTTGGTCCGTTATTTCCACACTTTCCGAATTTCAACACACTCCGTGGTGACCGTTACAGATTTGTCGAGCCCTACCTAGAGACGACAAAGAAATTGCGCGCGCTACGACCAGTGCGTCTTGTCACTGGCCGACACTTGCCCATTGAAGGTGAACAACTCATCGATGCTTGCGTCGAGCGACTTCATGACGCCGTCGATTACGTGCACACCAAAACACTCGAGGGCATGAACAGCGGTGTCGACGTATGGACCTTGATGCGGACCGTCACCTTGCCCCCCGAGCTCCGAGTTGGCCAGGGCTACGGAAAAGTAATGTGGGGCGTGCGCACCATCTGGGAGACCTACATGGGTTGGTTTAAATTGCAGTCGACCACCGAACTGCATCCGACCACAGGCGCCGATGTGCTTGCTGATTTGGTGTCTGCAGTCGGAATCGATGTTGCGGTGTCCCGTGCCCGCGACCACCTCGCCAATGGACGCGCAGTGGAAGCACTCTGGTTGGTCGAAGCCGCTCTGCGAGTCGCTCCAGGAGATGCCGAGGCCACATCTGTGGCCGTCGGGGCCCATGAGTGGCTGTTGGCCCATGGTGGCGACGTGAGCTTCTGGGAATCAGGCTGGCTTCGTACACGTCTTCAGCAACTTCAGTCAGATTGACGGGACTTCGGGCGGCAAGAGTGCCGAGAGGTTTGACACGGAGGGGTCTTATCTCCGACACTTGTGGTCTGGTGGTGGGGGCCACCAACGTGACTCTTCGGGGTTGCGCATCACAA
>VGCD01000055.1 GCA_016870215.1 Actinomycetota bacterium
AGCCGCATCAGTCATCGCGCCATACGCCGCACCCGACATCGATGCAGCGACACTTCTCGCATTGTCACGTGATGCCTATTCGTCGTTTCGCCACGAGTCAGTGGCACCACTCGTGCAGTTGGAAGACGATCACTATCTGATGGAGTTGTTCCATGGGCCGACGCTTGCTTTCAAAGATGTCGCATTGCAGTTACTTGGCCGATTGTTCGATCACATTCTGACGGCGAAGAACCAACGAATCCGTATCGTCGGAGCCACCAGTGGCGACACTGGAAGTGCGGCCATTGACGGTGTGAAACATTGCTCGAATGTCGACATCGTGATTTTGTATCCAAATGGTCGAGTCAGTGATGTGCAAAGACGCCAGATGACCACCGTCGATTCGCCCAATGTTCACACGGTCGCAGTTGACGGCACGTTCGACGACTGTCAAGATCTCGTCAAGGCGATGTTCAACGATCATCCGTTCCGTGAACGTCACAATTTATCAGCGGTAAATTCCATCAACTGGGCTCGCATCGTGGCCCAAGTCGGCTATTACGTCGAAGCATCACGCAGACTCGGTCGTACCATCGATGTCACGGTGCCCACCGGAAATTTTGGCAATGTGCTGAGCGGCTGGATTGCCAAGCAGATGGGTGCCGATATTCGTCACCTTGTGGTTGCGTCAAACTCAAACGACATCCTCACCAGATTCTTCGAGTCGCGTGACATGGTCGTTACCGGTGTTGCTCCGACTTTGAGTCCCAGCATGGATATTCAAGTGTCCTCAAACTTCGAGCGCCTGCTGTTCGAAATGAACGACCGTGACGGGGGAGCAACCGCGCAGCAACTCACTCGATTTCGTACCACTGGTCATCTGGTGTTGGAGCCCGATCAGTTCTCGACGTGGATTGACCCAACGTTCCGTGCTGGCCGTTGTGACGATTCACAGACTTTGGCAACAATCGCGTCCGTTCACGCGTCAACTGGCATGCTCATCGACCCTCATACCGCGGTCGGTGTTGCTGTGGCGCGTCAGCACGAAGATCCGAGCGTGCCCATGGTGACGTTGGCAACGGCGCATCCGGCGAAGTTTCCCGATGCGGTAGAGCGAGCCACCGGCGTACGACCCCAACTACCCGAGCATCTTGCAGATCTCATGTCGCGTCCCGAGCGCACCACAGTGCTCCCGAATGATTTGATGACGATCGAGTCGTTTATCAATTCTCTGTGATGGTTCGACGATCGCGGCGAACCATCGACATCAATCTTTGCTGCCTTGGTCTTCCTTGTTCCAGGGCAGGAGGAGGCGTTCTGCCAGGCGTACGAACGACGTGAATGACACTCCGAGAATTGAAGCGATAAGAATTCCGGCCCATGCAACTCGTGAGGTAAGCGTGGCTCGAGCGTCATTGATGACATAACCAAGCCCACGAGCTTCTGGCGCAAAGACGAACTCAACACCGATGACGGTAAGGATGGCCACGCTGATGGCGACTCGTAAGGTGACGAAAATGCTCGGCAGCGTCGCAGGAAGCATCACGTGGCGGAACATTTGCCAGCGATTGACGCCGAACACTGTTGCCGCTTCTCGAAAACTTGATTGAACACTCATGACGGCTGCTTGGGTAGGAACCCACACGAAGAAAAACACCGTGATGGCAATGAGTACCACAATCGGCTTGTCATAGAAACCAAAGGCGATGAGCAATGGCGAGAGAAGCGCGATCTTCGGCACGGTGTACAAGGCGTTCAGGATTGGTTCAAGAGCTTTGCGAGTGAGCCGATTGAGACCCAGCACGAAGCCAAACAACAGACCGACGAGTGAACCAAAGACATATCCCAGAAGTAGACGTTTGACGGTGACCCATATGTCATAGGCAAAACCACGGTCGACGAACATCGACCGAAGTTCTCGAACCACGTCTGTGACAGAG